>NZ_CP048409.1:653750-1307500 GCF_010448835.1 Draconibacterium halophilum
CATCGCCACTGCGTTCTACTATAAAAAGCAATTTGAATATGACAATGCCATTCGCTTGCTCGATATTGCTATTGACAAAACATTTTGGAAAAAGGATAAAGCCCGCTTGCAATACATTGTGGCTCAGCTCTACCGGGAACTTGGCCAGAATGAGGCCGCAGCGACAGCCTTTAAAAAGGTAACCAAAATGAATCCTGATTACACCATGGCCTTTAATGCAATGATAAATGCTGCAGGTGTATTTTCGGGCGAAGGAAATATTGAAGATCTGAAAAAGCAGTTAAATAAAATGCTGCGCGACAAAAAGAATGTCGATTTTCGCGACCAGATCTATTATGCTTTAGGTAATATCTTTTTCCGCGAAGGAAACAGCGATGTTGCTAAAGATAATTACAAACAATCGGTAGCAAGCAGCTTTAAAAATCAGTACCAACGGGCGCTGTCGTCGATAACACTGGCCGATATTTATTTTGAAGATTTGAATTACCGTGGTGCGCAGTCGTATTACGATAGTGCGATGATCATTATCGACGAAACGTACCCAAATTACGAAAATGTGTCGGCACGTTATAAAAGTTTAAGCAGTTTGGTTGATAACATCCTTACCGTTGAACGTGAAGATAGTTTGCAACGAGTGGCACAAATGCCCGATGTAGAGCGAGAAGCACTTATTGCCAGTTTGATGAAAGCCGAGCAGGAACGTCAACGAAACATGGAAAACCTGTCGATGCAAGGTGCACGCAGTCAAGGCTACTATCGCTCAAACCGTTACCGAATGGGAATGGGAAATTCGGGTGGCGGTGGCTGGTATTTTTACAATCCGCAAACCGTAACCTATGGGCGGGTGACTTTTCAGCAACAATGGGGACGACGAACACTGGAAGACGACTGGCGCCGTTCGAACAAGAATACCATGTCGATGGAAGAAGGCGAGGAAATGGCAGAAGCAGAGGAAGAAGAACAGCGCATACAGGATCCGTTGAAAAAAGAATTCTATACGCAGGACTTGCCATTAACCGACTCGCTGATGACGGTGTCGCACGAGCGAATTCGCGATGCACTGTATAATGCCGGAAAAATATTCAAATCAGAATTTGAAGATTATGAACGTTCAGCCGAGGCTTTTGAGGAGCTGATAGAACGTTATCCAAACAATATTTACTTGCTGTCGGCCTATTTCGATTTATACGATTTGTACGAATTAATGGGCGATATTGCAAAATCAAATTATTACCGTAATCTCATTATTTCAGATTATCCGAACAGTAAGTTTGCACAGTTTCTGCAAAATCCAAATTTCTTTGTCGAGATGGCAGCCAAAACGGATAGCCTGAACCGCTTGTATCAGGAGACTTTCAGAAATTACAAACTGGGAAGGTATCAGAATGTAATGTCGCTTACCGGGCAAATGAAAAACATGGAACCGGACAGTGTGATTGTTCCAAAAATTGATTTTATGCAAATGGTGGCCGACGGAGTTTTAACCGATGTTCACAATTTTGAAGCCCTGCTAAAAGGCTACTTGGCACAATATCCGGCAAAAGAACCTTCGCCGCTGGCACAGGAAATACTTACGCTTATTCAGGACAGTACGCTCACCGACTACCAGAAACTGGTGGAAATGGGTTACATCAGCGAAGAGATTCAAAATGAAGAATTGTTGCCCGAAAACTTTATGGCTGATGACGAGTTTGGTGGGAAGTTCAGTTACGACGAAGATCTGTTGCATTACTTTGTAATTGCTTATCCACGCGAAGATGAGGATGATATTGATTTGAATCGCCTAAAGTTTGACATTGCCAATTATAACATCGATCATTACACAAAAATTGATTACGATATTGAAACAGAATACCTCGATGACAAACTGGCTTTTGTGCTGGTGCGCTCAATGACCAACAAAGAGAATGCACTGATTTATCATGGAGCGATTATCCGAAAAGCTTCTGTTTTCAAAACCTTACAGGGCATTGATTACATGAACTTTGTAATATCGTCGACTAATTACCGCGCGGTTATGCAAGAACGTTCAACGGCCGATTATATGAAGTTCTTTGTGAAAAATTACAGCCGTTTTATCCGCTCAAATTTCTCTGACGACGAAATGGATATTTCGCCTGAAGAGCTAATGGCGCGTGCCGAAGCAGAAGATAATGCGCTGAAAGAACGAGGGACTTTCGTAACGGTAAAATCCGGGCCGCAAGGATTGTATAATACCACCGTTGATACCACCCAGAATTTTGTGATTGCTGTTAAAGACAAAGGTCTTTCGCTGCGACCGTTAATGCGAGGATTTGCTGACTTTAACCGCGACGAGTTCCGGTCATGGAATCTGGCGCTACAAGTAAAAGAAGTGGGCGATTACCAGTTGCTGGTTATTCACGGAATACCTGCGCTGAACGAATCGATGTCGTATTTCCGCAGGGCAAATACCACACGTAGTTTGTTTGAGCCGCTCGGACAATCAACGTATCGCAACTTCCTTATTACGGATGAAAACCTGGAGACTTTGCTCGACGAGAATAAAGTGGATCAGTACATCACTTTCTTCCGCAACAATTACATCCAGCGCAGGGCTTCCAGTTCGTCATCGGCGGCTGAAAGTCAGACTACAACTCAACCAACAACTACGCAGGCAGCAGAACCATTACCGGCTGTTGAGGCAGACGATACCTCAATAGAAGATTTACCTTACAACCAGGAAATTGAAGGCCCACACCGTATTGTGTTCGTAATTCCAGCAGTAGGTGTATTTAAAGATGCTTTTATAAAAGGAATTCAACAATATAACCAGTCGAATTTTGCCAACTCAGGCTTTACCATCGAAGAACAACAACTCGATCAGGTTCGCCAACTGATTATTGTAAAAGGGATGGAAGACCAGGCAACGGCTCGCCTGTACTTTAGTGTGGTGGTGCGTAACCGCGATTTGTTCGACCCGCTTGGAACTGCCCAGTACCGTAATTTCCTTATTTCGGATGAGAACTTCGAAATTTTCCTCCGCGAGAAGAACATTACCGACTACATGGACTTCTACAAAAAGGTATACCTCGAGAAATAGTCATCGTTTCGCATTAATTTTTTGCGATTGATAACGTTGGAACAGAACTCTTAAAGTTTGTTAAGCACATACTTTAACGGTACCTTTTTTGTTGTTACCTTTAGGTAGTGTTGTGTCATGCCTGCTCTAACGGCCCAAGTTTTGTTCTTTTTCGTTTTTGCTCATCATAAAAAGATTCACGTAGCTATGGCTATGCTTACTTTTTATGATTTCGTAAAATTCAAAAAAATAACTGCAACTTAACCGTCATTTCAGACATGACACGACACTTCTTTTAATTGATTAGGACATTAGAAAACAGAAATAGAAAACAAAAAGAATTACACATGAACAAGCCAAGAATACTTTGGACAGACGACGAAATAGATCTCCTGCGTGCACACATTATATTTCTGCAGGAAAAAGGATACGAAGTAGAAACCGCCACCAACGGACTCGATGCTATTGAGAAAGTGGAATCGGGGTATTTCGATATTATTTTCCTCGATGAAAATATGCCGGGCATGACCGGTTTGGAAACGCTGACAAAAATTAAAGATATAGCGCCCAATGTACCGGTGGTAATGATTACCAAAAGCGAAGAGGAAAATATTATGGATGAGGCAGTTGGCGCAAAGATTTCCGATTACCTGATAAAACCGGTAAACCCGAAACAGATTTTATTGACGCTGAAAAAGAACATCGACCAGAAACGACTGGTTACTGAGCAAACAACATCGAAATACCAGATGCAATTTGCCCAGATTGGGATGAAATTGAACGACCGCCTTACTTTTGACGAGTGGAAAGATATTTACCGGCAGCTGGTGTATTGGGAGCTGGAATTAAGCGAGTCGGAAGATTCAGCCATGGATGAGATTCTGACCATGCAGAAAGAGGAAGCCAACAAAGCTTTTTTCCGGTTTATAAAAGAAAATTATCAGGATTGGTTTACTACCGATTTTGAAGATCGCCCGATGTTGTCGACTGATATTTTCAAGCACCGTGTTTTTCCGCATCTCAACGATGGTAAAAAAACCTTTGTACTGATAATAGACAACCTGCGTTACGACCAGTGGCGGATATTAAGCCCCGAAATTAATACCTACTTCCGTACCCTTACCGAAGATCTGTACTGCGGAATTTTGCCCACTGCAACAATGTATGCCCGTAACGCTATGTTTGCAGGGTTAATGCCTTCTGAAATTGAAAAGTTATACCCGCAATTGTGGCTCGATGATGATAATGAAGGACACAAAAACAGAAATGAGCAAGAGTTGTTACACACGCAGTTAGATCGATTTTCGCGCAAAGAAAGCCTGTATTTTGAAAAGGGGTCAGGTGCTAAAAAAGAGCGTTGGGTGCAGGATAATCTGAATAATATTCTGAAAAACGACCTTTCGGTGATGGTGGTAAATTTTGTGGATATGATTTCGCATGCCCGTACCGAAATGGACATGATACGCGAATTGGCCAACAACGAAAAGGCCTATCGCTCCTTAACTTTAAGCTGGTTTAAAAACTCATCGTTACTGGAGTTGCTAAAGTTGCTTGCCGATGAAGATATCCGGGTGGTAATTACTACCGACCACGGTGCGATACGTGTTGAAAATCCTGTAAAAATTATTGGCGACCGCGAAACCAATACCAACCTACGTTATAAACTGGGTAAGAATTTAAACTTCAAATCGAAAAATGTATTTGAAGTTCGCGATCCAAGAAGTATATTTTTGCCGTCGCGGAATGTGAGTACCAGCTATGTTTTTGCACAGGGAACCGATTTTTTCGCCTATCCGAACAATTACAATTATTACGCGAATTATTACAAAGATACTTTCCAGCACGGAGGAATATCAATGGAAGAGTTGATTATTCCGGTAATCACGCTCGAGCCTAAAAAGTAGTTAAGTTGTCATTTCGATGGAGGAACGACTGAGAAATCTGTAGTTCGCGATGGTTCGATACAGATTCCTTTCTTCGTTTCCAAAGACAAAATTTTGAGCAAGACCCTGAAACAAGCTCAGGGTGACGTTTTTAGCGAGTAGGGGAGGCATGACCTAATACGTCATGCTGAACTCGTTTCAGCATCTTTGTCATCTCCTCATTAAGCACAAAAATTTTGAATGGACTTTTGCAAAAAGACATAAAGCCATTATTCTTAGTGTCTTGGTGACTTTGTGTTCTACCCTTTACTCCGTTTTACCACAAAGTCTCCTTTCTCAGCACCCACTTTTTGGCCTATAATCGGGCATTTTACCATTAACAGATAAAACAATCGAGGATCACTTTCGTCCATTAAACCTTCAAAATTGCCCATGCCTTTTGAGATAATCAGATCAGCCGAACGGTAGATCTCCAGAAACTCTTTACTAACACGGTGTAACAGTGTTGAAGGTGCATCATCGCCATTTGTGATTAAGGTGGCAACGTTCTGCAAACCTATTTCTTTAGCTTCTTTTAAAGTAGCATCGTTTAAAATGGGTTGGTCGCGAACGGCAAATATCACGTTGGGGTGATCAATCGTTTCCAGGAATAGTTTGTCCATTACAATTTCGCCGCAGTTATCGCCCAGGTATAAAATGGTTTTCGCTTTTTTTATTTCGGCTTCCAAAGCTTCCGAATCATCAATGGCAAATTGGGTTTGAAAGACCTTCTCGATTGTTCCATCCACATCAAAATGATGCGTTGGGCCAAAGTCGATAATGTTGCCAGCTATGGCGTAGCGTAATGCTGTATCAAATTTATTGTCCGACTCTTTCACCTTTTTCCTGAACTCGCTGTAGCGGTTTAGCAGTGCCTGGTTGCTTTCCTTTTTTTCAGCGCCATACGGATCTTTTATTTCCGATTCTTTCTCCAGTTTCTTTAAAATATTACGGGTAATTTCGGGAGAGTAACTATCGTCGAGGTCAATGCCGGCAATACTTGAAATAGCCTGACTAACAATTGCATTTCGTTTTTCCTCCACAATTTCGTATTTGTCCATACGTTTTTGCAGCCCTTTAACCTGGCAAATAAGGCATTCGTAGTTCATGCGATAAAAGTTTGAAGTCGGAAGGCAAAAGACCGAAGTTCTGGTTCCGATGTTTTTGGTAAAGATAGCATAAGTTTAATTCAATAAAGAGTCAATACTTTGGAAAGGGTAGAAAATAAGAATGAAATAATTTGAATGAAACTATTGCCCCTTCTTCATTTGCGCATAAAGTTTATTGGCAAAAATAAAATCATCCAGTTTTTGGTTGCCTGAGTTTAGAATTTCCTTATTGGTGCCTTTCCATTCCGTTTCGCCTTGCGAGATAAACAGAACCGATTCTCCAATTTCAATCACCGAATTCATGTCGTGGGTGTTGATAATGGTGGTCATATCAAACTCTTTGGTCAGGTTTTGAATGAGTTTATCGATAACCGTCGCTGTTTCCGGATCGAGCCCTGAATTGGGTTCGTCGCAAAACAGGTATTTCGGATTTAGTGCAATGGCACGTGCAATGGCTACACGTTTTTGCATCCCACCGCTAATCTCGCTTGGAGAAAGCTTAAAGGCTTGTTTATCAATATTAACATGATCGAGGCAAAAATCAACACGTTTTTGTCTTTCAGCTGAACTCATCTGGGTAAACATTTCCAGCGGAAAGCGCACATTACCTTCCACCGAAATACTATCGAACAAAGCACCACCCTGAAAAACCATTCCAACCTCGCGACGCAGGATTTTACGTTTCTTATGATTCATTTGAGTGAAATTGCGGTCGTTGTACCAAATTTCGCCACTGTCAGCCTCAAAAAGGCCTAGTGTTGTTTTCAATAAAACGGTCTTCCCCGAACCACTTCGTCCAATAATCAGGTTTGTTTTTCCCTGCTCGAATACGGTTGAAATTTTGTTTAAAACCGTATTGCCATCGAATGTTTTTATTATGTTTTTAAGTGTAATCATGTTAATAGCAGGCGGGTTAAAATTAAGTCGAAAAACAGAATCAGGATATTTGTATTTACAACAGCTTTTGTACTTGCTTTACCCACTTCAAGTGCGCCACCCTGCACGTAATAACCAAAATAAGCCGGCACCGACGCCACCAGAAATCCAAAAAACAGCGATTTTATAATCGAGAAAGTGATGTAATACGGGAAAAACAACCACTGAATTCCACTAATGTAGTCGGGGATGGTTATTACCCCGGCAATTGGGCCCGTTACCAAACCGCCCAGCAAACCAAAAAATACACTAATAATATACAAGAACGGAAAGATAAAAACTACTGCAATAAGTTTGGGAAGAATAAGAAAACTAGCCGAGTTAACACCCATAATTTCCAGCGAATCGATTTGTTCGGTAACGCGCATGGTGCCAATCTCGGAAGTGATATTAGATCCCACTTTTCCGGCCATAATAAGCGCCAGCATGGTTGATGAGAATTCGAGTAACAAAGTATCGCGGGTTCCCAAGCCTACCAACTCCTTCGGGTACATCGGATTCGCCATACTGTAGGCAAACTGGATGGTCATAATTCCGCCAATAAATATTGAAATGATGATAACAATCCCTACCGAGTTTACACCCAGGTTGTCAATCTCGTGAAACAATTGCCTGATATACAGTTTGTGTTTCTCGGGTCGGGCAAATACCCGTTTCAGCATCGAAAAATATCGGCCTATATGAAAGAAAAAACCCATTGTTTAAAGTTTCTTACTAATGTATTCGGCTAAAATTACAACTTAATAACCGGAAACAAAATTTTTATGAATTTGAATCGGGCTGAGGCAACAATAACAAAATAATTCCGTATTTTCAAAGTTACAATCTTAGTACAGATTGATATTACGAACAAAACACATTCAGATGGCTAACAATTTTTGTGTGATTATGGCGGGTGGAGTAGGAAGTCGGTTTTGGCCACTTAGCCGTACAGCGCGCCCAAAACAATTTTTAGATATTTTAGGAACAGGTAAGACCTTTATTCAGCAAGCATACGAGCGGTTTCAGGAGATCGTTCCTAAAGAAAATTTTATTGTAGTTACAAATATTTTGTACAAAGACCTTGTAAAAGCGCAGCTTCCGGAGCTAAACGACGAGCAGATCTTACTGGAACCCTTGCGTCGGAATACAGCACCGTGTTTGGCTTATGCAGCTAATAAAATTGCTTTGATTGATCCGGATGCCAATATTATTGTATCGCCGTCAGATCATTTAATTCTGAAAGAGGAGGAGTTTAAAAGGCAAATCCGCAACGGATTGGAGTTTGTTGCTGAAAAACCGGCTTTGCTAACGCTTGGTATTAAACCCAATCGCCCCGAAACCGGTTACGGTTATATTCAGGTGAAACGCAAGAAAGAATTTCGCGATTTGGAAAACCTGTATAAAGTAAAAACCTTCACCGAAAAGCCAAACGAGGAAATGGCGAAGATTTTTATCGAAAGTGGAGAGTTCTACTGGAACTCCGGCATTTTTATCTCTTCGCTGGCTACCATGCTTGAATCGCTACAGCAGCATCTTACCGAAATTGCCCTGAAATTTGAGCATGGCCGCGGGAAAATGAATACGGCGAGCGAAGAACCTTTTATTCGGAAAACATACTCGGAGTGCCAGGCCATTTCAATTGATTATGGCATAATGGAAAAGGCAAAAAATGTATATGTGCTGACGGCCGATTTTGGTTGGAGCGACTTAGGAACCTGGAGCTCGTTGTACGAGAACAAGGAAAAAGATGTGCTGGGAAATGTAATAAGGGCAGACAATGTGATGCTGTATGATACTGAGAATTGTATTGTCGATATCTCGAAAGATAAGATGGCTGTAATTCACGGAATGGATGGTTTTATTATTGCTGAATCAAACGATACATTAATGATATGTCGTCGTGAGGATGAGGACCAGGTAAAGAAATTTGTTACCGATGTACGTATACAAAAGGGCGATTCGTTGGTGTAGTAATATCGCGAAAACTAAACTATTTGTTAGTTAAGGCTTGGGAGATTACCAAAGCCCGGAAGTTTGCCAGCGGCTGTTTGGGAGTTGTGCAAAGCTTAAAAAGTTGCTAGCCGATGTTTCGGACTAGTCCCAAAGCCGAAAAGATTGCCAGTCAGCATTTGGGAGTACTCCAAAAGCTCAAAAGCTTGCTAGTCGGCGTTTGGGATTACTTACATGACAAAAAATGTTTTTTGCTTTAGGAGTTTTTGTAAGAATATTACGATATGGTACGCAGATAACGCAGAATTACAATGAGCGGGAATCAGCGTAATCAGGGATCCCGTCAAATCACGTGAACTACGGTTTGGGGCTACAATAAAACTAATGGAATTTTCTGCCTGCCAACGGCCTTCATCTTTGCCTTAAAGCAAAGACGAAGCAGAAAATTCAAGGCTGCTTTTGATCTTCACCCTCCGTTTTCATAAAACCTAAGTTCGGACGGGTGATCTCCTCGCACACTCGGAGCTTCCCGTTCTCACTAAGGATTTATTTCAACTCCGGGTAAAGCCCAAAAGAGGCCGTCCACTGATGTAACGATTGCAAAAAAAGGCGCTGAAAGTTATAATGTCACAATTTTAATCGGCCGGCGGAGATAGTTGAACCGAGCTTGTTGGATGTTCCGGACGAAACTCTTATAGAACCATTTATTACAAAAGATGTGAATAAAGGATGCTGGCAGGGAAGGATAAGAATTTTATTTAAAAAAACGGGTAGCCAAAGCGACCACCCGTTTTCTTTTAAAAGCATCGGTTTATTCCGACACTTCAGGTTTTGCATGAACATTATTTTCCGGTAAAGTACCGGTCCATTTTTTTATGGTATAATTTATCCGGATTGTAATCATATACATTACCGGAGACAGTAACAGCGTTAAGAAAGTGGCAAAGGTAAGACCAAAAATTACGGTCCACGACATTGGCCCCCAGAAAGCCACACTTTCGCCGCCGATGGTAATCTGCGGATCGAAACGCGAGTATAACGTAAAGAAGTTAAAGTTTAACCCAATGGCCAGTGGCAGCAACCCTAAAACAGTTGTAATTGCTGTTAGCAATACCGGGCGTAAACGGGTTTTACCGGCTTCTACCAGTGCATCAATCTGAACCTGTTTGGGTAAGAAAGCTTTTTCTGAATAACCAAGTTCTTCTCGTTTGCGTTTCCGAGTTAGGTCAATGTAATCAATTAGTACAATACCATTGTTTACTACAATTCCTGCCAGCGAGATGATACCAATACCGGTCATAATTACCACAAACTCCATTTGAAAGATTCCTAAACCAAGGAAAACCCCAATGGTACTGAACAAAACAGTAGCAATAATAATTGCCGGACGGATAAACGAGTTAAACTGTGTAACCATAATAATCATGATCATAGCCACTGCAATAATCAGCGCATACAACAAAAACTCCATGCTTTCGGCCTGTTCTTTTTGTTCGCCTGAAAACTCGTAGGTGTAACCTTCCGGCATATCATAGTCTTGAAGTAGCTGTTCGATACGATTATTGATTTCGTTGGCATTGTAGCCTTCCACAACCCCCGATGTAATGGAGATTACGCGTTTGTTATCAACCCGGCTGATTTTATCGTAAGAGGTTGAATATTTAAACGATGCTACCGACGAGATAGGAATTTTGCTATCGTTAACCGGAATTTTCTGGTTCATTAAAGTAGAAACATCGTTGCGGTATTTTTCTTCCAGACGAACAAAAATGTCGTACTCATCCTCGCCATCTTTAAACTGACTGGCTTCGTAACCGTATATTGAGTTACGGAATGCCATCGCAATTTGCTGCGTTGAGAGTTCGTATAAACGTGCCTGTTCGCGATCAACCTGAATAAGCATTTCCGGTTGATTCGTATTAATGTTCAACTGTAATTCGTCAATTCCCGGAATGTTATCTTCTTCAACTATTCGCAAAAAATCGTCGGTGATCTGGATCAGCTGATCGAATTCATCGCCCGACACATCAATACTAACCGGATCGCCTGTTGGCGGCCCCTGATCATCTTTCTGAACGAAAATTTTTGCGCCAACAAAACCATCAAGGTTTTTGGCAATATCCTGCATTACAATCGATGTGTTGATGCCATCGCGCAGTTTGTATTCAACAAACGAAACCGAAGTGAGCGATTTATTCGGGCTTTCCTCATTATTCGAGAACATGCCTCCACTCATACCAACACCAACATTAGTAGTAACCGACTTTACAATGTGATTAACCGGCTTAATGGTTTCTTTTATAATGTTTTCCACTTCGCGCGAAACTTCATCGGTTCTTTCGATCGAAGTTCCCAGCGGCAATTCCATGGTAACATAAATGGTTGTTGGATCGGTACTCGGAAAGGTAACCACTTTGGGATTGCTCACGAAGAAATAAAAGAAGATAGAAAATAAGAGTAACAAAGTAGTTCCGCCAAAGTAAATGTAAGGCCATGGTCCGCTTAAAGCATGTCGTAATTGTTTGGTATACACGTTCTCAATCCAAACCAGGAATTTAGTTTGAAACCAGCGTGCCACCGGTCGTAAAACAAACAGGTTGGCTACCATTAAAAAGGCTACGGTTGCCAGAAGATTTCCCAATAAGAAAATTTTGGCCACGTAAAACAAGACCGAGATACCGGCAAATATTGCAGCATTTCGCAACACTTTTTTCACATTGGCTTTACGGTTAATGTCATCCACTTTCATAAAGGATGAAATAAACGCCGGGTTAATTATAAGTGCCACAAATAACGATGAGGCAAGTACCACGATTAATGTTTGCGGTAATATTTTCATAAACTCGCCGATAATACCTTCCCAGGCCAGCAGCGGGAAGAAAGCGGCTAGTGTTGTTAATGTTGAAGAAATGATGGGGAACGCAATTTCGCTCACCCCTTGTTTGGTTGCTTTTTGCAAGGGATTTCCCTCGCTTAAGAGGCGGTACACATTTTCAACCACAACAATGGCATTGTCTACCAGCATACCCAGTGCGAGTATCAGCCCGTATAAAACCATGGAGTTTAAGGAAATTCCGCTTTGCTGCAGAATAACAAACGACAGGAACATGGACAGCGGAATTGCCAGACCGGCAAAAAGTGCGTTACGGAATCCCAGGAAAAGAAACAGTACAAAGGTTACCAGAATCATTCCCAGGATAATACTGTTTTCGAGGTTCGAAATAGTATCTTCAATGTAGTGGGTCATGTCATCGGTAACAATTACATCCAGATCTTTCGGAATCTGACCACGTGCTTTTAACTGATCAATTCCGTTGATCACATTCTGGGAAGCTGCAAGAATATTCTCGCCCGATTTTTTGGTAACCGACAAGGTAATTACCGGTTGGTCGTTCAGGCGGGCAATCGTTGACTGTTCTTTGTATCCATCAACCACGGTTGCCACGTCGCGAATATAGACCGGTTTGCCCATGTTTACCTTAATAATGGTATTGGCAATCTGGTCGATACTGGTATAATTGGCATCAGTACGAATAGTTCGCCGGGTTTGGTCGGCAGTAAATTGCCCTGCTCCCATACTGATGTTTTCCAGTTGAATAGCAAAAGCTACGTCTTCAAAGGACAGTCCAACAGCATCGAGTTTATATGGATTGATATTGATCTGGATTTCGCGTTCTTCAATACCACGAATGTTGGCTTCCGATATTTCTTTGTAGCCTTCAAATTCGTCTTGCATTATTTCGGCATACTTTTTCAGGTCGCGCATGTTGTACTCTCCCGAAACGTTGATATTCATTATCGGGAATTCCGAAAGGTCGAAATCGCTTACATACGGATCGCTGGGCAGGTCGTTTGGTAGTTCTGATTTTGCCTGATCGACACGGTCTTTTGTATCCTGAAGTGCCTGTTTTATGGTAACATTTGTATTGAACTCAACAATAATGGTACTTACATCCTGGTAGGATGCCGAGGTAACTTCTTTTACGCCTTTAAGCCCTTTCAGCTCTTTTTCAATAGGGCGGGTACACAGGTTTTCAATATCAACCGGCGAGTTTCCGGGATACAATGTTTGAATAAAAATATACGGAACAACAATCTCGGGCATTGCCTCGCGAGGCATTTGCTGATACGAAAAGATTCCAAACAAAACCAGCAGGGCAGTAAAAATATACACCGTGGTTTTATTTTTTAGCGCAATAAACGTTGGCGTAAATTTGCGCGTTATTTCAGTTTTATGTTTTTCAGTTTCTTTCTCCATTTTGAAGAACTTTTTGGTAGGTGTTTAATTGATGTTCACAACTGTTCCGTTAACAACCTGGTTGTAACCTTCGGAAATAACCTGTGTTCCGGCTGTTAGGCCTTCCGTAATTTCTGTCATGTTGTTATTGCTAACGCCCGGTGTTACATAAACTTTTTTAGCTATATTTTTCCCATCGGCCTTTTCAACAATATACAGGTAGTGTCCTTTAAAATCTTCCTTAATGTAAAGCGAAGGCACCACGATGGCCGAATCGTTTACATAATCGCGCATTGAAAGAACCGAAATCAGGTTCGGTTTTATCTGATTCGACTTGTTACTGATGTTAATACGTACGCGGAAAGTGCGGTTATTCGGATCGATGGTATTCCCAATTTGGTTAATGTTTGCATCAACGGTTTTGTCCAGAGCCGGGAAACGAATTTCAACATCGTCGCCTTTATCTACTTTGGTAATGTGCGACTCGGAAATGTCGCCATAAATTTTAATGTTACTGGTATTAATAACCTTGGCAAAAGGAGATTGCGGACTTCCAATATTTCCTTTCTCCTGGTATACAATATCGACTACCCCGTTTATTGGAGACTTTACTTCGGACATTTCAATTTGAGTTTTCAGGCTATTAATCCTTTTCTCCAGACTTTCTTTATTGTTTTTGGCTTGCAAATACTCCATTTCAGAACCTATATTCTGATCCCACAGATTTTTTTGTCGCTCATAATTTGTTATGGCCAAATTAAGTTGTACCTGCAGCTCTTCAATTGAACGTTCCAGTACGTCAGTATTCAGGCGGGCCATAATCTGACCTTTTCTTACCTGCTGCCCTTCAGTTACCAAAACTTCTTTAATAACGCCAGCCGATTCAGGGCTTACATCCACATCCTGTTCAGCTTCAACTTTACCGGTTACTTCAATAAAGTGCTCAAACTTTTGGTTCTCCAAAAGTGTGGTTTTTATATTTACCAGTTCTTCTTTTTCGTTTGCTGCCAATTCGGTTTCCAGTGTATGAATTTGCTGCTCAAGTGCGTGAACTTGCTGCTTTAGTTCCTGCAATTGCTTTCGTTTTGCGGCTTCGTCGGCAACATTGGTATTTCCGCAAGCCGTAACTATGAGGGCCGTTGTGAGAATGAATAAAATCTTTTTCATTTTATGTAATTTTTTGTTTTTCGGTTATAATGCGCCGGCTGCCTTTTTTAAATTTAAATCGGCTTGAAGCAACGACATTGTTGAAGTTATTAATTGTTGCCAGGTAGTAATATACTGGCTTTCCTGTTGCGATAGTTCAGCACTACTTATCATTCCGTTATTGAATTTAATATGGGTTTTATCCAAAATACTTTGTGCCAGATCGAGGTTTTCGCGTGTATTCAAAAATTGTTCGCGTGCCGTTTCCATTTCTGCCGATGCTGTTAAATAATCTTTTTGTAGCGTGATTTCGGAATAGCGCATATCGTTTTGAGCTTTGTCAAGCTCGATACGAGCCATTTGTACCTTCGCACGTTTGTTTCCTGAATTGAAAATTGGAATGGAAGCCTGAAAGCCAATCAGCGACGACGGGAACCAAGCTTCTTTAAGCAGATTGGCTTTGTTTCCGTACGAGGTTTTGGAGTAGCTGTAAAATGCATCAAACTGAGGCAAATAAGCCACTTTTTCCAATCGGTACAATTTATCGGAAACTTCAAAATTCGACTGAGCCAAACGATAATCGATATGATTGAACACGTCGAGATTGATGGTATTCATTTCCCGAACCAATGGTGAAACAAAGACGTCCAGTTTGTCGCTCAGGTCAATCTCCTGGTTGAGGTCGTAGCCCATGGTGTATTTCAAAACTGTTTTGGCAATTTTCAATTCTCTTTCCGAGCGAAGTACCTCGTTCTCGGCATTTTTCTGTAATATCCTCAGTTGGTCAACATCTTGCTGCTCGCGAAAACCATTTTCGTAGTAGACCTTGGTTTCTTCGTACAATTGAGTAGTGTTTTCAAAGCTTTCGAGCATAACCGTGCGGTAACGTTCGCTAATTAATACGGTATAGTAGGCTTGTGCTACCGCACTGCGAATATCAATCTCCGTTTTTTCATTGGCTTGTTTTGCCAGGTTTAAATACAGTTCTGCCGACCTAACCCCCACAATCCACGAACCGTCGAAGATTTGTTGCGATACGCTGAATCCGAAATCTGCACTGTAATCCTGACCAAATTTTACCGGGATGTAAGTGCCCGGATCTTCTCCAAAAAATTCTCCGGGAAGAAGTGAAACCGGAAGATTCAGAAACATACTGTAATTAGCTGTTGCCGATACTTGTGGTAATCCGGTTGTTATGGTTTCCCAAACTTGTTTTTGGGCAATGGTTACATCTTGTTTTGTATTGAATAAAACATACGAGTTTTGCATGGCATATTGTGTGGCCTGATCGAGAGAGAAGCTTGTGTTCCCTTCCTCCTGAGCTTTCAGCGACAGTCCCACAACTAACAAGAATAAAAACAAGATTAGATGGTTAATTTGTTTCTTCATACTGAACTTTGTTTAGCTGATTTTTATAATATTTTATTCCTTTTTCGTTGCAAATGGCATTCATATGGTAGTCCATCATGCTATCGAAAAATGCGAGCGAGTTTACTTCGTATTCTTCAAAAATTCCATAATCCGGATTCATTGTAAACAACATCCTTCCAACTTGCAATTTGGCTATCAGGTAAGGATCCAGGTCGGTGCGATACATGCCCTGTGTCATTCCTAATTTCAGGTTGTCGATTGTACTTGTAAATATTCGTTCGCGTTTTATTTCGTTTATCTTTTTGTACAGTTCTGGATAATACTTTTTTAAATCCTTATCAATGCCGTTGTTGTAGAATTTATATATGAATGCAACATGTTTACGTATAAGAAGAATACTGTCGACAGCGTTTTTATCATCCAGTTGCTTAAACGTTTTGTTACTTTCCTCAATAAAAAATTCGATAACCTGGGTAACCAGTCCCTTTTTATCGGAAAAATACTGATAAAGTGTTTTTTTTGAAATGCCAAATTCGGCTGCTACATCATCCATAGTAACTGCTCGTATGCCTTTTTTGAAATAGAGCCGGCCTACGTTTTCAATGATATATTTTTTCTTTTCTTCCACGAGGCAAAAGTATTCTTTTTTTTGTTAGGAAACTTTGCGGGGGTTAAAAGTTTTCTTAAAGTTAAACTTACAATATTCCTAAAATTGAGAACTCTTTGCTGAGTTATAAGTAACTACAAAACTATTTGGATTATTAAAGTTTCCTTTAGCCAAATCGGTAAGTAGCGAATATTTACCAATAAACGCCGATTATACTATTGTGGAAAAAGAAAGGTTTTGGCGATGATAAGATCCTGAGGCCAGGTAATTTTTATGTTTTCGCGGTTGCCATTAACCAGATGAATTTTATGTCCTGAACTTTCCAGAACTGAAGCATCGTCGGTAAAATTTTCGTGCTGAGCTTTTTTGTAAGCTTCTTTTATTGATTGTGCATCAAAAGTTTGCGGGGTTTGTACCAAAAAGTATTTACTTCGGTCGACAGCTTTATTGCCTTGTTCATCGGAATAGCGGATCGATTCCGACGAAGGAACTACCGGCAAGGCGTTGCCCGATTTTTGGGCTTCCGAAAAACAGTGCTCAATGGTTTCGTTAGAAACAAGCGGTCGAACTCCGTCGTGGATAAAAACAATGCCGTTACCGTTGATCTGTGCCAGCCCGTTTTTTACTGACTGAAAACGATTTTCCCCACCAAAAGCAAGTTTGTACGATGTTGTGAAAGCATGTACTTTGCAAAGTTTCTTCCAGTGTTCAACCTGTGTATCAGGTAAAACGAGAACAAATTCAATGTTGGGATCAAAACGTAAAAAGGCTTCAAAAGTGTACATTAAAACAGGCTTTCCCTCAATTTCAAGAAACTGTTTTGGAACGGAAGCTCCCATTCGGTTTCCGCTGCCACCCGCAACAATTAAAGCAAACTTTTTTAGCATCAATTCTGTTTTTTTACCTAAATTGAAATTTAACCTGATTAATTCACAAAAATGAATTAATCATCCGAAGGACTGACGAAATAATTGAAAAACAATTATTTATCAGGGTTAACCTTGACATTGAAAATCTTTAGCTTGATTCATTTAAAACGTATATCTTGCAGATTTTCAATCGTCAACACATTGTGTGAAAAATTTATAAAATTTTTCAGGTTAAAAATAGTGCAAAATATTCTACTATGGAGAAAGTTCTTGAATTTTTAAAGCAGCTGGGAAAAAACAACAATCGCGAATGGTTTAACGACAACCGGAAATGGTACGAGGAAAGCAGGGAAAAAGTACTTTTTCTCACCGATGTTTTGATTAATGAGATTGGTGAATTCGATCCGGCGGTGCGTGGTTTGTTGCCCAAAGACTGTATTTTTAGGATCTTTCGTGATGTGCGATTTTCAAAAGATAAACGTCCTTATAAAACCAATTTTGGAAGCTTTATTTGTAAAGGTGGTCGAAAAAGTATGAATCCGGGTTACTATATACATATTGAACCCGGTGGATGTTTTGTTGCCGGAGGAATTTATATGCCGCCATCACCGGTATTAAAATCGATTAGGAGTTTTGTGGCTGATCATGCCCAGGAATTTCTGGATATTACCAACGACCCAGATTTTAAAAAACAATTCCCGGAAATGTATGGCGATAAATTAAAGCTGGCACCAAAAGGTTTTCCTAAAGATCATGCGTACATCGATTTACTGAAGTACAAATCGTATATTTATTCAAAAGCACTGAAAGACAGGGTAGTAGTCGGTGATGATTATATTGAAGAAGTGGTGCAACTGTACGAACAGCTTTATCAGGTTAACGTTTTTTTATATGATGCGCTGGCTGAGTAATTATTTTTTTTTGTATTAAAATAGTGGCCAAAAGGGTTACTTTTTCAGCTTCTACGGAATATTATTATATAAGACCCTTATTTTTTATCTTCCCGATTTCAATGAAATGCCCCGGTTATTCTGACCGGGGTTCTTTTATTTATAACCGTTCAATACTGAGATGGTTAGCATTTTTTTCTGTTTTCTGTTTGGAAAGAATAATTACTTTTGCAGCCATTAAATATCAAATTCTTTTAATTTAAAAACTATGAAAAAAGTACTACTTGCAATTGCTATGGTTGCATTCATGTTCTCTGTTAAAGCCCAAAATGTACAGTTGCATTACGATTTCGGCGAAGGCCGTAAAATGCTGACCTCAACAGTTGAAATGTTTCGTCCTGATGCGTATGGATCGACATTCTTTTTCGTTGACATGGACTATGGTGCTGATGGTACCGGTATCGACAATGGTCTTTCATTGGCCTACTGGGAAATTGCACGTGCTTTTAAATGGAATGAAACACAGAAGTTTATGCCGCGTGTTGAATACAACGGTGGAACAATGAGTGTTGGTGGAGGTATTTGGATTCCGATTGAAAATTGTTGGCTGGCAGGTTTGGAACGTACCTGGGCATCGGGAGATTTTTCTAAAATTCTAACCTTGCAGGCCAACTACAAGTACATTAAGGATAAAGAAGATGCGGCTTTCCAATTAACAGCCGTATGGACCGTACAAATGGCCGATGGTAAATTTACTTTCACCGGTTTTGCCGATTTCTGGAAAGAAGGTATGGATTGGACTTTCAACGGAGAAGATGACACTGATTTCCGTTTCCTTACCGAGCCACAATTGTGGTATAACCCATGCAAAAATTTCTCGTTTGGTACTGAGATCGAACTCAGCAATAATTTTGTAGGAGACAAGTTTGCCGTTAAGCCAACGCTGGCAGTAAAATATACATTCTAATAAACTAATACCAGGTAAATATGTTAGAAAAATTTTTCAAACTAAAAGAAAACAATACAAGCGTTAAAACGGAAATAGTAGCCGGTATAACAACGTTTATGACCATGGCTTATATTTTGGCTGTTAACCCTGATATATTGAGCGCTACAGGAATGGACAAAAATGCATTGTTTACAGCTACTGCGCTGTCGGCATTTGTAGCAACACTGGTAATGGCACTTGTGGCTCGCCTACCTTTTGCTCTTGCTCCGGGTATGGGATTAAATGCATTTTTTGCATTTACTGTTGTGCTAGGCATGGGGCATAGTTGGCAGTTTGCATTAACTGCGGTTTTTCTTGAAGGTATCATATTTATTTTGCTTACTGCATTCAATATTCGCGAGTTAATTGTAAATGCAATACCACTTCCTTTAAAACATGCGGTTTCGGCGGGTATTGGTTTGTTTATTGCTTTTATAGGACTGCAGAATTCGGGGATAATTGTAAACAACGATGCAACTTTAGTTGGGCTTGGTGACATTGGGTCAGCAGCGGTATTGGTGGCTATTGGCGGTGTTGTATTAACAGCCGTTCTTTTGGCGCTCAAAGTTAAAGGTGCTTTACTTATTGGTATTTTCGCTGCAACAATCGCAGGTTTGCCATTTGGTGTAACGGTAATGCCAGAAGGAACTTTGGTTGACACTCCTCCTTCGTTGGCTCCAATTTTTTGGAAATTTGAATTTTCTCAGATTTTCACGTTCGATATGATGATTGTACTTTTCACTTTCCTTTTTGTTGATATGTTCGATACGGTTGGAACGCTTGTGGGGGTTTCTTCTAAAGCAGGAATGTTAGACAAAGAAGGAAGAGTACCACGTGTAAAACAGGCTCTTTTTGCCGACTCGATTGGTACTTTTTTTGGTGCTATTTTCGGAACAAGTACGGTTACAACTTATGTTGAAAGTGCCTCGGGAGTTGCCGAAGGAGGAAAAACAGGTTTAACTTCATTGTCGACAGCAGCCTTGTTCTTAGTTGCATTGTTTTTTGCGCCAATTTTTACAATGGTACCTGCTGCAGCCACGGCACCCGCTTTAATTTTGGTGGGTTTCTTTATGATGTCGCCAATTTTAAATATCGATTTCGACAATTATACCGAATCGATACCTGCATTTATAACCATTATTGTAATGCCATTAACCTACAGTATTGCTGAAGGTATTGTATTTGGTATGCTTTCGTTTGTGTTCCTGAAAGTTTTAACCGGAAAATACAAAGACGTTTCAGTGGTAATGGCTATTTTGTCGGTATTGTTTATATTGAAGTTTTTTATTTAGAGTAAAATCGAAATGATGATAGATAAAAGAGGTGCAGAAATGTACCTCTTTTTTGTTTTTTACTACTTTTGCGTTCACAACGAGACATTAACTCAGTTGGTTTAGTCCGTCAGTTGACGGATGACAGGGTGGAAGTTGTTTTTCATAGAGAGGGTTGTTAGTTCAGTTGGTTTAGAACGCATGCTTGACAGGCATGAGGTCGGCAGTTCGAATCTGCCACAACCCACATTGATTATAAGGGAGTAGGAGAGAATCTTGCTCCTTTTTGGTTTTGACGGGTGCTACATTTCTATTGATTTATTATACTGCTTTCAATAAAATCTCCATTACAAATTCCCAATACCAATTGATCACTGTGTTCTATTTTTTTGTGATATAATTTGAAAAAAGTTGAATACAAAAGTTGCCATGAATTTATGCCAAAAGTTGAATAATTTACCAGGAGTCGACTAATCTTTTCGATGGTTTTTTTTTGTTTGGGCAATAGAATGACTTGCCAGAGGAGTGGTTAAATATATAAATATAATGACCAGAACTGACTTTATCCAAACAACATTCGAATTGAAATATAAAGCCGTGCCCAGAATGATGAGTAATATACCAAAAGATGTAGCTTTAGTTGTGGCATGCATTCTTGTATAGAGGTCGGGGAAGCGAACCAGTCCAATGGCTGAAACCAGAATAAAGAACGCTCCAAGCAAAAATAATAGCGCTGTTATTAGTGTTGTCATTTTTTTTGTTTTAAATAGGTTGAAACGGCTACTGTACTAATAAATGAGATTAATGATATCACAATAACAATATCGAAGTAAATGGCCTTTTCGACCAAAACACTATAACTTAAAATAAAAGCCATTGTTACCGAGGCAATTAAATCCATTGCTGCTATACGATCACTAATATCCGGTCCTTTTAACATACGAATAAAAGCCAGTACGAAAGCCAAAAGCAGCATGGCAAAAATCAGATATAATGCTATTGTTGATATGGTAGATTCCATTTGTTATTCAGTAAAGTGTTTAATTTTATTCTGCATCTTTTGCACTTCATCGTAAATCTCTTTTTCGCTTGTTGAATAGATAACATGTATTGTTGCCATGGTTTTGGCACTATCAATATCGGTTACTAAAGACCCCGGGGTCATAGAAACAAGGTTGCTAAAAAGCAACAATCCGAAATCTGATTTTAGACTTAAAGGCACCTGAATAAAACCGTATTTAATATTTAATTTGGGCGATAGCGTTATACTCGCAAGATAAATATTTGACCTCAGTAGCTGAAACAAATAGAATCCAAAAAACTGGATGGCGTAAAATATTTTCCGTATCATATTTAAGGTTTTATTCCATTTAATACAGTTTCAATATAATGAGCAGGTTCCAAAAGTTGCTCGGCAGCCTGCATGGTATACGCAAAAATTGTAGCAGCAAAAAGGCCCATAAAAAGGCTGGCTGCCCCAAGTAGCAAAGAGGGCATAAGTTCGGCAAACCGCGGTTTGGGAAAGTTTCCGGGTTTTGTTGTTTCTATTTCTTTTTTAAGAAAAGCTTCATTCCAGATTTTAATCATCGAATACAGTGTTAGCATTGCAGTAGCAATGGCTACAGCCACTATTCCAAAGTGGCCATCTTCAATACCCGCCTTTATTAAAATAAATTTGGCAAAAAAACCTGATAAAGGAGGTACTCCTGCCAATGCAAAAGCCGGAAGAATAAATAATACAGCAAGTATTGGGCTTTGCTTGTATAAACCACCAATACTTTTTAAATAGAATGAACCTTTAGCTCGGTTGATTATACCGGCAACTAAAAATATATTGGTCTTGGCAATCATATTATGTATGGTGAAAAATATAGCTCCCGCAATAGCCAGGGGAGTATAAATACCCAGTCCCATTACCATATAACCAATTTGACTTATGATATGAAAAGACAAGATACGACGGGTATCGTAATGTGTTGATGCTGCCATTCCTCCAACTACCATCGTTAATCCGGCAATAATTAAAAACAAGTTCAACCAAAATTCCTGGTCTTGCACAAAAAATAAGGTAAAAAATCGAATTATAACATACACGCCCACCTTGGTAAGCAAGCCCGCAAATACCGATGTTACGGTAATATTTGGCGTATGATAAGAAGCAGGTAACCAGAAAAACAAGGGGAAAAGTGCTGCTTTTATACCAAATGCCATAAAAAAGAGTGTTGCTGATGTATTGATTAGAACCGGCTGTTCACTTGCTCGTAAAATATGAGCCAGGTGAGCCATGTTCAGGGTTCCTGTTTTTCCATAAAGCAAACCCAATCCGGCTAGAAAAAATAAAGAACCAATTAAATTTAATGCCATATATTTAATTCCCCCTCTAGCTGTTCTTTTGAGTTTCCGATGGTAATCAGAACAAACGAGGAAATTAAAATTACCTCGAACCAAACATATAAATTAAATGCATCGCCGGTTAAAAAGGCACCATTCACCCCCATCGTAAGCGAGAAAAAGAAAACATAAAACCGATTATCCCGATGTTGGCCTTCCATAAAATAGATGGAATAAATAGATAAACAGAAGATAATAAATGACGAAGTAACCAACATGAGCGCACTAAAATAATCGAGGACCAAACTTATGCCAAAAGGAGCATCCCACGAACCAATATTTAGCGAGCGAATTCCAGTGCTTTTTAAACTGGCGAATAAAAGAATGCTTACCACAAGAAGTATGGCACTACCCCAAACACTAATCCACTGTGCCACACGGGTACGACGAACTAACATCAATACAAGTAGTAATGCAAAAGGAATTATAATAGGTAGTACTATCGCGTTCATTTTATTTATCTGTTTGTTTTAGCTGATCTAAATCATCAGTTCCGGTGGTTTCAAAAAACTTATATTTTAATGCCATCGAGTAAACAACAATCCCAAATCCAATTACAATGGCAGTAAGAACAAGAGCTTGTGGCAAAGGATCGGATAAACTACTTGCCGAATCTGTTGCACCATCAACAAAAGCAGGTTGTCCATCCGTTATTCCTGCAGAAATGAACACCAATAAATTGGTAGCATTACTTAAAAATATTAATCCGATAATAAATTTGAGGATACTTCTGCGCAACACCATGTACACACCAGCGGTGTATAAAACGCCAACCAATATAGCAAGTACTATTTCCATTTTGCCACTTTATTAAAGGTGAAAAAAAACAGGAGTGTTACTCCAATAACCGCCAGAAATACGCCAATATCAAAAACAAAGGGAGTCCCAATCTTTAGTTCTCCCAATAGTGGAAATGGAATACTGAACCAAACTCCGGTCATAAAAGTATCTTTCAGAAACAAACCGGGCAGTGTACTGATAAGTATAAATAACAAGCCTAAAGAAATGTACCCCTCGGGTTGAATTTTTAGTTTATCTTTTGCTGATTGGGCATTGCTGGTCAGGCTTTGAAATACCACCGATAAACCAATCAACAAACCACCGATAAATCCTCCTCCCGGGTGGTTATGTCCCCTGAAAAGAGCAATAAGTGCAAATACCACAAGTATCCACTTTAAATATTTTGTTGCTATTTGTAGTAATACTGAATTCATGCTTTTTTCGTTTTTAATAATACAAATACTCCCAGTGCAGCAACAACCAGTACTACCACCTCTCCTAAAGTATCTAAAGCCCTAAAGTCAACTAAAATTACATTGACCACATTTTTACCAAAAGCCTGAGTATAGCTGTTTTCAATCATATATTTTGAAATGGGCTGGTTAAAATCTACATTAATCGACTTTAATGCCAACATTGTCATTGCTAAACCAAAAGCGAGCGCAATAACCAAATCTCTTAATCGCGAAGTTTTTGATGATAATTTGGCAAAAAGTGGCAAGCGTTGCAAAATCAATACAAACATTACCACAACCAAAGTTTCTACAATAATTTGGGTAATCGCCAAATCAATGGCACTATAATACATAAAAAGTAACGCAATTCCGTAGCCAGTTACCCCCATAGTTATAATGGTTGTAATACGCGATTTTGAGAACATACTAAAAATCGTGCTGATAATAATAATTAATACCAAACCAGATATATAGAAAGGTTTTAGCGAGAATACATTCGCTAAATTCCAACCAATGGTAACATAAGCCTGGTACCATAAAAAAACAGAAGCTACAACAAAAATGGTAAGTATATAGAAGCGGTGATAACCGTGTTGTACAAGTTGTGTTTTACGTTTAGAAAAGGTCAGAAATCCATTCAGTGAATTATCAAATACATCTACCAATTTTATGGTAAAAAACTTACGATTGGCAGCTCTCCATTTCCGCAGCACATTATTATTTTTGTAAATAAGTACAAAAAACGACAAGCCTAAAAACACCGTAAATAAACTTAAAAAGAAAACGGTATTAAACCCATGCCAAATTTTTAACTTAACATCGTAGGCTTCTTTGAGTATATTGGTTAATGCCGGTTCAACAATTGTTTTTCCCAGCACTGCGGGGAAAAGTCCAAAAAATAAGCTTAGTAACGCCAACAAAGCCGGACTAATTATAAATGCCCAATCGTTTTTAAACGATACTGCAACCTTTTTCTTTTGCTTACCCAAAAACACTTTAAAAAGAAAAAACAAAGCGACTGCTATCATCAGTGCATTTCCTGCTACACCTAACACAAGTACATAAGGTGCAATTACGGGTGCTTGAACTTTGGCTTCGTAAATTAGCTCTTTACCTAAAAATCCGAGCATAGGTGGCAAACCGGCCATCGATAACAAGGCCAGTAAAGCAACAATAAATGTTACTGGCATACTTCTGACAAGCCCTCCCAGGTTGCGCCAATCACGGGTCCCCGTCTTTTTATCGATATATCCCGCAATCATAAACATGGTGGCTTTGTAAAAAGCATGGACATAAAGAAAGAGCATGGCAGCCTTTACAGATAGTGCTGTATCAATTCCCAGTAACAAAACCAAAACACCAAGAGAACTAATTGTGGTGTATGCCAAAATTGCTTTAATATCGGTTTGGGTAATGGCAAAATAAGCGCCTAAAAACATTGTTATGGTTCCAGCTAAAGATAAAGTATAAGTCCAAAAAGATGTACCTCCTAATACCGGACTAAGCAAGGCTAATAAAAAGATACCTGCCTTTACCATTGTTGCCGAATGTAAATAAGAACTTACAGGTGTTGGAGCCTGCATAGCACCTGGCAACCAAAAATGAAATGGGAATTGTGCTGATTTGGTAAAGACACCTGCGAAAATTAAAATCAATCCGGG
Source organism: Draconibacterium halophilum (assembly GCF_010448835.1). Classification (NCBI taxonomy): domain Bacteria; kingdom Pseudomonadati; phylum Bacteroidota; class Bacteroidia; order Marinilabiliales; family Prolixibacteraceae; genus Draconibacterium; species Draconibacterium halophilum. The sequence goes on from NZ_CP048409.1 coordinate 679,356, forward strand.
AGCATAAAATTTATGTGCTTTAATTACGGCAGATTGTTCCACCCATTCTGAAACAGAATAGCTGTCAACAATACTTCCCAATAAAACGACCCCGGCAAGCATTACAAGTCCGCCAATACCGGTAATAAATAAGGATTGAAATGCAGCCTTTCGAGCCGCCTCTTTTTCATGAAAAAAGCTAATCAACAGAAACGATAAGAAACTGGTTAGCTCCCAGAACATAAAAAGCTGAATAAGGTTTCCGGATAGAACCAGGCCAAGCATTGCCCCACTAAATAAAAACAAATAAAAATAAAAGATACTTAGGTTCTTATAGCTTTTCATGTATGCATGGGCGTAAAGAAAACGAGTACTCCTGTTCCGGTAATAAGCAAGGCAAAGGCCAGTCCTAAACCACCCAAAACCAGTTCAATATTTATACCTAATTGGGGTATCCAGGCAATCGTATCATTAATAATTTCGCCACTGGCAATTTCCTTAATCTTTGAAAAAAAGTAAACAAATGCTCCCAAATGAATTGTAGCCAAAAAGAATGGAGTACTTTTTTTGAGTGATCGCGGAATAAGCAAGCACAAAAAAGAAGCAAGCAGGAATATGAGCAAAATATTTTGCATCCGTTAATCGTTAGCTGAAATTGATTTTTATTAACTTAGCTGTAATATAATCGAAACAATGATTCAAAATACATCAATCATCTGATTTATAATGTCGCCTTATTTCATATTCAATTTTTTTGTCCCACAATCGACTTAAAATGTCGCTGGCCATCTCTTCGTAGTAATCCATTTCTTCTTTATTCCCCAATATCTTGTATAGCTTGGCTAATTTATACATCGATGGCACATGCATATCGTTAATTTGCAGACATATTAAATACTGATCGATGGCCTCCTTATACAAACCACTTTTATGCAGTTTGATCGCATTAGTAAAATGGGTTTCTATTTCTTTTACCTCATTATCCAGACGTAATTGATAAATATTTTTTGTTTTAGTAGTAACAAACGAACATGGTAATTCACGAATTACTTTTTCCGTAACACTCCCCATCAACATTCGGCTTAAACCCGATCGCCCGTTAGTACCCATTACCAAAAGATCAACACCTCCCTTTTGTATCCTATTCAAAATTCTTTCATGCGGAACACCTACTACTATTTCAACTTTATGATTCACTCCTTTTAAGCTAAAGTCACTTAAAAACTCCTCCATCCTATTTTCAAATTGTTGTTTGAGTTTTTCGTTTTCCTTATTCTGATCAAATTTAATCCGTGGCGAAGCAGTAAAAAAAGGCTCAAATACTCCTAAAATATATAGTGTTGCGTTAAAGGTTTTGCTCAACAAAATTGCATTTGTCAAGGCTCTCCTGGATGGATCAGAAAAATCTATAGGACACATTACTCTATCTATTTTTATTTCTTGCCCTGATTTTATTACCAATACAGGAATATCAGATAACTGAACAAGTTTTTCAGCTGTGGTTCCCAATTTAAATTTGTCGTTTCCCTTACCTTCACCCGAGGAAGCTAATATCAGATTTACATTCTGATCTGTAGCTACTTCCAGAATGTTGTTAACTGGATCTCCATTTCTGGTAATCGGTTGCGTGCAGGCAACATTTTGTTTTTCCAACGAGTGGACAACTTTGTCTAAAGTTTCGTTAATATACTTTCTTAAAAATTTATCAACATCGGCATGCAAATCAGACTCAGGCAATACGTAAATGATAGCAACTTCAGAATTAAATTCTTTTGCAATTTTGGTAGCTGCCCTAATTTGTTCTTCGTTAATATCATTAACATCAACAGGCATTAATATTTTTTCCAGTAATTTCATAACTTTTGCTTTTAAATTATTTCACTTACGATAATTTATCCCAAACAGGTAATTTCTTCTTAAATGAGCCACATATAGTGAAAGACAAGGTACAACCGAAAACAATCCTCCATGTTTAAACATTTATTAAAATTCTTAAACAATTAAATTGAAAGGTTGTTTCGGGTATCAACAATTTTTAACTTTTTATTTCCAGACTAATTAAGTTCTTAATCCATTTATATGATCTTTGTAGTTAGGTTCTGCACTGGTAGCAAGATTTTTCTTTGCCGATTTGCTCATATTTTACGCCAGTTTTTCTGTCAACAGGATTGGAATCCATCTGGTTAATATCTTTTGCACGTGTAATAAAGAAAGGGCGCTGCTGGTGAAAATGATACCGTCTCTTAAATCGATGTAAGCTTTAGTGATTATAAAAAAGTTTCCAGGCTCATATGAGATCCGATTAAGCGCATTAACAGCGTGCTTTTTTGTATTTGAGATATACAGGAACGTTAGAATTGATGTTTCTACATCATACAAGTTGAGCAGTTTTAAACCATCTTTGTTTTCCGAAACTCAGCCACCAAAATACACTAAGACAAGGATCTATTGTTGATGAATGAAATGCATAAACATGGCCTTCAACATTGATCTCAAAATCCGATCTAAAAAAGCTTTTATGTGCTTCCTCAATGAGAACATATGCAAATTCTTAAAAGATTTTACAACTGCGTTTTTTATTGGTTTTGCTGAGGTTTCTCTGTGATACAGTTGAACCAAATTTGTGTAAAGCTTTCGAAATGAGCAAAAAAATACCAAGGATTGAACCCTCGGTATTTTCAACTTACACAGTTTATAAGCTATTTCTTTTTTTTATGCTCATATTATACTTTATTCTTCTAAATGATTAGTACTGAAGTAAGCCATTTCCTGAACAATTTTTCCTTCATCATCAAATGAGTGCGACAACATTAGTGGCATTACCACTTTTTTTCCACTTTCCTCTTCGGTGTACGAATAATTCCACCACGAATAAACCACGTAACCGTTATTCAGTTCATAAAAGATACAATCCGGATAACCGATTTGCTCGAAGTGTATGTCTTTTCTTGTGTCAAAATGATTGGTAACATCTGCGGTTCTTTCTTCCAGATTCATACTTTTATCCCAGCCGCCTGCCAAACTAGTAAATGTTACGTCCTCAGAAAAGAATGATTTCGTAGCTTCAATATCTTCGGCAGCATAGGCGTTTAACAGCTTTCGTACCGTTGCTATGTGAGGATGGTTAATGTAAACATCTCCATTTTCGCGGGTAGTTTGTGCATTTCTAATGTCTTCAAAAACATTATTATTATAGTATTGAATAAAAGTTTTAATTTTTCCGTCGTCGTCAAAAGCATATAAACAGTGAACGTGCAGATCCAGGTTTATGCCTGTTTTTTCGTGGGTTCCGGTAAACGTTAACCAGTCTTGTACCCACATATTTCCCTCGTCATATTCAATGGCATCGGGATAAGCACCGGGCGTATCTTCAATGTTAAAATTTATGAAGTTATCCGTCCACCAACCTGTGTTTTCGCCAAACACCTCTGCGGTTGTTTGCCAGTCGTTGCCATTTCTAATAACCATTAATGAGTCGGCAAAAAAGGTTTTAGCCTTTTCTTTGTCGCCATTTTTAACGGCTTCCCAGAAAGCTTTTGTTTTGTCAATGGTTTCGTGTTCGTTAAACACAGTGCCATTTTTCTTTTGAGCGATTGATGTGCTTGCAAGGAGGGTTAAGATCATCAAAACAACAAAATTTTTCATAATGTAATCTTTAGTTAATTATTTAAAAAAATGCTGGTCTTATTTCACTTAACTTATTGGACTCTATTATACAATTTACGTATTACTAAGATAAAACGAAAATAAAAATGATGTAAGGATCAGAAATACAGGATTGTAGGGCTTTTGTGAGAAATGCTTTGTATTTTATAACAGAAGTAAGGTGCTGATATTTAATGCTATAAAAAACAAGGATTTGAAAATAGTATAATAAAGAATTGTCAATTGATTTTCAGATAACTGAATTATTTTGCTCATATATCTGACATTAACAAAGAAGTAAGCTCGCCTGATGTTTTTTAGTCCAACAATTTCCTTTATTTTTAGAGAAGTATTAAATCAACTAAACTATGCTAAACAAGTCTCGAAGAAATTTCATAAAAACCTCCGCTTTGGCGGGAACAGGTTTATTTTTTTTATCTCCAAAAATTTATGCTTGGGAGAAAATGCAAAACGTTAATTCAATGAAGGGGAAGAATGTACTTTTCGTTTATGGGGCTGGCCCAACCATGAACCCAAAGAATCGGTAGATGTATTTGTTCCGTGGTTACAGTCGGAGGGAGCCGAAGTAATTGTTTCTGATAGTTTGGACAGTTATCTGGATGAAAATTTGATGCGTTCTGTTGATCTGATTATTCAGACGTGGACAATGGGGACGATTACAAATGAGCAATTAAAAGGACTGTTGACAGCCATTAAAAACGGAGCCGGTTTGGCTGGTTGGCATGGTGGAATTGGCGATTCTTTCCGAAATAATCCCGGATATCAGTATATGGTTGGCGGGCAGTGGGTAGCGCATCCCGGCGGCGTAATTGATTACTCTGTACAAATTACCGATAAACAGGATCCTGTAACGAAAGGATTGGATGATTTTAAAGTGCATTCCGAGCAGTATTATTTGCATGTTGATCCTAACGTAAAAGTTTTGGCAACAACGCAATTTACATCAGAACATGATTCGTGGATTGACGATTGTGTGATGCCGGTAGTTTGGAAAAAATATTATGGCAACGGACGGGTATTTTATTCTTCGTTAGGACATGTGATGACTGATTTTGAAGTTCCCGAAGTATTTGAAATTATGAAACGAGGTATTCGATGGGCAGCAGAAAGTAAATACGCCCCAAAAGAAAAGTGGGTGAGCCCGGTATATAAGTAAGAATATCAGATTTGTAAATGATTTATTTCAAACACATTCTTATAATTCTTGCTTCATTTTCATTGGTGTGTTCTGTTCAAGGCCAGAATAATGAGGCTAAATTAAGGTTTGAGGCGGTTTTTGGAGAAGAGAATTCAGAAGCGTTAACAAGCCTAGTTAATTTGTTTGAATTATCACTTAAAACAAAATATTCAAACAATATTGATGTAGCCTATCGATTTTATCTTACAGAAATTGAATCAGGTAAAAGTCCCGCAATCTGGCATAAGGAAGAAAAACACAAATGGGTAAGAAAATATCTCGTTGATACTGAAGTGTGGAATGAGATCTGGTTAAAAGCTGATTCGGTTTGGATGGAAGGAAATGAATGTTGTTGCAAGTATCGTTATAACGATTTTGCACGTGAGACAAGATCATTTTCACTTTCCGGGGATACTGTCTGTTCTTGTGAGGTCCTGCCTAATAAATATGGGCTGTATTTTGATGCTTTGAGAGTTGCTTCTCAATTTGATGAGAATGTTCGTGATTATTTGGAAGCCGTTGAAATTGCCGGTGTCATTTCGCCATCTGTATTGGCTTCAGGTTTGTCCTCTGAGAATACAAAATATTATCATGAGTACTTTGCAAAAAGATTCATTCTGCTTGGTATTTATTTGAGGGGTATTGGATTGAATAAAAAACCGCTCTTTTTACAAAGAACGGTTTCTGAATATTTTTCTTAAAAAGGTTTATCCGTTTAGTGCTTCAGCACCACTTACAATTTCCAGAATTTCTCCGGTAATCGATGCCTGGCGAGCCTTGTTGTATTCCAATGTAAGCGAGCCAATCAAATCAGTGGCATTATCGGTGGCCTGGTGCATGGCCGTCATGCGGGCACCGTGTTCAGCTGCGTTGGAATCTAGTAAAGCCTTGTAAAACTGAATTTTAAGTGAACGAGGAATGAGCTCCTTAATAATGTATTCTTTTGATGGTTCGTAAATAAAATCGTAATTACCATCATCGTCTTCTTCTTCCATTTCAACCGGAAGAAATTGCTCTGCAGCCTGCACCTGAACTGCAGCATTTTTAAACTGGTTGTATACCAGTTCAATGCGGTCGTAATGTTCGTCGGCAAACGATTTCATACATTCTTCGGCAACTCTCGAAACGTTTTCAAAAGTAAGTGCGTCGAACAAGTCATTTTCGTCGGCCACAACTTTGTACCCGCGGTGTTTTAACTGGCGGACTCCTTGTTTTCCAATACACATAAAATCGAGGTTGCCCAATTGCAATTGTTGTGCATATTTTGTGTTAGCTACCTCAACGGCCTTTTTGGAGATATTGCTGTTAAAACCACCGCATAAACCACGGTTTGAAGACACCAGAATCAGAAGCACCTTTTTTGGTTCGCGTGTATGCGTATAAACTGAATCTTCAACATTTTCAAGGCTGGCACTCAAAGAAGTAAGAATCTGGTGCAATTTATCCGCATACGGTCTGATCTGTAAAATGGCATCCTGTGCCTTTTTTAATTTGGCAGCCGAAACCATTTTCATGGCACTGGTTACCTGCCGCGTTGTTTTTACCGATGCTATTCGAGTGCGTATTTCTTTTAATCCAGCCATATTTAGGAATGTTGGAGTGTCAGAATATTGGAGTGATAGAATTGTTCCATTCTACTATTCCTATATTCTAATCATCTCATATTTATTTATATTTTTCCGCTGTTTCTGCAGCTACTTTTCTAATCGTGGTTTCAATTTCCGGTGTCAGTTTGCCGGTTTTCAGTTCATCAAGAACCGGGCGGTGTGACATTTCCATCGTTTCCAGAAAGTCGGCTTCGAACTCTTTAACTTTTTCTAATGGAACATTACGAAGCAGCTCATTGGTTCCGCAATAGATAATAGCTGCCTGGTGCTCAACTTTAACCGGTGAATACTGTCCCTGTTTTAGGATCTCCACGTTTTTACGTCCCTTGTCGAGCACACGCATTGTTGCGGCGTCAAGATCGGAACCGAATTTGGCAAACGCTTCCAATTCGCGGAACTGCGCCTGGTCGAGTTTTAATGTTCCCGAAATCTTTTTCATCGATTTAATCTGAGCACTACCACCAACACGCGATACCGAGATACCCACGTTAATCGCCGGGCGAATACCCGAGTTAAACAAGTTCGATTCGAGGAAGATCTGTCCATCGGTAATTGAAATTACGTTGGTTGGAATATATGCAGAAACGTCGCCGGCCTGTGTTTCAATAATAGGAAGTGCCGTTAACGAACCTCCACCTTTTACTTTGTCTTTCAAACACTCCGGTAAATCGTTCATGTTTTTAGCCACTTCGTCCGATTCGATGATTTTTGCTGATCGTTCCAATAAGCGTGAGTGCAGGTAGAAAACATCACCAGGATAAGCTTCACGGCCCGGTGGGCGACGAAGCAACAGCGACACCTCACGATATGAAACGGCTTGTTTTGAAAGGTCATCGTAAATAATTAATGCATGACGACCTGTATCGCGGAAATATTCGCCAATGGCGGCACCTGCATACGGTGCATAAAACTGCAATGCTGCAGGATCTGATGCGGTTGCCATAACAATTACTGTATAGTCCATTGCACCTGCTTTTTCAAGCGTGGCGGCAATGTTTGCAACCGTAGAACCTTTCTGGCCAATTGCTACATAAATACAGTAAACCGGATTTCCTCGTTCGTAGAATTCGCGTTGATTAATAATGGTATCAATAGCCACTGCTGTTTTTCCCGTCTGACGGTCGCCAATAATCAACTCACGCTGACCGCGGCCAATGGGAATCATGGCGTCAACAGCTTTTAATCCGGTTTGAAGCGGTTCTTTTACCGGCTGACGAAAAATCACACCCGGCGCTTTGCGTTCCAAGGGCATTTCAAAAAGTTCGCCGTTTAAGGCTCCTTTTCCGTCAATTGCTTCGCCAATGGTGTTTACCACGCGGCCAAGCAAGCCTTCACCTACATTAATTGATGCAATTCGGCGCGTACGTTTTACCGTGTCGCCTTCTTTTACTTTTTCTGAAGACCCCAATAGTACAACACCAACGTTGTCTTCTTCAAGGTTTAACACAATACCTTTTATGCCGCTATCGAATTCGATCATTTCGTTCGATTCAACGTTCGAAAGTCCATAAATACGGGCGATACCATCACCAACTTGTAATACGGTGCCAACTTCTTCCAGTTCGGCAACCGATTTAAATCCTTCAAGTTGTTGCTTCAGAATTGCAGATACTTCAGCAGGTTTTATATTAGCCATGTTCTATTATTTTTTGCTTGTCGCTATCGTTTATAATTCGGTTTCTAACAAGGTTTGTTTTACTTTTCGCAATTGGGTTGCCACGCTGGCATCGTACTGTTTATCATCAAGGCGCAATACCAAACCGCCAATAATTTTGGTGTTTATCTGCGCGGTTAATTCAACTGTGGCCTTCAATTCTTTTTCAAGTAGTTCTTGTATCTTTTTAAGTGTTGAAGAATCAACCTCAGAAGCAGTTGTCAGCATTGCCGATTTAATATTGAGGTCTTTTCGTGAAAGATCCAGAAAATTGCGGCAGATGCCGGGAATGTGCTCTTCGCGTTTGTTTTGAATGATTAGCAATAAAAAGTTAAGACTGATCTCTTCAATCTTGCTTTCGAAAATACTTTTTATCAGGGCTGCCTTTTTTGATGATTTTACGATCGGGCTTTCCAATAAAAGAATAAAATCTTCTGATGCTTTGGAGACATTCAGAACCAACTGAATATCGGCTTTTAATTTATCAAGTAATTTTTTCTCCTTAGCTGTTAAAAAGAAAGCTTTGGCGTACCGTACATTTATTGTGCTTTGGTCCATACTTAATTCAGCTTGATGTCGTCGATTAAACCGTCAACCATTTTTTTCTGTTCGGTTTTGTTGCTCAATTCCTTGCGAATCACTTTTTCAGCAATACTTACCGAAAGTTCGGCTATTTGTTTTTTAATTTCGCTTAAGGCAGCCGTTTTTTCAGCTTGGATTTGCTGGCGTGCCTGAGCAATGGTTTTTTGCACTTCTTCAGTGGCTTTATCTTTCGCTTCGGCAACAATTTTATCCTTTAATTCTTTTGCCTCTTTCAGAATTGCTTCTTTTTCGCGTCGTGCTTCAGCAATAACTTTTTCGTTATCGGCTTTTAGTCCGGCTACTTCTTTTTTTGCTTCTTCAGCCGAGCTTAATGCAGTAGAGATCGACTCTTCCCGTTCTTTTAAAGCAGCAAGAATTGGTTTCCACGCAAACTTCTTCAATAGAAAAAGTACGACCCCAAAAGCGATGACCATCCAAAAAATGGTGCCCGTATTTGGCATTATTAATTCCATAATCTAAAATTTTAAAGTGGCAACTGCATCCCGGGCAATCCCCGGGATGGTTGCCAAAGTTTTTTGCTACACAAAAATGATAAGCACACAAACAATTACGGCAAAGAAGGCAACACCTTCAATTAAAGCTGCCGAAACAATTAGGTTTGACCGAATATCACCGCTGGCTTCAGGTTGACGAGCAATAGCTTCCATGGCACTGGCACCAATTTTCCCAATGCCAATAGCAGCAGCAAGCGCAGCCATCCCAGCTCCTAATGCGGCACCTAGTTCAGCTCCACCTACTTTTGCGGCCATTACATCTGATGATGCTGAGGTCATCACTTCCGTTGCTTGTAACAATACTGATAAAATAGCTGATAACATAGCTTTTAATTTTAAATATTAATGATGATCTGCTGTCGCCATTCCAAAATAGAGTGCCGACAACAGTGTAAAAACATAAGCTTGAATAAATGATACTAAAACATCGAGTAATAATATAAATACCGAAAAAAGAATGGACACCGGGCTTACCCCAAGACCTACCGCTGTTCCGAACTGGCTGCCAAATACAAAAATAAGCCCAATAAATACGGTAACAATCAGGTGCCCCGCCATCATATTTGCAAAAAGCCGGATCATTAAAACAAATGGTTTTGTAATTACACCCGAAAGCTCAACGATAGGCATTAAGGGAATTGGGAATTTTAGCCACCACGGTACGTCGGGGTTGTAAATTTCTTTCCAGTAATGTTTGTTGCCATTAATTGCGGTAACAAAAAAGGTAAACAAGGCTAACACCATTGTTACCCCTATGTTTCCTGTTACGTTAGCTCCAAATGGCGGAACTGGTATCAATCCCATGATGTTGTTAATCAATATAAAAAAGAACAGGGTTAACAGAAACGGCATAAATTTTTCGTATTTCTGATCGCCGATGGCCGGTTTTGCCACTTCGTCGCGAATAAAAAAGATAATCGGTTCCAATAAATTTTGTATGCCCGTTGGTGCTCTGCCAACATTTTTCTTTGCCAATTTAGCTACTGAAAATACCAGCCATAATAAAATGATTATGGATACAAATATGCCGGCAACTGTTTTTGTTATTGAAATATCGATGGGTGCACCAATCTCCTGTCCATACGCATCCACTTCAACCACTTTGCCTTTAAATTCTTCGCTTTCCGAAATCTGAAATCCTTTGTAAGCGCTGTGCCCGTGGTGGAATTTAGAAGACATAAAAACATGAAATGCTTTTCCTTCGTGTAATTCCGGTTGGTTGCTGTAAACTATTATCGGAAGAGGTATGCTAATGTGCTTATCGCCAAAAGATGCAATGTGCCAGTCATAAGAATCGGATACGTGGTCGATCACAAATTCTCCAGCATTGAATTCTTCTTCAAGGTGTGTGTTTGAAGTATGTGCATCGCTTTCATCTGAATGACTTTCTGTTGTGTGTGTGCTTTCTTCCTCCAGCCCGTGCTGAGCCTGAAGCTGGCCATAACTTAATAAGAAAAAGGCAAAGAATATAAAGATGGCTTTAGTAAGCTTAAGCATGGTTTATTCCGTTTATCTTTGTTTTAACTTCTCTGTATACATTTGAAACAAGCACTTCCTGACAGGTATTATACCAAGTTGTTAAGACGTAATTTTCTTCATGAATGTTCACAAATTTAAAAGATTTTTTGAGCTATAAATGCAAAATGCAAGTTTTCATCATATAATTAATAATATTAGGAGTTCATTTGGTGTGTCAAAAGGGGAGGAAGCGTTAATTTATTTTTTGCCTGCCGATTTGGTTATTCTGGTAATTTCAATTACTTCAAAAAAAGTGTAGATAAGGTAGAGTAGCATTAAACAAATAACAAATGGTAGGGCATTTTTTTTATCAAATACCATGTAAACAACTGCTAATACCGAATATCCAAGTAGTTTTAGCGTGGTGATGAGCATATAACTGCGGGTAAATTTTCCAAGATCTTTTTTTGCCATTTTCAGCAGGTATGCATGAATGCCCATTGTTGTGAGATAGAAGAAGAGCAACAGGAACGGAAGCACCTGAATGTAGTATTCAGGGAAGGCCAACGAAAATACTAACCCGCTAATTATAGCAATGGCGAGCGTTATTCCTGTAAGTTTTACGATGAAAGATTTCATTTTCTCTTTGGCTTTTTAGATTTGTGATCTGTCCTTAAAAGGCTTTTCGTCCCATAAACGATGGACACAACAACACCAAATATAACCAAAGCAAGCGTAAATCCTTTAAACTCGTTGTGCATCCATTGGTCGATTTTATAGCCCAGGAAGGTAAAAACTCCTATAATGGCCATCATTTCGAATCCCAGACTGGAATAGCGAATAAAAGAATTAGTTTTTTGGGTTGTATACGGTTTTTTCTTTTTCATCTTTCTTCGCAGGTGCACTGGCTCCTCCCATTGCGCAGGTTCCGGTAAAAGTTGCACCGGGTTCTACTGCCAGTTTGCCGGCAATAATATCGCCTTCAATTTTTGCCGAGGCTTTCATATTTAAAAGCTCATCAACAGTTACTTTGCCTTTTATAAAACCGGCTATTTCAACATTGTTGCATTTTACTGTGCCTTCGATTTTGCCTTTTGGGCCGATTACAACTCTTCCTTTTGCTTCCAGGTTGCCAACAAGTTGGCCATCAATACGAATATCACTGTTTGCAGTAATGTCGCCTTTAATGAGTGTACCTTCGCCTAAAATATTGATTGCCTGATCGGGGGTTTCGCCAAACGTTCTTGCGTTTTGTTTTGCCATGGTTCTTTCTTCTTAACGGTCCATTTAAATTGGGTGCTTGAAGATACAATAAAATGAATCTTCAGCAAAAAAATGATTTAGCCTGATTAATTCATTCTTATGAATTAATTACCCGCAGGGCTGACGAAATAATTGTGTTTCAATTATTTGTCAGGGCTTACCTTGACATTGAAAATCCTCAAATCCATTTATTCAGGGCATGTATCCTGCAGATTTTCAATCGTCAACACTTTGTGTGAAAAATTGAATCAACTTTTCAGGTTAGAATCACCAAACTTAGAACGGCGATGTTCAGAAGATGTTGTTTGCTTTTATTCCGAATCGTAAGCCCATTTTAAATAGGTGCTTCCCCAGGTAAATCCGGCACCAAAAGCAGCAAGAATAATGTTGTCGCCTTTTTTCAATTTCTTTTCGTAATCCCACAAACAAAGTGGAATTGTGGCAGCTGTGGTGTTTCCGTACTTTTGGATGTTAATCATCACCTGATCTTTGCTTATTCCCATTCGCCGGGCTGTAGCTTCAATAATGCGCATATTAGCTTGATGTGGAACCAGCCAGGCAACATCTTCAGAGCTAATGTTGTGCTTTTGCATAATCTCAACAGCAACATCGGCCATGCTTGAAACGGCAGCTTTAAAAACGGCCTGTCCTTCCTGGTACAAATAGTGTTCTTTGTTTTTCACGGTTTCTTCGGAAGCCGGTTTTAACGATCCGCCTGCTTTTATGTGCAGGTGATGACGGCCCAAACCATCAACTCGATTGATGTAGTCGATAACACCAACATCTTCGGTGGTTGGTTCAATTAATACAGCAGATGCTCCATCGCCAAAAAGCGGGCAGGTGGTACGGTCTTTATAATTTATTATTGCCGACATTTTTTCGGCTGCAACGATTACAACTTTTTTATAACGCCCCGATTCGATGAATTGTGTTGCGGTAGACAAAGAGAAGATAAACCCTGAGCAGGCAGCATTTAAATCAAAACTCCAGGCGTTATGAATATTTGTTTTGTGTGCAATTATATTGGCTGTGGCCGGCAGGTTCATGTCGGGCGTAATGGTCGCACAAATCAACATGTCAATTTCATCGGGCGATGTGCCGGTTTTTTCCAGCAAATTTTCTACTGCGCGCGCTCCCATGTCACTGGTTGCTTTTCCCTCTTCCTTTAAAATCCTTCGCTCCTTGATCCCGATTCGTTGCATGATCCATTCGTCCGACGTGTCAACCATTTTGCTGATTTCGTCGTTTGTTAACCGGTATTCCGGGAGGTAGGCTCCAACTCCTGTAATTGCTGCCCTGATGTTAGCCATTATTCAAATACAAATTTTTGTTTACTGAAAATATATGTTCTGGTCTTTTTTAAAACCGGGGTTAAATGTAGAGCGATTTGTAAGACACAGCAAAGAAATACCAACAGATGTGGCATGCGAAGGTGAAAAAATGTTCTAGGAGGCAGAACAATTTATAACATTGTTCGAAAAATCAGAAAATAATAAATGGGAATATGCATGTACAAAAAATCCATCTTCGGAAGATACCAAAGATGGATTTTTGTTAGTTAATACCGGAAGTTCCGGATGTTAATTTAACTACAATGCAATTTCTTTTTCAATTACTTGTTTTCCTCTGTAGTAACCACATTCAGGACAAACTGTGTGGTATTTTACAGTAGTTCCACAATTTGAACAAGTAGCCAGAGTAGGGGCAGTAGCTTTGTAATGCGTACGTCTTTTATCCCTTCTCGATTTCGAAATTTTATGCTTTGGATGTGCCATTGTTATGTATTTTTAATTATTATTTTTTAAATTTTTTAGTGCAGCCCAACGCGGGTCAATTTCTTCTTCTTCATTTTCGTCCGCTTCATGCTGCGTTATGTTGTTTAATCTATCAATCATTTCCTGGTTACAGCTGTTTTCTCCGTTTTCATCTGGATGAACATGCCGCAAAGGAATACTCAATGTAACGTATTCGTACATGATTTGAGCTAGGCTGATGGCGTGTTCCTCGGGTAATATCCAAATTACATTTTCGCCTTCGTCAAACTCATCTTCTTCGCCAAATTTTACAAACAATTCGGTTTCTAAAGACACGTCTTGCGGATAATTGTCAAGGCAGCGGTCGCAAACAAGCTCTAACCATCCTTCGAGTGCAAAGCTTAATTTCAGAAATGCACTTCGTTTTTCAAGTTCAACTTTTACGTTAACCTTGCCTTTGTCAACCAGACTCTCATCAAAATGCTCAAAGAACTTATCGTTTACCTCAAATTGGTAATCGTGCAGGCCTTCGTTAAGACCTTTAAACTCAATATTGTATTTGCTTTTCAAGCTCACGATTCCAAAAAGTGGATGCAAAAGTATAAATTATTTATTAACAGTTAAAGAAATTGTAGAAATATTTCAAATTTCTTTCCATATCAAAACAGTTAAATCTTAGTCATTTGCACGAATGTGTGGTATCAAATTTTTGTTTGTCGCCGACAGATCAAACACGAGTGCGGCATAATGGTATTATTCTGAATAGTGGATTCATCGAAGGAGCTCAATTACCGCTGATACAAACTCATTTTATTCCAGGTTTGATAAACTGATTGAATGACAATGGTAGATGCTCTATTTGTTCAGAATAATTCTAAATGTAGTTCCTTTTCCCGACTCCGACCATTTGATGAAAATTTTACCGCTATGGTAAATCTCAACTATTCGTTTGGCCAAAGACAGACCTAATCCCCAACCACGCTTTTTGGTTGAGAAGCCGGGGTGGAAAATTGATTTCTGATGATTTTTGGAGATCCCACAACCGGTATCGGTAAGGTCAATAGTTACCTGTTTATCTTTTTCTTTTACATTAATTGTAATGGTGCCGTTATTTCCCATGGCATCAATGGCATTTTTGCATAAATTCTCAATTACCCACGAAAACAAGGCGCCATTTAATGGGGTTTCAATGTATGCGTTAGTGTCGTAGTTTTGTTCAAATTTTACTTTGGCAGATGAGCGTCGTTTCAGGTACGACACGGCCGAGTTTAAAACCTCAATGAGGTTAACGCGGAGCAATTCCGGCTTCGATCCGATTTTTGAAAAGCGTTCCGTAATCCGTTCCAGGCGGGAAGTGTCTTGTTCCAATTCTTTTATCAGGCTTGGGTCAACATCTTTTAATTTTAGCAACTCTATCCATGCCATCAGCGAAGATATGGGCGTACCTAGTTGGTGTGCTGTTTCTTTCGACATGCCTACCCACACCTGGTTTTGCTCGGCTCGGTTGGTGGCCAGAAAAGCAAAATAAGCAACTAAAATAAAGATGATTATAACAACCAGCTGAATGATAGGATACAATTGTAGGTTTCGCAGGATAGATGATTCCCGGTAGTACAACATCAACTCATAACCATCACCCAAATCGATGGGTATTGGGGCTGCATAATCCTGCATTTTTTTTAGTTCGCGGTTGAGTACTTCTTCTTTTCTGTCTTCGCGATAAGTAATGTTTCGGTCGGTATTAAATGTTCCGTCAGGATTTAATATCAAGATGGGGATGGTTGTGTTTTTCTCACTAACCATATTCAGGAACTGGAGGTAGCGTGTTTGAAGCTGGCTCAGTTGCGGAGAGGTGATATTTATTCCGGCTTCGTTAATCCCTTTAATCGCTTCGGCCCAAATCTCAACTTTGTTACGTTCTTCGGTGGCCATTTTTTTGGTCAGCCAGTTGGTGTAAAGTAAAGAAGCTACCCCGATAAGTACAGCAATAATGAGAAGTAAAATTTTTCCGCGTCGTCTTTTAAGATAAATGTCCAATGCAAATGGTTTTTAAGTACACTCTTCAGAACGACTTAAAGATAAAAATATTATACCGATAAGTGGAATGGTAGAATGTGAGAATAGTTGAATATTGGAATTGGAATGAGCGAGTGCTGTTATGTTATACGATTTTTGTTTTGCCAACTAATTCCTTCACCGTACGAACAATGCCTTTTGCATCAATGCCACATTCGTTATAAAGCTCTTCGGGTGTTCCGTGTTCGACAAATTTATCGGGTATTCCCAGAATTTTTATTTTATTGGTGAATCCGTTTTCAGCCATAAACTCCAATATCGCACTTCCAAATCCACCCTGGATGGCACCATCCTCAATGGTGATTATCTGGTCGAAATTGTGCATAATTTCGGTAAGCATCTCGGTGTCGAGAGGTTTAACAAAACGCATATCGTAATGGGCAGCCGAAATTTCTATTTTAGCCAGACTTTTTACAGCTTGTTGAGCAAAGATTCCGGTTTTTCCAATCGACAACAAAGCAATATCGTTGCCATCGCTTAATTTGCGGCCTTTGCCAATTTCAATTTTTTTAAATTCCTTTTGCCAGTCTGCAATTATTCCGCAACCACGCGGATAACGAATCGAAAATGGTTGTTTATTTTTCTCCAGCTGCGCGGTGTACATCAGGTTACGCAACTCAATTTCGTCCATTGGTGCCGATACAATCATATTCGGAACCGAACGCATATAAGCAATATCAAAAACACCGTGATGCGTTGGTCCGTCTTCTCCTACCAAACCTCCGCGGTCGAGGCAGAAAATAACAGGCAAGTTTTGGATGGCTACATCGTGTATGACCTGGTCGTAAGCGCGTTGCATAAAAGTGGAGTAGATATTACAGAACGGAACCATTCCCTGAGCTGCAAGCCCGGCCGAAAATGTAACAGCATGTTGCTCTGCAATTCCTACATCAAAAGCACGATCAGGCATTTTTGCTATCATTTTGTTCATGGAGCAACCTGTGGGCATTGCCGGAGTTATTCCAACTATTTTTTTGTTTTTTTCAGCCAACTCCAATAAAGTGTCGCCAAAAACATTCTGGAATTTTGGTGCTTGATCAGCTGCGCAATCACATTTGTAAATTTCGCCGGTTTCTTTATCGAAAATACCCGGAGCATGCCATTTGGTTTGGAAAAGTTCGGCCTGTTTAAAACCTTTTCCTTTTTGGGTAATAACGTGTAAAAGTTTTGGCCCGGGAATATCTTTCAGATCCTTCAGTGCGTTGGTTAAATAGTCAACATCGTGCCCATCGATTGGTCCAAAATACCTGAAGTTGAAAGCTTCAAAAAGATTATTCTCTTTCAGGATCATGTTTTTTAATGCATGTTGGTTTTTCTGAATAAATCGGCGTGCTTTTTTTCCAAATCCATCCAGTTTTCCAAGTCCTTCCCAAACGTCGTGTTTCATTCGGTTGTAGGTATCCGATTTTGCAATGTTTAGCAGGTATTTATTCAAGCCACCAACACTTGGGTCGATGGCCATATTATTGTCGTTCAGAATTACCAGTATATCGGCGTTTTCGCCTCCTGCGTTGTTTAATGCTTCAAAAGCCATTCCGCCTGACATTGCTCCGTCGCCAATAACAGCAACCACTTTTCGTTCTTCTTCACCTTTAATTCTAGAAGCAATGGCCATTCCTAAAGCTGCCGAAATAGAGGTTGACGAGTGGCCAACACCAAATGCATCGTATTCGCTTTCTGTGCGTTTTGGGAATCCGCTAAGTCCTTTAAATTTTCGGTTGGTGTCGAATTTGTTTCGCCTGCCGGTAAGTATTTTGTGTCCGTAGGCCTGATGTCCAACATCCCAAATCAGCTGATCGTAAGGGGTATTGTATACGTAATGCAGGGCTACTGTTAGCTCCACAACGCCCAGGCTGGCTCCAAAGTGCCCGGGATTTGTTGAAACCACGTCAATAATATAATTGCGCAACTCCCGACACACATCTTCGAGTTGGTCAACCGGTATTTTTTTTAGATCGTCGGGATTGTTTATTAATTCGAGCAGTTTCCCCTTCACATCATCCATTTTTCCAAAAGTTGTTGAAACAATAACAACTGTTCTGCCACAGTTTGTTCACTGCAAAAGAAATAAAATTACTTGTAATAAAGCATGAGATACTCGATGTTATATAAATGTATTGATCTGAACGAGGCCTTCAAGGGTTAGCATCGGCTCGCAGGCCTTAATGTTTTTGGTTAAGGGAGCAATTACAGAACTAAGCCCTCCGGTGGCTACAACAGTAAGTGAGACATGAAGCTCTTTTTCAGTTCTTTCGATCATCGAATCAACTAATCCGGTGTAGCCGAAAATTATTCCCGATTGAATGGCATGAATGGTGTTTTCACCCAGTACTGATGGCGGAGGAACAATGTGTATTTGTGGTAATTGCGCTGTTTTTCCGGCAAGCGCCCCAACGGCTGTGTGCAAACCGGGAGCAATAGCCACGCCCGATATTTCCGAGTTTTGCCCGATGGTGGTGAAAGTTAATGCGGTGCCAAAATCGATAACCATGGTATTGTTCCCATATTTTTGAAATGCGGCTGTGGCATTGGCAACAAGGTCGCTTCCAATTTCGTAAGGATTGAGAACTTTTATAGGCAAGCGATTGTAAATGTCGGGATCCAGGAGGTTAATAACGGCATTGTCAAAAAGTCCGGTTAACATTTCGCGGAAAGGATGAACAAGAGAAGGCACAACACTGCTTAAAATTATCCGGGAGATATCAGTGCGGCAGATTTTTCCTGCAGTTAGTAACGAGCGGAAAATAACTTCGTACTCGTCGGCGGTTTTCAGCTGGTCGGTTTGAATGCGCCAGTGGTTAACCCATTGCTCATCATTATGGATTCCAAAAACAATGTTTGTGTTCCCGATGTCGATTGCCAGTAACATAATTCGTATATTAAGTGTTCAAAAGTACCTTTTTCTGGTATCAGTTGCGAATGATTGCGGGTTTTTGAGCCATTATGCCCTGTTGTTTTCTAAAAAATTAATATTAATTTTAGAGCTATCACTAACAAGAGTTCTGAAACCATGCAAGGGAGAAAAAATCCATTAATATTTCTGATCGAAGACAGCACCGTTTACAAAGATCTAATTGTCGGTTACTTGCAATCGAAAAAGTTTTCGAATCTGAAAATATTTAAGAACGGAGAAGAATGTCTCAGGCACATTCATTTAAACCCTGATGTTATAATTTTAGATTATTCATCGGAAGGAATTAACGGTTTGGAGCTTATGCTTCAGGTGGAGCGCGAAAATAGCCAAATCGATTTTATTTTTTTGAGTGCGCAAAACAACGTGGATATTGCCGTTAGAATTATGAAACTGGGTGCCGCCGATTACCTTGTAAAAAATGATCAGGCTCCCAAAAAACTGGTTGAATCACTTGAGCGTTTAAAAGAGTCCACCACGCGCGAAAAGAAAAGCTATGGTTTTAAAGTGGGAGTAATCGGATTTTTTATTTTGTTGTTCCTAATCATTATGGTCATCACTTTTTTATCGGTCTTTTTCGATATGGGATTGTAGCCAGGTATTTTCAACACTTTTTTATATGCGAAATGTCAGCCTGTTAGATTTAATATGCTGAACATATTTCGAAAAATACTACCTTTCGAACTTCATCAAATTAAGAAGAAATGGCATTTGTTTCGGTATTAAAAAAATACAACCGCAGTTTTTGGGTAGCTAATACTATTGAATTATTTGAACGTTGGGCATGGTACGGCTTTTTTATGCTCTTTGCCAATTACCTTACCGGATCGGCAGATATGGGAGGACTGGAATTCTCGCAGGAACAAAAAGGTATGATAATGGGTATTGGTACCGGAATCCTTTATTTCCTGCCGGTAATTACGGGGTCTATTGCAGATAAATATGGTTACAAGCGCGTGTTGTTTATTGCTTTTTTTGTGTATACCACTGCGTTTATATTGCTACCGCAATTTGATACATTTGCCGGAGTCTTTGCCATGTATCTTTATTTGGCATTGGGCGCTGCACTTTTTAAACCGGTAATTTCAGCAACAATTGCCAAAACAACTACTGATGAAACAGCATCAATTGGGTTTGGTATTTTTTATATGATGGTGAATATTGGCGCCTTTTTCGGGCCATTGGTTACCTTAATTTACAAAGGACAGTCGGAGTTAATTTTTTATATCTCTGCCGGGATTGTAGCCTTAAATTTCATTCTGTTGATTTTTTACAAAGAGCCTGACCGAACAGTTAATACCGACTCAATTTGGGTGTCTATCGGAAAGGTCTTTACCAATATTGCTTTGGTAATAAAGGATTTTAAGTTTGTTCTGTTTCTTGTTATTGTAGCCGGTTTCTGGACCATGTATAACCAGCTTTTCTTCACACTGCCGGTTTTTATTGCCCAGTGGGTTGATACCAGTGCTGTTTACAATTTCTTCCACCAGTACCTGCCATTTTTTAGCGAAAATTATGGAATTGCCGAAACCGGGCAAATGGAGGCTGAGTTTATTACCAATTTTGATGCAATGTTTATTATTATATTTCAAATTATTGTGTCAACCATTGTAATGAAATGGCGTCCGTTGCGCTCCATGATGTCGGGATTTTTGGTGTGTGCCATTGGTATGGCGCTGACGCTTTCAACTCAGAATGTCATGTTCACGCTTGTAGCAATTTATATTTTTGCCATTGGAGAAATGGCGGGTTCACCAAAAATTACTGAATACATTGGGCGAATTGCACCAATCGATAAAAAGGCACTTTACATGGGCTATTCATTTATCCCTGTATTTTTGGGCAACGTGTTTGCCGGAATTATTTCGGGGAATGTATACGGAGGCATGTCGGATAAAAACGTTTTTGTGCGGCAGGAGGTGGCTGAAAAAGGCATTCAATTAGCTGACGGACTTACACAAAATGAATATTTTAATGCAGCTGCACAAAAAATGGGAATGACTCCTGCAGAACTTACCAATCAGTTGTGGGATAAATATAATCCGTCGCAAATATGGGTGGTGATCCTGATTATAGGGCTGGCAGCTGTTGTAGCGCTGTTTTTATACGATAAGTTTATAATGAAAGGGAAGCGGCAATAATAAGATTGTTGCTCAACATCGAGTTGTTGAAGATCAATGGGTTTGGTTGTGTTTTGTTGAAACTTCCAATTAATATCCAATATAGAATAATCAAATTTTAAATATTGGAATTGAATGTCCGCAATTAGTCACAACCAAGACGTCACCCTGAACTTGTTTCAGGGTCTTTCTCTCAAGCAACTGGTTACTATATGCGAAAGATGCTGAAACGAGTTCAGCATGACGTGCTAAATACTAATTATGACGTAGAACGGATATTCATTATTGGAAATTGGGTATTGAACATTCAATATTGGAAGTTCTTCTTTTTTGTATCTCCCAAAATTGCCAATACCCAATGTTCAATTTAGAATATCTAATGGAAATTAGGGAAAACTCTATAGATTAAACTGTATTGGTAATTTCTTGTGTCGTTCGTATCTTGAAACATAAAAATCAATGATATGAATGAAAGAAAATATGATCTTGAAGAAAGATTAATTGATTTTGTGTTAAAAGTTGATGAAGTAATTGAGAAGCTCCCGAAAACCAGAATGGCAACTCATATTACAGGGCAACTGATACGATGCAGCACCTCTCCTGCTCTAAACAATGGAGAAGCCCAGGCTGCTGAATCGCAAAGAGACTTTATTCATAAAATGCAGATCATTTTGAAAGAGTTGCGAGAAACAAAAGTTTGTCTAATGATTATTAATAGGAAGAAATACTTGAAAGAGAATGATGTTTTTCCAGCCTTAAAAGAGAATGAAGAATTACTGGCTATTTTTGCGAAAAGTGTCAAAACAGCCAAGTCCAAGCTTTAGCTTTCATTTAAAACTTGTTGGAAATTGATTATTGAACATTCAATATTGGGAATTATTTTGGGTATGCCTCTATCCGTTGACGTATTTTCTTTCAAAAATATCCAATAATCAATATTCAATTTAGAATATTTAACGGAATTTTTGGGAATTGGAAATTGATCATTCTACATTGGAAATTCTTGTCAGTAGTTTTTTATTGTTTTAATATCCAATATCCAATATCCAATACTCAATGTAGAATGTTCAATTTATTTCTGGGACTTGGATATTACGTCACTATATAACGCCACGGTTTGCTAATCCAGGGTTCGCCGGCATAGTCTATTCCTACGCGAGGAGCGGTTATATATTTGGACTTTGTCCCCGCATCTTCAACCCATATTCGTTCAGAAGTAGCCAGGTTTTCGCCATAAAATGATTTATTGAGTTGCAGTGCCCGGCCAACTCTTCCCGGTCCTGAAATTCCTTCCACTCCGCGAATTAGCACGGCAGAGGAATCTCCCGCCTTGCCGGTAACAAAATTTAGCATCCAGTACATTCCGTAAATCAGGTAAACATATACCAATCCTCCTTCTTCAAACATTACTCTGGTTCGTGGCGTTAAGCCTTTGTTGGCGTGGCACGCTTTATCATCGCCTCCGCGATAGGCTTCCGTTTCAGTAATTCTGAATTTCACAATCGTGCCGTCGTCAAAATGTCTTACCAACAATTTTCCCAGTAAATCGGGAGCGACCTGGGTTACTTCGCGTTGGAAGAATGAGTTTGGTATGCAATTCCAGTTGACTGTCATGTTTCATTTTTATGAAAGTAGAAATATGCAAAATAAATACGGAACAGCTTACCCTGTGCACTAACCTGAAAAATTTATAAATTTTTCACATGAAGTGTTGACGATTGAAAATCTGAATGATACGTTGTTTGACTTATGGTTTAGTAATTTTCAATGTCAAGGTTAGCCCTGACAAATAATTGAAAAACAATTATTTCGTCAGCCCTTCGGGCGATTAATTCAGTTTTGTGAATTAATCAGGCTAAATTTATACTTTTATAGTTTATTAGAAATAAGCTAAACGGAATGCAAACCATCCTCATGTCGGATATTTACGGGCAGTACCTTACTATGAAAGCTGAAATTGATGAGGCTATTCAAGAGGTGATTAAGTCTACCCGCTTTATAAAAAGTGGTAAGGTGCTTGATTTTGAAGAAAAATTGGCCGACTACCTGAATACCAATGTCGTTGCATGTGGAAATGGTACAGATGCTTTGCAACTGGCTTTTATGGCTTTGGATTTAAAGCCGGGCGATGAAGTAATTACCACTCCTTTTTCGTTTGTATCAACCGTTGAAGTGTTGGTGCTGATGGGACTAAAACTTGTTTTTGTTGATGTTTGTCCGGATACTTTTAACATTAATGTTACGCAAATTGAAAATGCCATTACCACCAAAACCAAAGCAATTTTACCGGTGCATCTTTTTGGTCAGTGTACCAATATGGAAGCGATTTTGAATTTGGCCGGAAAGCATGAATTGTATGTGGTTGAAGATGCATGCCAGGCACTGGGAACCGACTACCTATTTAGTTATGGTACGCGAAAGAAAGCCGGAACCATGGGGCACATTGGATGTAATTCGTTTTTTCCGTCAAAAAACCTGGGAGCTTTTGGCGATGGCGGTGCGGTTTATACCAGCAACAAAACATTGGCTGACAAGATTCGTTCCATAGCCAGTCACGGCATGAAAGCCAAATATGAATACGAACGGATTGGGATTAATTCGAGGCTCGACAGTATTCAGGCAGCCATTCTTGAGGTGAAGTTGAAGTATATTGGTAAGCATATAAAAGCCAGGCAAACGGCGGCCCGGTTTTATGATGAGCATTTACAGGGTTTGCGCGGAATAAAAATTCCTGGCAGAACTGAATTTAGTACGCATACTTTTCATCAATATACTATTCAAACAGATGATCGGGATGAGTTAAAAAGGTATTTGGATGCAAAGGGAATTCCATCGATGGTGTATTACCCAAAAGCACTGCACCTGCAGGAGGCTTATAAAAGTTTGGGATACCGGGAAGGCGATTTCCCAGTTGCTGAGAAATTAACGCAAACCGTATTGTCGCTGCCAATGCATACGGAGTTGGATGAGGAGCAGTTGGGGTATATTGTTGAAGCAGTTAAAAGTTTCTCGCAAAGGCGCAGAGACGCAAAGAAGAATTAAGTTTCTCGCAAAGACGCAGAGACGCAAAGAAATTTGAATGAATAAAGGATGTAATAAATATTAACCCAATTATAAAACTTGGCGTCTTAGCGGCTTGGCGAGAGATTTTTTTCACGCAAAGAAAAGATCAATGACCGAAAATGAAATAGCTAAAATAATAGTCAATACTTGTTATGATGTTCATGTTGAACTTGGCTCCGGATTACTGGAATCAGTGTACGAGGAGATCTTGACTTATGAGCTATCTTCAAAGGGCTTGAAGGTTGAAAGGCAAAAAGCAATCCCTCTTATTTGGGGCGACAAAAAAATGGAAATTGGTTTTAGGGCTGACCTGATTGTAGAAAATAGAGTCATTATTGAATTAAAATCAGTTGAGTGTATTGCACCTGTTCATCCGAAACAAGTATTAACTTATTTGCGGATAACCGGATTAAAACTCGGATTACTGATAAATTTCAATGAGAAATTGATAAAAGACGGGATAACACGAATAGTAAACAAATTATAGAACTTGGCGTCTTTGCGGCTTTGCGAGAGAGTGTTTTCACGCAAAGGCGCAAAGGCGCAAAGAATAAAGAAAATGAACAAAGAATATTATTCACACGAAACAGCCGTGATCGATGAAGGAGCACAAATAGGTTCCGGAACAAAAATATGGCATTTTTCACATGTAATGCGATCTGCAAAAATTGGATCGGAATGTATTCTGGGGCAAAATGTATTTATTGGAAACAAGGTGCAACTCGGCAACAATGTTAAAGTACAGAATAATGTTTCGGTGTATGAAGGAGTAACCTGCGAAGACGACGTTTTTCTGGGGCCTTCAATGGTTTTTACCAATGTTATTAATCCGCGCAGTGCGGTTGAGCGAAAAGAGGAATTTAAACCCATATTGGTAAAAAAAGGTGCAACAATTGGCGCCAATGCCACTATAATTTGCGGAACTACATTGGGCGAATACTGTATGGTTGGTGCTGGTGCTGTTGTAACAAAAGATGTAAAGCCTTTTGCATTGGTAGCAGGGGTGCCAGCCAAACAAACGGGTTGGGTGAGCCGAAATGGAATTGTTCTGGGAGACGACTTAATTTGCCCGGAATCGGGAGAAAAGTATAATTTAGCAGGCGCAAATCTAGAAATAATAAAAAATGAATCATAAAGTAGATATTTTAAAGAAGATAGAACAAAAGAAACTGGTAGTTGGAATAATCGGATTAGGTTATGTCGGATTGCCTCTTGCGGTTGGTTTTGCAGAAGCTGGTGTTCATGTTTTAGGTTTCGACAAAAACGAACAAAAGGTAAATAAAATAAATAGCGGTGAAAATTACATCAAAGACGTCAGGGATGTGGCACTGCGTGAAGTTGTTGAAAGTGTAACATTTCATGCAACCACCGACTTTTCAGAGATGAATAAATGCGACGCACTTTTGATTTGTGTACCTACTCCGCTCGATCGCTTTAAAAAGCCGGACATGAGTTATATTCAATCTGCCTGCAAAGAAATTGGCAGACATATGAAACCGGGAACATTTATAAGCCTCGAAAGTACAACCTATCCAACAACTACCGAAGATTTCATGCTTCCGATCATTGAAAAGGAATCGGGATTAAAACATGGCGATGATTTCTGGCTGGCATATTCTCCCGAAAGAGTTGATCCAGGAAACAAAAATTTTGTAACGAAGAACACACCTAAAGTATTGGGAGCTTTAACAGAAGATGGCCTCGAAGTTGGACAGGCCGTATACAAATTTGCTATTGACAATATTCATCCTGTAAGTTCACCGCGGGTAGCTGAGATGGTGAAGATTCTTGAAAATACCTATCGTTTAATAAATATCAGTCTGATCAACGAGTTGGCACTTTTATCCGGGAAAATGGATATAAATATTTGGGAGGTTATTGATGCTGCGGCAACCAAACCTTTCGGATTTCAGGCCTTTTATCCGGGGCCGGGAGTTGGTGGACATTGTATTCCGCTCGATCCCTTTTACCTGGAGCACATTGCCAAAAAGTTTCAATTCGACCTCAGCATGATCCACACCGCGGGCCACATCAACATGCGGATGCCACATTACATGTATATAAAAATTGCCACTGCCTTAAACCGACAGAAGAAAGCTGTGAACGGAAGTAAAGTCCTGTTTTTAGGTGTGGCTTATAAACCAAATATCGACGATGAGCGCGAATCACCTGCTCTTGAAATTATTGATACGGTTATTCAGAAAGGTGGTGAAGTAAGTTATCACGATCCGTTTGTTACGGCCATAAAAACGGAAGAAAAAAATGAGCTGAAGTCGGTGGCGTTAACCGAAAAGACACTGGAAGAAGCCGATTGTGTGGTGATAACCACCAATCATTCTGTTTTCGATGCTGAATATATACAAGCGCACTCGAAGCTGGTGGTTGATATGCGGAATGTGATTAAAGAGGCATCGGAAAAAGTTTATAAGCTGTAAGAGCAAGCTCTCGCCAAGCCGCAAAGAAGAGGTTTTTGAAACGAATAAAATAATCCTTTGCGTCTTTGTGAGAGTTCACCCCGTTTTTTATTGGGCATAAGGAGGTAATGACAGATGAGATACCGAAACAAGTTCGGCATGACGTTTCAGGGAAATTACAGCATAAGTTAGGGACGTCACCCTGGACTTGTTTCAGGGTCTGAAAGAAAAATCTGTCATGGGCAGATATAAAACACTATTAAAAGAAATTGCATTAACAATGAAACGATTTGCATTAATTGGAGCCGGCGGATATGTTGCTGAACGGCACATGCGGGCCATTAAGGAAACTGGAAATAAGTTGATTTGTGCCTCAGATCGTTTTGATGTAATGGGGAGAATGGACAGCTATTTCCCCGATGCTGAGTTTTTTCTGGAACACGAAAATCTCGACCGGTTTATGGACGATCAACGCATGGCCGGAAAGCCTCTTGACTATGTGAGTATTTGTACGCCCAATTATATGCATCCTTCTCACATTCGTTTTGCGCTTCGGAACGGGGCTGATGCCATTTGTGAGAAGCCGATGGTTATTCATCCCGAAGAAATGCGTATTATAAAAGAGATTGAAGGGGAAACCGGCAAACGGGTTTTTACCGTTTTGCAGCTTCGTCATCATCCCGAAATCATCAAATTAAAAGAACAAATAGACAAAGCACCCGGCGACAAATTTTACAACATCGATCTTAATTACATTACTACGAGGGGAAAATGGTATTTCAAAAGCTGGAAAGGTGATGTCTCTAAATCCGGTGGAATTGCCACTAATATTGGTATTCATTTGTTCGATATGCTGATTTGGATTTTTGGAAGTGTTAAGGAGTGCAAAGTAAGTTTGTATGAACCCCATAAAGCAGCAGGAACCTTAAAATTAGAAAAAGCTGAGGTGAGCTGGCATTTAAGCCTCGATGAAGACGATCTGCCAAAATCAGTTTTAACGGTGGGTAAACGAACTTATCGTTCAATCAATATTGAAGGGAAAGAAGTGGAATTCAGCGATGGATTTACTGATTTGCATACCATTACCTATCAACATATTTTGGCGGGCCAGGGTTTTGGTATTGACGATGCCCGGGAGAGTATAGAATTGACAGAACAGATTCGTGGTTTTGGTAGTTAATAATTTCCATGCCGTGAGCGAAGGTAGATAAATCTTAAAGATTCACCGCCTCACCGCTGTAAACGCGGTCCCCTCCGCAGCCCCCTTTGTCGGCCAACATTAAAGCCTTACCCTGACATTTCCCCCAAATGGGGGAACCGAAGCGGAAGTTTTAATTTAAAGGCGGAGAAACTTTCGTGCTTCAGTCATATTTTAATCGGACTTTCACTGCCCCTCGTTTGCAACGAGGGGTTACTATTCAGTCGATTGTATCGACAATTATTTTTACCTTTAAAACAAAAATGCCCGCAGACAATTATTTTATCTCCGACCAAAACGCAAGTTACTTTTTAACCTTTACTGTTGTAGACTGGCTTGATGTTTTTACAAGAAAAGAGTATAAAGTTGTAATTGTTGATTCGCTCAATTACTGCATAAAAAACAAAGGCTTAACTGTTTTTGCATGGTGTTTACTATCGAATCATTTGCATCTGGTGTGTCGTGCTAAGGACGGAAATAGTATTAGTGCTATTATTCGTGATTTTAAAAAATTTACTTCTAAAGCTATTTTAAAAATGATTCAGGAAATTCCGGAAAGTCGGAGAGATTGGTTGCTGTATCATTTTGAATGTGCCGGAAGATTTGATAGCCGGATTCAGCACTATAAGTTTTGGCAGGAGACAAATCATGCCGTGCTGTTGGATACCTCAGAAAAGATTGATCAGCGTATAAACTATACACATGATAACCCGGTGAAAGCATTGATTGTAGCTCATCCGCATGAATATTTGTTTAGTTCGGCTGTTGATTATTCGGGAGCACAAGGTTTGGTCGAGATTGAACTTGATGTTTAAGCTGATGTCGTTTCAAACGACAATAATGTTACCCCTCGTTGCAAACGAGGGGTAGGGGAGTAAAAATGATTCAGGAGATTTCGGAAAGCAGGAAAGATTGGTTGCTGTATCATTTTGAATGTGCGGGAAGATTTGATAGCCGGGTTGAGCACTATAAATTTTGGCAGGAGACAAATCATGCAGTGCTGTTGGATACCTCAGAAAAGATTGATCAACGCATAAACTATACACATGATAACCCGGTGAAAACATTGATTGTAGCTTATCCGCATGAATAATTGTTTAGTTCGGCTGTTGATTATTTGGGAGCACAAGGTTTGGTCGAGATTGAACTTGATGTTTAAGCTGATGTCGTTTCAAACGACAATAATGTTACCCCTCGTTGCAAACGAGGGGTAGGGGAGACAAATCATGCAGTGCTGTTGGATACCTCAGAAAAGATTGATCAACGCATAAACTATACACATGATAACCCGGTGAAAGCATTGATTGTAGCTTATCCGCATGAATAATTGTTTAGTTCGGCTGTTGATTATTTGGGCGAGAAAGGTTTGGTTGAAGTTGAATTGGATGTTTAGGCTGGGGTCGTTGCAAACGACAGGATTATTAACCCCTCGTTGCAAACGAGGGGTAGGGGAGCAGAAGAAACCCCTCGAAGCACAAAAATGTTTTTTTGATACAAACGAGGGGTTTATTCCTGTTATGATTTCACCAAAATTCCTAATTTTTCAAGGTATTGAGCTTCATCTTCGGTGAAAATGAGTTTGCCCAGGCGTTTGATATCGGCAACGGCATCGGCCAGTTCGTCCATTTTTGCATTTCGGGCCTTGATGGTATATTGGGCATCGCCGCTTTCTTTTTCGCGGTTGGCACGCAGGTCGTCGAGGTTGTCTACATTTGTTTTGTATGTTGCTATGTTTTCACCTGAATGACCAAACGGAACCAGCTTTTCCATTACTTCGGGGTGTTTCTCCAGCTCGGCATAAAACTCTTTCGCTGCTTGCACAAAATCGGTATAACGTGCAACTTTGTTGTTATACAAGCCCAGTTTTAATGCTTCATGGGTATCGGGAGCATACCAATACTGCAGCGAGCGTGTGATTGTGTTGTAAATCTTACGGGCATCGTCAACTGCATTGTTAAAATCGATACGTGCTGCGTCGTATTCGGCGTGTTCGATTTTGTCCTGAGCAATAAGGTCGGTTGTTTCCTGATACAGTGTTTTGTTGGCCTGGTGTTTTGTTTCGTCGAAGCCAAAGGGGGCAAAACGTGTGCTGATTACTGTGTCGTCGGCAGCATTAAAAATTGCAATGCGACAATCTTCCATAAAATTGTTAATCGATTTTGATTTCATCGTTTTTAAATTTTGAAATTAATATTTGGCGGAAAGACCATGGATTGAAGGTTGATAAAGAGAAGTTATTCAATTGCATGGTGCATTTTCGCGTTAACGGGAAAAAAGTTACGGCAATTATTTGTTTTGCACAATAGTTGGTAATGTTAAATTGCGCATTTGTTTTATGTTATGTAAAAGGTTGACTTTTTGTTTGAAAAGACAGGTGTAAAAAAGGTGTTGAGGGATAAATAGCAGGTAGCCCGTGGCTGAATGTAGGTGCCCCAAATGAAAAAGGAGGTAGCCCGCGGTTAATTTGGGGTGCCCCGGATCAAAATAGAGGTACCCAAATAAAAAAGTACCCCGCCCAAATGGAAAAGGTGGTGCCCCGCAAGAAAAGTACTTGTCCCGTTTGGAAATGACATGCAGATTGACAAAAAGTAGGTGTGGTTTTTGATATTTTGGTAGTTGTTGTTGTTTCACCGCCTCGCTGCTGTATACGCGGACTCCTCCGAACCCCTTTGTCGTCTGCCCACTTGCCTTACGCCGACATTTCCTTCAAATAGAGGAAAGAATTTGGAAATATTTATTTACGGCGGAGAAATGTATATGGTTATGGCAACTCTGGATTACATTTCGGTTTAGTTTTGATTTTTATTGCTTAGCAAATAATAGCCACATGTGGTCAAATAATTCCGAAGCCAGGGTGTGGAAGCAATAAGTTGGAGTTGTTTCCGGGGTTTTAGTTTGAATTTTACTTCGTAGTTTGGGTTAACCAGGAAGTGAGTTTTATCCAATACTTCAAATCCATTATTTTTAAATGCAGCCTCAAACCGTTCAATAGAAATTCCTGTTTCCTTAATTTCAAGCAGTTCTTTTATCCTTGAAGCCGGTTCTTTGAATAACTTCAATACTCCTTTATAAAGCGGTACGGGTAGCAGATGAAAATAGGGCATTTTGGAAAGAATTCTGCTGTTACATATCTGCTGATGCCCGCCAAAAGGGTTTTGCCAGGGCGGAAATCCGAAAAACACAACACTTTTTTTGTGAAAGAAGCATTTAAAATATTCCATAAAATACTCCTGATCGGGAATGTGTTCAATCACATCGCGCAGAAAAATCACGTCGAATTACCCCAGATCATTGCGGTTGTAAATGTTGTTTGCAATAAGAGTAAGGTTCGTTAAATTTTTATGCGATGCGTAAAATTCATTTCCTTTATCAATTTTTACTCTCGACAAGTCAATTCCGGTAACCTTACAACCCATATCAACAAAAGGTAAAAGGTTACCTCCTTCACCACATCGGATTTCCAGAATCGTTGAATCAGGCCCGAGTTCAACATGTTGTCCAATGTATGGTATAACATGTTTTTTTGTGGTAAAAGCTTGCTCGTTAAAGTATTGCCACTTTTCCTTGTGTCTTTGTTGCATGCTCTTTGGGTTTGGGTAAAAGTCCTCCGTTGTTTTTGATTGTTATTCCCAGGTAAGCGAGTACGAGTAAAATAAAAACAAAAGAGCTGGCATACGATAATTTAGTTCCAAGAAAGTAGGATTGTGGTTCAAATTTAAACTCAATGGTGTGGTCTCCTGCAGGTATCGACATGGCTCTCAATACATAATTTGCCCTGAAGTAGGGAGCTTTCTCGCCATCGATGTACGCATCCCAGCCTTTGTCGTAAAAGATTTCTGAGAATACTGTAAGTTGTTCCGAGTCGGAACTGAAATTGTATTTTAAATAATTCGGATCACTAACCTCCAGCTGAATACTTCCGCTTTTTTGATAGGTTTTCCCCGATACGTCTTGCTCATATCGTTTATCTATTATTGCTTTGTTGGCTGGATTCAGACCTGCTAAAGCATCAATTTCAGCATCAGCATTTTCAACAATCTCATAGTTATTTACAAACCAGGCATTACCAAGTGTTGCCGGATCCTGCACCGGTGCTCCATTCGGATTAACGATCAGGTATTTGGTGTTTAGCATTTTTAACGCAGGAGTTGTATTAAACAGATTCCCAAATTTATCCGGGGCGAGTCCACTGTTTAATGTTCTGCTTATCTTCTGTATCTCAGGAGAAATATGGTACTCAATCAGTTCCTGGTAGCGTTTTAATTTCGCTGCATGGTATCCGCCTATCGATTTATGGAAATACGAAGTGGAGGCATCGGTAAACGGGTTCACAGTAAGGTTCAGCACACGGTAAGAAAGCGCATCATCCTGATGAATGAGCTTATCTGCTTCTGAAAGGGTATAAGGATTATTCATTTTGCGTTTGGCCACAAAGCTGTCGTTGTTCAGGTAGCGTTTGTTGGTAGGCCACATATCAGCCATAATTAAAACAATCCATAATGCCAGTGCATATTCTGCTTTGATTTTCTTTTTCCAGAAAGCCCATAAAACACCGGCTGCCAGGGCCACAAAAATAAATGTCCGGAAAGCGTCGGTTCGCACCACTATTTTTCGGTCGGCCTGCAAGGCATCTAACAGTTGTTCCGGCCAACCCGCTTGCAGGAGCCGGGCATCGGAAGCCGCAGTAAAATCACCTGCCAGTCCGGGTATAACTGTGAAAACGAGTGCTAAACCACCGGCAATGGCAAAAGAATAGAGCAGGGCCTTATTAAATACCTTATCCGAAACTTCGCGTTTATAAACTTTTGATACGGCCATTACGCCCATAAAAGCCATGGCAAACTGTTGAATGATAATGATATTTTTCACGTCGCGGAACTTATTGTAAAGCGGGAAGTAATCGATCATCAGGTTCGACAGTGCCGGGAAGTATTTACCCAGCGAGAGCGCAAAGGAAACCACAACAGTAGCTACGATCCACCATTTATCTTTTCCTTTAACGATAAACAATCCAAATACAAAAAGAAAACATAGCACCGCCCCAAAATAAAACGGGCCACCTGCAATGGGCTGACTTCCCCAATACAAAGGCAGGTTATTGGCTATGCGCATGGCGTTTTGTTTGTTTTGTCCGCGGGCCAGTAGCTCATATACCTGCGATTTCTCTCCCAGTGGTTCTGCCATGCTACCACCTTTTAGGCGTGGGATAAATGCCGTTAATGCTTCGCCCACATCATAACTATAATCCAGGATATAATCCCGATCCAGTCCATCCGATTTTTTGTGCAGATCGCTGGTCAATTCTGATTTTCCACGAATGCTTTCTTTACTGTATTCGTAAATTGGCCATAAAGTAGATATATTCATTCCGATGGCTAGGATTGCTGCTGTGGCCAAGATTCCTGAGCTTTTCAGAAAAGGTATTATCGCTTTTTCGCGTAAGGCATAAATAAAGTACACGATAACGATGATCAAAATCATTATACCAGCGTAATAGGTCATTTGCAGGTGGTTGGCTGCTATCATCCACGAAAGAGACAATGTACTTAAAAGTGCACCTGCAAGTCGTTTGTTCTTATACGCTAAAAACACGCCCGCTATAAGTAATGAAATATATGTAATTGTAAGGCTTTTACTGGTGTGTCCGGCTTCGAATACCACAAAAAAGAAAGAGGTAAAACCATAAGCCAAAGCTCCTGCCAGGCTAAGCCAGGGATTAACACCAAGAATGATGCACATTAAATAAAACAGACTCAGAAAAAGCAGGTGGTAGCTTACTGGGCGGGGAATCTTTAATACGAAGCCTATTATCTTTTTTGTAATATTTCCTTTGAAAACGGTAGAAATTAAATATCCGGGCATACCGCTAAACATGGCATCGGTCCATAAAGGTTCTTCTCCGGATTCTTTTCTAAAATCGGCCATTGATTTTGACATGCCTTTGTAATGCATAATGTCTGACTGCTGAACCACTTTGCCTTCATATACCGGGAGAAAATATATTGAGGTGGTTATAAACAGTAGTACAATTGGAATAATATAGTTGAACCATTTCTTTTTCATAAGAAGCGTATTTGATTGTAGAGCAAATATAACCAATGAATCTAGTATGACAATATTTTTTGATATTGAGAAAGTACTTTATAGAGTTCCATTTCGCTCGGTCTATTTAACATTGTCTGATTTTATGCCATTTGATCAAGTACTAACCTCGAAATAGTAATTTTGTTATAATCTGCTCAAATCATATTAACTATTATCTTTGTGCTACTTATTAAGATAATTGTCTATGAAAGTTGTAATATTAGCAGGTGGATTGGGATCCCGTTTATCAGAGGAAACTACTTTGAAACCTAAACCTATGGTGCAAATTGGTGGCAAACCCATACTTTGGCACATCATGAAAATTTATTCTTCTTATGGTTTTAATGAGTTTGTAATCCTTTTAGGATACAAAGGTTATATGATCAAGGAATATTTTGCCAATTACTACCGACATATGGCTGACATGACAATTGACATGGAGAATAATTCGATTGAATATCATAAAAATAAGGCTGAACCATGGAAAGTGACGTTGATTGATACCGGAATACATACGATGACAGGAGGAAGGATTAAACGAGTACAGCAATATATCGGCGATGAAACATTTATGCTTACATATGGTGATGGTGTTGCTGATGTCAATATTGCTGAACTAATTAAAAAGCACGAAGAACATGGAAAGGCAATAACAATGACTTCGGTGCAACCAGAAGGAAGGTTCGGAGCTATAATGATAGATGCAAATAATAAAGTTGAAAGGTTTCAGGAAAAACCAAAAGGTGATGGTTCCTGGATAAACGGAGGATTTTTTGTGTGTGAGCCAAAGGTGTTCGACTATATTATTGAAGGTGATAAAACTATATTCGAGCAGTCGCCTTTGGAAAACTTAGCAAGGGATGGTGAATTAATAGCCTACAAGCATAGTGGTTTTTGGAAACCAATGGATACATTACGTGATAAAACTCAATTGGAAGATTTAATTGAACAGGGTAAAGCCCCATGGGTTAAATGGTAATGAATGGAATAACAATGAAACAGCTTTTTAACGGAATATACAGAGACAGAAAAGTATTAATAACAGGTCATACAGGATTTAAAGGTTCATGGCTGAGCTTGTTGCTTAAAGAGCTGGGAGCCGAGGTTTTTGGTTACGCGCTTGAGCCACCAACCCATCCTAGTCTTTTCAAAGAAGCCAACCTGGATGAATTGGTAACTTCCAAAATTGCTGATATCCGGGAGTTGGCTGTTTTACAGGATTTCTTACAAAAGGTAGAGCCGGAGATCGTGATTCATATGGCAGCACAACCGTTGGTCAGAGAATCTTATAAAACACCGGTGGAAACCTATGCCGTCAATGTAATGGGAACTGTTAATTTGCTGGAAGCATGTCGGAATGTAACAGCGGTTAAGGCAATTGTAAATGTAACCACAGATAAATGTTACGAAAATAAAGAATGGCATTGGGGGTATCGTGAGAACGAACCAATGGGAGGCTACGATCCATATTCCAATAGTAAAGGATGTTCTGAACTTGTCACTTCTGCTTATCGAAATTCGTATTTTAATCCAAAATCTTATGAGAACCATGGAGTTGCAATTGCTACTGCAAGAGCCGGCAATGTAATAGGTGGTGGAGATTGGGCTGACGATCGGTTGATTCCTGATTTTATACGGGCCATTTCAAATGGTGAAAAGTTGATGATCAGAAGTCCCTACGCAATAAGGCCCTGGCAACATGTGCTTGAGCCATTGGCAGGTTATCTTAAACTTGCAGAAAAACTTTTTACAGAAGGTTCGAAATTTGCACAGGCCTGGAATTTAGGCCCAGATGATACAGATGCAAGAAATGTTGAGTGGATCACAGCGACTATCTGTAATTTATGGGGTGAAGATGCATCCTTTGCAATTGATAAGAATCCTCAACCGCATGAAGCCAATTATCTAAAATTGGATTGCTCAAAAGCAAAGTCGGAATTGGATTGGTATCCAAAATGGAATATCTATGAAACTTTGGAAAAGATAGTAACCTGGAATAAAGATTTTATTGCGGGGAAAGATATTCGCAAAGTAACCATCAATCAAATTAATGAATATTTTAATTCTTAATTCAATTTAGTTGGTTTAGAGAGAAGAGTTATAAATGAAAAGAGAAAAGAATAGAACCAGACATGGCAGATTTTAAACAATTACGAAAGGAAATTATAGCAAAAACGATAGAATATCACCAGGCACGCTTTGCAAAAAAGGAATTTATACCCGGGAAAACACGCGTTAATTATGCAGGAAGGGTATTTGATGAGGAAGAGATTTGTAATGCCGTGGAAGCTTCTCTCGACTTCTGGCTTACTGAAGGCAGATTCTCTGAAGAGTTTTCGGAAAAAATTGCAGAGTTTCTCGAAGTAGATCATGTGCTTCTTACCAACTCCGGTTCTTCGGCCAATCTTTTGGCTTTTTCAGCCCTGACTTCTGAAAAGTTAGGCGATAAAAGACTTAAGCCCGGAGATGAAGTAATAGCTGTTGCAGCTGGTTTTCCTGCCACTGTAACTCCGATCTTACAGTATGGTTTGATACCTGTATTTGTGGATGTGGATATTCCTACCTATAATATCGATGTAGAAATGATGCGTAATGCAATCACACCAAAAACACGCTGTATATTTTTAGCGCATACGCTTGGTAATCCTTTTAATATAGATGCTGTGATGCAACTGGCAGAGGAACATAACCTTTGGGTAATTGAGGACAATTGTGATGCCTTTGGTAGTGAGTATAAGGGTAAAAAAACGGGCACTTATGCTCATCTTTCAACAATTTCGTTCTATCCTGCGCATCATATCACAACAGGTGAAGGAGGTGCAATTTGTACAAACGATTCGCAGTTAGCATTATTAGTGCGTGCTTTTCGTGATTGGGGACGCGATTGCTATTGTGCCGGAGGCGAGAACAACACATGCGGAAAACGTTTCTCTCAACAATTTGGCCAACTCCCTTTTGGCTTCGACCATAAGTATGTTTATTCGGAAATAGGCTACAATCTGAAGATGACAGATATCCAGGCAGCCATTGGAGCTGCCCAGGTTGATAAGCTTCCTGGATTTTGCGATCGCCGTAAGGAGAATTTTCAAAATTGGACTAAGATCTTCGCAAAATATCCAGACTATTTCATTTTGCCAGAAGCTTCTGAAAACTCAGATCCTGCTTGGTTTGCTTTTATTGTTACATTAAAAGATGGTACGCCTTTTACGCGTGATGAACTCACTGGATGGTTAAATAAAAAACTTATAGAAACCCGTAATCTCTTTGCAGGAAATATGACTAAGCAACCGGGTTTTGTTGGTAAAAACTGGCGAATTGCTGACCATCTTAACGACACCGATTATATTATGAATAACACTTTCTTTCTTGGAACCTATCCTGGCTTAACAAGTGAGATGTTTGACTATGCTGAAGAGATGCTGGAGGAGTTTATAAAACAATATTAGAATGCTGGCAAAAAAGTATAAATCTGAAGTTGTCTCCATCGAAAATCCTTTTGAAGGCATATATACAGTTGAGTTTGCCTCTTTACGTGGGAAATACAAATTTCTTGCGGGTCAGTTTCTTCATATTGCTTTGGATGATGAATACGATGGTGCAGGACAATGGCCCGAATCGCGCTGTTTTTCAATGCAAAGCAGTCCCGGCGAAAAACATATTAAGATCACCTACGCAGTAAAAGGAGATTTTACTGGCCTTATGGAGAATGAATTAAAGGTTGGAGCTGAGGTGTGGTTAAAACTTCCTTATGGAGACCTCTTTCAGCAAAACCACAAGAAGACTAACACCGTATTTATAGCCGGAGGAACCGGAATTACTCCATTTCTCTCACTCTTTAATCATGAGTCCTTTTTGGAATACATCAATCCCAAAATTTACCTTGGTTTTCGTTCAAAAGAATTCAATATTTATGGAGAGGAGCTCAGTAATTTATGCGCATCGAATCCGGAGCTTAATATAATTTACCAAGATGAAGTTGGAATATTAAATATTGAAAAGATCTTCGAAGAGAATGGGACCGATGCTAATTATTTTATTTCAGGTCCTCCTGAGATGATCAAAGCGTTTAAGAACAATTTACTTTTATTTGGTGTTTCAGCCGAAAATGTACTAACTGATGATTGGGAATAACATGAATAAGCAAACGATTCTAATAACGGGGATCAATGGTTTTTTGGGGAGTCATTTGGCAAAAGCTTTACTTGAAAATTATAACATCATTGGACTCGAGATTAATTCCCAAAATTTGTTTAGGCTAAAAGGATTGAAGATAAGGGTTTATGAAGCGAATAAAGAAGGTATAAACAAACTTTTCTACGAAAACAAAATTAATGGTGTTATCCATACAGCCACTTTTTATGGTCGCCAGAATGAATCTATAAAAATCCTCGCAGAAGCCAATCTTTTTATTCCATTTGAAATATTGGATAATGCGATCCAAAACAACTGCAATTTTTTCATCAATACAGATACCGTTTTGGAGCGATTTGTTAGTACTTATGCACTCACAAAACGCCATTTTCAGGAATGGTTGTATCTGCGCCGTAACGAGATAAAGGTTGTAAACCTTCAGTTGGAACATTTCTTTGGCCCGGCTTGCAGTAATACAAACTTTATAACGTCAATGATCGAACGTCTTAAAAGAAATGAGGATGTTATCGAATTAACTCTAGGGGAACAACAACGCAATTTTGTCTATATCGATGACGTTGTTGCCGCATTCATTAAAATAGTCGAACGATTGCCTATCGTTACAGAAAACTATAATAGCTACCAGGTAGCAACGAATGAGCTTATTTCTATTAAGGAAATGATGGAATTCTTAAAAGAAAATGCTAAAAGTTCTACAAAATTAAATTTTGGAGCAATACCTTATCGGGAAAATGAGTTAATGGTTTCGCATATTGAAAATCAGGCATTACTTGAACTGGGCTGGATTCCTCAATATTCAATTAAAGAAGGATTATTAAAAACAATACAAGAATAAGGAATGAAATACTTGATTACCGGTGGTTGTGGTTTTATTGGAAGTAATTTAGCCGCGGAAGTTTTAAATCGTGGAGAAGAATTAGTTGTTTTAGATAATTTGTTTCGACATGGAAGTGGACAAAATCTGGAATGGCTCAAAAAAAAAGGGAATTTTATCTACTATCCTTTTGATATTCGTAATTATAACGATGTAGAGACAGTTGTTCAAAAGGAAAAACCGGATGTAGTTTTCCATTTGGCGGGGCAGGTAGCGATGACTACATCAATCAGTAATCCAAGACTCGATTTTGAAACCAATACTTTGGGAACTCATAACTTATTGGAAGCGATTAGAAGATATCAACCCAATGCAATGATCCTTTATTCTTCAACCAACAAAGTATACGGTGATTTTGATTACCTGACCTTTGACGAAACTGATACAAGGTATATTTGTAAAGAGTTTCCACACGGTTTTGATGAAAGCATTCAATTAAACTTCCACTCGCCTTATGGTTGTTCTAAAGGGGCTGCTGATCAATATTTGATGGACTATGCCCGCATTTATGGATTAAAAACAGTAGTTTTTCGTCATTCAAGTATGTACGGTGGTAATCAACATGCAACTTACGATCAAGGCTGGATTGGATGGTTTTGTCAAAAGGCCCTGGAGATAAAAAACGGAACAGCTGAAGAACCTTTTACCATTTCAGGAAACGGGAAACAAGTTAGAGATGTACTACATGCTGATGATGTTGTCAATCTTTATTTTGCATCTGTAAATCAGATTGATCAGATTAAAGGACAAGCTTTCAATATTGGAGGTGGGATTGATTATAGTTTGTCGCTATTAGAGTTATTCATGTTACTTGAAGATATTCTGGGAATAAAAATGACGTACAAGCAACTTCCCCCTCGTGAAAGCGACCAATTGGTATTTGTAGCGGATAACACTAAAATAACTAACCTAATTGGATGGAAGCCAAAGGTAGAAGCAAAGGGAGGTTTAATTAAAATGTTGGAATGGTTATCATAAATTATTTAAACTTATCACTAATAGAAAGTGAAATTATTAATTCAAATTACTTGATTTTTATCACATGAAATTATCTATACTACTTCCCACCTATAATCGAGAACCTTTTTTGATAAAAAATCTTGAAATGTTGACTGACTACATACGAAAAGGGCAGTTTCAGAGTGATATTGAATTGGTAATTTCAAATAATAAATCACCGGACAAAACAGAAATCAAGGTTAAAGAATTTATTAACGGGAACGGAGATATTCAGATCGAGTATTTTAATCAAGAAGAAAATATCGGGCTTGAAAAGAATGCTCTTTTTGTATTAGGAAAGGCAAAAGGTGAATTTGTTATGTACCTGGGCGATGATGATTATATCGAATATGAATATCTGAGGAATACTTTAAATTTCATTGATGAAAATCCAAATACTTCGGTTGTTATTCCGAGCTTTGTTCCAATTGATACAAATGGGATACAGATTGGAAAGGGGAGAGATGAAGAATTACCGAATAGTTATACTAAAGCAGGATTCAAAAATTGCTTAAAAAATTCATGGAGAGGGCATCAGTTAAGTGGATTGGTTCTAAAACGAAATGGACTTCTTGATGCATATGAAAAATATGAAGTACAAAATATTTATCCTTTTATATTCTTTGTTGCTTATTCTTCTCTTTACGGAGACACATTTCATTTGACTGAATTTCCTGTAAAAGTAATCCAGCCAGGACAAGAAAATAAAGACTGGAATTATGGGAAGGATGGACTATTAAACGAAGTTTTTGATAATTATAAGCGGCTTCCTTTAAATGGTATTCAAAAAGCCAGACTGCAACTGTTCTTTTATAAACGACAATCATGGAGGTTGTGGAATTATGGCCGAAACGGTTTTCAATCGCTCTTAAAAGCATATGTTAATATCTGGTTTTGTGATAATTCGATTACTTTTTTTAAGATTATTTTTCCAATTTTAGCCATATACCAGTATCTAAGCTGGAAAATAAAGAGTGCGTTCAGAGGATGACAACAATTCGAAAATCTTTGACTGCTGGTATAATATTTACAGGATTAGCCAAATACAGTGGTATAATTATTAATATTTTAATAGGTGCAATTCTTGCAAGGTTATTAACGCCTGTCGAATTTGGGATTGTTGCCATTGTTACTGTGTTTATTACATTCTTTAACTTGCTAAGTGATTTTGGGATAGGTCCGGCAATTGTCCAAAATAAAAGCTTAGATTCAAAAGATATTGAATCAGTTTTTATGTTTTCCATTGTATTGGGAATATTATTTGCACTGGTTTTTTTCTTTTCTTCCTCTCTGATTTCTCAGTTTTATAACGAACCCGAACTGAAACAAATTTCAAAGATATTAGCTTTGTCTGTTTTGTTCTTTTCTATACAGATTGTGCCAAAGGCTCTGGCACAGAAAAATTTAAAGTTTAAAGAGCTTGGTGTTGTTACAGTTGGAGTCCAGTTGTTTAGTGGTATATTGGCCATAATTTTGGCTTTTTACGGATTCAGTTATTATGCGCTGGTGTTTCAAAGTGTATCTGTTGGCTTTTTTACTTTAATCTCTTTTTATTGGTTAAATCCGGTAAAAGTTAAATGGAAAATCCGAAAAGCTTCGTTAAAGAAAATACTAGG
Organism: Draconibacterium halophilum; assembly: GCF_010448835.1. Classification (NCBI taxonomy): domain Bacteria; kingdom Pseudomonadati; phylum Bacteroidota; class Bacteroidia; order Marinilabiliales; family Prolixibacteraceae; genus Draconibacterium; species Draconibacterium halophilum. Next base: position 720,518 of record NZ_CP048409.1, read on the forward strand.
ATTTTCAACCTATCAATTTATGTTTAATTTTGTCAATTATTTTTCACGCAATGCCGATAATTTGTTAATTGGTAAATTCTTTAGTCCTGTATTGTTAGGGTTTTACGATAAGTCCTATCGTTTAATGATGATGCCGGTAGCGAATTTAACCAATGTAATAACTCCAGTTTTGCTTCCGGTACTTGCAAACCACCAGGATAATAAACAGTTGGTATATAACACCTATTTAAAGGTTATAAAGTTATTGGCATTAATAGGATTTCCTTTATCCGTTTTTCTATATTATAGCGCAGGAGAGATAATTACAATTATATACGGAGAACAGTGGTTGGCAAGTATTCCGGTTTTCAAGATATTGGCTTTAACTGTAGGCATTCAAATGGTTTTGTCGAGTTCCGGCTCCGTATTGCAAGCGGTTAACAGGGCTGATTTACTTTTTGTATCAGGATTAATAAGTTCAGTAGTAATGCTAATGGGTATTTCTTATGGTATCTTTATTGGTAAAAGTCTGGAATCGGTCGGATATGGACTGATAGTTGCATTTAGTATCAACTTCTTTCAAGGATTTTATTTTTTAATTTATCGGGCATTAAAATTATCATTGTTTAGCTTCTTCAAGGTTTTTCTTTTTCCCTTGTTTCTGGCACTGGGGATGATAGTATCTTTAGAATTATTGTCTTTTGCAGTTGTTCAGAATATTTATCTTTCTTTGTTTTTTAAAATAGTTGTAGGAGGATTTACCTTTGTACTACTGTTTATAAGCAAAAAAGAGAATCGAAGATGGATTATTGAACAATTAAAGAGAAGGATTTTATCAAAGTTTTTTAAATGATTGTTTGATTATTTTATTGTGCGAAATAGAATTTAAGATGGTTTCAGTAATTATTCCAACATACAATCGGGCTGAATTTATTGAATATTCAATCTGTTCTGTGCTTAATCAGACCTATTCGAATTTGGAGTTAATTGTTGTAGATGATTGTTCTACTGATAATACTGAAGAAATAGTTAATGGAATTGAGGATGATCGTCTTCGTTACATTAAGTTGGATAAAAATAGTGGAGCATGTTATGCCCGAAATTTTGGGATTAAGAACGCAAATTATGACCTGATCGCCTTTCACGACAGTGATGATTTGTGGTATGCTGATAAACTTGAAAAGCAAGTAAAGCTACTCGATCAATTGCCTGCTGACTATGGAATGGTTTTCTGTAGTTTAAAGAGAGATTATGGAAATGCTGCGATCGTTCCACCTTTAAATTCAACAAAAACTAGTGGTGAGATCTTTAAGAATCTTTTAAATGGAAACTTTATTAGCACACAGACGATGCTCTGTAGAAAGAGCATATTTTCAAAGATAGGGTATTTTGATAACAACCTCCCTGCATTTCAAGATTGGGATCTTGTTATAAGGATCGCAAAGAAATATAAGATTAAACATTTACGAGAGTGTCTTGTTGAAGTTCGGATTTCGGATGACAGCATATCGTTAAATCATGCAAAAAGATTAGATGCATTCCAACAGATTATTGAAAAATATAAGAACGAGATCCCTAAACAGATCTTGAAAGATTGGTTTTATGAAGCCGGATATATTGCAATGAAGGCCAATCAAAAAGATAAAACTAAGGCACTCTTGGGAAAGGCAATTGATCTGTATTCAATTAGAGGTATTACTGCATTAAAAAAATTAATTTTCTATCTGTTGAAATAGCTTATTTTTTCTTACAGAAATAGACCGTCTCAGAGGGTATTAATCCATATTTAAAAATTTCTTTCTTCGAATACATATCAGAACATTGATATTCATTCACCTCAAAACCTGCATTTTTTAGTCGGATGTTATAATCTTTTCCATACCACCTAACATGGTCCTTTTGTCCAAATGCTTTTTCCCGTCCCTCTTCTGTTGTAATAGAAAAATCCTCATAGGTTTCATCTCTGTTGTAATCTAAAGGAACCTGAAATATCCCGGCACCATTTTTTGCCATCACCCTTAATAGTTCTTTCATAGCAAGTTGGTCGTCCGGAATATGTTCTAAGACGTGGTTACATAGTACAAAATCAAAAGTATCCTTTTGATAGGTAATAGTCGTAATATCTTCTTTATTAACCTTATTCCCAGCAAAATGTGTAAAGTTCTCAGGGTATAAATCACAAGGGAAGTATTCAATGGTTTTTGAAGATGAAAAAATACGGAAGAAACTTCTCTCAGGAGCGAAATGCAAAAGTTTGGTAGTTGTTTCAGTATAAAAAAATTCTAATGAGTTCTCAATAAAAAGGTATACCAATCGGTCTCTTTCTAATGAGTTACATTTTGGGCACAATGCATTTTCTCTTACAGGATTACCAAATGGTGCAAAGTGGCTAAAATGAGATTTACATATGGGACAATAAACCTTGTTGCCTCTGTAAGCTTTTAATTGTTCATGCTTTTTGAATGCTCGATAAATATTTTTGATGAATTCTGGTGTATACCTCTTAATTATTTCATTCATGCGATTGAATTAAAGTAGAAAGGTAAGAAAATTATTTGTTTTGAATAAATTTGGTTATAAGCTTCGAACCCGCCCAAGTAGTTAATCCACTCAAATATTTATAGAAAAGGAGAAGTTTTACATTAAAATGCAGAAGGCTAAAATGATTGCGGAGTAAAGTTATTGGGATACGATATCGGTCGGGTACAACTTGCAGACTGTTTTTTCTTGTTGTTTGATTGTTGTGAAGCCTGAATTTGACAAGTTCTTTGTTGATATAACCAAAGGAGTAGAAATGACACACTCTGTACAAAAATTCATAATCTAACGACTGAGATAATTTTGTGTTAAAATAACCTATGTCTTCTATTACCGCCTTGGGTATTAAGACACAGGTGGGTTCCCCAATTTTATTTCGTGGCGCATTAAACAGGTTTTTTCCCCCTAAAATCTCTTTCCCCGACTGAATTGTAGTATAGGTTGGTTGATAATAGGATGCTTGATTTATCTCTTCACTTTCTACAATTAATTCTCTTCTGCATACAATAAAGCCAAGGTTGTTATTCTTAAAATTTAACTGCATCATTTGCTCTATACAATCACTGCGGAGGATATCGTCTTGAAACAAAAATTTGATGAATTCTCCGTTTGAATGCTTGATGGCGTTATTCCAGTTTGCGCCAATGCCCTCAGGAGTATGTTTGAAAATAAGAAATGGGATATTTGATTCATTCTTTAATCTCTCAGCAATTTCTATTGTTCCGTCAGTAGAATTATCATCTGAAATTACGATCTCAATGGGGCGATAAGTCTGAGCAATTGCAGAATTTATAGCCTCTGAGAGATACTTCGCTCCATTATATGTTGGAATACATATAGAGACCAGCGGCTTATGTGGTGAAGAGTTTTTCATAATCTCTAACCAAAAAAGTTAAACTTTTTGATTACAAACTTGTATCCGGCAAAACTTGTTAGCCAAAATAGAATTGTTTTAAGGTTAAAGGACGATCTTCTAAAATAAACTCTGGCCTCACTCATTTCCTCCAGCAGATAATGGTACCTTGCCCTTGTACCATTAATTCGTTTTCTGCCCAGCTTGACTTCTTTCCGGAACTCAGGTAGAAATTCTTCAAGTGTTAAAAGCGAGTAGAAATAATCCCGTATCCGGTATTGTTTGTTCAGCGAAAGATTACTTTTATCGACATATCTTTTGTATAGTATCTCACACACTTCTACTGATTCATTATTATAAAAAAGATGTGCAATCCAATCAAAATCGATCTGTCCGAAATGTTCCTCAAACTTTATTCCTTTTAATCTTTTATGAAACATGATGCTTCCCATATACGTGATTTGTTTATTCTTTGTACGTGAGATCTTATCGCAAAATGTTTCATTTTTTTGATATTTAATAAATCCGTTGACACAGTTTTTTACAGATACCCTCGGAATCTGCTTAGATTGATTCTCAATGACCAGGTAACCACAGGTTATAATGGGGGCATACTGTGAGTATTTTAACTGAGTTATTATTCTATTAGGCAGCCATTCATCATCATGGTCCATAACGATGATGTAGTCTCCTGAAGCTTTTGAAAGACCAATATTACGGCCACGGTTTGGGCCCCCGCTATTTGAATTGGTTGAGTAGAAATGAATTTGATTCTTCTTTAGAATATCCGTGGTTTGGTCATGAGAACAATCATCAATAACAACCAACTCTAAATTAAAAATATCACCTTTCCCTTCTTGCGTAAGCACTGAATCAATAGTCCTTTGAAGAAACTTTTCAGAGTTATAAGTGGTTAATATTACCGAAACTTTAATCATAGGTTTTTCAATAATTTTACCAATTTATAAGTCAAATCTCTTCTCGAGTATTCATTTACTTTAATCGTATCCGGTATCACTACTGAATTCTTGAATACCTGTAAAATTGTTTCTTTAATTTTCTCTTTATCCTCAAAATCACAAGCAAATCCGAACTGGTTGTCATTAATTATTCCTGCAACATCCGAATTTTCAGGAGCGATGGCTAAAATCGGTTTTCCGGATGCCAGGTATTCGAAGAATTTTCCTGGGATATGGCCATTTGAGTTTTTTGTATTGTTCAGAAGTAGCAACAGACACGCCGACTCCTGATACTTCTTCACAACTTCTTCGTGTGGAATATAACCGGTCACCGATGTACGTTCTCTCAGTTGCGGGAATTTGTCAAGACTTTTGCCCAGTCCGGCATCGGTTATGCCAATGATCTGGAGTTTTAGTTTTCTTTTAAAATCCGGGAGCTCAGTACAAAGTTCTTCCAGCGCCGACCAAAGTGGTTCAGGATTTCTATATGAATTTATAATTCCGACATGACTGATTATAAAGTTGTCGTTTGCTGATTGATAATCATAGTTTTTAAAATCCTCACTGTCATAGCCGTTTGTAATACAATGTACAGGAGTTTCAACTTTAGCCTGTAGTTCCTTGGTCCAGGTTGGACTCACTGTTGTTACCACATCTGCTGTTTCTAAAACACTTTGTTCAAGCGAACGCTGTCGATTTCGTGCCCAACCTGAGACATAAAACTGGTCGAGCATATCAAGATCAGACCAGGGATCTCTTAAGTCTGCTAACCATGGGATCTCCGGGAAAAGGTTTTTTAATCTCCTTCCAATTAAATGAATACTATGTGGTGTGCCTGTGGTAATTATAAAGTCAGGTTTTAGTTCAGGAATTAATTTTTGAAGCCTTTTTGCAGTTGGTCTTACCCAGAATATTCGGGGATCAGGAATGAGGATATTCCCTCTTATCCATAGCGATAGTTTTTCGGTAAACGATTGCTTTTTTTCATCGAAAAGGAGTCCGGTGTTTACTTTTTCGTCTTTTTTTCTTCCAGTAAGTTTTTTGAATAGTCCATATGGTTCCCAAATCGGCATTTTCAAAACAGTTGCTTCCTTAGCTACGTCTGCTTCCAACGATTGATCGATTACAGGATATTCAGGATTTTTTGGGACTACCACAATGGGTTTCCAGCCATTCTCAGGGAGATATTTGGTGAATTTAAGCCAGCGCTGTACGCCACCTCCACCACTCGGTGGCCAATAATAAGCAATGATCAGAACTTTCTTCATCTGTTTAAAATGGCATTCACATAATTCTCCCAGCTCAGTTTTTCAGCAGTTTTGGCCACATTTTCTCCCGGAAGGGGGTTGTCGAGGTAGTGGATCATCTTTTCCGCCATTGAGCCAATGTCATTGGCATCAGCCAGATATCCGTTAAAACCATCAATAACTGTTTCAGGGAAGTGTCCAACATTGGTAGCCAGAATTGGTAATTTAAAATTATAGCTTAACGATTCAATACCGGAAGGAGTGGCTGTTAAATAATACAGCACCACACAATCGCTAACCTGGAAAAATTTGTGCACATCCTCGTTGGCAATAAACTGATTAAAGACGGCAACTTTATCTTGTATACCATGTTTCTCGATTAATTCCAGTGGCTGATAATCTTTTTCGTCCTCCGAATTTCCCAAGAATATTTTTTTAGCAACTCCAAAAAGTGCCTTTTTAATCTTTGTGCTCAGTTTTTTACTGTCGAGCGTATTCCAAAACGATTCGCCACATATAAGTAAGCTAACATCATCACGTTCCTGGGCAACCCGAGCAAAAGCATCAATAGCATTATGCAGTCCTTTGTATTTTCTGATAAATCCAAAGAAAAGGAAAACGTTCTCTTTCAGGTTATTGTCCTTTTTGAATTTTTCAATGTCGAAATCAGGATCTGGTTGAAAAAGGTCGTAAATTGGATGGTATAATTTGATAACCGTTTGTTCTCCTGATTCAACTGTTCGATCTCCCTTTTCTGTTAAGCTTAGCTTCTTATTCGGGAAAAGTTCCTTTAACTCATTAAATGTTTTTAACGCGTGAACAATATAAGAGTCGGAATTTTTAATGCCGTATTTGGTGAAAAAGCGATCGATTTTGCTTTTTTCCTTTTGAACGACAAAATGTAAATCGAAAATAATTTCTGTATTACACTTTTTCTTAATACGTTTTGCAATATGCCTTAAGGGGAGACCCTGTAAGGCAATCGACCATTGAAAAATAACCACCTCAGGATTTAGAGAAGCTATAAAATCGGCAGTTTTTTTCCAAGTAGAAGGACGGTTGTAATTGGTCAAGTAGGTACATTTGATGTCTGTCCCATCAAGTAAATCAACTTTACTCTGAGTGTCTTTAAATTCCCTGGGTACAATACTGGGGTATTGTTGTGTCCAGGAAACAATGTGGGTATTTACGTTCTCAATTTTGTCAAATGTTTTAGCCAACGAAGTATTATAGTTGGCCATGCCTCCCTTAAATGCAGGTCCGGGACCAAAACAAACAACCGTCCTTTTACTCATAATTAGTTTTTTAGTTCTTTTGCAGCTACTGCGTCATAAACTCGTTTCATTCCTTCGCGAATGGAAATTTTTGCTTCCCATCCCAGGTTTTCCTTTACCCAGTCCATATTGCAGTAGCGGGAATGAACGCCAACAGGTTTATCAAGTAGTTGTTTGATAGGAGGGTTATATCCGGCAAATTCGCAGAAAACGCCAATAATTTCCTGGAAGTTAGTTAGTTTACCCATTCCTATATTAATAGCAGTTCCGTCGTGAATTTTATCCATTGCAACATGAATACAGTCTATTACATCGTCAATATGAACAAAGTCGCGTCCTTGTAAACCTGTTCCCCAAACTTCAAATGGATCTTCTTTATAAACAGCTCGTTTGGCAATTGCCGGTACAGGGTAAGAATAATCCTGATCTTCGCCATAACCCGAGAACGGGCGAATACATGTAATATTAACGTCGTAGTGTTTGGCTGTTATTTTGGCTAAAAATTCTCCTGTTAGTTTAGACCAACCGTAAGTCATGTCTGGCTGTCCCATATTATTGAAGTCGATATCTGTTTCCTTCAGCTGAACTTGGTTATCTTCAGTTTGCTTATCAACCGGATAAGCTGCACTTGAACTTGGATAGAGAACCCTGGCTGGTTTATGACGGCTAATCCAGTAAAAGAATTCAGCATCAATAGAAAGATCCAATGCAACCATGATCGGGTCTCCGTCAATTTTTGCTCGTCCTCCAACAATTGCAGCAAAATGATAAACGTCCTGAAATTTTTCGATATCAAGATCATACTTGGTCTTGAACCAGTGAGGATCTTGTCCAAAGTTATGAAGTGTGTTTCGAAAATCATCTTTTAAGAACAGGAGACGTTCTTCTTTTCCAAACACTTCTATGTCTTTGATCTTACGGGTTAATGGTTCGTCAAGCCATGTGCTTGGATGAGTTCCAATCGATAAATCATCAATAAAAATTATTCTATCTTTTGTTGTTTTGAATAGTCTTTTGACCATGTTTTTTCCGACAAAACCGCAACCTCCGGATACCAAGTGTGTCTTCATAGTTTATTTTATTTAGAATTTGATGGTTAAATATATGAGATTTAAAATAATTAAATAATAAATTAAGTCATGAGAATACCTAAGACCTCATGCTTTCAAACATATTGCCTTTTGAAACTACTCGGGAATGATGATTTAATTTTCCTTACAACTTCCCAAACAAACCCTTATAACTAACCGCATCGCCAATAATTTTGCCTAAATCGGCAATGGCAACACGTTCTTGTTCCATCGTGTCGCGGTAGCGGATGGTTACGGTATTGTCTTCAGCACTTTGGTGATCAACGGTAACGCAGAACGGAGTTCCAATGGCATCCTGACGGCGGTAACGTTTACCAATTGAGTCTTTTTCGTCGTACTGGCAGTTAAAATCAAATTTCAGCTCGTTGATAATTTCGCGGGCTTTATCAGGCAGGCCATCTTTTTTTACCAGCGGAAGTACAGCTAATTTTACCGGTGCCAGTGGTGCCGGAAGTTTAAGAACGATACGCGAATCTTTCTCCAGCTGTTCTTCGCAATACGAAGCAGCAATTACCTGCAAAAACATACGGTCGACACCAATCGATGTTTCAACTACAAAAGGAACATAAGACTCGCCCAACTCAGGGTCGTAATAGCGAATTTTTTTACCTGAGTATTCTTCGTGTTGCGATAAATCGAAATCGGTACGCGAGTGGATACCTTCCACTTCTTTAAATCCGAATGGGAATTTGTACTCCACATCAACAGCAGCATTGGCATAATGTGCCAGTTTTTCGTGCTCGTGGAAACGGTAGTTGTCGTCGCCAAAACCAAGTGCGCGGTGCCATGCAATTCGGGTATTTCTCCATTTGTCGAACCAGTCGAGTTCGGTGCCGGGGCGAACAAAAAACTGCATTTCCATTTGTTCGAACTCGCGCATACGAAAAATAAACTGACGCGCTACAATCTCGTTACGGAAAGCTTTACCAATTTGTGCAATACCAAACGGAATTTTCATACGTCCGGTTTTTTGCACGTTCAGGTAGTTTACAAAAATTCCCTGTGCCGTTTCGGGGCGAAGGAAAATTTTTGAAGCTCCTTCGGCAGTCGATCCCATTTCGGTGGCAAACATCAGGTTAAACTGGCGAACATCAGTCCAGTTTCGTGATCCTGAGATCGGGCAAACAATACCTTCGTCTTCAATTATTTTTTTTAATTCTGCCAGGTCGTTGTCGTTCAGTGCATCTGAGAACCGAGTATGCAGATTATTCCATTTTTCCTGGTTGGCAAGTACACGAGGATTGGTTTCGCGGAATTGTTTTTCATCAAAAGCTTCACCAAAACGTTTAGCAGCTTTTTTGACTTCCTTGTTCATTTTCTCCTCGTACTTCGCCAGTTGGTCTTCAATCAGTACATCGGCACGGTAGCGTTTTTTCGAGTCTTTGTTGTCGATTAATGGGTCGTTAAAAGCATCAACGTGGCCCGATGCTTTCCAAATTGTGGGATGCATAAAAATGGCGGAATCTAAACCAACCACATTTTCGTGTAAACGTACCATGCTGTCCCACCAGTATTTTTTGATGTTGTTTTTTAATTCAACACCCATTTGTCCGTAATCGTAAACTGCTCCGAGACCGTCGTAAATCTCGCTCGATTGAAATACAAATCCGTATTCTTTGCAGTGCGCTACCAGTTTCTTGAAAATATCTTCTTGTGCCATCTAACTATTATTATCTGAATTGTGAACGCAAAAATAGGATAAAATTCTAAAGTACAGGGACGAGAGCTGGAAGATTAAGGATTAGTGATTAAAGATTAATAGAATGATTCGTGTGTGAGGGATTGAATTAGATTGAAAGGAGATTGATTAATTGAAAAACTGTTGAATTGTAAAATTGTATTTTTCCTCTTCGTGGAACTCCGTGAATTCTTTGTGCATCTCCGCGGTAAAAAAGTCTGTGGATCTTTACAAATTGCGAAAGTAACATCCAGAGCCGTCTACAATCACAAATCGTTAATCATCATTCGACATTCTCTTCCTATCGCTCCCGATGCTTCGAGCGGGATTTCGTTCAGCAAGCTGTCCTCAACTTTCCACTTTTTCCTTGTGCTATTCTACCTCTTCAAAGTCAACATATTCACTATTATCGTTCTGGTTTCTACTATGCTGACCGGGCTTCCCTTCAACCGTTACTTTTCCTTCGGGGCGTTTAGGCTGTTGCTGACGTTGTTGTTCACGCATCTTCTGTTGCATATTCTTCATCCCTTTATCAATTATTTTCGGAACGAGATAGCGCATAATAAAACGAAAACCAAAGTAGATAACAGCAATTATAATGAGGGTTCTGATGAAGTTTACTATGTATAGCGTAATAAATAAAATCATTTTTAAAACTATTTTGGCTGTGTGGAAAATAATAAGTTTACACCAAAGCGCAAATTTAAATTTTTTGCTTTAGATGGCTGCACTAGTTTGGCAATATTATTGGTCGCCAGGTAAAGTTGTACATTTTTCCCGGTGTAGCTGCATGCAAATCCGGGTAATAGTTGTTCTAAATTATACAGGTTTAGTCCACTGCTTAACTCGAAACGGGTACCTAAAAATAGATTAAAATAAGCCGATAAATAGTTGTTGGCTTGTCCGTTGTAGTAAGTGAGGTTATCAGAAAAATTCAATTTCATTCGTTCGTTAAGGCGATGTGTTGCCAGCAGGTTTAGCTTTACCGGCAGCAGCTGGTACTGGCGTTGGGTGAAAGCTTGGGCCGATGTTATATAGGGCAGCGAATCGGATAAAGCGAGCAAAGCCTCTTTGGGTTCCAGATAATTGGGTGCATCTGGATCTGAAGATTGATAGAGATTGCCTACTGTAAAATCGATTGATCCGGTAAACGTATTCTCGTAAGCTCTGTAATTTAATGTGGTAAAACCCAGATCGGCAATGGCCAGGGCAATGGTAGTTTGTTTGTTCAGCTCGTAGGTAAATCCCAGATCGATGCCAGCTCCCATATTTTTGAAGTTAAAGAAATAATCGCCGGCACTGAGGTCGGGCTTTATGATTGTCTTATCTTCCAGCGGGTGGTATTGAACATCGATAGGGCCGGAAACCCGGTAAGTTCCGCTGGGTATAATTTGCAGAACTTGCCTTTCTTCATCCGTCTGAACCGATAAATTCAGCTTGTCGATATCGTAAAAAAACTGACCAAACAAAACCTTTGGGCGAATTCCGACGCTCAGCTCCCTGGTTACCTGCTTTGCATACGAAAAAGCCAATTCTTTAAACAGATGTGTTTTTATGGAGATGGGGCCATAATCTTCTTTCTGTCCCGAATAGGATAGAAGTCCATTGTCAATAAATTTTAGAAATTCATGGTCGAAATTTCCCGAAAACAACATCCTTTCCGACAGGGAAAAACTTAGCGTGTGTTTTTCGCTTGATAGACTTAAATAGATGAGTGGCAAGGTAGCAACTGCTGCGGCATCGCCGGGTTCGCCTAATGAATTGTAAAATCGATCGAAACTATATGAGAAATTTTCGGAGAAAATATAATTGGGCGAAAAATTGGCGTTCCATTTAAATGCTGCACCAGATAACAGTGGCAGGCCAATCACCAGTTTTTCGGTTTGGTTGTGAATGGCGGGATTTACTTCCGACGACTGACTTATCGCTGACAAAAATTGCAGCGGATTTCCGTTTTGTGCTTTTGTAGGTATCCAACAAAATACAGCAAACAGAAGTACTAAAAATCTTATTTTTTTGGGTAAGTCCTTCATTCCAACTAATAGAACGCAAAAATATGGTTTCTATTGAATTAGGAAGATTACAGGCACAAAAAAAGGCGGAACCGGCCGCCTTTTTCATTTGTATTTTATTTTTATCGCTGACTTACGTCGCCACCGCTCGATTCGTCAATGTCTCTGATATCGGGGCTGCCGTGGTAATTAATATCCGATCCGCTACTGGCTTTAGCATAAATTTCGCTGCTAACACTAACCGTAATATCTGATCCGCTGCTTGCGTTGGCATAACAAATGGCCGACTCCAGGTCTTTGGCTTTTATATCCGATCCGCTACTGGCATCAACCCGAAGCGTTTTTACTTTACCACGAATTTTAGAATCGGAACCGCTGCTGGTATCAACCAACAGATTTTTATAATACACCTCGATTTTTAAATCGGAACCACTGCTGCAACTTACATCAAGCGATTCGCCTTCCAGTGTATTTGTCGATTCCACATCGGAGCCCGATGAAGCCGATAGTTTTTTTAACTCTTTAACGGTTACATAAACTTTTCGTGTTTCGTTGCCGCTGCCCCAGTTAAACCAGTTTTGGCGTTTCATGTAAATTTTAAGCGTTCCGTCTTCTACTTCGGTTTTCAGGTCATCAATAATATCATCATCGGCAACAACTTTTACTTCTTCGGTGTTGCCCATAGTCAGGTACAGATCGATTCCGGTTGAGACTTTTATAGCATTAAAACCACTGATTTGGCGTATTTGAGTTTCGTCGCTGTTGCCGGCAATAACAGTTCCGTAGCTGGTAACAGCAATTATAAGCAGAAATACAATTTTTTTGAATGACTTCATGTGCGTTATTTTTTGTTTTTGAATTGAGACTGTTGAAAAGACGCTGCCAAAAATAGAAAGTTACACTTGCGGCTAATTTTTTATCACATTTCCGCCCGACGACTTGCTGATTTCAGTGTTTTTCGGATTTCCATTATAAAATACATTTCCTCCGCTACTGGCGCTTGCCTGAATTTTGTTTTTGGTGTTAAGCCAAATATTTGCACCACTGCTAGCTTTTGCCTTAGCAGTTTTGGCTTTTAAATCACCGGCTTTTAAGTTTGACCCCGAACTGGCTTGGGCATTGATTGAATTGGCATTTCCATCCAAAAAGATATTCGACCCCGAGCTGGTTTGTGCCGTCACATCATCGGCATCGAGAGAGAATCTTAAATTGGCACCCGATGACGCGGAAAGATCGATATCGCGAACATTTAAAATGTTTTCTGAAAAAACATTACTGCCTGATGATGCTTTTGTGGCCTCGAGCTTGGGAAGCGTAACAAATACTTTTTTGCTTTTCGCTTTTCGGATTTTGTCGATCGCTTTTATTCTAAGTTCTTCTCCGTGCAGTTCGGTTACTATGCTATTATGTAGGTTTTCGTCGGCTTCAACAACTACTTTGTAATCGCTGCCCATTGTTACATACACATTCATTCCTCGACTTACATTTATTTCGGTAAAATCTTCAAGGTCTCGCTCCTCGGTGGTTACATTGCCATTTCCGTTAACGGTTGACTGTAACAAACAAGAAGAAGTGGCAAGCAATAACAGGATACCCGAAAGGAATACTACAAACTGTTTCATCGTTTTTTGTTTGGTTTATAATTATCATGCAAATTATTGAAACATGTTGAAACCGCGAAATTATTTCGTTAAACCCGGGTATTTTATCGGTAAGCAGAAATTGAACACAGAGAATTTCGAATGATGACTAACGATTTTAGATTGCCGAAGGGGGAAGAAAGTTTTCAGTATTCAGTCGCAGTTAACAGTTTTACAATAGAACAATTTAGCCGTAGTAAACAAAAACTTAATTGGTGAAACAAACTATTGTGTCCTATGTATCTAATGTGGTTCAATTCTTGGTGTCTTTCAGTGTTCGTGTTTAAGATTTAATCATAAAAAAAAGCCGGCAACCATTGCCAGCTTTAAACATTTACTCAAAATAACCCTTAAGCACCGTGCCTAAAACGATTACGGGGAGTTGGATTCCTGTCAAAACCCTTATCTCTTCTACTTTTCATTTCGTCGAATTTTATGCGTTGTTCTTCGCTTAACATCGAACGAATTTCCTGGTGTTGTTTGGCCCTTATCTTTTGGATATCGACCTGAATAGCTGCCATTTTTTCAATATTGTCTTCAATGGCTTTCATGTCTGCTTTTTCAGCAGTTGTTAGTGTGCGTTGTTTGGCTCTAAGTTCATTTAATTCATTGCGTAAAGGCTGAATTGCTTTGGTCGATTTAAGACGAAGTTCTTTCATTTTTTCTTGTTGCTCTTCCGTAAAAAAGTCTTTGAAATTGGCTCTTTCTCTGTCGAAACGCTTGGCCGTCATTTCGCGTTGTTCTGGCGATCTTCTTTTTCGCTCCGGTTGCTGTGCCATTGTTGTAATTGAAAATGCAAATACAACAATTAATGCTAAACTTAAAATCTTGGTTTTCATGTCTCTAAAAATTTAAATTGTTACGTTTTCTGGTGCTTTGACGGCGATGTTTTTGAATGGTTTAACGCATTTTGATTTTTAACGCCGTTTAACTTTTCGGCTGCGGGAATGTTAAACCAAATACATAAATGGTTGGTTTTAATATAAATTAACGTAATGTAATGCCGACTAGCGTGGCAAGATTTGTTACTTTTGGGCCTTCGATGCGAAGGAGCAGATAGTGAATAGTGAATTCAGAAAAGAAGAATTATGAAGAAAAGAATATTAATAGGAATAACGATAGTTGCAGTTATTGGGATTAGCTTTTTTAGTTTTACCCGCGACGAGAAGAATTTTGAAATTGCAAAGAATCTGGATATTTACCACACTTTGTTTCGCGAGTTGAACATGTTTTATGTTGACGATGTGAATCCGAATGATCTGGTAAAAACCAGTATTGATAAAATGCTGAGTTCGCTTGATCCGTATACCAACTATATTTCGGAAGATCAGATGGAAGATTTCCGTTTTATGACTACCGGCGAGTATGCAGGAATTGGGGCTTTAATCAGCAAACAAAATGACAAAATTGTTATTGCCGAACCCTATGAAGGTTTTCCGGCACAGAAATTTGGAATAAAAGCCGGCGATATTATTCTTGAGGTAGCTGGAAAAGAAACCAAACTGATGAGTACCGAAGATGTGAGTTCGCTGTTGAAAGGACCCGCGAATAAAGCTGTTATAATAAAATTACAGCGTCCCGGCCAGAAAAAGCCTTTTACGGTTGATGTTATTCGCGAGAAGATCAGTATCGACGCTGTTCCGTATTACGGAATGCTCGATCAGAATACGGGCTACATTCGTCTGTCGAATTTTACAGCCAACTGTAGCAACGATGTTAAAAAAGCTTTCCTTGAACTGAAAGAGAATAACCCTGATGGTTTAATTCTCGACTTACGTGGCAACCCGGGTGGCTTGCTGGTTGAAGCGGTAAAAATTGTAAACTTTTTTGTGCCACAGGGAGAAGAAATTGTAAGCACGCGTGGAAAAGTAAAACAGTGGGACAAGGTGTATAAAGCAACCGCAACACCAATCGATACTACAATGAAAATTGCAGTTCTTGTTAATAGTGGTTCGGCCTCGGCTTCCGAAATTGTAGCCGGAGCTATTCAGGATCTCGATCGTGGAATTATTGTTGGTACACGCACATTTGGAAAAGGATTGGTGCAAACAACACGCGATTTGAGTTACAACACCAAATTAAAAGTTACTACAGCTAAATATTACATTCCGAGTGGCCGCTGTATTCAGGCGTTGGATTATTCGCACCGTAACGAGGATGGAAGTATCGGTCACATTCCGGATTCATTGATTAGCGAGTTTACCACAAAAAAAGGCCGTAAAGTATACGACGGCGGTGGAGTGGTTCCCGATGTGAAAATTGATGGTGACAAACTCAGCAATTTAAGTATTGAGCTGGTTACTCGTTTTATGATATTTAATTTTGCCACAAAATATTCAAACGAAAACGAAAGTATTCCGGAGCCGGAAGCATTTTCTATTACTGATAATATTTACAATCAGTTTGCCGATTTTCTTGAACAACGTGAGTTTAAGTACGAATCAGCATCGCAAGACGATTTGAAAGAATTGTTGGAGACCGCCAAACGTGAAAAATACTACGGACTTGCAAAAGAAGAATTTGAAGCCCTGGAGGCGAAACTTGAACCGGATATGGATAAGGATTTAACTATGTTCAGACCTGAAATTAGTGAGTTGCTGGAAAGCGAAATTGTTTCGCGCTTTTATTATCAAAAAGGATCGATAAGAGCATCAATCAACGACGATAAAGGAATTAAGAAAACGATAGAAGCATTGCATTCTGAAACAGCCTATGCTGCTTATTTTAAGCCCGGGATGATAGTTGGAGTGAATTAATACTATTTTTTGTGAGACACAAAAAGAAGGAGGTTTTTTTGAAAAAGACCTCCTTTTTTTTAACCATATTTTCCATTTATTATTTCAAAAATAAAACAAAATCAATATCGCCTCTAAAACTTTTCAAATCTGCTAGTTTTTAGTACTTTTCTAACTCCAATAGTTTGATTAATAGTTATGACGTTTAAAGAGATTTTAAATATTGAATTATACAATAAAGGAGATTTTACATTAACCGTTTACAACATCTTTTTAATACTTGTTGTAATTCTGGTTACGCTAATTTCACTAAAAATTATCCGTCGTTTTTTTAAGCGCTTTATTAAAAGAGAGGAATCCGAACGGAGCTCATACTGGTCGGTGTATCTCATTCTTCGATATGTCGTTTGGGTCATCATTATCATTTTTCTTTTAGAATCTTCCGGCCTGAAAGTTTCTGTGTTGCTGGCCAGTATCACCGCATTGCTGGTTGGTGTTGGATTTGGTATTCAGCAGCTATTCAGCGACTTAGCCTCGGGAATAGTACTGCTGGTTGAGCGAAACTTGCAGCTAAACGATGTTATTCAGATACAGGATGGCACGGTGGGACGAGTGATCCACATTGGCCTACGTACATCGAGATTAAAAACCCGCGACGATATTATTTTGGTGGTGCCCAATTCGAAATTTGTTAACGACAAAATAATCAACTGGAGCCACATGGATTACAATACCCGTTTCTCAGTTGATGTGGGTGTGGCATACGGATCTGATACAAAACTGGTAACTAAAATCCTTCTTGATTGTGCAGCAAAAAACGGTAATGTTTCAGCAGCTCCAAAACCTTTTGTGCGATTTAATAATTTTGGTGATTCGGCATTGGAATTCCAAATCTTCTTTTGGGTGCGCGAATCGTTTTGGGTAGAAAACACAAAGAGCGAAATGCGCTATGCCATTGATGATGAGTTTCGCAAAAATGGAGTGCAAATTCCATTCCCTCAACGTGATATACATATTAAAAGTACCGTTGACCAAAATAAAACGCACTAATTATGAAAAGATTCATCCGGTTTATTGTCCCTGTTATATTGCTGCTTGTAGCAATATTTTTTAAAGGTTTTTTGGAGAAACACGAGTTGGTATCGCCCGATTATTATAACTTTTTTAACAAAACCGGTTCAATTTTGCTGATCGTAAGTATCGCCTGGGCTTTAATGGCAATTTTGCGTGGCTTTAAAAGAGTTATCCTTTCAAAATTAGACACCTCGCAGGAAGATAATCTACGTGAGCGCAAATTCCTGACACAGTTCAATATCATGGAAAGTATCATTTATTTCATGATTGTTTTAATTGCAATAGGAGCATCATTAATGTTGTTTGAAGAAGTAAGGCAGCTGGGAATCAGTCTTTTTGCCTCGGCTGGTGTTGCCGGTATAATTATTGGTTTTGCGGCGCAAAGGCTTATTGCTACGGTATTGGCCGGTTTGCAAATTGCCATCACGCAGCCCATTCGTCTCGATGATGTGGTGATTATCGAAAATGAGTGGGGAAGAATAGAGGAAATTACTCTTACTTATGTGGTGGTAAAAATCTGGGATCAGCGCCGTTTGGTGGTGCCTTCAACCTATTTTTTCGAAAAACCATTTCAGAACTGGACACGCAATACTTCCGAGATTTTGGGAACCGTGTTTTTATATACCGATTATCATGTACCGTTCGATGCGTTGCGAGCGGAATTAACACGCTTGTTAAACAGCACACCGTTGTGGGATAAAAGAGTAAACGTTTTGCAAGTTACCGATACCAAAGAATATGGTGTTGAAATACGTGCCTTGATGAGTGCAAAAGATTCGCCAATAGCCTGGGATCTTCGGGTTTTTATTCGTGAAAAAATGATTGAGTTTATCCAAAAAAATTATCCTGAGAGTTTGCCGCGCACACGTGTTGTTTTTGAAAAAGGAACGCCGGATTTAAACACCGATCAACGAAACGAGACAACAAAAGATGTATAAAACACCAATGAAAATTTATTTTGCCGGTTCCATACGCGGAGGGAGACAGGATGCCGTGCTGTACGAAACGATTATTCAATACCTAAAAACCTTTGGTGAAGTACTTACTGAACATGTTGGAGATCCTGCATTAACCAGTGTTGGCGATGACGGACCAAGCGATCAGTTTATTCACGATCGCGACCTGGAATGGCTGCAAACTTCCGATGTAATTGTGGCCGAAGTAACAACAGTTTCGATGGGTGTTGGCTACGAAATTGGCCGGGCTGTGGAAATGGGCAAACCGGTACTTTGTCTATTTCGTGAAGGGGCCAAAACCAATTTATCTGCTATGATCGCAGGCTGCGAGGCTATTAATTTGGTTCATTATTCAAATTTTGAGGAACTTAAAAAGCCAGTTCAGCAATTTCTTTTTTCGCTTAACGTTTTGTAGAAAATTTAAGATAATGCAATTGGAACTGTATTTTTATTATTTTCATTGCGTCTATTTGACAAATTCAATTATCTTGTGTCGAATTTTGAAAAATAATTGATCACTAATAAAAAAATCTAAACCTATGGATTCAAAGAAATCAAATCAATTAAATCGAAGGAAATTTCTTGGGCTTTCAGCACTTGGCTTATCCAGTTTGACCATCCTTCCCAGTTGGACAATCAACGGAATTAAAATTGCTCCCAGCGACAGAGTAACAATGGGATTCATTGGCCTTGGACAGCAGGGAATGAATGACTTCCGTAGTTTCTCGGCAGTTCCCGGAGTGGAAGTAGTTGCCGGTTGCGATGTTGATAGTATGAAAACAGAACGTTTTAAGCGCACTGTTGAGGAATGGCAGGAATCGTTGGGCTTGGCGCCTCGCGTAGATAAGTATGAACGATACGAAGAATTGCTTGAGCGCAAAGACATTGATGCAGTAGAAGTTTGTTCTCCTGACCATTGGCACGCTTTAATGACAATTCATGCATGCCAGGCTGGTAAAGATGTATATGTTCAAAAGCCACTTTCTTTTACCATTGCCGAAGCGGAAAAAATGGTACGTGTGGCAAACGATACAAAACGAGTTGTACAGGTAGGAAGCCAGCAACGTTCTAGCGCTGAATTCCAAAAAGCTATTGCACTGGTTCAAAGCGGTGCTATTGGCCATATCGATAAAGTTTACGCAAAAGTTGGCGACCCACCATCTCCTCTTGATTTACCAGAGATGAAAGTTCCGGCTAACCTGAACTTCAACCTTTGGATGGGACCATTGAATGATCCAAATATTCATTATCATTCAGATCTTTGTCCTCCTATTTCGCTCAATCCGCCGGAAAGAGAAAAATTATGGGGTGCATGGCGCTGGTACCGCGAAACCGGTAACGGATTTACTGCCGACTGGGGTGCGCACATGTTCGATATTGCACAAGCTGCTATTGGCATGGATGGTTCAGGTCCTGCAGAGATTATTCCTAAAGGTGTTGACGGAGCCGACTATATGACCTTTAAATACCTGAACGGTGTTGTAATGACAGAACAACCGTACCTCGAAGATATGCCAAATGCTCAGGGGATTAAGTTTATTGGCGACGACGGTTGGATTGAAGTAGCGCGCGGTTACCTGGCTTGTTCAAAATCAGATTTAGTTCCTGATGAATTAAGAGGAAGACGTCCGAAAAATCTGACTCCGGAAGAACGTAAAAAAATGTTTGAGGAAATGCAGAAAGCACAAAAAGAGGGTGGAGGTAGCTTCGAAATCAGTTCTCCACATATGGAAGATTTCATCAGCTGTGTACATTCAAGGCAAAAACCAATTGCGTCGGTTGAAGTGGGTGCAAGCACGGCAATAACTTGTTGCTTAGGAAACATGGCTACTGAAATGCAACGTCCCGTTAATTGGGATCCCGCAACACATAGCTTTGGAACCGATAAAGAAGCATGGAACCATCGTTTGTATAATTACGATTATCGCGGTTCTTATAAGTTATAAATCAACCAAAAACCTTATGGATAAAAGAGAATTTTTAAAGAAGATGGGGCTGCTTACTGCCGGTGGTATGGTAGCTGGTTCATTGAAGCCTGCAACTGCCGCCTCTATGGTAGGCATGGGTGGAAAGGAAATAGGTTTGCAAATTTATTCAGTAATGCGCGAACTGAATGCCGATGTTCCTAATGGCTTGAAGAAAATAAAAGATATTGGTTACAGTACCATTGAGCTGGCGGGTTATGGCAATCGCAGAATGGGCGAGTATTCTGTTGAGGAATACCGTAAACTGGCTGATGATGCGGGGTTGAAAATTACAGGATCACACGTTAATCCTCCTACCCGTGATATTACGAAAGACAAACTGGGAGAGTTATCCGATTTCTGGAAACAAACTGTTGAAGACCATGAAAAATTTGGTGTAAAAACTTTGGTTCAGCCAATGATGCCAAATGTGCCAACGCATGATGCAGCAAAAGTGGTTTGCGAATCGTTTAACCATGCCGGTGAGATAGCAAAATCGGCCGGAATTAAATTTGGTTATCACAACCATAATATGGAATTCGGACGCGTTGTAAAACCGGAAGACAAGGATAAACCGCATAATCCCTGGATGCCGGTGGGCGATGTAATCTACGACTTGTTTCTGAATGGTACCGATCCAAATCTGGTATTCTTTGAAATGGATGTGTACTGGACCGTAATGGGTGCTAACGATCCGCTTGAATACTTTGAAAAGTATGCCGGAAGATTCCCTGTACTGCATATAAAAGACCGTTCTGTACTTGGCCAGTCGGGGATGATGAACTTTGAAAACATCTTTAACAAGGCTTACGAAAATGGTTTGGAAGGTTTCTATGTGGAACTGGAAGGAATCAGAGACGGAAGTATGACTCAGTTTGAAGGTGTTGAAAAATGTTACGATTATTTAAATGATGCTTCATTCGTGAAGCAATCCTAACCAAGTTAATTATATAAAACGGGTGTGTTTTCACATCCGTTTTTTTGTGCCTATACTTCAGGTGCCAACACATTAAACGGATACCACGGCAGATTTCGTGCAATCCAAAACAGAACAACTATGGCTAAGACAATCAAGGGCGTTAGTTTCTTGTAAAACAGGTTCGGAAGTTTCCAGTTAAAAGCCTTGTTTAGTAATGGATGTGTGTAGTGATACAGTATAAAAAGAGCTGCTGGAAGAAACAGAAAATTATACCCAACCACACCTGCAAAATCAAGGTGTAATAAACTGTGCAAAGCACGTTGCGATCCACATCCCGGGCAGTAGCCTCCCGTTAGCGAATGAAACAGGCACTGCGGAAATATCGTATGCCGGGCGGGGTCGAGTACAAAAAAAAGAACTGCTACCCCAATAATTACGAGTAGCAGTATGCTGTTGATTGTTTTTTTCATCTTTTAAAAATCAAAAGCGCCCTGCATAAGACCTGCAAGTGCGCCAAACACTGCAAGCATGGTAAAAATTAAAGCCCAGGCTATACCTGCGGCAACTGAAATCCATGCCCACAATTTTGCATTTCTACTTGCTGATAGTGCGGCGTCATAATTTCCGGCACTCCAATGTGAATTTACCTGGGCAGCAAAAATAATGGCTACTAACCCAAATATTTTACCACAAAAGATGGTAGCCAGAATGGCAAATACCAGGTAGTTAGATGGTGGGTATTGGGATTGATTTACTTGTTCGTTCATGATAAGTAGTTTTAATAAGACAGGAACATAACAAAGTTAAGCGAACCAATAGGTATAACAAAGTATCGGCTGAAAAATAGTTATACCTTCTAAGCTGATTTGATTACATTCACGTAACCTAAATCTTAAAATATATTAAAAAGAAGAACCTAACGGTTACGCTCCATTGTAAGAAAGCCCAATCGCATTATTTTTGCGCCCGTCTTGGATTAAGTAGCAGAAGGCACTTTTTCCATAGATTTTAAGTTTTGGTAAAATGCCATCCGGGAGGGTGGCATTTTTTTATAGCAAACTTTCAGTAGCATGTTTTGCTACAATTTATAACCGTCAGAGCATGATACTTCAACCCCATTTTAAATCTGGTATTTACCAGTTTTATTGCGTTAACAACTAATTAACACCTTGTGATTAAACTAAAAGCAGAATAAACGGTCTTAATATACAAATAGAGCAAAAGGAAACAATTTAGAAAGCCATGAAGTACTTGAAGAACGTAATATTAATAGTCCTCATAATTGTGGGGGTAAAATCTTATGCATCAGTTGAAGATCCTGTAAAAGAGGATGACCCAAGCGATGACGGAAAGGGAAGGATCACTGGAATGATCGTTGATAAAAAGTCGGAAGCTCCAATGGAATTTGCCAATATCGCCGTTTATAATGAGACCGATTCTACTCTTGTTACCGGTGGAATAACCAATGATAAAGGTGTTTTTGAAATAGAGAATCTGGATTACGGTAATTATTACCTGGTGGCAAACTTCATCGGTTTTGATGAGAAAAATGTTGTAGACATTAAGCTAGAACGTGCCAACCGTGTTCACGATATTGGCGAGATCAATCTTGCACCTTCAACCGTTGCAATCGGCGAGGTTAATGTGGTAGCTGATAAAGCTGCAGTGGAATATAAGCTCGACAAGAAAGTAGTAAATGTAAGCCAGGTAATTAGTGCTATTGGTGGAACAGCAGTTGATGTTCTGGAAAATACACCTTCAGTTCAAGTTGATATTGAAGGAAATGTATCGTTGCGCGGATCGGGAAATTTTACCGTTCTTATTGATGGAAGGCCAAGTGTTTTAAGCGGTAGCGATGCATTGCGTCAAATTCCTTCTTCAGCAATCGAAAACATTGAAATTATTACTAACCCATCGGCAAAATATGAACCCGATGGTGCAGCAGGTATAATTAACCTGGTAATGAAAAAGAACTCGATGAACGGATTGAACGGCATTGTAAACGCCAGTGTTGGAACAGGTGAAAAGTACCGTGGCGATTTTATGCTGAACTACCGTTTTGAAAAACTGAACCTGTTTTTTGGTGCCGACTGGAGCGATGAGATTAATAATGGGAATATGGCTTTGGAACGCGAAACGTTTTATAACGATACAACTGAATTTTTGGAAATGGGTGGTGATCGTAAGTGGATTCGTGGAGGTCATCGTTTTAAAGGTGGAGCCGATTTTTATTTGGGCAACGCGACAACATTAACACTCTCGGGAGAAACCGGAACATCGGAACGAGGCAGTGAAGGTGGTGGCCGGACAGAGAATTATACAGTGCCGGCTTCGGAACTCATTCGTTCAATCAGTGAAGAAACATCGGAACGCAACAACGACTTTTACACGCTCAATATGAATTTTCAGCATAAGTTTGATGATAAAGGACACCGGCTTGAAGCCACGGCTTTCTATTCAGATGAAACGGGAACCGACAATGAAATTGAAGCAGAAATACTGGCCGACGAGAATTTTAATCCCGGCGAAGAGTATTTGTCAAATGTCTCAACACTGGAAACAGAAGACGAGCAAGATCTGCGTTTAAAACTTGATTATACCTATCCGTTTAGTGAAGATGGCCGATTTGAAGCCGGTTACCAGGGACGATTGGAAAGTGAAATTGAATCACTTGAATTTCGTGATTTCGACCAGGCAAGTGGCTCGTGGATTATTAATGATGAATATTCAAGTACTACCGATTTTCAGCGCGATATACACGCCGTTTATTCTACTTATAGTAATAAAATTGGTGAATTCGCGTACATGGCCGGTTTGCGCGGAGAGTTAACTGCACGCGAGATACAAAATACCAGCGCCGATAATGTTTCGTCGTTAAATCGTTTCGACTTATTCCCAACAGCCCACTTTTCGTACCCGGTTGCAAAAACCGCAGACGCAACAGCAAGTTACAGCCGAAGAATTAATCGCCCGAGTGGCCGCGATCTTGATCCTACTCCCAATTATTACAACCGCTATACCATTCGTTTTGGTAACCCCGATTTGGAACCAGAATACACCAATTCGTATGAGTTAGGTGTAATGAAACGGTTTGGAGAAACACGGTCGTTTATTTCAGCCGATTTGTTTCGTAGGGTAACCAACAATAAAATAGACCGCTTTCAGGAACTTGGAGATGATGGTATTACTTATTTGTACACCGACAATTTTGATAAAGATTATTCAACCGGTCTTGAAGTTACCGGAAACCTGAGTTATAAGAAGTGGTTAATCGTAAACGCAAGTGTAAATGTTTACGATTATAAAATTACCGGTGAGCTAAATGGCGAATCCATCGACAGGCAAAGTACCAACTGGGGCGGACGAATGAATACAACTTTCAAGTTTTCAGAAAATTCACGTTTTCAGCTAAATGCTTTTTTTAGAGGACCATCAACGTCTGCACAGGGTGAAAGTGCTGCCATGTTCTTTACGAATATCTCGTATCGCCAGGAGTTTATGAATAAAAAACTTTCGGCAACAGTTAGCGTTCGCGATCCGTTAGGAACAGCTGGTTTTGAACGGACAAGTTATGGCGACAACTTTGAAAGCTGGTTTCGTTTTGAGCGTGAACCACGTGTAGTAATGCTTACCTTGAGTTACAAGATTAACAACTTTAAAGAAGATAATGGAAACCGTGGCGGTGGCGACGGCGGAATGGATATGGGTGGTGGAGAATTCTAAAATAATACGCTAGAATATTAATATTAGATGCTGTTCTGTTTTAAGAACGGCATTTTTTATTTCGCGCTTTAAAGCCCGTAAACAGTGAAGTGTAAGAATTCTTTGGATCTGAAAAACGGAAAAACACGTTTAATAACTGAAAAAACAGTTGCAAAACTGAAAAATCAGTTGTATGTTTGTCGTTGTAATTCAATAACTGTCATTTCGAAGGAAGAATGACTGAGAAATCTGTTGCTAATGTTCGCTGTTGTTACAGATTCTTCTCTTCGTTCGGAATAACATAAAGTTGCTAAAATGAAAAAACTAACAAAAAAGGAAGAGGAGTTGATGAAGATCCTCTGGAATCTGGAAAAAGCATTTGTAAAAGATATTGTTGAGTTATATCCCGATCCGAAACCACATTACAACACCATTTCATCGTTGGTGCGTTTGTTGCAAGACAAAGGTGTTATCGGTTTTAAACAATACGGCAACACCTACCAGTATTTTCCGCTTATTTCGAAAGAAGAGTACCGCCGTTCGTTTATGAACCAGGTGGTAAGCGACTATTTCGATAACTCATACAAAAGTGCAGTAGCCTTTTTTGTAAAGGAGAAAAACCTGTCGGAAGACGAGATCGACGAACTGGTTAACCTTATTAAACACAAAAAGTAATGGAAGATATTTTGCTATATATCGGAAAAGCGGCAATGGCCCTGGGAGCTTTTTATATGGCTTACCTGGCCTTGTTCCAGCACCAGAAACATTTCCTTTTTAACCGGATTTATTTACCCGTTTCGTTTTTGATCAGTTTTTTAATTCCACTGGTAACATTTACCAAAGTGAATTACATTAAGGAAATTCCGGCAGCGGCAGCAAACAGTTTTGCCTTCCTGCCTGAAGCAACTACAGCTCCCCAAACGCAATTTACTTTGGAGTGGTATCATTATTTACTGGCGATTTATGCACTAGGAATAGTAGTATTTTTCTGCCATTTGTTGATCGGACACCTCAGAGCCATGAAGATTATCCGTTTTAGCCGACTAAAAGAATTGTTCGGGGCCGAAGTAAATCTAACCGGAAAGGATGTTCACCCGTTCTCGTTCTTCTCAAGAATTGTGTTGTCGGAAAAAACGTTGAAAAATCCAAATCTGAAAATGATCATCGATCACGAAATGATTCACGTAAGGGAACGTCATACTCTCGATATTCTTTTTGCCGAATTCTTGTTCCTACTTCAATGGTTTAACCCTTTTGCATGGTTGGTGAGAGATGCCATGAGAAATAATCTGGAGTACCTGACCGATGATCAGGTAGCCCAAAAACATAATGCCGAAGCTTATCAATTGGCCATGGTAGGTTTAGCGCATAAAAAAGGAGTGGCTCCCTTTTTGAATGCGCTTAACGGCTCACAACTAAAAAACCGTATTATTATGATGAAAAAGAAAACAGAAAACCGTTACAGCCTGCTGAAACAGCTGGTTGTGCTCCCCCTGCTGGCCATTTTGATTATGGGTTTGTCGAACAAAGAAGTACGAACCGAAGTGTTACAGGAATCGAATATTGACGTAGAACAATCAAGAGAAACAGTGCTTGTAAAGCATTTGGTTACATTTAGTGGCGTTGTTGTGAACGAAGATGGAACCGTGTTGCATGGGGTAAATATTTATAATAGCAAAGGCGAGTTGGTTGATGAAACTAATTCGGATGGAAAGTTCAGGTTTTCACCGGAAGCTAATGAAAACACCTTTTTGGTAACAAAGGATGGCTATGGTTCTGTTCAAATAACAAACGACACTGGGAAATCGAAGGAACAATTATTTCTTCAATTAGATAGAATTGAAAAATCGTCTGAAGAAACGGTTGTAAGTGGTAAAATCACCAACAACAAGGGTGAACCTCTTTCGGCAGTGGCAGTGTTGATCGAAGGAACTACTACCGGCACCATTTCAGACTTTTCGGGCAACTACGAGATAAAAGTAGCCAACAAAGATGCTGTGCTTGTTTTTAATATGCTGGGTTACGAGTTCCGGAAAGTTCCGGCCAGCAAAGAGAAAATCAATGTGGTGTTGACTAAAAGTGATATCGAATCGCAACAATCGCCCAACGGGGTTGTGGTTAAACCGGAACACACCGTTACCGGAAAGATTACCAACGAAGACGGTGATGGTATTCCAGCCGCAATGGTTCTGGTAAAAGGAACCACAGTTGGTACTGTTTCTGATTTCTCAGGCAACTATAAAATTGAAACCGACGAAAAAAATACACTGGTTTTTAAAATGATTGGCTACGCCGCGAAGGAAGTTGCAATTGATGGAAAATCAGAGATTTATGTACAACTTAGAGCCGATGGTAGTGGAAAAAAGGATGAAGTGAAAGTGATTGGTTATGGGGTGCAAAACAAGGACAATTTGCCAAAGATCGATATTGAGAAGCTGGGCTTTGAGACCACTTCGGGAGAAGCTCCCCTCTATTTTGTTGATGGCAAGGAAATGGGCAATGTGGCGAATATTTCCGCTGAAGATATTGAATCCATTTCTGTTTTGAAAGACGAATCAGCCACCAGTTTGTATGGCGATAAAGGTAAAAACGGGGTAATTATTATAACAACCAAGAATGCTGTTAAAAAAGAAATAAGCGACGCTTTGGTAATTGTTGACGGCATACCCTACGGCGGAGATATAGATGATATCGATCCGGAAACCATCGAATCAGTAGAAGTACTGAAAAACGAAAATGCCACCAAACGGTATGGACCAAAAGCTAAAGATGGCGCTGTAGTTATCAGATTAAAAGGTTCGGCCGGTTTGGATGGAAAGTCGCCGTTGATGTTTCTCGACGGTGAAAAATACACCGGCGATATGGATGATATTGATCCTGGAAATATTCAATCAATCAACGTTCTGAAAGATGCTTCAGCCATTGAAACTTTTGGTGAAGAAGGGAAAGATGGCGTGATACTTATTAGAACAAAATTGTCTGATATAGCTTCCATTATGGATTTGCGAAAGTTCATTGCACAAAAGATTAAATATCCAAAGGAGTTGGTCGAAGCCAATGCTACTGGTGTTAGCAAAATCTATGTCAAGGTGAATAGCAGTGGGAGCATTATCTCTGCTGATGAAAAAGTTATTAAAGGAGCAACACCAGTTGACGAGGTGATTGTTGTAGCTTATAAACAAAATGAAGCGAATGATACAACAGTTTTGGACGCACAAAATAAATTCAACCGCGAAGTAAAAAGGGTAATTCTCCAACTACCAAAATTGAATATTCCAGAGTTTATGGATAAAACGATCGTTTTTAATGTAAAATTCATGCTGCAAGAAAAGTAACTGGCAGGTATCTTACCTAATACAAAATAATTCAGCGGGCGACTATTATTAAAAAAAGGATGCCATCCGTTTTTGAGTTAACTCAGAGGGATGGCATCCTTGTATACTCGAAACTCGTGTCTCGCGACTCGAAACTAATTCTTCTCAATGATAGCCACCCAGCCACCACCGGGAGCCATTTTAACTTTTACGGTTGAATCGGAAGTTACTTCTACTGTTTCCTGTGCAAAGTCGGCAGCGTGTTTATCGGCATTCAAACCGTCTTTCCACACTTTCATGGTGTACGTTCCATCGCCAAGGAAATCTAGTTTTAATTCCATTTCACGCGGATCCCAATCGGTTAACGCACCCACATACCAGGTTTCGCCCGAGCGGCGTGCCACAGCAATGTAGTCGCTAACTTTGGCTTCCAGCACTTTGGTATCGTCCCAAACTGCCGGCACTGCAGCAAGGAATTCCATACATTCCGGTTCGCGGTAATAGTTCGATGGATTGTCGGCCAACATTTGCAGCGGACTCTCAAAAACAGGGTACAAAGCCAGCTGGTGGCAGCGTGTTCCCTGGCTCATTGGCTCGGTAAATACCGGCGTGAAATTCGTTTTGGTTTTGTTGATCATTGCTCCCGGAGTGTAGTCCATCGGGCCGGCAACCATACGAATAAAAGGCAAGGTTACATCGAGTTCCGGATCGGGTAAATTCGACCATTTGGCATTTTCCATTCCTTTCACTCCTTCGTACGAAATTACGTTAGGATAAGCGCGGTCGAGCCCACTTGGTTTGTATGCTCCGTGGAAATCAACCAGCAATTCATGCTCGGCACATTTGCGGGCAATTTTCTCGTAAAAGTTTACCATCCACTGGTCGTCGCGTTGCATAAAGTCCATTTTAATACCTTTTACGCCCCACTCCTGAAACTGATCGAGCGATTCTTCCAGTTTGTCATCCATCGCTTTCCAAACCACCCAAAGAATAATGTCCACATTTTTTTCTTTTCCGTAGTCAACCAGCTCTTTTACATCTATATCTTTTTCCTTCTGCATAATATCCGAAAGTACATACCAGCCTTCGTCCAGAATGATATATTCCAACCCGTATTTCGATGCAAAATCAATGTAATATTTGTAGGTTTCATTATTTACACCGGCCACAAAATCAACACCGTAAATGTTGTTGGCATTCCACCAGTCCCAGGCTACTTTTCCCGGTTTAATCCAGTCGGTATTCTCTATTTTCTGTTCAGGAGCCAGTTTGTAAATCATTTCGCTTTCTACCAGCTCGGCATCATTTTCGGTAATAATCATGGCACGCCACGGAAATTCGCGAGGCCCGTTGCATTCAGCAATATAATCGGCATATTTTGTGGGTTTTACATCGCGGTCGCTTAGCTGTTCAGTTTCCAAAACAACCCCTGGATATTTACCCACCAATGCATATTTGTTCTCGTCGCTGCCACGTAAAAACATCCCCGGGTAATCCATCAGGCTCGATTCCGAAATATAAGTTTTTACGCCGTTTCCGCAATCAACCAGCAACCCGGTTGAAGCAAAACGTTCGCTGCCAATATTCGACAGGGTTTCGCGCAGGTATTCGCGTTCCTGGTGGGTCATCATACTTTCTTCTTCCGGAAACCAAAGTTTGTTGTCGGCCGGGAAAACAAAAGAGGCCAGCTCGCTTTTCACTTTGTACTCGCCATCCTTATCCGACACCCAACGGTAGGCAGCACCTTCGTCGTAGGCTCTGAATTTAAGTGCGTAACCTTTAACTGTTAATGTCAGTTCCTTATATTCATCTTTTATTGTGGCATATTTCCGCTGAACAACCGGAGTAAGTTCCTGCGATACGTTGTTGGTTTTTGCTTTTCTCACTTTGGCATCCACGCCCCAAACGGTGCCGTCGTAAAGCTCCATCGAGATTGGCGATGGTGCCACAATTACAGTTCCGTTTAGCAACACCGAGTAGGTAACCGTTTCATTAACATTTACCTTAATCTGAATTCTTCCCGATGGCGAATCCAACGAATATTCTTTTGCCGAAAGGGTAAAAAACATGCTGATTAAGATAAACAGCATAAATAACTTTTTCATAGTAGATAGTTTTAGGTTTTTGTTTCGAAAGTAAAAATAATTTGATGTGCCGT
Source organism: Draconibacterium halophilum (assembly GCF_010448835.1). NCBI lineage: Bacteria > Pseudomonadati > Bacteroidota > Bacteroidia > Marinilabiliales > Prolixibacteraceae > Draconibacterium > Draconibacterium halophilum. The sequence goes on from NZ_CP048409.1 coordinate 750,611, forward strand.
TGTAGCACAAATGTTCTGTTTTCTATTAAACAGGATGCAGAAAAATGATTTTATACCTATCTTACAGTAAATTTAAAAAGATAGGTTATGAAGATTATAGTTACACTGATTGTACTACTTGTATTTACTGTTTTTGCACAGGCTCAGCAATTTGAAAAGGATGTATTTAAAACCTCGGAAGGGGAGCTGGAAATTACTTTTATTGCACACGGGACACTGATGATGGAGTTTGACGGGAAAGTGATTCATATTGATCCGGTTTCGTGGTATGCCGATTATGCTACCATGCCAAAAGCCGATTTGGTTTTGATAACACACGAGCACGGCGATCATTTGGATGCAAAAGCAATTGATGCAGTTAAGAAAGAGGGAACTCAGGTGGTGCTCACCAAAACCTGCAACGAAAAATACGCCGGAACAGCGGTGCTTAGCAATGGCGAGTCGGGAACATTCGCCGGAATAAAAGTTGATGCAGTACCGGCTTATAATATTAAACACGAACGCGATGCCGGGCAGCCTTTTCACCCCAAAGGAGTTGGTAATGGTTATGTGCTGCACTTTGGCGATAAAAAAGTTTATGTTGCCGGCGATACCGAAAATATTCCTGAAATGGCCGGGCTAAAAGACATCGACGTGGCGTTTCTGCCCATGAATTTACCTTATACAATGACTCCGGAAATGGTGGCCGATGCTACCAAAATGTTTCAGCCTAAAGTACTTTATCCGTATCATTTTGGCGAGACAAATACCGATGAGCTGGCTGAATTATTAAAAAATCAAAACAAAACCGAATTACGAATACGAAACCTTAAATAGGGTAGAAATTCTTTTTACCTTCAAGCTTCAAAAGATTAATTTGAAACTAACACAATTCATGGACTTAATATTGATGAATTCTGTGTGCTTGGTTTAATCTGTTTAACAAAAAATTTCATGATATGAAGAAGATGGGAACTCTCATTTTGGTGATGGTAGGTTTTATGTTGGCAGCTACTGCCCAGGAGAAAAAGGTTTATGACGGTTATAAAGAATTAGTTGCTGAAGCTAAGCAGCAAATTGAAGTAATTGATTTACATGGATTTCACGAGAAATATATGGATGGATTAAAAAATCGCAAACCCGATTATATTTTGCTTGATGTTCGCACAGCGGACGAATACCATGCAGGACATGTGCCCGGTGCGTATTTAGTGCAGCGTGGTGTGCTTGAATCGCACATTGCCAAAGAAGCGGTGTGGGAAGGATTTAGACATGCAGTGCCCAAAAAGGACGATACTATAATTTTATATTGCCGCAGTGGAAGCCGGTCGGCACTGGCAACAAAAACGCTGATGACTTTGGGATACACACATGTTTATTCGCTTGATGGTGGCTGGAAAGCCTGGCATGAAGAATATCCGAAACTGGAACGGTTTTAATAACACATAATCTTCCTGCACCAAACAAATGTCGGGTAGGTTATTGTTTCCTGTCCGTCTTACTGATGCTGCTTTTTACATCCGCGAACAACACAAATTGTAGTTGCTGCAAGGCCAATCGATGCAAACACAATCAGAGCGGTATAAAATACGGTGGATGATAAATTGGCACAACACGTTACGAAGCCCAAAATGATTGTAGCAAAGAATCCCAAAATTCCCCAAAGACCTAAATTGTAGCAAGCAAGTGTTAATAATTTATTCATGATATTTTACTTTTTACAAGTATACGCTCAATAAAGATCATTGGTTCATAAACCATTGTGAAATAAATCTCGTATACTTGTGATATTAATTACAAATCAGATCTTTCTTATGAATTTAATGACTAATACATGCGTAGATTGCACGCTGAAATCGAATGCTGTTTCGGTGTTGGACAACAATGAGTTATGCGCACTTGAAGAGGGCTGTTCGAGAACGATATACGATAAAGGTGAGCTTATTTTTAAAGAAGGTGGCCCGGTGCAACATATCATTTATTTACGTGAAGGATTTGTAAAATTGATAAAAAGAGGAGCCGGGGGCAAGGATTTTATTTTCGGTATTTCAAAAAAAGGAGCCTATCTGGGCTTGCAGAATTTGAACAAGGATACAAAAACAAATTATTATTCAGCAGTAACACTCACCAAATCAGAGGTGTGTTTTATCGATCGGCAGTGTTTTACGGAGCTGCTTAAAAAGAATGGCGAGTTTGGCCTAAAGGTCCTTTCAACAGTTTTTACCGATGAAATGAATTATTTTGATCGGTTGGTAAATAATGTTCAGCAACAATTACCTGGCCGTGTGGCCAATGCAATTAGTTACTTTGCGCGTGAAGTTTACGGCGAAAATCCGTTCGTACTGAATCTTACACAAACCGAAATTGCCTCCTTGGTTGGAACCTCAAGGGAAAGTGTATCGCGTATATTAAAAGAATTTCAGGATATGGGAATCATCTCTTTAGACAAAAATGTACTTACTATTCTGAATGAAAAACGGCTTGAGGAGATTAAAAATAAAGGCTAGGTTTTGGTAATTATTTCTTTTGATAAAGAATAAAAAAAACCGCTAATCAGTTTCTGATTAGCGGTTTGATATTCTATGATTTTCTGATTATTTTATTTCAAGACTGGTATCTATAAACGATCCCGGCTCAATTGCACCTAATGATTTTAACTGTATATTAGATGAATTCAATATTGAATTCAAATCATTGGCATTTACATCTGCCAGACTGATAAAATCGGACGGAACAACTACTACCCTGAACGTTTGATCCAAAGTGTAATCGGTTGATAAGCTGGCTAAATCTACATCTCCCCCTAAAAATACCGACATATCTACAATGCGTTCGTTGGGGATATCACCGGTAAAATCGAAATTATACTCCAAAATAGCACCCGATGGGAAATACTCAGTTTGTGGAAGCGGACGCCAAAAGTCCAATCCATCCTCATTGGTCCACAAAATATAAGCTAAAATCACATCCGATTCGTAGGGATCGAATCCATTATCCTCAAAATTAAAAAACATTTGGTAATTGTTTCCGGGTGTAAAATCACCGGTAAATTCGAAAGTGGTTCCAACAAAATTGTAACCATCTTCTCCCGGCATCCCCGGAGGTCCAACAGGACCTTCGCATGAAGCAAAAATACCAGCTACAATTATTAATAAAAATGCTGAAATTTTTCTGAAGGTAATTGTTTGTTTCTTTTCAATTGTTTTCATAGCAAATAGACTTTTAAATTATACTTCGTTTGTAATGCTAAAACAAGTATAGTGCCAAAAAAACCTCCGACCAAGGCCGAAGGTTTATTATGGATTGATTGATTAATCTTAAAAGTGGCTACAATTCTATTCTCTGTCAACTGTTCCCGGAACAGGAACACTGGCATCTTGCATGTAACCAATATCACCCATGATGAAGGTATCCGGGCCAAGCTTCATGTCCGAGTTCATCATTTCATCCCAGGTAACTTCTTTTCCTGTATATGCCGAAACACGGCCCATAATTGCCACCATTACTGAATTAGCAGTTTCTTCGGCTTCGTTAAACGGAATATCCTCACGGATACAGGTGATCAGGTTTTTGTGCTCTTGCACGTATGGACTGGTTTCGTGATCTTCGTACGAGAAAAGGTTATTGCCATCCACATCTGTAATTGTTGCTGTGCCTCCCTGAGAAGTAAATGCTTTTCCTTTTGTGCCATGCATAACTTCGTTTACCGCATTTGTACAGCCATTAATTTGACGGCATGTACTTAAAATCTGACGTCCGTCGTCGAGTTCATAACGAATGGCAAAATTATCGTACTGATCGCCGGTTGGGCGTCGCTGACGTGAGCCAAAACCAAGCGCTTTTATAGGGTGTTTGCCAAAGAACCAGTTGGCTACATCGATATTGTGCACGTGTTGTTCAACAATATGATCGCCCGAAAGCCAGCACCAGTTTACCCAGTCGCGAATCATCCATTCCATTTCGCTCCATTCGGGCTTGCTGTTTCTGTACCACAATTGACCACCATTCCAATATACTTCGGCAGTGGTGAGTTTGCCAATTGCGTTATTGCTGAGTTCTTTATATACATCTAGATATTTATGCTGGTGGCGGCGTTGAGTACCCGTAACCACTTTTAATCCGGCAGCATCGGCCATTTTAGCTGCGGCTAAAACCTGGCGAATTCCAACCGGATCAACAGCAATAGGTTTCTCCATAAATACGTGCTTGCGTGCTTTAACAGCTGCTTCGAATTGCTGTGGGCGGAATTTTGGTGGTGTTGCCAGAATTACAATATCAACACCTGAATCGAGTACTTTTTCGTAAGCATCAAAACCAACAAAACAGTTTTCGGCAGGAACTTCCTGTCCCGATTCTTTCTTGATTCTTTCCACACAGCTGTCTAATCTGTCCTGAAAAACATCAGCCAGAGCAGTTACCTGAACGGTTGAACCACCGGCTTCCAAAAAGTTAAGAGCTGCACCGGTTCCGCGTCCGCCGCAACCAACAATCCCGGCTTTCAGAACTGTTCCACCCGGAACCTGGTCAAGCATTGGTGGATATTTGTACTCTCTTTTTACCCAATCGTATTCGGCGCTTGCAGAAGAGCCTCCGCCAGAGCACGATGATAAAGTTCCCATTCCCATTGCGCCTGCTGCACCAACTGTGGCTGCTCCGGCTAAAAATTTCCTTCTTGAAAAATTGTTGTTACTCATGATACTAATGTTTTAGTTGAATTTAGGATTCAAAATATATAAGTCATTTTCCGGTTTTCTCATCAAATTCGCACACCACTCTAAAACCAATCGAATTACAGTCCGATAACCACCAGATACTTTTTGGCATTTGCGGATCGGTTTTCATCCATTCTTCGGTTTTAGTGTAATCGCGTGCAGCACTTCTTACTTCGCCAACAGGGCTTTTAAATGTCCCTCCCGAATAACATGCTCGTCACCCGAAGCCGGTCCTTTTGGATCGGTAACTCCATCATTTAAATTTGAATAAGCATCTTCGGAGTACCAGTCTGCGCAATATTCTGCTGCATTACCAAGCATGTTTTTCAGTCCGAACGGATTGGGCTCAACCACATCCGGTTTGGCAGTTTTCAGGCTGCTGTTTTTTTCGTAAACGACGTAGTTATTAATAAGGTCGCTTCCTTTGCCAAATAATTTTCCAATAAAATTTTTGTCTTTAAAATCTTTTGGTTGGCCTTCGAAAAAGAAAGGCGTTTCTGTACCTCCGCGGGCTGCATATTCCCATTCTGCTTCAGTTGGCAGTCGGTATGTTTTGCCGGTAACTTGCGATAACCATTTACAATAGGTTTCTGCCGAATGGTAACTCATTGTAATTGCCGGTCGGCTCCCCAGTCCCCAGTTTTGGTCGGGTTGCCCATAAGGTGGTGTTGGACCTGAAATTGCATCAACATCGGCCTGAGTGCGCGAACCTTCAGTATCGGTTGATCTTCCTTCGGCAGCAGTGGCACTATAAAATGCCAGATATTCGTCCCAGCTCACTTCTATTTCGGCCATAAAAAATGAGCTCACATTCACAGTTTTCTGAGGGCCTTCATCGCTCTCACGAAGCTGTTCCGATTCAGGACTACCAATTTCGAAGCTTCCGCCCGGAATTGCTTTCATGTTAAATGCGATGGTTGTTCCCGGAATGGTTTCTGTATAATCGTTATGCCCGGCTACATCTGCCGCAGATGTATATTTTTCTTTTGATTCATTACCGGCATTTCCAAATTCAACATTCTTGGCATGCAAGGCATTAGGATCATAATGTCCAACATGCAGATGGCAATTTATACAGCGCAGTTCTTCTTCGTTTTGCGAATAATAAAGATGAGCTTCCTGACCTTCATTAGTAAGTGTGAGCGGGAATAAATTATTGTGGCAATTGATGCACGATTCTTCAAAAACAAAATGCTGAGCCTGTTCCAGCGTAGATTTAGCTTCCCAGTTAAAATCGGCACTGTCTTTAAAAACATAGCCATAAGCATCGCGTGCCGAAGCTTTAATCTTTTCTTTCAAGTAGCCTTGTCCTTTCGGAGGAAGGTGGCATTCTACACATCCAATATGCATACCTATTCGGTTTTCATGATGCACAGAAAGTTTCCACGAATCAAAAACATGAGGATGTACGTGGCACATTTCGCACGATTCGTTTGTTGAGGTTGCTTCGATGACTTTAGTAGAAGATAGGGCAACAGCAATACCAAGTATAAATCCGATAAAAATAATCAGTAACAATTTTTTTCGAAGGTAGTTACCAAAACGTTTAAATATGGCCATTGGTTATTTTAGGTTTTTTAATTCAACAAAGCTTTCAAAATTAATAATATATCTGACCAAATAACTGACTTTTGTATGTTGTGAAAAAGAATTATGTAACATTTTAGCTAACTAAAATAGTAAGTCATTCGTTTATTGGCTTTTATATATGACGCCTGATCTGGCGTAAATACCTATTCGCTATAGAAAAAAAGGTTGCCTGGAACGCAACAACCTTTGGAGATGATTTCCTCAACGGAATACGAGAGAGATAAGGGAAGTAATTTTTAACTTATTATTAAATGGTTGAATACATAATTTTGTATCTTTCAGTTATGAACCGGCTCAAACAAAATATCTCCGATTTTTTAGGTTTGTTTTTCCCCGAACTGTGTGTTGCCTGCGGGAAACGTCTGGTGTCGCAGGAGAAGTATGTTTGTTTCGATTGCTGGCAGGATCTTCCGGCAACCAATTTTCATTTTAAACAGGAAAACAAAGTTGCTCAATTATTTTGGGGACGGGTTGATATTGTTGCTGCAACAGCATTTTTCAGCTATAAAAGAGGTAGCAGATACCAACAGCTTATTCATTTTGTGAAATACAAGGGATTAAAAGAACTTGGTTCTGAAACCGGTAAAAAGTTTGGCTATCAATTATTGGAATCGCCCGGTTTTGCTGAAATTGATGTTATTATGCCGGTACCGCTGCATCCGCGAAAAGAAAAGAAACGCGGATTTAACCAAAGTGAGTGGATTGCCAGTGGAATTGCCGAAGTATTAAAAAAGCCGGTTGACACAAATACTTTGTACCGACGGGTTTTCACATCAACTCAAACAAAACGAAACCGTTACGAGCGCTGGCAAAATGTAGAGAATGTTTTTGGACTAAACCATCCGAAGCAGATTGAAAACAAACACGTTTTACTCATCGACGATGTGGTTACCACCGGAGCAACTCTTGAGGCCTGTGCTATTCATCTGTTAAAACAGCCCGGAACAAAAGTTAGCATTGCCACACTTGCTTACGCTGATATTTAACTCTTGCTCTCATTTCCACGGAAATGATACTCCTACTTCGCAAAGTACCTTTAAACAATGTTTCCCTACAATCTGTTTAACCAACAGAATGAATGATTTTAACATTTCATAAAAATAAAACAAAATGAAAATTACAAATTTGTTAGTGCTAGCCCTGGTAGTTCTGGGCTTTATGGCATGTAATCAAAAACCGGCAGCCGAAGAAGATGCTAATGTGAAGTATTACAAGCAGTTGCTGTTTAGCGAAACGCCATGGGATTTGGAACGTGGTTCGCATGAAATTTCAGCCGAAGAAGCTGAAACAGTTAATAATTACAAGTTCACCTGGAATGATGAGGGGAAATTGGTTTCAGTAGAATTTAACCGCAATGGAGTGTTGTTAGGATATTCAAGTCTGCCGGCCGCAAAAGTTACTTACACCTACGAAGGCAATAAGCAGCTTAAACATTTCTTTAATAAAGAAGGTGAGCCCATTGAAAGCGGAGGTGCATTTACGCAGGAATATACTGTAGATGATTCGGGAATGCGCGTTGCTATGCGTTTCCTCGATAAAGAAGGGCAAGCGGTGGAGAACCGAAATAATATTCATAATTATGAATGGTCGAAACTTGAAGATGGAATGATACGCGAATTGCGTTACAACCTGGCAAAAGAAGAAACGATCATGAATCCGTTTTGTCCTTTTTATGAGTTGCGTTTTACCTACAACCAGAACGGTTATGTAACCCGAATGGCCAATTACATTGAGGATACAATGTACAATTGTACGGCCGAAAATTGTGGCGATGTGGGTGTTTCGTATTTCTTATTTGAAAATAACGATAAAGGCGATTTGCTGAGCTTTTCGGTACACAGTACCACCGGACAGCTTTCTAATTTATACTGGGGTTGGGCCAAACGCAAAAATGTTGTGGATGAAAATGGCAACCCGGTAAAAACAGTTGTTTACGACCAGGACGATGAACTGCTTGGTGGAAAAGGAATTCCCGTAACCGAGAATGAATACAATGAATATGGTGCACTTGTGAAAAGCATATCGAAAGATGGCGATGGAAATGTAGTGAACAACCCGAATAATGGTGTGGCCGTGGTGGAATACAAATACGACGAGCAGGGGCGAAGAACCGAAACCCTGCGCTACGACAAAGAAATGAATCCTGTAGAAAGTTAGAATAGCACAATAAATTATGATCCAGATAAAACCGATTTTAAGCTATTTTTCACTGGCCCTTTTTGTTGCATTGATTTCCTGTTCGGGAGGACAGAAAAAGACCGAGCAAACGGAGACCAGTGTAAAAGAAACGACTCCAAAAGTTGAGGTAAATGCAGAAGCAAAGTTATTGCTGAAAACCTTAAATGAAATGGGCGATTATGCCAACAGCCGTGACTTCCCGTCGCTGATAAAACCATCGTCAGTTTATGAAGATCTCGATGGCAATATTCATATTGTCGATCTACGTAATGAAGATGCTTTCGACGACGGCCACATAAAAGGTGCTGTTCGTGTTGATTTTATCGATTTGCCAGCGTATTTTACTAATGATATCAAGCCATTTGAATACGACAAAATCGTGGTTGTATGTTATTCCGGGCAGATTTCGAGTTATGCCACTTCGTTGTTACGACTGGCAGGCTATGGCAATGTTTATGCTATGCGTTGGGGAATGAGTGGTTGGAACAAAGATTTTGCTGAAGATGCATGGCTCGCCAATGTGTCTTCTGATTTTCAGGACCAACTCGAAACAGAAGAGCATGAAAAAGCGCCACTTGCAGATTTTCCAAAACTAAACACCGGTAAATCCAGTGGTGATGAGATTTTACAGCAACGCATCAACTCGCTATTTGCAGCTGGTTATTCGGATGCTTTGGTGCATGCCGATGATGTGTTTGAAGAACCTGGAGATTATTATACGATTAATTACGACCGCAGAGACAAATACGAGTCGGGACATATTCCGGGTGCCATTCGGTACAAACCCGGCGTAACGCTTGGAATTGTGTCTGAAATGCAAACGATTCCGGTTGATGAGGAAGTGGTGTTGTATTGCAATACCGGACACAATTCGGGTTTTGCAACGGCTTATCTGCGTTTGTTTGGTTACAATGCAAAAACACTGACCTTCGGCAATAATGCCTTTATGTACGATAAAATGAAAGAAGAAGAAAGCACCCTTTCGTGGCTGCCGTTTACCGAAGCCGAAATTCAGGATTATCCGTACGTTCTGAATTAATTACAAAGTTGTACTAAAAGATATTATTCCAGCCTGATCGTTGTATCGGGCTGGAATTCATATTTTAGCTCCTCCGGATTTTCTTCATCCGAAAGGATAAAAACACCATCAAATTCCAGTTGATTTAGAATTACCCAAGCCTTCGAACTTGTGGCAATATTACCCGAATAAAGCAGAATTTTCCCTTCCAGCGATTCCAGTTTCTCCTTGTTTTCTTTTTGTAGCAGTTGGTCGAAAGGAATCACCAGAGCATTTGGGAAACGTTGATTTTCAGCATCAAATTCAACAATAAAATATTCTTCATTCAATTCGTTTAACTTCTGCACCGAAATGGTTACTTCATTTGTAGTTGTCAGTGCCTCGTTTACATTGCTTTTAAACAGGTTCGAATTAAAAGTGCGCACTAAAACCAGTACAAGAAGTAATAGCAGAACGCCTAAAATCCATTGTATATTTTTATTCATCTTGTTTTGGCTTTATTAACAACCTCCGTCCAATTGCGATTCTTCCAATCGTTTCGCTTCGAGGTATTGCGTTTTTAAACTGTCGGGTAAACTGTTGATATGTATAAAGGTTTTTCGGGCTTTGTATCGGTTTTCAAAGAGCGCATTTTCGCGGGGAGTAATTCGCTCGCCTTCAAACTTGCTCAACATTACTGTTTTATACCATTCATTCATTCCGCCTTCCATCACAAACGAATTGGAGTAACCCAGTCCGCTTACAATAGTCCACGCCATGTTGGCCGTTTCATCGCCGTTGCTGTAGTACACATTTCTCACTTTGTCCTGATTCAGATAGCCTTCCCAGTTGGGATTAAGAAGATCGTTGTACGGAATATTGATTGAGCCCGGAATGTTACTTTTCATAAATTCTGCGGGACTTCGCAAATCGATAAGTTGAATGGTGCTGTCTTCGATATTTACAAAACGAGCCACTTCATCAACGGAAAAATACATGTCGGTATTTGCGGATAGTTCCACCAATTCGGTGGGTTTGAGTTGAAACGACTTTGCAGCGTTAAACGGTAGAAAAGCCAGTATTAATCCAACTCCTGCCAGTAATATCGATATTTTTATTCGTGCATTCATTTCCAATTAAATTTCGGATGTGATTTCTTTACGCGGAAATTTTTTCTCGGCCAGTTCGGCCAGCCAAAACATGGCAATGGCAGCTGCAATCAGCAAAAACGTAAATACTCCCGGAGATACTCCCAGCCATTCATCCACGCGCACCGGACCTTTGTAATTAGCTCCGGCAAGAGTTTGAATTAAGGGATAAGTTTCGGCAAAAAGAAATGCACCACTTAAACCGCCAATGAGGAAAAACAATGCATCGATTTTCCCGATGGATAAAGCACTGATTCCGGTTCCGGGACAAAAACCACCCATAATAAATCCGGCTCCCATAATAACTCCACCAACGAGTGTTGCAGTTACATAGTATGGATTTACATACACCAAATTTAAATCGAGTAATCCAAAATAGCTGAGCAGTTGTGAACCTGCCAGTGCCACTATTGCAGCAGTAAAAAATACTTTCAAAACAGTGGTGTCGTATCCGTAAAACATGCCGGCCAGTTTGCGGCTCGATGAAAAGCCGGCTTGCTCAAGTGCAAAGCCAAAACCAATTCCGATCAAGAATCCGATGCCGAGATTCAGCCATTGAGGAAGGTCGTTAAGTACTGTAATCGGTCCCATAATTAAATTTTGTATTACTGAGTTACTGAAGGATTGAGTTTTAAATCCAAAGTTTTCGGAAAAACCATGCAAAAAGGAAGGCAGAGCCAAAAATGCCGAACATGGTCATAAATCCGGCTACCGAAAGAACGGCCATTCCCGAGAGTGCAGCGCCACTGGTACATCCGCGCGCCAGTTGTGCGCCATACACAAAAAACACGCCCCCCAGAAAGGCAAACAAGAGTCGTTTGCCATTCGATATTTTTGGCGATTTTTCAATTTTGAATTTTAAACGGCCCGAGATAGCACCGGAAATAAACCCACCTAAAAACATTCCAAGTACTTCCAATGCCAACCAGCTTTTTAACGGATTTTGTCCATCAAGGAAATATTTACTGTAGTAGGGCGATTCCATGGCGTGTTGGTGATCAACCGTTTCAACAGCTGCCACAACAGCATATTTTAGTCCTCCACTGGCTCCCAGTCCGCGCCCCGAAAAAAACATGGCGCTTAAAAGTATCAGCCCAAGCAACACGCCCGCCAGGTATGGGTTCATATATTTTCTCTTCATTGTAATAAAAGGTTATAAATCGGTACCATTATTACAATCCAGGGAGGCTTATTGTTTTAATACGATAAAATTCACTTAAAAAATTATGTGGGTAATAGTTCAGAGAAATATTTAATATGATAGATTTGTGGCAGTATATTTGTAAGCTATTTTGAATATAAAAAATCATCAAACCATGAAAAGTACCCTACTTCTTGCTTTTCTTTTCATCCTGACTTTAGCAGCTACTGCCCAGGATAAGATCATAAAAAATAATGCTGAAATACTAAATTGCAAAGTCACCGAGATTGGGGCCAATGAGGTAAAATATTACTATGCCGAAAGTCCGAAATTGATTTTTGGGATCGATAAAGCTCTGGTTGACCGGATAGAATTTGGTACCGGAGAAGTTATCGAAATTGAAGAAAATTCGTTTAGAAACCCGGAGTACTACGTTAATCAATCGAAAAATGCTTTAAAGATAAATTTCCTTTCGCCATTGTTCGGAACAACAGAATTTGTCTACGAAAAAAGCCTGAAGCCTGGTAGGTCGTGGGAGACTGCACTGGGTATTGTTGGTCTTGGAAATGATATCGATGATATCGATCCGCGTGGAATTTATGGGAAATTCGCCTATAAGTTTATGCGCACTCCTGATTATTATATGAATAAAATGCATTACTCTCATATTTTAAAAGGTGGTTACATTGCTCCTGAGATTGCTTTTCGATACATGTCGTTTGATGGCTATAGCTACAATTATTATTATGATTCAAGCGGTTATTATCACGGATCTTCCAGTTCGGGCAGAGAAAGCCAGGTAACATTAGCAATAATGCTGAAATTCGGAAAACAATGGGTTTTCGATGATGCTTTTTTAGTGGATTTGTATTGGGGTGTAGGTTATGGTGTTGGTGCCCACGATTACGATGGCTTGCCCTATGGATTTATTGTTGCTCCTGATGATTTCCCGATTGCACTTACAAGTGGTCTCCGAATTGGCTGGGTTTTTGGAAAGTAGTCTCAACAACTTTTGCTTTTAGTTGTTTCAAGACAAAACAGCAAAATGGAATTTGAAATCACTAAATATTATAAGGGAGTGCGACCGGGAGTTACGCTTCCTTCATCGCAAATGTTCCAAATTTTAAAAGAAGATGGAATGCGAAAAATGGTGAGCGACCATTATGATTTGATTGTGCAGAGTTCGATTAAAGATCTTTTTCCAAAAAATCCGATAAAGCTGGAGAAAGCAAAAGAACATTCGGCTGATTTTTTTATCCAGATTTGCGGAGGCCCCGATTATTTTAATCAACACCGCGGAAAACCGCAACTAAACAGACGACATCGGCCTTTTACAATTACTGCTGAAGCTCGGATTGAATGGTTAAACTGTTACAAACAGGTGTTAAGTAAACTGGATTTGCCCGATGAGGTATTAAAATCTTTCTGGAAATATCTGGATGATTTTTCGAAGTGGATGGTGAATAGCTATTGAAAGGATTAGTGATTAAGGATTAGCGATTAAGTGAAAAAGGTGTTGTCGGTGGATTGGTTATTAGTGAATGAGTAATTGGGTGAATGAGTGGCAGTAGACCAATTGTAGTAGGCGGCTCAAAACAGTTTTGCAATTTAACCATTTTACAATCTTTTTCAATCTCCATTACTCTCACTATCTCAGTACTACCTTCCAATAATAAAACTTAGCGTCTCGGCGTCTTTGCGAGAGAAAAAACTTAGCGGCCCAGCCTGTAATACAAAGCCAGCGAAATTACATTGTTGAATAAACCGTTGTGGAAATAATAATTGGTTTCCGATTTGTCGCTACTTGGAATTACCGATAACGCAAAACGAAGATCAACCGAAGCATGTTCCAAAAAATCAAATTGAAATCCTACAAAGGGCTGCAAGTCGAAAGTATTAAAATCCTGGCGATCGGGTTCAGGGATTTCACCGTCGCTGTTTAATTCTTTCGAGTGGATTAAAACCCCCGGAGCAATTCCACCAATAATCATACTTCTGTCGTTAGTTCGGAAGGCCATAAATAGCGGAATGTCAATATAGCCTAAACGCATTACATATTTATCTATGTCGGGTTGTTTTGGATCGAATGATCTTCGCGATCCTTTTTGCGAATATTTAATCTCCATTCCGGCCACAATTGCCGGAGCAATATCGGTTTGCACAAAAATACCTGCCAGCACACCTGCTTTGTGGTATCCTTTCAGGTTGTCGCCTTCAACCTGTGTTCCATTGAAACCTGCAATTAAACCTGCATCAAAACGCTGGGCAAAAACAAAATTTGCAATCAAAAGAAATCCTAAGGCAATAAATATCCGCTTCATTTATTTCAATTTTTCCAGTTCCTTTTTTAAAATATCAACCCCAATTTCAGCTTTTTTTTCGATATACGTAACATTTTTGTGGTAAACTTCCGGCCGGTGTGGGTCGATAACAAAAATCGGCGTGTCCTTTTGCACATAACTTACCAGGCTTGCTGCAGGATAAACTGCCAGCGATGTTCCAATCACAACCAGTATTTCGGCTTGTTGTACAATTCCAATCGCATTTGGTATTTCAGTTACAGCCTCACCAAACCAAACAATGTGAGGTCGTAACTGACTTCCTTTCTCACAACAATCTCCTAGCTTGAGTTCCCAATTTTCGAGTTCGTAAAGCAAATACGAATCGAGGGTACTTCGGGCTTTCATCAATTCACCATGTAAATGCGTAACATTTTTGCTTCCTGCCCGCTCGTGCAGGTTATCAACATTTTGAGTGACCACATGCACATCAAACCATTTTTCAAGCTCAGCAATTCCGCGATGTCCGCCATTGGGCTGTGCATTAAAAAGTTGCTTCCGTCGTTCGTTGTAAAAGCGTAAAACCAACTCGGGGTCGCGTTCCCAGGCTTCAGGAGTGGCAACTTCGGTAACATCAAATTGTTCCCATATTCCACCTATATCGCGAAACGTTTTTAATCCGCTTTCCTGGCTCATGCCGGCTCCAGAAAGAACTACTAATTTCTTCATCATTAAAATATACTAACGAAGATAAATGTACAATTAATAATGAATTCGTTCAAATTGAGGTTGATAATCTGACGCTTAATTGAAAAGGCTTTTAATTGTGGATATTATTCGATGCAAAAGGTGTTCTATTCATGCTAATTCTGATATTTTTGTACTGATGATTGATCACGCGACGATAGACAGAATAATTGATGCTGCAGAAATTTCAGACGTTGTTGGCGATTTTGTTACGCTTCGAAAACGAGGTGTAAACATGCTTGGTTTGTGCCCGTTTCATAACGAGAAAACGCCATCGTTTACCGTGTCGCCGGCCAAAGGTATTTTTAAATGTTTTGGATGTGGAAAAGGAGGAAACGCTGTGAATTTTATCATGGAGCACGAGACCTTAACTTATCCTGAGGCATTAAAATGGCTGGCCAAAAAATACAATATCGAGGTTCGAGAAGAGGAGGAAACCGAGGAGCAAAAGCAGTTAAAAGATTCGCGCGAAAGTTTGATGATCGTTTCCAGCTTTGCACAAAAATACTTTACACGTTATTTGTGGGAAGAAAATGAAGGCCGAACTATTGGTTTAGGCTACTTTCGCGAGCGTAGTTTTCGCGACGATATTCTGAAAAAATTTGAGGTTGGCTTTGCCCCCGACGGGAAAACACCGTTTACCGACGCTGCACAAAAGCAAGGTTATAAACTTGAATTTCTGGAGAACACAGGATTAACCATAAAACGAGATAATTGGTTGCGCGACCGTTTCGCTGGGCGTGTAATGTTTCCCATTCATAACCTGGCAGGGCGTGTAATTGCTTTTGGCGGCCGCATTTTAAAAGAGGATAAAAAAACAGCCAAGTACCTGAATTCGCCGGAGTCGGACATTTACCACAAAAGCCGCGTGCTATATGGAATTTTTCAGGCCAAACGCGAAATGACGCGTACTGATAAATGTTACATGGTGGAAGGTTACACCGATGTCATGTCCTTGCATCAGGTGGGCATCGAAAATGTTGTGGCTTCGTCGGGAACTTCACTAACACCCGATCAAATTAGGATGGTACGTCGTTTTACACCCAATATTACCATTATTTACGATGGCGATTCAGCGGGAATAAAAGCTTCGTTGCGCGGAATCGATTTAGTGCTGGAAGAGGGGATGAACGTAAAAGTACTTCCCTTGCCCGACGGTGAAGACCCCGATTCGTTTGCAAAAAAAATGGGTGCTTCCGGATTGCAGGAATACATTGAGAAAAATGAGACCGACTTTATCCAATTTAAAACACGACTGCTGCTAAAAAGCACCGAGAACGATCCGGTGGCCAAAGCGCGCCTGATTTCTGATGTTATTCGGTCGGTGTCTGTAATTCCTGATTCCATAACACGCTCGGTGTACATAAAAGAATGTAGTCGGTTGCTGGGTGTTGAAGAGCAAGTGCTGTACACCGAAGTAAGAAAACAGAAGCATAAACAGACCGAAGAGTTTCAGAAAAAAGAATTTCGTGAGAAACACCGTCGGCAGGCGTTACCTCCACAGCCGGAGCAGGAAGAATCGGTGATCCCTTCTGTAAAAATTTTGGTAGAAGAGCTCGAGTATTTGCGTTTTCTGCTGAAGTATTGTTCAACACCGTTGTTTGAAGAGGAAGACGATGAAACGCACGAAACACGCATGTTGTCGGTTGGTGAGTTTATGATCGATGAATTGGAAGCCGATGAATTAGTATCGGAAAATGAGTTGTTTAAAAAGGTGTTTTACGAAGTTCGGGAGAATTTGTACAAAGCGGATTTCGATCCGTGGAAACACTTTGTTTATCATCCCAATGCCTGGATGAGTAAATTTACAACCGATCTGCTTTCCGAAAAATATACCGAAAGTAAACGCTGGACTAAAGCCGGTGCTTTTACCGAAAAAGAGGAAGATATTCTTGACATACTCATCCCGAGAATCGTGAATGAATACAAACTGCAGAAAATTAAACTGATGATGGCCGATATTGAAAAAGCCATTGACAAGGCATCTGCAGAAAACGATTTTGATAAAGTGATTGAAGAACAATCAACATATATGAACCTGAAACGGGCTGAAAAAGAATTAGCTAAAAGCCTCGGAAGCCGAACCATAAATTAACGATATGCGAACATACTTTATTGAAGACCGCAAAGAAATCGATGAAATAATCTGCTCGTGCAAAACCTGTTATTTTGCCATGTCGGTGGATGATAAACCTTATGTGCTGCCACTGAACTTTGCGCTGGAAGGCGATACCATTATTCTTCACTCGGCAATGGAAGGGCGCATGTGGGAAACTATAAAAAGTAATCCGCAGGTGTGTATAAACTGGACACTGGGCGAAGAACTGGCCTGGCAGGATGTGCGTGTTGGATGCAGTTACCGGGTAAAATCGAAGTCGGTGAACGTGGAAGGCAAGGTTGAGTTTATTGATGATTTTGATGAAAAATACCGTTGTCTTGGATTGATTATGAAACAGTACAGCGAGAAGGAATTTAAATTCGGAACGCCGGCGGTAAAAAACGTCGGGCTTTTTAAGGTTCATATTGAAACGATTACAGGAAAAGAGTTTGGCGCAAAAGCTGAAACTCCCTGGAATTCATAAAACAAAACAATGATTTTTGTAACAGGAGGTACTGGGCTGGTTGGAGCTCATTTGTTGTTTGAGCTTTGTAAAAAGGAAAAAAAGGTTCGTGCTTTAAAACGCGAAACAAGCAACTTGGCACAGGTTCTAAAAACGTTTGCGTATTACACCGATCATGCTCAGCAGTTATTTGATACAATTGATTGGGTGGATGGCGATATTCTGGAATATTATTCGCTCGAAAAATTATTGAATGGCGTAACAGAGATTTACCATTGTGCAGCCATTGTTTCTTTTGAAAGCAAAGAGCGGCAACGCATGATCTCAAATAATGTGGAGGGAACAGCCAATCTTGTAAATGCCGCTATCGAGAATGGTGTAAAAAAGATTTGTCATGTAAGCTCCATTGCCGCGTTGGGAAAATTACAGAATGGCGCCTCGGTTACTGAACAAACCAATTGGGTGCCATCAAAAAAGAATTCGGGGTATTCAGAAAGCAAATTTTATTCTGAAGCCGAAATATGGCGAGGTATTGAAGAAGGACTGGATGCTATTATTGTTAATCCGTCGATTATTTTTGGCCCGGCCAATTGGGAAAGCGGAAGCGCAAAGATTTTCAAAACCATATGGGATGGCATGAAATTTTATACCAAAGGAGTAACTGGATTTGTGGATGTTTTTGATGTTGTACGTCCCATGATAATGTTGATGGAAACTGAAAACTTCGGGAAATGTAAAAATCAACGCTATATTTTGAGTGCTGAGAATTTAAGCTACCAACAAGTGTTTTCTCAAATTGCTGAAGCACTGCAAAAACCAAAGCCCGGCATTTGGGCCAACGATTTTTTGATGGGTTTTGTGTGGCGCGCTGCAACTTTTGCCGGCTGGTTTACACAAAAACCGTCGTTAATAACGCGTGAAGCTGCAACCGGACGAAATATCGTTAACAATTTCGACGGTTCGAAAATTACCCGAATGATCGAATACAACTATCTTCCTATTGCTGAATCAATAAAAAAAACAGCCAGTTTTTTGAAAGAGGATATGAGTCAAAAGTCTGAAACAGCTAAAACATTTTCAGGAAAAGAATAAATTGACTGTCCGCAATTAATCACAACCAAGACGTTCCCCTAAACTTGTTTCAGGGTCTTATTCTCAAACAGCTGATTATTAGACACGAAAGATGCTGAAAACGAGTTCAGCATGACGTGCTAAATACTAATTATGACGAACAGCAGATATTCATAAAGAATAATTAGCAGAAAAAAGAAAAGGCAGGAAACCCTGCCTTTCTAAAACTCAAATTTTTTATCATTCCTAATGAATGCCCTAACTTGTACTAAAAGTCTTCCCAAACTTTTAATATGATATAATGGTATAGTTCACTACTCTTCAACAAGTAGTATTGTATTTCTTTTTCAGCCCTGTAACCTTACAAAAAGGCATAAATGGGCAACTCTTCGTCCACAAAAAGCTGCCCATAATAAAAACAAAAAGATAAAAAATAAGGGTTTGTACGGCCAAAGTATATTGTTGTTTATTAATTTCCAAATAATTCAATGAAAAATTGGCAGAAAACAGGCTAATGAGAATAATTCTTAGTTATTGATTATCATAAAAAGTCCAAGTCAATGAAATGTTAATATCGGCTGGCAAGGCGAACAAAGAAAAGAATGGAATTAACAAAGCCTCGTTCGTAGTATGTTTTGTTTAACGTAATTTGATGTAGTTTCACTGTTGGTTTTCAGATTTTTTTTATGGATTTCAATGAGGTGATTCCAGCTAGTTTTTATAAATTTAAAAGAACTTTTTAGGACTAAATAATGTTTCGAAAAGTATGTGTTACGATATTAAAACCAAGGTTGAAGCAGCCTTAAAACGGGCACGGCATTATGGCAACGAAGAGGCTATTCAGATGCTGATCGAACAGTTCCGCCCTTTTCTGGAGGAGGAGTTTTTTCACGTTTCGGGTTTCCAGCATCCCAAAATGCTTATCTATACCAGAGAGGATTTTGAATTACCGGCAGTTGCAAGCTGGGGGCTTATTCCTTTTTGGGTAAAAAACGAACAACAGCAACTTGATATTTGGAATAAAACGATTAATGCACGGGGCGAAACCATTTTTGAAAAACCTTCGTTTCGCACTTCTGCCAAATCAAAACGATGCCTCATTTATATCGATGGATTCTTCGAGCACCATCATTTTGGAGGGAAAAAGTATCCGTTTTATATTCAGCGGGTGGATGGTGAGCCAATGGTGCTGGGTGGCTTGTGGGATGAATGGACAAACAAGGAAACGGGTGAAATGGTGAATTCCTTTACAATTGTTACAACCATAGCCAACGCGCTAATGAAAAAGATCCACAACAATCCAAAACTAAAAGAAGCACGAATGCCATTAATCCTAAATGAAGACAAGGCTGATAACTGGCTAAACGGTACTTCTGAAGAAGCGAAAGCAATGATTCTACCTGCAACCGATGGCCTTTTAAAAGCGCACACCGTTAGGCGTTTGCGAGGAAAAGAAGCAGTGGGCAATTCGCCGCAAGCCATTGAAGAGTTTATTTATTCCGAACTTAAATTCAGAGCCTGATTTTTATTGGAACAGATAAACGGCTTTCGTTGCTCAGGCGGTCGAGTACCGAAATACGCAATTCGTATTTTTTCTTTTTTCGGTTGATTCGGTTAAATTTAAATTGCGGATCTTTCGTAATAGTGTAAACATATTTAGCGTTATTCTGATCGAATTTTTCTCCAACCTCATTCAGGTAAAGCACATAACTCCAGGCTTTGTCCATTTCGCTTTGAGCTTCTGCGGGTGTCCATTTTATCTTTCTACCCCATTTTTTAATTTTTACTAGTGGCTGAGGTGCTTGATTATCAAGCCAGGGCATTGGCGGAACAATGGCCGGAGATTTGTAATAACCCAGTTTCAAACTGTCTTGTAATCCCAACAAATCACCATTAAACCATTTACTGCTGTAAAACGACGAGCCTTGAATTTCGGGAATCGATCGGAGAATTTGTATTTGTTTGGTAAGCTGATCGGGTTCGGTCCATTCTTTGGTTTGCGAAGTGCGACTGACTTTGTATGGTGCTTGCCCAATGTACATGGCACGCCCGTATGAATGGTCTTTCCACCAGTTGGCTAGCAGCTGAAAATCGACAGCCGGGTGCCCGATTTGCCAGTATAGTTGAGGCAGTGTGTAGTCGATCCAGCCTTCCTTCTGCCATTTTATAATGTTGGCATAAAGGTGGTCATAATTTGTCGCTCCTGCTTTTGTGTCGGAACCCAGAGGGTCGTCGGTTTTATTTCGCCACACACCAAATGGGCTAATGCCAAATTTTACCCACGGTTTGGTCGCCTTTATCGAATCGTTCAGCATTTTTATCGTTATGTCCACGTTTTCACGGCGCCAGTCGGCTTTGTTTTTGTTCGCAAATCCCCGGCTGTAATATTTGAACGAGGTGGAATCCGGAAATTCCTCTTTTAACGGATAAGGATAGAAATAATCATCGAAATGAATGGCATCAACATCGTAACGTTTTACAATGTCCTGAACCACGCTTGTAACAAATTCGCGAGCCTGTGGCAGTCCCGGATCAAAATATAAGCGGTTACCATATTTTAAAATCCAATCGGGGTGTTGAAATGCAATATGGTTGATCGCAAGCGGGTCGTCAAGTTTTTGTGCAACCCGGTAGGGATTTAGCCAGGCGTGTAGTTCCATTCCGCGTTTGTGGCATTCCTCAATCCAAAACTCCAGGGGATCGTAAAAAGGCAGCGGGGCTTGCCCCTGAACTCCGGTAAGGTAACGCGACCATGGCTCCAGATCTGACTGGTAAAAAGCATCGGCAGCTGGGCGTACCTGCAAAATTATGGCATTCATGCCCAAACTTTCATGTAAATTTAAAATATCGATTATTTCACGTTGTTGTGCATAGGTGCTTAACCCGGGTTTCGATGGCCAGTCGATATTAACAACAGTAGCCACCCAAACAGCTCTGAATTCGTACTTAGGTTGCGATAGAGCAACGAGTGAAAAAAACAGGCATGCAGCGAGAAGAGAAAATAGTTTTTTCATAATGTGAACATTGTTACGCACAAAAATAAGAGAATGTTATCTTGTAGGAAACGAAAAGGGTAGAATTTACTGTGTGAGTCTTTCAACTAAAAAAAATTGATATCTTTGTGGCAGATATACGAAGTAAAAAAGTAAACGATATTTAAGACAAACACCAGACTTGTCATTCTGACAAGTTTGTGGTTTATTAGGTTTAGTTGGTTTAGGTTAAAAAGGCTGTCAGAAGGGCAGCCTTTTCTTTTTTATAAATCTGAAAGTTTTGTTCCAAAAAATGGCAGTAAAAAAGGCTGCCGGATTCCTCCAACAGCCTATATAATTTTTTTTGATTGAGAACTACCTTTTCATTATTCCGTAGCACATAATCTTTAGAATAATATCAACGCTTCGTTCAAGATTTACATTGCTGTAGTTCCCTGCTGCAAGAGGCATTTCCAGTCCTTTTATAGCTGTAGTAATGCCAATGGCTGCCAGGTTAAAATCGTAAATTTCAAATTCATTTTTCCGAACTCCTTCAATCAGTATCCTTTTAATCATTCGGATCTCGTCTTGTTCGTATTTTAATTTTACCTCATCGATAAATCCAACGGCAGTAACGTCGTTTTCAATGGCATGATAGAAATTGGCCAAATTGCGGAATGTGGCCATTTTTGTTAAGATGTAATCGCGCAATTTGTCCACCGGATCGGTGTTCCTGTTTATCACTATCTCAAGCTCGTATGCCAAAATATCTACCTCTTTCATAATAACAGCCTGAAAGAGGTCTTCTTTACTCTTAAAATAGTAGTAAAGCGAGCTTTTCCCTTTGCGTACTGCATTGGCAATGTCGTCGAGAGTGGTTTTTTTGTAGCCGTATTTGCTGAAAATTTCACGAGCAATCTTTAGGATATTTTCCCTGTTTACATCCTTTTTATTCGCAGTTTCCGTTGAATATTGCATGAATTAAAACGTTTGTATATGTTAAAACTTGGCCAAATATAACTATTTATTTCAGCCGATATTATTTTTTAGAATATTTTACTCTCACAGACGACAATAATTCCCATTGTTTGAATGCCCTGCCACGGGTTGAAATTTGTTACGCTGATATTCGAATAGCTACCCTTTCTCTTGTTCTGCAAGCCTAAAGTCAAGTTGTTTTCTTTCAAGATTGGTGCGCCATACCCGAACATTTATCTTTTCGCCAAGCTGAAAACTTTTTTGTGAATGGCGCCCCACGAGGGCATAATTTTTTTCATCGAAAATATAGAAATCATCATCCATTTGGGCAATTGGTATCATGCCTTCAATTTTGTTTTCAAGCTCAACATAAATTCCCCAGTCGGTTACTCCCGAAATGGTTCCCGGGTACGTTTTACCGATATGATCCTGCATAAATTCAACCTGTTTGTATTTTATAGATGACCGCTCGGCTTTGGCTGCTTTGGCTTCCATTTCAGACGAGTGCTTGCACAGTCCCTCGTATTTTTGTTCGTTAACCGAACGCGCTCCGTCTAAATATTTTTCCAGCAGGCGATGCACCATCATATCGGGATAGCGCCTGATGGGTGAGGTAAAGTGAGTATAATAATCAAACGACAAACCGTAATGCCCAATATTGCGGGTTGAATACGCGGCTTTCGCCATTGTTCGGATTGCCAGTGTTTCTACAACATTCTGTTCATTTTTGCCTTTTACTTCGGTTAGTAATTTGTTAAGCGAAGTTGAAATGGCGCGCGGTGTTGTGAGCTGAATACCGTGACCAAAGCGCTTGATAAAGGTGTTGAATGAGGAAAGCTTGTCGGGGTCGGGTTTGTCGTGAATACGGTAAACAAAGGTTTTCGGAGTTTTTTTCTCCGGAACTTTTCCAATAAACTCGGCCACTTTTTTGTTGGCTAGCAACATAAATTCCTCAATCAGGTGGTTCGATTCTTTCGATTCTTTAAACGAAACAGAAACCGGTTTGCCGGCTTCGTCAATGTCAAATTTCATTTCAACGCGTTCAAAAGCGATTGACCCGCTATTAAAACGTTGATCGCGCAATTTTATGGCCAGCTCATTGAGTTTTAACACTGCTTCAGAAAAATCACCTTTGCCGGTTTCAATAATTTCCTGTGCTTCTTCGTACGTAAAGCGTCGGTCGGAATGAATGGCTGTTTTGCCAAACCACTGCTTTTTTATTTTTGCGTTCTCAGTAAGTTCAAAAACAGCCGAGAAACACAATTTATCTTCGTTTGGCCGAAGCGAACAAACACCATTCGACAGCCGCTCGGGGAGCATCGGAACAACCCGGTCGACCAGATAAACAGAAGTTGCACGGTCCTGCGCCTCGTCCTCAATAATAGTATTTGGGCGCACATAATGCGTAACATCGGCAATGTGAACACCAACCTCCCAGTTTCCGTTACTCAGTTTTTTTAGCGAAAGTGCATCATCAAAATCTTTTGCATCAGCCGGGTCGATAGTAAATGTGGTGGTTTTGCGCATATCACGCCGCTTTTTAATTTCTTCTTTTGGTATCTCCAGCGGAATTTTTTCGGCTGCTTTATCTACGTTTTTCGGGAATTTATGCGGCAGTTCAAACTCGGCCAGAATAGCGTGCATTTCGGCATCGTTATCGCCAGTGTCGCCAAGCACTTCTTTAATTTCTCCAAACGGACTGCGTGCATTTGCCGGCCAGTCATTAATTTCGGCAATGGCTTTTTGCCCGTCTTTTGCACCGTTTAGTTTTTCTTTCGGAATAAAAATATCGAAACCAACTTTCCCGGACGGAACCAAAAATGCAAAATTCTTGGTAGTTTGCACCTTTCCCACAAATATTGTTTTTGCCCGTTCCAAAATCTCGGTTACTTCCCCTTCCAAATCGTGCTTTTTGCGGCGTGCATACACATGAATTCGCACCTTGTCACCTTCCATAGCATGTTTCTGGTTGCGCGATGAGATAACAACCGGCTGCTCCAGTTCGTCGCTGACAACGTAAGCAAAACCCTGTGGTTGCATTTCAATAATACCCGTTACTTTTCCGGTGCGCGCTTTCAGTTTAAATTTTCCGCGCGATATCTGATCGAGGTAATCATCGTCGGCAAGCTCCTGAAGTACAACGTTAATTAGTTTACGTGTCTCCGGATCTTTGATACTTAATGACCCTGCTAGTTTGCGGTAATTAACTGTGTTGCCGGGGTTTTCGTAAAGTGTTGAAAGTATTGCATTTTTAAGCTTTTTCTTGTTGTAAGTGCCGCTGCTTTTCTTTTTGCGCAGTTTATTCTTTTTCTTTCTTCCCATTTTGTTTTTTTATTATCACTAGCAAGTTAAAATAATTCTAAAATAAGTTTCAATAATAAATGTGGAAGTTGCGAACAATATGAAAACTGCTATTTATATATTTCGGAATATTTAACAACTGGGCACCTCCAATATTTACAAGAATTTGTATGTTTGTAGACCATTTTAAGGGTTCGCGATAATGCCTGTGAATACCTTGAAAACAGACATTTTAAATATATGAAGTTAAAGGGGAAACTACCGTTTTTAATTATTGCAATGCTGGCCTGGATTGTCATTATTTCTTCCTGTGCCAACATTGGGATGCCGGCAGGAGGACCGCGAGATTCCGTACCACCGGTTTTGCTGGAAACCAGTCCGGAATACCGCGCATTGAATTTTAATAAAGACGCTATCAGATTTACATTCAACGAATATTTGCAGACGGATAAAATCTCGGAGGAGTTGGTAATTTCTCCACCACTGGAGAAACGTCCGATTATAAAAACCAAATCAAAAACGCTGATTATTGAGTTTAACGAGGATTTAAAAGACAGTGTGACTTATTCGCTCGATTTTAAAAATTCGATTGTGGATAACAACGAAAAAAATCCCTTAGAAAACCTGCGTTTTTCGTTTAGTACCGGTCCTGAATACGACTCGTTGCGAGTGGCCGGGCGTGTGATAAACGCATTTAATCTTGAACCAAATGAAGAGGGTTCATTGTTGGTTTTGCACTCAAATCTGCACGACTCGGCTGTGTTCAGGGTACGTCCCGATTACATTGCAAAAACTGATGAGGAAGGTTTGTTTATGATTGATAATATTGCTTCAGGAACCTATAAATTATTTGCGATTAACGACATGAACAACGACCTGATGTATAACGAAGGAGCAGAAGAAATCGCTTTTCTGGATACATTAGTGATCCCTGAAGCACACTTTCATGCCGAGGCCGATACAATGGTTAGTGGCGTTGATTCGATGTTGGTTATGGGGCATACACATTTTTCTCCCGAGCCATTTTACATGCGCTATTTAATGGAAGATATTTTTGAACAGTATGTAGAATCAACCGAACGTGAGAGCCGGAATAAGTTTTTATTTCTGTTTAACGAATCAATTGCCGATACTTTTTCGGTAAACCTCATCAATCACGAGGCAGAAGATTGGCAACTATTTGAATATGGCACGAAAAAAGATTCGGTATTGATGTGGATCACCGACACGATGGTTTCCAGGTACGATTCACTTTATATGCAATTAGCCTACACGCAGCTGGATTCGGCGGGGCAGCCTTATATTAAAAACGATACAGTTTTGATGCATTATGCCGACCCGAAGGAAGAACCAGAAAAGAAAAACAGGAGACGCGGCAGGGAAGACGAAGAAGAAGAGCCGAAGCCGGAACCAATACCTCAGTTTACCTGGAAAACTGATATTCCGTCAACCATGGAACTGAATGGAATGATCCGCTTTGTATCGCCCCAACCTGTTGATACATTCAATACTTCGATGGTTAGGATGTATTTAACAGAGGATACCCTAAAAACTCCATTGCCGGTAACTGTGCAAGAAGACGCATCACAATACCGGAGTTATTCAATACGTTACGACTGGGAACCGATAACCGGATATACTCTTGAAATTGATTCGGCAGCATCTGTAAATATTTATGGAATAACCAGCAAGGCCTATTCTAAAGGTTTTAAAACGCGCGAAGAGGATTATTACGGCAGCCTGGAATTCAATTTTACGAATGTTACCATGCCTATGGTCGTACAAATTTTGAAGAATAACGACGATGAAGAGGTGCTGCGGCAAAAAACCTTTGCAGAAAACGGCACGGTATTGTTTGAATATCTGGCGCCCGAAAAATACAAAGTAAAAGTTATTTACGATGCCAATGGAAACGGCAAATGGGACGCCGGGAGTTTCCAGGACAAAATACAACCCGAGCGCGTAGCTTACGTGCAGGAGGTAATAAAACTACGTTCGAACTGGAGCGAGAGCCATAGCTGGGATTTAACGCCCGATCCGATGTTCAGTAAAAATATTCGCGATATAGAAGAAGAAGAACGGAAGCGCAAAGAAGCACTGGAGAAACAGCAAAAAGAAGAGGAAGAGCAGCGAAATAATAGCATGCTCAGACCAGGATCAAGTGGATCAGGTGGTTTTCAGCGGAGATAAGCCTGGCGGCTGAAATTTTGATTAAATTTTCTACCTTTAATAAACTTTATATATAAAATTATGGCAAGTGTAAGAGACCTGAAAAAGGACATTGATTTAGTAATGTCAATGGCTTTAAGCGATTGTTTTTACGTGTTGGAATACAACAGTAATATTGATGAAAAAGCGGTATACGAAATTGCCGGCGATATTGTAAAGAAACATCGCGAATTGCGTTTGCGTACTATTCATCCTGATGGAAAAGATAACCCAAAACTGGTAAAACAGTATTACAAAAAAGTAGTTCAGGATATGTTAGCAGCTGCCGATGCTGCATTGGAAAGATTGTCTGCCGAGGTAAAAAAAGTAGCCAAGTAAAAAAATTACATCAGCGTAAATATTTTGTGAGCAACCACTTTGCCTTTATACCAAGTGGTTAGCTCCCATTTTCCCAACTTGTCTTCAAGCGGTTCCCAAATGCAGTCGCCCAAATAAAATTCAAAATCATTGGTACGGATAAACTGTTCGCCCGTGAACGGAGGTCTTAAATTTCCATTGTCGTCTTTAAACGGCGGATGATCAATTTTAAAATCAACCTTCTCGCCCTTGCCGTTTTTAATGTGTAGCACGTAGCCAAACTCGGTTCCTATTTCAGCTTTAATTTCTGTTGTAAAATCCAAAATTTTAGGGATGTCTCTACTCTCCCTATCCCATTTTGAGTACTCTCCGTAGCTGTAGATTTTAAATGTCGGTCGCCGTTTTGCCATTGTTAAATAAAACACAAAAGTAATAATTGTTATAAACTTATTTAGAAAGGTTCTTAACTTTGCTTCCTTTAATCGTTTTAGTGAGTTTAATTAGAAAACATACCAATTTACTGTTTGTATTAATTCTTCCGGTGTATTTGTACATCGTTCAAACGTCAATACAAAATAAACATACTCATGTTTATGCAAACGGTATTGTTGTTGCTCACTCGCATCCTACATCGGATACGGAAGGCCCCATAAACGACCATAATCATTCGCAACGGGAAATTAATCTGTATTCCTCGCTGCATTCCGATCTTTATGAAACTCCGGGACTTACCGCTTTCAATTTTGAAGTGCCTGTTGTTCATATCGATTACGTTGTTTACAACGAGCAGGAAGTAACAATTCCTGTTTCTCGTCATACCATTCCCCGGGCGCCTCCTGTCTAGTTTTCAAATACTTATTAGCGTTGCAGAATTGCAACCACTTAGCCGTCTGTGTTTAAGTGGATTGTCTTCCATTTAATCCGTGTTTTATCGATGGCTAAAGCGGTGTATTCCGCTATTCAAAAAATGACAGATTTAGTAGTTTGAAAACAACATATTACACAGATTATGAAACCCATATATGCAATTTTATTGCTATTTATTTCATGTACGTTCGCTTGGGCAGAAGGACCTGACGACGACAAAAAAAACAATACCGATGCTATGCTTTTTGGCGATGTAAAATCGGGCGAAGAACATATTCCGTTTGCAACGGTAACCATTAAAGGAACTACCATTGGTACGGCAGCCGATGCAACCGGGCATTTTAAAATGGCGCACTTGCCGCTTGGAAAACAGGTGGTTGTAATATCGGCAATTGGCTACCAAACAATTGAAAAGCAAGTGCAGATGGAAGCCAAAAAAAGTGTTACCATTCTGGCCGAACTCGAACCGGACAATATTGGTATTGAACAAGTTGTTGTTTCTGCCGATCGGAATGCAAAAAGCCGAAAAGAAACGCCAACAATTGTAAACAGTATAAATCCGAAATTATTCGATCGCGTTCAGAGTGTTACATTAAGCGAAGGTTTGAATTTCTCGCCCGGATTGCGCATGGAGAACAACTGCCAGAACTGTGGTTTTTCGCAGGTGCGAATGAACGGACTGGAAGGGCCGTATTCTCAAATTCTAATTAACTCGCGCCCCGTTTTTAGTGGGCTGGCGGGTGTTTATGGCCTCGAGTTGATTCCCGCAAATATGATCGAGCGGGTGGAGGTAATTCGTGGTGGCGGATCGTCGATGTACGGAAGTAATGCCATTGCCGGAACCATTAACCTGATTACAAAAGACCCAGTAACTAATAGTTTTGAAACCTCAACAAACAATAGTTTTGTTGGAGCCGGAAGCAATTACGATGCCGCCAGCGATTACAACATAAACATTAATGGCTCGTTTGTAACCGACGATTATAAAACAGGAATGAGCATTTTTGGATTCCACCGAAAACGCGACCCTTTTGATGCCAATGGCGATGGGTTTTCGGAGTTGGCAAGCATCAATAATACCACAATTGGAGCACGTTTTTATCAGCGTGTAGCGAGCCGTGGAAAAATTACGGTCGATTATTTTAATATAAATGAAGACCGCCGCGGAGGAAATAAATTCGAGCTCCCATTGCATGAGTCTGATATTTCCGAAAGTGTTGAGCACCAGATAAACTCGGGAGCTGTAAATTTTGATTTGTTGCTTCGCGAAAGTGATAAATTCTCCGCATTTGTTTCTATGCAGGGAGTTGACCGCGATTCGTATTACGGCGCTGAGCAAGATCCTTCGGCCTATGGGCACACTGAGGATTTAACTTATGCGGCAGGTTTGCAATATATCCGAAACATCGACTACCTGCTGTTTTCTCCGGCAACACTTACTTCCGGAATTGAAACAAATGGCAGTTCGCTGAAAGATGAAAAACTTGGTTATTACGATGCTGCGGATGATATTCATTATGGGAATACACAAATTGCCGACCAGGGAATGACTACTTATGGCGCTTTTCTGCAATCGGAGTGGAAAACCGAAAAAGTGGTTTTTAGTGCCGGTTTACGCTACGATCATTACAACATTGAGGAAAAAATTGAAAACAGCGACGATGTGAGTGGCAATGTATTAAGTCCGCGGGTGAGTTTGCTGTATAATATTGCCGAACACTTACAGTTTAGAAGTAGTTTTGGCCGTGGATTTAGGGCACCGCAGATTTTTGACGAAGATCTTCACATTGAAACCTCTGGATCGAGAAAGGTCCTTCACGAGAACGATCCGGATTTGAAACAGGAATCATCAAACAGTTTTACGACATCGCTTGATTATTCCAATCATTTTGGCGATTGGCAATACCAGTTGTTGGTTGAAGGATTTTATACCCAGTTAATCGACCCGTTTGCAAATGAATATGGTACGCCCGACGAAAACGGAACAGTAGTTTATACCCGTGTAAATGCCGAAGACGGTGCCCGCGTGCAGGGAATTAATATGGAGTTCAACGCTTCTCCATCGCAAAAATTTCAGCTGCAGTCGGGATTTACTGTTCAGAAAAGTGAGTTTGAAGCGCCGCAGGAATTTGGCGAAAAACGCTTTTTCAGAACGCCAAATACTTACGGATATTTGAGTGCAAATATTAGTCCAACACCCGTATTTGATATTGCACTAACCGGCAACTACACGGGTAAAATGCTGGTGCCGTATTTCGGGCCTGAAATAGCAAATCCTGAAACCGGCGAATTACGGGAAAGCGATTCGTTTTTTGATACAGGGGTGAAACTCTGTTATCATTTTCGCTTGTCAGATCAGATGAAAGTGGAGTTGAGCGGTGGTGTAAAAAATATCTTTAACAGCTACCAGGAGGATTTTGATTATGGAATTGATCGCGATCCTTCGTATGTGTATGGGCCGCTTTCTCCACGCACAATCTATTTCGGAATTAAGATCGGAACATTATAGCAGATGATTGAACAATAGAAGTAGTAAGGCTGTCCGGCGAATAAATAGGGCAGCCTTTTTTATGTATTTTAGTTAAATAGTTTAACACCAAAGAAAACTGACCGGGGTTTTGCCGGACCGTAAACATAGCCACTATCGCGGTTTTTACCTTTGTCGAAATCATCCTGGTAATTATCGAAAAGGTTACTCACTCCACCAAATAATTCAATTGATGAGTCGATCCTGTTTAACTTGAAAGTATAACCAACTTTTATATTGGTTTCCATAAACGTTGGCGAATCAAAAAGAACATCCTGGTCGATTGTTCCCACATCTCCGGCCAAACCGTAATGAGGCACCAGCATTGTTCCAGTGTAAACACCTGAAAGGGAGGCGCTGAATCTGTTTGTTGGAGTCCAGGTGAGTGTGTAGTAGCCATACGTTTCCGGGGTGCGCAAGTACTTTTTCTCACCCGGCAATTCTTCCGACCATGCAATGGCATTGTCATACTCGCTGCTCTGAACAGTTATTCCACCTTCAATCTGTAGTTTTCGGTCAAAGTTTGCACGCGCTTCTAAAGTAGCTCCGTAAACCTGGCTTTTTCCGCCGTTGCGTTTTTCCATCAATGAATTTCCGGCATCATCAGTTCCAACTTCTTCCAGAATGAAAGCATCTTTAAGCTGGGTATAAAAACCTTCCAACGTAAATCCTATAATGTGTTTTTCGGTGGGTTTATCCCAGTTTAACGAGGCACTTAAACTTTGCGAATGTTCTTCTTCCAGATCGTCGGTCAGTTCAATGGTTTGAATTCCTCCACCGGCAAAAGCAATGTGCATATCGGCATCAAAGGCTTGCGGAGCACGAAATCCGGTTGACCACGACAGGCGCAATTGGGTATACGAATCGGGTTTCAGCAGCAGTGAAATCCGCGGATTCAAAATCAGTTTGTCAACAAAATTGTGTTTATCGGCACGCACTCCGGCCAGCAAAGTTGTTTTCTGGGTAATCGACCAGTCGCTTTGAATAAAAGCACCAAAGTTTTTCGTTTGTTGATCGATCAAATAATCGTAAGCTGTAATTTCATCAAAAACATCGTCGTAAATAAACTCGGTACCAAAGGTTAATATGTTGGTTCCGGCTCCCACAAAATCGTTAATGGCGTGGTTTAACTGTGCACCAATCTGGTAGGTGGAATTTTTAGAATCGCCGTATGGAGGATCGTTATTGTAGTCCTGAAGTTCTTGTCCGCCATCGGGCGCAATTCCCGTAAAATGATCGCGTTGTGTGTACTGTCCGGCAGAATAAACAACAAAACTGGTGCGCATTGTTGGGCTGTAAGTGTAATCAATTCCGCCCATTAGTACATTGTGCGTTCGTTCTTCCGATTGTTTGGCCTGATAAGCCGCCCCGTCAACCATTTCGCCACCGTAGCGGTACTCGTATGTGCTTGAGAAACTGGCTTCAATTTTCTGGTCTTCATCAATCTGAAAGAAAGAATTAATGCCAAACGAGTTATTTTTTATTTCCGGCAATTCCGAGAAATTATCGCCGTTGGCATCAAAAGCATCGCGGTCCCGGTGAAAAGCATACATCGACATTCCGGCATTGCGCTTTTGTGATAAAGCGGTTAGTGTAGCACTTACGTTGTAGTCGAGAGCGTCGCTTCCAATAATTGAATTGTTCGAGGTAACTTGGTACGAATTTCGTTGCGGCAACTTGGTAATAATATTTACCGTTCCGCCAATGGCACTCGATCCGTAAAGTGCAGATGCTCCTCCACGAACAACTTCAATACGTTCCACCATTTCAGTTGGTAATTGTTCCAGCCCATACAATCCGGTTAGTGGGCTAAAAACAGAACGACCGTTAATTAATATCTGGCTGTAGGCGCCGCCCAAGCCATTCATCCGTAACTGGGTGTAATTACAGGTTTGGCAGTCGGTTTCCATGCGTAATCCGGGTTGAAAACTCAACGATTCAGAAATGGTTTGTGCCGCTACTTTTTCTATTGTTTTTGCATCCAGCACATTCACAATCACAGCACTTTCTGTTTGCCGTTTAAATGTTTTGGTGCCGGTAATCACCACTTCGTCCATGTGAATTACGTCTTCTTCCAGGTCAAATTTAACCTCAACCGTTTCGCCGGCTTTTAAAACTACTTGTTTTTTGCTTTCCTTGTAACCAATCATTTTGGCAACAATGGTAAACTCTCCAACCGGAAGGTCAACCATCATGTAGTGCCCGGTAACATCGGTGGTGGTTCCGTAGTTGGTTCCATCAAGGTAAATGTTCACAAATGGAATATGTTTGCCTTCTGATACAACGTGCCCGATAATTACGGCATCGGAATGTTCGTCCTGGGCAAAAAGTTGAGGTGAAATCAAAATTAAAATCAGAGTAAGAGATAATATCGTTTTAATCATTATAATCAATCTTTAGACTTTCTAAACAAAAAAAATACGATCGTGTTCGCGTTACTATCCAATCTCAACAAATTTTTATGAGAACCCTTAAAATTCAATAAAAGACATTGATTTATTGCACGAATTTGCCACCGGATAAAAGATTACTATTTTTGTTTCGTTTAACGGCAGAACTAAAAATTTAAAGTTAATGAGTAGCCAGATTGATTCGATGCAGAAAGATTCGAAAGACAAGAGAAACAATATAATTGTTATTGTTCTTGCTGTGGTATTGGCAGTTGTGTTGGTGTTGTTCTTTTTGCAACGACGCGATCACAAAGTGATGGTTGACGAAATAAAGGCCGAAAAGGACTCCATTCAGTTTCAATTAACCGAAATTGCTTCCAGTTATGATTCGTTAGAAACAGAAAACGATACCATAAGTGAGCAGCTTTTTATGGCGCAGGCTAAGGTAAAAGACCTTTTGATAGAAGTGGAGCAAACAAAAAAAGTGAGCTATTCTAAAATATCGAACTACCAACAGCAAGTAACTACTTTACGCGGTATTATGCGTGATTTTGTGGTTCAGATCGATTCGCTGAATCGCCGCAACGAGCAGCTGATGGACGAAAACCGCGAGGTAAAACAACAATACAAGCAAGTTGAACAACAAAACGAACAACTGAGCAAAGAGAAACAACAGTTGCAGCAAAACCTAAAACGTGCAGCTATGCTTGAGACGCGCCAGTTGGTGGCAGAGCCGTTAAATACCCGTAGTAAGGAGACAAAGTTTGCTCGACGTACGGCAAAAGTTCGCATTTATTTTGTATTGGGACAGAATACGACTGCCGATCGTGGTCCTAAAAAAATATATGTACGAATTATGCGCCCTGATCAGCTGTTAATGGTGAAATCGGAAAACGATGTATTTCAGTTTGAAGATTTGAAAATACAATACTCTGCCATGCGCGAGGTGGTTTACGAAGGTCAGGATTTGCCCGTGGCCATTTTCTGGGACAATACCAACGAGCCCGAAATGATGCCGGGAACCTACACCATCAATTTGTTTGCCGATGGAAATGAAATTGGCGAAACAACATTTGAGATTCAGTAAATTGTCAGACTTTACTTTTCGTACGACCAGCGTGACCAGACTTTCCTTTAAACATCAAACCTGTCAGTGATACATTAACTGTAGAGATTCATTTTATGGCAACATTTCTATTCGATAAAATAATATTCGGGCCGGTAAAAAGTCGAAGATTGGGCGTTTCGCTGGGGATAAATTTATTGCCCACCAAAACCAAAGTTTGTTCATTCAATTGTATTTACTGCGAGTGTGGATTTACGCCCGGAGAATACGAGGAAAAAGTAACTTTCCCATCGCGTGCGGATGTGCGAATGCGACTGGAGGTGAAATTGCATGAAATGGTTGCTGCCAACGAACTGCCCGATGTAATTACTTTTGCTGGCAACGGCGAGCCGACATTGCACCCCGAGTTTGCAGGAATTATCGACGACACCATTGCCTTACGCGATGAAATCACGCCCAACGCCCGAATTGCTGTATTGTCGAATGCAACAATGATTCACCGCAAATCGGTTTTTGAGGCCTTACTGAAAATAAAAGACAACATTCAGAAACTTGACTCGGCTTTTGAAGAAACGGTAAAGTTATTGGATTGCCCAAAAGGAAATTTTAACCTTGCCAATACCATCGAACAGCTGATTGCTTTTAATGGCAAGGTAATTATTCAAACCATGTTTGTGAGGGGAAGCTACAAAGGCAAAACCATTGACAATACTACTAAAGAAGAGATTTCGACATGGATTGAATTGCTGAAAAAGATAAAACCTTTGCAGGTAATGATTTATACGATTGCCCGCGATACCCCAATTGATACTTTGGAAAAAATACCGCTTGACGAATTAAATGCCATAGCCGAAAGGGTGCGCAAAGAAGGTTTTGATGTGCAGGTTTCGGGATAACCTGTAGAGATTGCTTCAGCCTTTTATAAAGGCTAATAACAGGCTAAATATGTGTTAATCAAGAAATATATCTAGCTGTCATTTCGACGAAGAATGAGGAGAAAACTCTTAAAGTTAGGAACAGATTTCTCAGTCGTTCCTCCATCGAAATGACAACAATATTGATTTAAAGTGTTGTTCTGTACCACTCCGAGCTGCGCCCCAGCATTCTAATTCCGGCAACAAAACCTTTAAGTTTCAAAACATCTTCACTTTCCAACCAGCTGTAACAATCGTAGGTTTTTCCCGATTTGGGGTCGTAAATAGAACCGTTTATCCATTCTTCTTCTTTTGCATCGTACTCAAAACCACTCAGAATCTGTACTCCTACTATAGAGCGATCGCGTAGTGCCGGATCAGGATTTTCAACATCTTTTGGAGGGGCTCCGTTGTTGTATTTCTCCGGATTTACATAGACAATGGTGCCAATGTATTTTCCATCTTGTTTTTCAACTTCAATTTTAGATGTTTTTTCATCGTTCCACCACACGCCAACAATTTTATCGGCTTCCTGTGCCTTACCTGCCAGCGCATACATTCCAAGTAAAAAAAGAATTACCAACTTCTTCATAATGTCTGATTTTGAATTAATATTCAGGATTAAATATAAATAATTACGTGAGTAATTCATTTGTTTCGGGCAATTTAAAATTCTCTTTACGAAAGTTTTGGTTTTATAGCTGTATGGTTGCAGTTTCCATTTCTCTCCGCTGAGAGGGTAGTTCTGTTCTTTAATGTCTGGCTACGGAAAACAAAATTACACTTAAACACCAATTCTTCCGATCAGTTTCCACCATAAAAAAACGATAGGAGTTCCCGATTTGATTTACCGGTATAATTGGAATAATTAAATGATTAGAGCGATTTATGGTAAATCTGTTTTTCTGATAAACTAATTCAATAGGGTTGGTGTTTTAAATGAAAAAGTGAGCATAATATTATGAACGATAAATCACCAGCACCAATTTATGTGGTATCAGGCGGAACGGGTATTGCCGGTAATAACCTGGTTCAGGCCTTATTAATTCAGTACCCTGAAAATAAAATTCATGTTGAGATAATAGGAAGAGTGACCACCGAAGATGAGGTTTTCGATATAATCATGAAAGCCAAAGCCGATAAAGGATTGATTGCTCATACAATGGTTAATCCTGAATTGCGCCGCAAAATTAATGAGTTGGGAAAAGAATTCCATGTTCGTGTTATTGATTTGATGGGCAAATTAGCCAATTATTTAGATGATACACTAGATGTAGAGCCGATGGTACACCCGGGATTATACCGCGAAATTAATCATCAGTATTTTGATCGGATCGACTCCATTGAATTTACCCTATCGCACGACGATGGTATGAGTCCCGAACGACTGCGCAATGCCGAAATTATTTTAACCGGTGTTTCGCGGGCGGGAAAAACGCCGCTTAGCGTTTACCTGGCCATGTACGGTTGGAAAGTGGCAAATGTACCGCTGGTACCCGGCGTTCAGCCTCCCGATGAGCTCTTTCAGATTGATCCTGAACGGGTGTTCGGTTTGTATATTGGAGCCAGCCAGTTAATTGCGCACCGGCAAAAAAGAATATCGAGCTGGGAAAATCACCGCGCCGAATCGTATGTCGATCAGCGTGCCGTGCGCGAAGAGATCAGAAAAGCAATGTTTGTTTTCGATCGGGGAGGATTTACAGTTATTAATGTTTCAAATAAACCCATTGAAAGTACAGCCAACGAAATTCTATCTTTAATGTCGAAACGTTTCTCCTACCGCGGACGAAAGTTAGAGTCGCCATACCATGGAAAAGAAGGACAAGAACAGGAATAAATATCAGATGATCTCCTTTCTTCAGAGTCATATGTAACCGTATTTTTCGAACTCAAAACGACGGTTTTTTTATTTTAATGTGTCAAATGTTTATAACGGCCAATATAGTTGTTTACTATGGGTCATAAATAAATTTGTATGTCAATCATTAAACAAAGTGCGAAAGTCTTTGTAACTTAATGCGCAAGAACTTGATTGTAAATTCAAAAAAAACCATGATAAGACTAACAAAATTCAGTTTAGTTTTCCTGTTATTTCTGACTGGCAGCGTTTACGGGCAAGATGAATTGTTAACCATTCAGCAGGCTGTAGAACATGCTATTGGCAATAACACTGAGCTAAATCAGATGCGGGCGCGTTTAGTTCAGAAAGAAAACGAGTGGAGAACCAACACCGGAATTTCAGCTCCCGAAATCAGCTATTTTAAAGAAGGTATTAGCGATGATCCAACAGCACCGTTTGCCGAAAAACGTGTGGCCATTACGCAGGAAGTAGACTTCCCTTTAACATCGGTTTATCGCGTAAAAGCGTTGAAGCAGGAAGTTGAAGCGCAACAAAATGTTATTGTTGCTAAAGAAAAGGAGATCAGCTCGCAGGTTAAAAGTAAATACATTGAAGTAGTTTATGCGCTTTATCTGCAACGTTCGCGCGAGAACCAGTTAAATCTTGCACAAGATCTGTACAACGCAGTTTATACTAAGTATGAAACGGGCTTGGGAAACGGCATCGATTTGGTGAATGCCGAAATTCAGCTCGATGAAGCCCGTAATGATCTCGATCAGAGTGAGTGGATTTTACACCAGGCACGATACGGCCTTTTTAACGTGATTGGCCTACCCATTGAAGAGCAAAAGTACAGTATTGCATTTGCCGACACCTTGTTTGCTACCGACATCGATATTTCGCAGATTCAGGCGCTGGCCGTTCAGGAAGAACAGCCGGCTTACCGGGCATCGATGAATATGCTCAATGCTTCCGACTTTTTTTTGAAAGAAGCCAAAAGCAATATCCTCCCCGATATTCGATTTAGTTTATATAAACAAGATTATGGAACCGGCTACGATTTTAATGGATTTGAAATTGGGCTGAGTATTCCGATTTGGTATCCCTTCGATCAGAAAGGAAAAATACAAATGGCCACTGCCCGAAAAGAAGAGCTGCTTTGGAGCCAAAAGGAAATTCAGTTAACTATGAAAAAAGAAATTGAATATGCCTGGCACAATTATTCGGTGAGCCGGTCGATCGTTAACCGCTATCACGATTCGATGAAAGAACGTTCATCGAGACTACAGAGCATGTCCTTAAGAGCCTACCAACTCGGAGAAATTGACCTCCTTGAACTTTTAAATGCGCAACAAATCTATCTAAAAAGCGAGCAGCGTTATTTAACTGCTCTACGCGATTATTATATGCAACTGGCTGCATTAGAGCAGTATCTTGATAAGGAATTAATTTATTAGAACTACCAATAGAAACCACTAAAAATAGGATTATGAAAAAGATTCTTTCGCTTCATTGCATTCCGCTCAGAATGACGGTGAGTTATGATTTTGAAAATGGAGGTGGCGATATTTTGGAGGTAAAGCCGCCAAAGTATTGCCACCTCCATCCATCCTCCGTAGTCGCCTGTCATTCCGAGCATAGCGAGGAATCTGAATCAAATATAGTGGACACTACTGTAGAATTACAACATTTAAAAAATATGAAGACCAAATTTATTCACCTCGGAATTGTATTTATCCTTTTCTCGTTTACAGCCTGTAATACTGGTAATGAAACGAAAGAAGAAACAACAGTGGTTCAGGCCGATGTTCCTCCATCGTTAAAAGACGACACTGAAAAAACGCTTTTGATTAAGCTGACGGATAAAGAGCGCGATGAACTCGCGATAAAAACAGAAGCTATAAAAAGCGAATTTGTCGATCATCAGATTTTGGCACCGGGCGTAGTTTTTCCGTCGCCCGGACATTCCAGTATTATCAGTACGCCAATTAACGGACAGGTAACGGCCATTAAAGTTTACGAAGGCGACTGGGTGAATAAAGGACAGGAGTTGTTTCGTATTCAAAGTCTGCAATATGGGAACCTGATTTCGGAATACCTACAGGCTTACGCACAGGAGTCTTTTCAGAAAAGCCGTCTGGCTCGTTTAGAGCAACTTGTTGAGGAGCGGATTAGTTCTACCAGTGAATTGGAGCAGGCAACAGCAGAGTATAAACGTGCTTCGGCATCGTTAAAATCAGCTTATGCCAAGCTACGCGCAGTTGGTGTTCCTGATTTAGAAATTGAACAATTTTCAGACTTAGGGAATTTTGAACCAACATTAAAAATTGTTGCACCAATAAACGGAGTTATTGAGAAGAATTTTGTGGAGCTGGGGCAATCTGTTAATGCGCTAGAAAACCTTTCGAGAGTGCTCGATACCCGACAGGTTCTGATACGCGGTTATGTTTCGCCGGGCGATGCAGTGTTGGTAAAATCTGGCAATAGCGTCGATATTTCAAAACGAGAACAGGAAGATGTGGCCATAAAAGGCGAAATTACTTCAGTTAATCCCGGGCTGGATGAAAACAGCCGCTCAGTGGTGGTAAATATTATTATCCCTTCGGAAAACGGCTGGCCAAAACCGGGCGAAAATTTGCGACTTGCTATTACTTCTGAATCGCAAAAAGAAACGGTGGCCATAAAGTTGGAGGCACTTACTTATGATGGAGATCAGGCCATTGTTTTTGTGAAAAAAGATGCTAATATCTTTGAACGCCGTGCTATTGAAATTGATCAAATAAAAGGCGACTTTGTTTTTGTGACCTCAGGACTTGCCGCCGGTGAGGAAGTTGCCGTTACAAAAGTTTTTAGCCTAAAAGCGCTGTCTCGTTTCGATATTATTTCTGAAGAATAAAACTTAAAATCCTCAGCTGATGCTTCAAAGTATAATTTCATTTAGTGTCCGTCAAAAATATGTAGCCTTGTCATTAGTATTATTAATGGCTATAGGCGGTTATTTTTCGTTAATAAACTTGCCCATTAACTCGCAGCCGGATGTGACGCCGGTTCAGGTTTTGGTTATCACCAAGGCCGGCCGCTATTCTCCTTTCGATGTAGAAAAACTGGTAAGCTATCCGATAGAAACGGCCATGAACGGCCTTCCCGATGTGGCTGAAGTGCGCTCGATTTCGCAATTCGGACTTTCTGCGGTAACCGTTGAGTTTGATGAGGGAACAGATATTTATTTTGCCCGGCAAATTGTTAGTCAGCGGCTGCAATCTATTACTGATGAGTTGCCACCAGGGGTATCCAGCCCTTCGTTGGGGCCCATTTCAACAGCACTTGGCGAAATTTATCAGTATGTAGTAAAAGGAGAAAACTATTCACTTTCGCAACTGCGCGAAATCCAGGACTGGCTGATCGCGCCACAATTAAAAATTGTGAGAGGTGTAACTGAAATCAATTCATTTGGAGGCTTTGTAAAACAATACAATGTTATTATTCAACCCGGTTTGCTTCGAACATACAGCATCGGTATTTCTGAAGTGATGGATGCCATTGCACAAAACAACAGTGTTTCGGGTGGAAACTACATTCAACATAATGGCGAGCAGTACATAATTCGTGGTGTTGGACAGATTACCAGCATGGATGATGTGCGGAATATCATCGTGAAAAACATTGATAACAAGCCCATTTTTATAAAAGATGTGGCCAGTGTTGTTGAAGGGAAACAGATCAGGCAGGGCGGTGTTACCAAAGACGGGAAAGGCGAGGTAATTACCGGAATTGTTATGATGCTTCGTGGCGGAAATGGCCGCGAAGTGATTTCTGATATAGAGGATAAAATTGAAGAAATAAACCGGAGTTTACCGGAAGGAGTTAGCGTTGAAAAATTTTACGATCAGTCAGATCTGATTAAACGAACCACGTCAACTATTTCTACCAACCTTATGGAAGGTGGTTTT
Source organism: Draconibacterium halophilum (assembly GCF_010448835.1). NCBI lineage: Bacteria > Pseudomonadati > Bacteroidota > Bacteroidia > Marinilabiliales > Prolixibacteraceae > Draconibacterium > Draconibacterium halophilum. Next base: position 791,345 of record NZ_CP048409.1, read on the forward strand.
TTGGTAATTGTAGTATTGCTTTTATTGCTTGGCGAGATTTCCGGAGCGCTGATTGTAGCCATGGTTATTCCGTTCTCAATGTTGTTCGCTTTTATCGGAATGCGCGAATTTGGACTGGCCGCCAACCTGATGAGTTTGGGAGCTATCGACTTTGGAATGGTAGTAGACGGTTCGGTGGTAATGGTAGAAAACATTGTGCACGATTTGCAAAAAAACAAGAAAGAGTCGAAAGATGAGATCATTCGTAAAGCGGCAAATCATGTGGTGCGGCCCATCTTTTTCGGTGTACTCATAATTCTGATGGTTTATGTTCCGATTATGACATTCAGCGGAATGGAAGGTATTTTGTTCCGCCCGATGGCGATAACCGTTGCTGCAGCAGTGTTTGGATCTTTATTACTCGCATTAATATTTGTACCTGCAATGTCGGCCATTGTATTCCGAAAAAAGGTAAAAATACGCAGGAACTACATCATCGAATGGATGCGGCCGCGCTACCAAAAAGGCCTTGAAAAAAACATGAATAAAATTTGGTTTATAGGATCTTCAGCATTGGCCGTCTTTTTGGTTTCCATCTTTTTAATGACACGTTTGGGAACAGAATTTTTGCCTGAGCTTGATGAAGGTTCTATTTTGATAGAACAGGTTCGAATGCCGTCGGTAACATTGGAAGAATCGATGGAAAATGCCGATTGGCTGGCCGGGAAGATCATGGAAAATATTCCCGAAGTTAAAACCGTAGTACCTAAAACCGGACGGTCGGATTTGGCCAACGACTGGATGGGCGTGCACCAAACCGACGTGTGGGTAGTACTAAAACCCATTGAAGAATGGACTAAAGGCGTAACCAAAGAAGATATAATTAACAGGATAGAACCGTATTTGCAAACTGAGCCCGGATTGGCCTATAATTTTACTCAACCCATTGCCATGCGGGTTGATGAGTTAACCAGTGGTGTAAAATCCGATCTGGCGGTAAAAATCTATGGCGAGGATCTGGAAGTACTCGATAAAATTGGTGAGAATATTTCCGCATTGTTATCCGGTTTACCCGGAACTGATAATTACTACGTGGAGCAGTCGGCCGGACAGCCTTACTTAACGGTAAATATCGATCGTGAAGCGGTGGCATCATTTGGCTTAAATGTGGATGATGTACAGAAAGTTGTTGAAGCTGGTATCGGCGGGCAGGAAGCCGGGCAATTATATGAGGGGCAAAGACATTTTGGTATTGTTGTTCGTTATCCTGAAAATATTCGCAATCAGCTACCAAAAATTGCAGAGGCTCCGGTGCATTTGCCGGGTGGTGGGTATATTCCGCTAAAACGTGTCGCCAATATTGAGTTGCAGGAAGGCCCGCGCGAGATTCAGCGAGAGAATGGCTGGAGGCGTTTAATCGTGGGTATCAACATAAAAGACATCGACCTGGGAACCTACGTTTCGCAACTGCAGGAACAGATTGATAAAAGTGCCAGTATCCCGTCAGGCTATTTTATCGATTATGGCGGAACGTTCGAAAATCAGCGCCGTGCCATGAAGCATTTAATGCTGGTAGTGCCGCTTTCCATTTTTATCATCATCGGTTTAATGTACCTGAACTTCGGGAAAATGCGCTATGCAATCCTGATCTTGTTGAACCTGCCGTTCGCTTTGTCTGGAGGAGTTTTTCTGTTGTGGATGAGGGGATGTATTTATCAATAACAGCAAGTATTGGTTTTGTAGCTTTGTTTGGAGTTGCGGTGCTGAATGGTATTGTACTGGTCGATCATATAAACATGTTGCGGAAAGAGAAAAAAGGCGACCTTAAAAAGCTGGTTATCGAAGGATCGGTAGATCGTTTGCGCCCGGTGTTAATGACGGCTCTGGTAGCGAGTTTGGGTTTTATTCCTATGGCTTTTAACACGGGGCCTGGCTCCGAGGTACAACGTCCGCTGGCAACAGTAGTAATCGGAGGATTGGTAACATCTACATTTTTAACGCTTATGGTTTTGCCAATTGCTTATTATTGGATTGAACGAAAAAAGACTCCGGAGAAAGAAGCATAGAACTTTTGCAATTAGTAGTTTATAAACGGGACGCGATACAATCGCGCGTCAGCGGGATAATATCGTTTTCATACGATTAGTATATAAGAGCAGGAACCTTTCTTCATACATAAAGAAAGGTTCTATATAATTTCAGCACTATTCGATAACAGTGAAATGTTTGGTTCTGGTTAGCTTGACACTATCCTGTCCCAATTCTTCTACAATATAAATGTTTCTCTTTCCATGTAAAGGATCTTGGCGATTTTCAATCAGGGCTCTTATCCATTCGATATCTTTGAGCTCATTTTTATGGTTACTATAAAAATATTGTTTTGATATTATTTGCATTTCATCTATTGGCTGAAAACCAAACCAAAAACCCCTGTTAAGGTTGGGCGTATAGTAAAAACTGCTGTCAGAATTACTTTCTGCTTTTTTAAACATACCATCTATATTGTTTTCAAAAAAGATATAATAGGGTTTTTCCCGAATTTTATCCTGTGCATTACTTACTGAAATAATGATTCCAATAAAAAGAAGGCTGATTATTGTTTTCATATCAATTACATTCTTTATTGCCCGAATTAATTTCATTTACTTTTGCATTTATAGCATCTTTCTCAGCTTGTGTTTTCTGCTGCCAACCATAAGTATAACTAAGCCCTTGCCAAGCCAACGCTTCGTAATAATCAATCCCGTGAGCATAGTTATCATACTGCCTCAATGTTTGTGCCATATTTGGGATGTAATATTGTGACATGTAATCATGTTGATAATCAGGATATCCATAAGTTTGATAGTAAGCAAACAGATTTTCAAAAGTAGTATTTTCCAAATTATCTAAACCGCCCAATTTATTAACCTCCTGATATAGGTATGCATGTATTGTTTCATGTAGTATTGTTTTTGCGGTAGTAACCGGGGCAACTTCATCAAAATAGTAAGAGTTGATTTTAATTGTTACTGTGTTGTCACCGTTGTTTTTTGCAGAACCATAACTTGGATCAGTGCTGTTTACTCCAGGGGTACTCCAATATTCGACTTTATAAGTTACGTGGTAGGTATCAGACCCAAAATATTCACTAAGTAATTGCTGCATTTGGTTTGATGTGACTAACTTATCATATACACAATCAGCTTTAGTATCTTCAAAGGAAGGATCTTCAATAACCTTTGGGCAACTACACATCGGGCAATCAACTGTTGTTTCACCACCGCCATCACTTGGTTTTGGTATACTTTTAAGCGAAATAGGCTGGTTGAGACACCCTTTGCATATAGGGCAAATATCACAATTACAGTTATCCTCGGCAACCGAAGTTGTACCTGATCCACCATTATATTCATTATACCAAGGTATATAGTTGGAGCCATCACTGGTTCCACCAACCCAAACATAATCATATTCGCATACGGTTTCATAAACAGTAACATCTCCTGTTTCTCCGTTTGAATATGCCCTTACTCTTGTATAGCAAACAGGAATCAAGAGCATTGTGGACACACTTTTCTCCACAAAGTCTTCATCTGTTGCTATTAAATCGTCACCTTCCATCAGTAAGCTGCTTTCTCCATATTTCTGTAGGTCAAAGATTATAAACAAATCTTCAATCTTTTCAAAAGTTGGAATTGGTTTTTTATTTTCCTTAAATCTATCCAGTTTATCTCTTACAAATAATCGGTACTTTAGTTTCTTTTTGTGTTTTACACACAAAATTACTGCTTCTGTTTCGCAGCTATTATCGTGGCTAACGGCAACCTGTGCTACTGTTTGTTCTTCGTCGGAGAAAAAACGAGTCATCTCCCAATCAGGGTAACCATATTTTTCTACTAAATTCTCGATGAATTTTTCTGCTTTGTTTTGTTTTTCAATATCGTTCAAAACTTCAGCTATAAAACCTGTTTTTAACACGTCATCGGCGGATTTCAGATTCCCAGGATCTAAAAAACGTTTTTCAATAGCTGTTAATTCTGAATTATCCACGGGTGGAACAACTTCTTCAACTATTTCTTCCTGACAGGAATGAAATGACAGAGGTAAAACTGCTATTAACATTAAAATAATAACATACTTTTTCATAATTTTACAAAGTTTGTGGGATTTTGGGTTGCCTCCCAACTTCCCGGTTTAACAAATAGTATTGCAGACCCGGCTTTTGTCGGGATTGTTTTTTTCTGGTGGAATTACAGTTTGGGTTTCATAAAATTAAAGAAACAGGTTTGTAATTAACAGCACCTAAAATAAATACTATTATTGTTAATTACATGAAAAATAAAAAATAGGGAGGGCTAATTTAAAGTGTTTATAAATAGGTGTTTAACGTGATGTGCTTTACACAGTTCCGGACTTCATCCAGCGATATTCCCAAGTTGCTGATTTTGGTTCGCTGCTTGTCTGCAAAGTTTTCTTACTGAGAAAAGGATGTCCTCTTCATTCCTTCAAGGTTTCAAAAACCTTGAAGGTCTATCCGCAACCATCAAAAGTATTTCCTCAACCACCAACCATCAATCTCACCAGAAAAGAAGTAGTTATCACCTCAGAATTAGCCGTCATCACCCAAAAAAAGGTCTCATCACCCGTCGGGAAGGTCTTATCCCCCGGAATTTGATCGTTATCCCCCGGTAAAAGGGTGTTATCGCTTACACTTTGTCGGTTATCACCGGAGAGATTTTGTAAAATGGTAGTGATAGATAGAAAATTCGGGTGATAATCTATTTTTTGCGGGTGATAACTGTAGTTTCTGAGTATATAAAACTTCAGGGCCTAACAAAGAAATTGAAATCCCAGCGCAAGTTTTCTATAAGTTCAGTGTCATACCTTAAAATTCAATAAAAACATAAATTTAAAAATTGATGAAAACAAAGTTTAGCTGGCGGGCCTTTATAAGTTTTGGATTAACCTGGGCAATTTTAGTAATTCTGGTTTCGGGTGTAATTTTGTACGTGGCTCCTCCGGGACGCTATGCTCACTGGGTAAACTGGGAGTTGGCAGGTTTATCAAAAGAAGGCTGGCAGGCCATTCATACTCTGTTTTCGCTGGCGTTTATTGTACTCTCCATATTTCACCTGTTTTCGGTGAACTGGAAATCTTTTGTGTCCTATCTTAAATCAAAAACCACAAGAGGATATAATAAGAAGAAAGAACTCATTTTATCAATTGTAGTGGTGCTGGTATTCTTTTTCGGCACTGTTTTTTCCATTCCGCCTTTTCAATCGGTGATGGATTTAAGCGAAAGTGCCACCAACTCGTGGGAGAAAACCGAAGAGCGGGCGCCCGTTCCTCATGCCGAGTTATTAACGCTAACCGAACTGGCTCACCAGTTGGATATGGAGTCGGTTGACGAAGTAACCCGAAAACTCGACAGTCATAAAATCGCTTACAACGATATTCATACCCAAAGTTTGCAGCAAATAGCCGTAGCAAATAATTCTACGCCACTGGAGATTTATGAGATCATTGTTAAGAAACCGGCAAATGAAGGCCACGGAATGGGCGTAGGACGAAAAACCATTGAAGATTTCTCCAAGGAACTAAATAAAAGTACCGATGAGTTGATGCAAATTCTGGAGAAGAACAGCATTGATGCGAAACCAACGGAAACCTTGCGTACCATTGGGGAGAATAATAACCTTCCACCGCGCGATGTTTACAAAATCCTTTCCGAATAATTACCATTACCTATTTAAAGTAGTATTTTTCTAATCAGAATGTCCGACATCGAAATTATAGAGCAACTAAAACAGGGCAGCGAAGCGGCTTTTAAAAAGCTAGTCGACATGCATCAGAAACTGGTGGTGAATACCTGCTATGGTTTGGTTCAGAACCGCGAAGATGCCGAAGATATTGCGCAGGATGTTTTTGTTGAGGTGTATCGTAAAATCGATAAATTCAGAGCCGATGCAAAACTATCAACCTGGTTGTACAGGATTGCAGTTAACCGCTCGCTAAATCACATTCGCAATAACAAAAAACACAGGTGGTTTCAGGGGTTTGAAAATGAGGTAGCAGAAAAAAACAGGGAGCTGTTACAAGCCAGGACTGCCGATTCGGATGAGCCGGAATACGATTTCGAGAACAAACAGCGGGCAATTATTTTAAAGGAGGCAATTAACAGTTTGCCGCAGAATCAGAAAGTGGCGTTTACTTTAAGCAAATACGAAGATCTGTCGTATCAGGAAATTGCAGAGGTTATGAATCTCTCAGTTCCGTCGGTTGAGTCGCTTTTGTTCCGGGCAAAAAAAGGCCTGCAGAAAAAATTATACAAGTGCTACAAAAAAAAGTGTATGTAGGCGCAAGTTTTTAAAAATGAAAGTGTCATATAATTAAATACTGAAAAGATGAAATGTAATAAAGTACATAACAAATTAATTTTCTTTCTCGAGAAGGAGCTGCCGGTTTCAGAAATGGAACAGGTTCAGAAACACCTGGATGAGTGTTCTGAATGTGCTCTTTTTGCAGCGGAAATGAAAAATACACTCAGTATTTTGGATAGCGATAAAGTAAGAGATGAAAATCCATTCTTTTTTACCCGTGTAAAAGCACGACTTGAAAATCAGGCGGAAGAGCAACTTTCGGCGCGACCCGTTTTAACCAAGGTTCTACAACCGGTGGCGTTTTCAATAATTTTGTTACTTGGTATTTACGGAGGGTTTAAACTGGGGCAGGCACCTAAAACAGATTTTGCTGATAACAGTTTAAGCGAACAGGAAATGGTTCCGTACTGGAACGAACTGGACGCCGAACCAATCGAATCATTTTTAATGGAATAACAAATGGCACGAAAAAATACATATCGCATTTTAATTTGGGTAGTTGTTATTCTGGCAGCAACAAACCTGTCGATGGGAATTTCGTTTTGGTACCACAAGCAACAGGATCAAAAAGCTGCGGAAGAGCAACAGCAACAGGTTGAAATGCCCTCGGAACAACGGACGCGTTTTTTCCGCGAGCAGCTGAACTTACAACCCGAACAAGTCAATTCGTTTCGGGAGTTGAACAGAAACTATAACCGGAGTGCACGCCGGATTTCTGATCAGCTGACTCTACTCAGAATTGAAATGGTGGAGGAAATGGGAAAAGCCGAGGCTGACACCACAGAACTTCACGCTATTTCAAGCGAAATTGGAGCGATGCACAAAACCTTAAAGAATCTAACTGCAGATTATTATCTCGATATGAAAGCGGTTTGTAATGCTGACCAACAGGAAAAGCTAAAGGAAGTTTTCCTGTCGATGACAAAATCAAAAGAAGATGTTTCGTTGCCTCAACGTGGTGGCCGACGCCACGGGCGACAGAATAGAGAGTAAATAACAATTTAAATAATAAAGTAATGGAAACTAGCAAGTTAATTAACGTTGCCTGGGTGATCTTTGCCCTGGTGTTAACAACAACAACCGTATTTGCTCAACGTGGAAGAAGAGCAAACGCAGTACAAAACAATCCGAATCTTCCTTGTTTGACCCAGATTTCGGATCTGACAGAGGAACAGGAAACCAGTATTCAGGGACTCGAAGCCAGTCACCAAAAAACTATGGATGAATTACGTGAACAAAGGCGTTCAACAGTAAATGCTGTTGATAAAAGTGAAATAAGAACAGAAATGCTAAAAAATGTGGAGGCTCATCGCAATGAGGTTAAATTGCTTTTAACTGAAGAGCAGCAAAAACAATACGATCAGATTAAAGCTAATGGTAGTTGCGGGCGAAATCAGAATGTTGGCAGGAGAAATGGAAATAGCCGGGGGAATCGGAGTAACAATAATTGGCGTAGAGGCACCGGCAACTCTCGGAATAAAGTTGGAAGAGGAGTTGTTTGTGGCAGGGCTGCAGGAATTTAAACGAGAATAGATTTGAAAAAATTAAATAAAACAATTTGAACAAAAAATTTAATGAGATGAAAAGAATTAAGACAATTGTAATTTTCGTAGTAGTAGCAGGAGCTCTATTTTTTACCTCTTGCTCGGAAACAGATGGTGCTGATGAATCGATGGTATTAGCCGATAAAAGTGCAGCCTTTGCAGCATCTCCCGGAGATAGTTGTACCTATGATGGTGAGCTTACAGAAGCAGATATTGAAGGATTGCTTTTTATGCGGGAAGAAGAAAAACTAGCTCACGATGTTTATTTGTATTTTTATAATATGTACGGCGAGGCAATATTTCAAAACATTGCGAACAGCGAACAAGCGCATACCACAGCGATCATGAGTCTATTGGAAGGATATGGAATTGATGATCCGGCACTGGATGTTTCAGGTGAATTTGTAAACGAAGGTTTGGCCGATTTATACAACCAGTTAACTGAGCAGGGAGCGGTAAGCCTGGTTGATGCACTTGGTGTTGGAGCTGCCATTGAAGATCTTGATATAAAAGATTTGCAAGCATGGCTGACCGAAACCACAAATAATGATTTAATTCGGGTATATGGAAATCTTTTGAGAGGATCCGAAAGTCATATGCGTGGTTTTGTGCGAAACTTAACTGTACTTGGCAGTGCCTATGAAAACCAATACATTTCAGATGAAGATTATGCAGCTATCTTAGCCGGATCAAATACGCACGGCAACGGTTACGGTGGCAATGGTAATGGTCAGGGAGCCTCATCAGGCTATAATAATGCCGGTGGAGATTGTGATGGAACTGGAACTGCATCAACAAACAGAAATCAGGGTGGTCGGCAAAATGGAAAAAAGGGGAATTAAACGAAGTAATAAAAAATAGTTGTTGGGTAGGCTGTCTTATTTTAAGGCAGCCTTTTTTTGTTGAACAATCCCAGGTGGTATTAGATTTGTCGACACAAGTCTAATTCCATCCTGTTGATTGGTTTTGATTCCGTTAGCCGTCGAGCCACCTCAAATCTTTTTTTCGGTAATTTCATAAAAACACCTGCTCAAAACAGGGGGCTTTTTCACGTAAGTATTAAAAATCGGATGAAAATGTACCTTACGTTTATATTATTGCTAATAAAGTATAAATTTGTAAGCTTAAAATTCGAAAAGTAAAAAGGCTGTAAAAGGGCCAACAGACAAATTAAAGGCAGAAAAAATAAACATCATGGCACGTTTAAAAATCAAAGAGATTCTGAAGAGTGGCGAAACAGGCAGCGAAGTGGTTGCCAAAGGTTGGGTAAGAACAAAACGCGGAAGTAAAAATGTAAATTTTATTGCGCTAAACGACGGATCTACTATTCATAATCTTCAGGTGGTAGTTGATGTTGCAAGCTTTGAAGAAGAATTATTACACAAAATAACAACCGGAGCCGCAATAGCCGTTACCGGAGAATTGGTAGAATCGGCCGGAAGTGGACAGAGCGTTGAGTTGAATGCAAAATCGATTGATTTGTTGGGAGCTGCCGATCCGGAAAAATATCCAATTCAGCCCAAAAAACATTCGCTCGAGTTTTTGCGCGAAAATGCTCACCTGCGTTTCCGTACCAATACGTTTAGTGCCATTTTTCGTATCAGGCACGCTATGGCTTTTGCCATTCATAAATATTTTAACGAAAAAGGTTTTAACTACCTGCACACGCCAATTGTAACGGCCAGCGATGCTGAGGGTGCCGGACAAATGTTCCGTGTTTCTACGCTTGATCCAAAAAATCTACCATTAACCGAAGATGGTGAGATAGATTACAGCCAGGACTTTTTCGGAAAAGCTACCAACTTAACGGTTTCCGGTCAGTTGGAAGGTGAGTTAGGCGCACTGGCACTTGGCGAAATTTATACTTTCGGACCAACATTCCGTGCCGAGAACTCGAATACAACACGTCACCTTGCCGAGTTCTGGATGATCGAGCCTGAAATGGCTTTTTACGATCTGAAAGATAATATGGATCTGGCAGAAGAATTCCTGAAATACTGTATTCAGTATGCTTTGGATAACTGTATGGATGATCTGAAGTTTTTAGCAGATCGTTTAAAGCAGGAAGAGAAAAATAAACCACAGGATCAACGATCGATGGATTTGATCGAAAAGCTGGAGTTCGTTCTGAAAAGCGATTTTGTGCGTTTGCCTTACACCGAGGCCATTACTATTCTTAAAAATTCGAAACCATATAAAAAGAAAAAATTCCAGTTTCCGGTTGATTGGGGAGTTGACTTGCAAAGCGAACACGAACGTTACCTGGTGGAGAAACATTTTAAGTGCCCGGTAATTCTTACCGATTACCCAAAAGATATTAAAGCGTTCTACATGAAACAGAACGACGATGAAAAAACAGTTGGTGCAATGGATGTGTTATTTCCGGGAATTGGTGAAATTATTGGTGGTTCGCAACGTGAGGAAGACCTTGAAAAACTGACAACCCGCATGAAAGAGATGGATATTCCGGCTGAAGAAATGTGGTGGTATTTGGATACCCGCCGCTTTGGTTCGGTTGAACACAGTGGCTTTGGTCTTGGTTTCGAGCGCCTTATGCTGTTTGTTACCGGAATGGGTAACATCCGGGATGTAATAGCTTTTCCGCGTGCACCTAAAAATGCTGAATTTTGATGGTGTGATTTAGAGAAGCTACTCCAAAAAAAATGTTATTTTTACGGGAGTAACAATTGGGATTATGGAGCAAAAACTAACATTACAACAGAAGCTGCTCCAAAAGTTATCACCTCAGCAAATTCAGGTGATCAAACTTTTGGAAATCCCAACTATGCAACTCGAGCAGCGAATCAAAAAGGAATTGGAGGAAAATCCGGTTTTGGAATTAGAATCGGACAGCCCCTCGTCGGATGACGATCAACTGAGTGACAGCCAGGATAATAATTCGGATGTTGACAATGAAGAGTTTTCGGTTGACGATTATTACGAGGACGATGAAATTCCAACTTATAAGTTAAATGTAAATAATTACTCCAAAGACGATAAATACATTGATGTACCATTTTCGGTAGGGACAAGTTTTCATGAGTTTTTGAATGAACAGTTGGGACTTGCCGACCTGGATGATGAGGAGCAGCAATTAGCCGAATATATTATTGGCAACATTGACGACGACGGATACCTTCGGCGAGATTTAATGGCCATTAGCGATGATTTGGCCTTTAATATGAACCTTGATGTTCCGGAAGAAAAACTGGATAAAATTTTACGGGCTATTCAGGAATTTGATCCTCCCGGCATTGCCGCCCGCGATTTGCGCGAATGTTTGTTGTTGCAACTTCAACGGAAAGAAGGAAAGAGGTTTGAATTGGCAAAAGCGATTGTAAAAGACTATTTCGCGGAATTCACAAAAAAACATTACGATAAAATAAGATCGAAACTGGAGCTTTCTGATGAGGAATTAAAAAAAGGTATTGACGAGGTTCGTAAATTAAATCCAAAACCTGGCAGCTCCTACAATAACCCTTTAAATAAATCAAATCAGCATATTGTTCCCGATTTTCTTTTAGAGCTCGTTGATGGGGAGTTAAGCCTTTCATTAAATCAGCGTAATGTTCCGGAGCTAAAAATAAACGATACGTATTCGGAAATGCTGAAAACCATGAGTCAAAACCAGAAGGCGCAGAAAACCGATAAAGAAGCTGCCACTTTTGTGAAACAAAAAATGGACTCGGCAAAATGGTTTATCGATGCTATACACCAGCGGCAAACTACTTTGTTGCTTACCATGTCGGAGATTATTAGTTTTCAGAAAGCGTATTTTCACGAAGGTGATGAAACAAAACTTCGACCAATGATTTTAAAGGATATTGCCGAAAGAACCGGGCTTGATATTTCAACCATTTCAAGGGTTTCAAACAGCAAATACATTCAAACGCATTTTGGTATTTACGCGCTTAAATATTTCTTTTCTGAGGGTATGGCAAAAGATGACGGGGAAGAAGTTTCTACTCGTGAAATTAAAAAGATACTGCAAGAATGTATTGAGGGAGAGGATAAGCATAAGCCTTTAACCGATGAGAAACTGGCAAAGATACTTAAAGAAAAATCATACAATATTGCGCGAAGAACTGTTGCCAAATACCGCGAGCAGTTGGGAATATCGGTAGCACGTTTACGTAAAGAATTATAAGATGTCGGAGAAAATAGCGAGGATTATATCCATAATATTTCATCCGGTATTGATTCCAACAATTGGAATGTTTCTGCTAATGCATTCCGGATTTTATTTCGAATTACTTTTATGGGAGGCAAAACGTTTTATCCTGTTGGTTGTATTTTTCACCACCTGCATATTGCCTTTACTTTCGGTTGCCGTACTTTCGCTAAATCCTCGTTTTAATATTAACATGCCCGGCAGCCGCGACCGTCTGATTCCTTTATTAAGTGCATCGGTTTTTTACTATCTGGGTTTTATTTTATTACGAAAAGTACAGGCTGTTCCCGAGTTTAAGTTATTTATGCTGGCTTCGGTGCTCGTAATTATTTTATTGCTCGTTATTTCGCTAAAATGGAAGATCAGTAACCACATGGCAGCGATTGGTAGTTTGGCCGGAACATTGTTTGCGCTGGCTTTCCGAAATGGAGTTAACCCGGTTTATTCGGTTTTAATCGTTGTGCTGTTGTCAGGGTTAATTGGAACGGCCCGGCTTATTCTCTGCAAACACGACATGAAACAATTAATAGCCGGGTACGTACTGGGCTTTATTGTGCTTTATCTTGTTCTTTATATTGTATAACGGGTATTAAAAAAGGGACTTTAAAAAGCCCCTTTCGTCTGAAATATCTCTATTTTGTTAGTCAACAAATTTATAACCAATCCCTTTCAGTGTTTTAATGTGGTCGTTGCCAATCTTTTCACGTAGTTTTCTGATGTGAACATCGATGGTTCTATCGCCAACTACTACATTTTCGCCCCAAACCGAATGGTAAATTTCTTCGCGGGTGAACACTTTGCCTGGTTTTGAAACCAAAAGCGAAAGCAGTTCAAATTCTTTTCGTGGCAATATCATTTCATTGTCGGCAATACGAATCAGATAGCGTTCTTTATCAATAAGTAAATCGCCAATTGTAATGGTGTTGCTATCTACTACTTCAACCGGTTGGGTTGCTTCGCCTGTACGTTTTAACAAGGCTTTTACACGGCTAACCAAAACTTTTGGGCGAACAGGCTTGGTGATGTAGTCATCAGCTCCTGCCTCGAACCCTGCAATCTGTGAGTAGTCTTCGCCACGGGCAGTTAAAAAGGCAATAACAGTGCTGCTTAGTGCTGGAATTTTCCGAAGTTCTTCACATGCAGCTATGCCATCCATTTCCGGCATCATTACGTCTAATATAATGAGGTGTGGCTCCTGTTTCTCAGCAACCTTTATTGCTTCTGCTCCATTTCTGGCAGTATATACTTGATAGCCTTCTTTTTCAAGGTTGTAACTCAGGAACTCAAGGATGTCCAACTCGTCATCAACCAATAAAACTTTAAATTGATTTTCACTCATAACATAATAATTCTTGAACAAAAGTAAGTGCTACTTATTAAAGAACAATTAACTTTTCTTTAAACAAAAAATAAACACGAAATTAAAATATCGCTTAATCGAAACAAAATACAAATTAATAGGCACACTTACGTTTTTTTTAACGGAAAGTTATAATTCGGCTATTTTTGCTTTTCAAGTGTAAAATTGAATGTTGTTCCCTGGTCGAGAACACTGCGTACGTTAATGGATTGATTATGAGCTTCAATAATGTGCTTTACGATGGAAAGACCAAGCCCGGTGCCGCCCTGCTCGCGCGAACGCGACTTGTCTACACGGAAAAAACGTTCGAAAACACGGCGAAGATCTTTTTTGTCGATCCCAATTCCGTTATCGGCAACTTCAACAATAATATTGTCATCCAAATCGTGAAATGAAATGTTGACATGACCATTTTGTTTGCTGTATTTTATGCCGTTAACAATGAGGTTGGTCACCACTTCCAGAATTCGTTTTTTATCCGCTTTTACAAAAACCGGCCGATCGGGTTTGTTAATAATCTGCACGGTTATCTGGCTTTCCGAGGCTTGCCAGTGTTCCATTTCAATTACTTCTTCAACGGTTTTTACAATGTCAAAACGGGTCATGTTTAGTTTTAACTCTCCCGACTCCAGTTTAGTGATCGATTCAAGGTCTTCAACGATTGATACCATTCGGTCAATACTTTTTTCTGTTCGTTTCAGGTATAGTTTATTAATCTTCGGGTCTTCAAGCCCGCCTTCCAAAAGTGTTAAAACATAACCTTGTATATTAAAAATTGGTGTTTTCAGCTCGTGTGATACGTTTCCAACAAAATCTTTCCGATATTTTTCCAGCTCTTTTAGTCGTTCAATTTCTTTTAATTGCGATTTTGCCCATTCTTCAACCTCGTATTTTACATTTAATAGCAAACTGTTTGAGTCTATTCTTTCCTCCATTTTTTTTCCGCTGAGTGGCAGATCACGAATGGTGTTGTACAGGGGTCTTATACGGTCTATAATGTATTTTTTTATGATGTATAAAATAGCAAAGTAGGCCGCTACAAAAAAGACTACAGTGGAAGTGCCAATAATCAGAATATTTTCGCCAAAGTAGTGAGCCAGTAATGAAATTCCCAATGCCAGCAGCGTTAAAACAATGGCAACCAGAATGGCCAGAAATTTCGAAGAATATGTTCTCATCAAAATATATTTTATTAATATGTAACCTTTATTGGTTACAATAACGTTGCAAATTAAGGTTTCAAATACCGTATAAAAAAGTGATATTTAATTGGTTAATGGTAATTTCATGGTTAGTTAATATTTTATTAATATTACAAAACAAATAAACTTCTTACTTACTTTATATTTGCCGACCTTTATTTTTTAAATCGAACATAAATGGAAAACTTTTACCTGATTCTTGTAGTTGTACTTTTTGCTTTAGCTATTTCAGACCTGATTGTAGGAGTTAGTAACGATGCTGTAAATTTTCTTAACTCAGCAGTCGGATCGAAAGCAGCCCCAAAATGGGTGATCTTTTTAATGGCAAGTTTAGGAGTACTTATTGGAGCTACTTTTTCGAGTGGAATGATGGAAGTAGCACGAAAGGGAATATTTCATCCCGATATGTTTGTCTTTTCCGAAATCATGATCATTTTTCTGGCAGTAATGATAACCGACGTTATCCTGCTCGACATGTTTAACACCTTTGGGATGCCGACTTCAACTACAGTTTCGATTGTATTTGAATTGCTTGGAGCAGCCGTTGCTGTATCTATCGTGAAAATAAAAGCAGCGGGCGGATCTGTTGTAATGGAATTGTCGCAATACATTAACTCGAGTAAGGCACTTGCTATTATTACCGGAATATTGCTCTCGGTGTTTATTGCTTTTACGGTTGGTGCCATTGTACAGTATTTAACACGCTTGTTGTTCACCTTTAAATATCGTGGGCCAATGAAATATTTTGGTTCGGCTTTTGGTGGTTTGGCCATTACCGTTATCACCTATTTTATTGTAATTAAAGGAATGAAAGGCTCAACTTTTGCAAGTATTGAGGTGGCAAGTGGCGAAACAGTTCAGGAATGGTTAATGCACCATACCGGATTAATGTTGATATACAGCTTCGGATTCTGGATCGTTTTTATTCAGTTACTAAAATGGATTTTCAATATTAAGATATTAAAGGTTGTAGTACTGGCAGGAACATTTGCACTTGCAATGGCTTTTGCCGGGAACGACCTTGTAAACTTTATTGGCGTGCCGTTGGCTGGTTATAATTCGTTTCAGGCATGGGTTGCTCAAGGAGCTACCAACCCCGATACTTTTTCGATGGCCATGCTTGCCGGGAAAGTAGGAACACCAACATTTATGCTGTTGATTGCCGGATTGGTAATGATTGTTACGCTGATCATGTCGAAAAAGGCAAAGTCGGTAATTGCAACTTCACTCGACCTGTCGAGACAAAAAGAAGGAGATGAACGTTTTGGGTCGTCGTTTGCCGCCCGTGTAATTGTTCGCGGAACCACAAAATTTAACAACCGGCTGTCGAAAGTATTGCCGGCTGCTGTAACTCAGGGAGTAAACTCACGTTTTGAGCCACATAGCTATGTTAGTGAAGAAGACCAGAACCCACCCTCTTTTGATAAGGTTCGGGCATCGGTAAATTTGGTAGTTGCAAGTATTTTAATCGCCATTGGTACTTCGCTAAAATTACCATTATCTACCACATACGTAACATTTATGGTTGCTATGGGTACTTCGTTATCTGATCGTGCGTGGGATCGCGAAAGTGCAGTTTATCGTATTTCCGGTGTATTTGCAGTAATTGGTGGCTGGTTTTTAACTGCGCTCATTGCTTTTTCCGTTTCGGGTCTTGTGGCACTGATAATTGCAGTTAGTGGCAAATTCATGATTTTTGTATTTGTTGTAATCGCTATTATTATGGTTATCCGCACGCACACTATGATGAAAAAGCGCGATCAGCAAATTGCAGAAGAAGATGAAGATATTGAAGAAGCTGATGCACACGAACAGATACTGGCGAAAAGCTCGAAACAGATGATTAAAGCTGTTAAATCGAGTGACCAGATTATTACCGACGGTATTGATTGCTTTTTGGAGGAGGACAGAAACGGGTTGAGAAAAGTACAGGAGGCGAGTAAGAAGTTCTCGAAAAAGGCAAAACAAAACCGCGACAAGGTTTATTCAACGGTTACAAAATTTACTGATGGGACATTGGATACCAGTCATTTTTATGTGCAAATGATGGAGCATAAACGAGAAATGGCACACGCCGTGCACTTTATGCTGCAACCAATGATAAAACACGTTGAAAATAATCATAAGCCTTTTATTGAAGAGCAGCACACAGAGCTAAAAGATGTAACAAAAAGAATTGACAAGTTCTTTAAATCTGTATTGAAAGATATAGAAGCTAAGACTTTTGAAGATCTTGATCAGATAATAGAGGAGCGTGACGATATTCTGGAACAAATTTATAAGATGGAGAAAAACCAGATAAAACGTATTAAAAATAAGATGGTTAATACACGAAACTCTCAGCTGTTCTTCAAGTTGATTTCAGAGATGGAATATCTGTTATTGCACACCGTAAATCTGGTAAAAGCGTACCGTGATTTTATAACCAATACGCTACAGAAGAACAATTAAAGGCTCGAAGGTTTTTCGATTGTAATTCGAGGAAAAATAAAAAACAATTATAAGGAGGCTAATGGCCTCCTTTTTTTATGCGTTAAGCGGTTCAAAACCGCTATGTGCGTTTACCTGCCGTAAAAGAAAATATCCCCCTGTAATTTATATTCCCCAAAGTAAAAAAAGCGTGTTACAGTTTTGTAATTTTATTGCAACAAATAAAGTTGCGTTGGTACACAGCGATTTACAATATGTTGTGCGAATTAAATTAATCGTTTTGTAATAATTTTGTAATTTCAGTGTAATAGCGTTGCTACACTTTTGCCCATGTAAAAAAAACAGACAAAATTCAATCTTAAGTTATAAAATGAAAAAAATGTTTTTGCTGTTATTATTGGTTCAAGGAATCATATCAGCAGGATTTAGCCAGTCTTCAGAAGAAGAATTTAAACCTTCAGGAAAAGCTGTAATAAAGGTGTTTACGAATTGGCATCAGGGATTTGGAGGAGACTCTGAAATGGACTACGCAGAGTATTCAGGCTTTGAACTGACTCGCGGTGTTATTGGGTATGAACACCAATTCTCTCCGCGCTTAAAGTCAAAAGTAATTGTAGATATGGACAATCCAAAGAGCGGAAAACTAACAGAGGTGGCATATTTGCGAAACGCTTATATTGCCTATAAAGACGACCGTTTGGATGCTGTATTTGGTATTCTGGGGATGAAACAATTCAAAACTCAGGAAAACTATTGGGGGTACCGCTATATTTATAAATCGGCAATGGACGAGTATAAGTTCAATAATAGTGTAGATGCGGGTTTATACTTAAAATACAAACTATTAGATTGGCTTGCAGCCGATATGGCCATTACCAATGGTGAGGGTGCAAAATCACAGCAAGATACAGAAGGAAAATACCGCATGGGATATGGTTTAGAAGTAGAACCTATAGATGGTCTTTCGTTTCGAACGTATTATGACTATTTCTATGCGCCCGATGCAACTGAAGATATTGTTAACGAAAATCAGGATATGATTTCTTTCTTTTTGGGTTATGAGAAAGACAATTATCGCCTTGGAGTTGAGTACGATATGTTAAAAAATTACAAGTTTAATTTGAATGACGATCGCGATATTTTCTCGGCTTACGGATCATTATTATTCAAAGAAAAATTTCAAGCCTTTCTCAGATACGACAAATTAATGGCAGAAAATGCGCTGGCGAGTGAGAATGTTGCTATTGCAGGTATGGAATGGGCTGTTGTAAAAGGAGTAAAGATTTCTCCTAACTTCAGGTATAAGAGTTTTCAGGATACAGCTCAGCCTGATGCCAAATATTTCTATCTAAATTTTGAATACAAATTTTAGTAAAAAATACGCTCTTTTTAATTCTTTAAGCACCATGAATAGAATTTAACAATCTATAGAAAACAGAAAATGATAAAAAAAATAGAAATGAAAAATTTAGCCCTACTGATTTTAACAGTATTTATTCTGGGAGCTTGCTCTAACTCGTCAAATAAACAAGGTGGAGAAAAAGCCGGAATAAAAAACGTGACTTTAACAGCGGCGGGAGCTACTTTCCCGATGCCCTATTACAACATGGTTTTTAAGGACTACACTTCTGAGTTTGGCACACTGCTTACTTATGGCGGAATTGGTTCAGGTGGAGGTATCCGCAGTTTAACCGACAAAGTGGTTGACTTTGGTGCAACTGATGCCTATTTGAGCGACGCTAAACTGGCAGAAATGCCTGCTGAAGTAGTTCACATTCCAACTGTATTGGGTGCTGTTGTTATTGCTTATAACCTTCCTGGTGTTGATGGCCTCAAACTTTCAGACCAATTGCTGGAGAAAATCTTCATGGGAGAAATTACCAACTGGAACAATCCTGCAATTAAAGCCAACAACGAAGGTTTGGCACTTCCTGATATGGAAATTACTTTCGTGCACCGCTCGGATGGTAGTGGTACAACCTACATTTTTAGCGACTACATGACAAAAATTAGCACAAAATGGGCTGATGCTGTAGGAACAGGAAAATCGTTACAATGGCCGGTAGGAATGGGAGCTAAAGGAAATCCCGGAGTTGCCGGTACCATTAGCCAAACCGAAGGAGCCATTGGTTACATCGGTTCTGAATATGCTTTTGCTCAGAAAATCCAAACAGCATTGGTGCAAAACAGCGCAGGAAACTATATCGAGCCATCAATTGCTTCGGTTAGCGCTGCTGCAAAAGCAGAGATTCCTGCAGATACACGTATCATGTTGACCAATTCTGCCGATCCTGAATCATACCCGATCAGCGGATTTACCTGGATCATTCTTTACAAAGAGCAAAACTACAATGGGCGCTCAAAAGATCAGGCGCTGGCAACAGTTACTTTCCTCGATTGGTTGGTAAGTGCCGATGCACAAGGTCAGGCCGAAAAAGTACACTACGCACCGCTTCCTGATGCTGCTGCCGAAAAAGCCAAAGCGATTTTACGTTCGGTTACTTTCGACGGGCAATCCATATTGAAATAATAAAAGCCCCTCCCGACCTCCCCTCGGGGAGGAGTAGGGAAAAAGATACGACAATTGACAACAGTTCAGATTAAAGAATTTAGCCCGAAATGAATAATTCCACGGTAAAAGGTTTTAATAAGTCCCCCTTTGGGGGATTTAGGGGCTTTTTAACAGCGATAAAATAACTAAAGTAGTTCTCCTGCTTTCCTCGTTCGTTATACTTTTTGTAGCCGGAGGGATGATCTTCTCTTTAGTGGAAGGAGCTATTCCGGCATTTAAAAGTTTTGGTCTGGATTTTATTTGGACGAACAACTGGAATCCAACCGAGGGGAAAGAAGATTACGGGGCACTTCCGTTTATTGCAGGAACAATAATAACATCGGTAGCTGCATTAATTATCAGTTTACCGTTGTCGTTCTCGGTTTCACTGTTTTTGGGTGAGTACTACCGGGGAACGAAAATTGCAAAAGTTTTGGGTACCATGGTTGATTTACTTGCCGGAATTCCTTCAATCGTTTATGGATTATGGGGATTTTATGTACTACGTCCGGTACTGATTGATATGGGTTTACCCAACCAGGGATTTGGAATTTTTACAGCAAGTATTATCCTGGCAATTATGATCATTCCTTACGCCACATCGCTTAGCAACGAAATTATTACCATGGTGCCAAACGAATTGAAAGAAGCTGCATATTCCCTGGGCGCTACTCGTTCTGAAGTGATTTTCAGCGTGATCGTGCCATCGGCACGCTCGGGAATAATAGCCGGTTACATCTTATCTTTTGGACGGGCGCTTGGCGAAACAATGGCTGTAACCATGTTAATTGGAAACGCCAATATTGTTCCTGAAGGATTCTTTGGCACCGGAAATACTATGGCTTCTGTAATTGCCAACCAGTTTGGTGAGGCTGATGGTTTAAAGCTCAGCTCACTTATTGCAATTGGTTTGTTGTTATTCCTGCTTACCGGAATAATAAACACCATTGGCAAATTCATTATAAAACGAATGGGTTAAAATGAATTCAGCAGCAAAAATAACAGCGGCAAACATTAGCCAAAGAACTTTAAAAGACAAGCTATTTAAAGGATTGGTACTCGTTTTATCACTAGTAACCATTTCTCCCATTGTTCTTATTATCTACAAACTGGTTGCAAAAGGTTATCGTCAAATCAGTTTAGAATTTATAATAAAAACACCTCCCAATACCTTCGAGGCAATGACTGCTGTAAGCAACGGCGAGTTAATACCGGGAGGTATCGCAAACGGAATTACCGGAACATTGTTAATGGTAGGCTTAGCTTCGCTTATTGCTATTCCCGTGGGAGTGGTTACCGGAATATACCTGTATGAGAATCCCGGTAAATTACTGGCAAATCTTACCCGAAATGTTTCGGATGTGTTGCAGGGTGTGCCATCTATTGTGTTAGGACTTATCGCTTACATGTGGATCGTTAAGCCCATAACCAGTGGGTTTTCTGCTCTGGCAGGTAGTGTGTCTTTGTCAATAATGATGTTGCCAATGATTGTGCGCTCAACCGAGGAAACGCTTAAAATGATTCCGCAGTCGATAAAAGAAGCGGCTGTTGCATTAGGTGTGCCTTACTATAAAGTAATTTTGCGCGTACTAATTCCAACCGGATTTAGTGGATTGCTAACAGGTATTTTGCTTGGAATATCACGCATACTTGGAGAAACAGCACCACTGATGCTGACAGCACTGGGTAGTTCAGTGATCAATTTCGACATTACCAAACCAACTAGTGCGGTGCCATTATTGATCTGGGAATTCTACAACGATCCGAATATGGTGGATCTGATCTGGAGCTCATCATTATTACTGATGGGAATGGTTTTAACCCTGAACCTGGTATCGAAACGAATAGCTGCCGGAACGAAATAGTTAAGAAAAGATGAAACGAGCATTTAAATTACTTACATCTATGAAATTGACTGAAGTTGTGCGAGTTACATACGATACCATACTTAATAAACAATTTTAATCGTATGAAAACAGATACATTAAATATTAAGGACCCTGTACTTTCCATAAGTAACCTATCGGTTGCGTACGATAAAGGAAATTACGCTGTAAAGAATGTTTCGGCTGATATTAAACGAAATGCTGTTACAGCAATAATGGGCCCGTCGGGATGTGGAAAAAGTACCATGTTGCGTGCCATTAACCGCATGCACGAGTTGTACGAAGACATCGAAATAAAAGGGTCGGTCGTATTAAACGGGAAAGACATCAGCGACATGCCATCCATTCAATTACGCCGAATGGCCGGTATGGTATTTCAGCGCCCAAATCCGTTTCCAACATTGAGTATTTACGACAATGTAGTGGCCGGTTATAAGTTGAACGGAATTCGACTGAAGAAAAAAGAGCGCGACGAAATTGTTGAACGATCATTACGCGATGTTACCCTTTGGGACGAAGTAAAAGATACATTACATAAAAAGGGCACATTTCTTTCGGGCGGTCAGCAGCAAAGGCTTTGTATTGCTCGTGCACTGGCTTTCGATCCTGAGGTGATTTTGCTTGATGAACCTACCTCTGCACTCGATCCTGTGGCAACTTCAAAAATTGAAGATTTGTTGGTTAAGTTGAAAGAGAATTATTCGATACTGATGGTGACACACAACATGTCGCAGGCAGCGCGAATCTCTGACTATTCTATGTTTATGTACCTCGGGGAATTAGTGGAATATGGAAAAACAAAAGATATGTTTACCAATCCAAAAGACCGGCGTACAGAAGAATACCTGACCGGTAAATTCGGTTAATTTATATAACTTCATTAAAATTCTACAATCATGACTTTAAAAAAGGATGATGCCATAAGTGCCATAATGAGTGACTTTGAAGATTTTGCCAACCTGGTGCTTCATCAACTCGATATATTGGAAACCCTTCTTTCATCAGGTGAAACAAAATTCCCGAAAGACCAAAGCAAGGAATTGTACGAGAACGAGGATAAACTGGATAAGCTAGAGGTTAAACTAAGCGATAAAATCATTAATACCATTACATTGTATCAGCCGGTGGCTTCCGATATACGTAAGATTATGGCCTGCTACCGAATTATCATAAGTCTTGAGCGGGTAGGCGATATGGTTATTAATGTATTGCGGTTTGTTGAAACCATAAAAACACCTAAAGTTTATAACGAACTTTCAGAAGTGGTTTCCAATATGCTCATTCAAAGTGCCAACATGGTAAGTAAATCTTTGCTTGCCTTTACAAACGATGATAAGGATTATGCCATCTGGACCATTAAAAACGATTCAGTTGTTGATGAGTTAAATAAAAAAATGTTGAAAAAGGCCATCAAAAAAAGTACATCTTCCAACGAGGAGAAGCAGCTGCTACTTAGTTTTATCAACATGAATGGCATGGTTACTACGATCGAGCGTATTGCCGATCAGGCAACCAACATTGCCGAAGCTGCTATTTATTCCATTGAAGGGAAAGATATACGACATAAAGATTTAAAGTAAGCTTGTTTTTATGACGGATAATGTATTTTTAGTATCCTGAATGTAAGTGTGAAAAATATTATCATGGGATCAAATCCAAAAATATTAATTGTTGACGACGAAAAAGATCTTTGTGAAATTTTAGAGTTCAACTTGTCGAGTGAGGGTTTTGAAACATCGGTGGCTCATTCAGCCGAACAGGCACTAAAACTGCCGTTGGATGAGTACGATCTTCTTCTGCTTGACGTGATGATGGGGGAAATGTCGGGGTACAAAATGGCGGATAAGATAAGAAGGGAATTGCAACTTACCGTTCCCATAATTTTTATGACAGCAAAGACCGCAGAAAACGATATCCTCACCGGATTTAATGTTGGGGGCGACGATTATATTTCAAAACCATTTTCTATTAAAGAAATGGTGGCACGCATAAAAGCCATATTGAAACGGGGGCGACAAAACATTAAGCAAAATAAGGTTTATAAGGTTGAAGGCCTTGAGGTTGATGCAAACAGTAAAACGGTACAGATTGACAACGAGCCCGTTAATCTTACCCGAAAAGAATTTGAGATAGTTACGCTTCTACTAAAACACCGCGGGCAATACATTGGACGAGATGATATACTTAACAGGGTATGGAACGACGATGTTATTGTTACCGAACGCAACGTTGACGTAAACATTGCCAGGTTAAGAAAGAAAATAGGAAAATACGGACAATATATAAAAGGGAAATCAGGCTATGGTTATGCTTTTAAAGAACCAAAAAACTGATCCTGCAATAAAAAGAAGGCTTGCAAATTAAAACAGCGCAAATAAGCAATTAGCAAGCAGCGAAAAAAGAAATTTAAACAATTAAAACAATACAAAGTGCCGATTCAGCAGACATTCAGAAAAAAAATATTTTACTACTTTATAGCGGTATTTTTATCGTTCACAGTAGCTATTTTGTTGTTTCAGTTGCAGCGCGAAAAAGATTATAAAACGTCGCAGCTGGAAAATACACTTCGAAATGTTACCGAGGTCGCTCACAACTACATCGAACATTACGAGTTAATGAAAAAGCAGAACTTTAGTAGTGCCGATACCCTAAAAGTTCTGATACCGCAAGACAATATACGATTGACAATAATCGATAAAAGAGGAATTGTTTTGTATGATAGTTTTGTGTACGAATACAAAAAGATGGAGAACCATTTTGAACGTCCCGAGGTGCAGAAAGCACTGTTTGGAGGCGAAGGTGCCAATATTCGTCATTCGGCAACTACCGGTACTGATTTTTACTACTATGCCCGAAACTACGACGATTATTTTGTGCGGGCCGCGATGGTATATGATGTAAACGTCGAGAACTTCCTCAAAGCCGAGCGCCTGTTTATCTTTTTTATTATTGCCATATTTCTGGTTATCTGGTTGGTAATTAACGAGCTTACAAAACGTCTTTCCATATCAATTACCAAATTGAAAGATTTTGCCATTAAAGCCGGGAAAAACGAACCGATAAACGAAGAAGAAGTCAAATTCCCGGATAACGAACTGGGCGAGATTGGTTCGCAGATCGTGAAAATATACAACAACCTTCACGAAGCAAAAGAATCTATTGCACTTGAAAAAGACCGGTTGGCCAATCACATGAATATACTGAATGAAGGAATAGGATTTTTTACCCCTCAAAAGGAGAAGATGCTGGTTAACAGTCATTTTATTCAGTTTATGAGCATCATTTCTGATACGCTGACTATTTCTGCAGAAAACTTTTTTACTATTCCTGAGTTTAAAAAGATCAACAAATTCTTAGAAAAAAACCTGCATAAAGACACTGTGTTTCAGAGTAACGAGCTGCCGCAAATAGAATTCACCATTCAAAAAGACGACAGTTACTTTAAGCTGATGTGTATTGTATTTGCCGATAAGAGTTTCGAAATTCTGATCACTGATATTACCAAACCGGAAAAACGCCGACTGCTTAAACAGCAGCTAACATCAAATATTGCACATGAGTTAAAAACGCCTCTGGCATCAATTAAAGGATACATTGAAACACTGATGTCGAATCCGGATATCGACAAAGAGAAGCAACAATACTTTATTGAACGGGCCAGTCGACAGGCCGAAAGATTGAATCTGCTGTTAAATGACATATCGTTACTGAATAATATTGAGGATGCCGGCGAATTATTCGAGATCAAACCGGTTCATGTAAAAAATATTGTGTCGGATGTGGTTGAGAATCTTGAGAGCAGAATGGCTATAAAAAACATTAAATGTAAGCTGGATATTGATAAAGATGTGGTTGTAAACGGAAACGACTCGCTTCTTTCATCTGTATTCCAGAATCTGCTGGAGAACTCCATTAATTATGCCGGAGAGAATATAAAGATTGAAATTCGAAATTATTTGGAAGACACCAATTTTCATTATTTCAGTTATTCGGATAATGGCAGAGGAATTCCGGAGGAGCACCTTAACCGTATTTTTGAACGATTCTATCGCGTTGATTCAGGCCGTACCCGCGAATTGGGCGGAACGGGCCTGGGGTTGTCGATTGTCAGAAACGCCATCCAGTTACACAAAGGAAATATCTCGGCCCGCAATAAACCCGAGGGTGGTGTTGAGTTCCTGTTCTCATTAGCAAAACAGTAGGTTCCGAGATAATTGTAAAGGATTAGATCAATTGATATATTAAGGCTTCCGGTAGATTCCGGAGGCCTTTTTCATTGAAACCCCAGGCTATTCTAGAACACACTTTCATGGCTTTTAATTAAGAGCCCCAACGGGGCGACAGGCAATAACCCGGTGTGACTGACGCCAGTCAGGAAGCGCCGGGTTAGTGGATGAAGTTGATCTCGTCCGGCGATGGAAGAAGATCGAAGCTGAAAGTTGTTCCGGATGAAAATGAACAAGAACTTGTGTAGAAAGGGTAAATCAGCACAATAATTAAGATTCGAAATCACTTATTACAATAACATTTCACCTTTCTCCCGATAATTACAAAACCGTTAAAACAATGTAATACAAGTTTAAATAGTCTTTAATTCGCCTGTAACATATATCGGGTTGCTTTGCCTGTATAAATTCTATGAGTTTATAAATAAACACTGCAACTTTTAAAATATATGAAACGTTTTTTTATTAGCATTCTGTTGCTAATTCAGGTAATGGTAGTTACGGCTCAAACAGGTACAATTAAAGGAACTGTAACCGACGCCAAAACAAAAGAGGCCCTGATCGGGACCACTGTATTAATCAAAGGAACAACACAAGGAACAATTACCGATTTCGATGGAAATTACGTAATCCCCAATGTAGCAGTTGGTAGTCATATCATCGCTGTTTCTTTTATTTCGTATGATCCACAGGAATTTCAGGTTGAAGTAAAACCGGACAATAACGTAGAGTTAAATGTAGCGTTATTACCGGCAACATTGGAAATTGAAGGTGTTCAGGTGGTGGCAAAAGCCAAGCGCGAGTCGGAAGCCATGTTGCTTATCGATCAAAAAAATGCCTCGGGAATTAAAGAGAGTATCGGATCGCAACGAATGTCGAGCATGGGGGTTTCTGATGCGGCTACGGCAACATCAAAAATTACCGGCGTAACCAAAAACGAGGGCAGCGGCGATATTTATATCCGTGGTTTGGGCGACCGGTATTTAACTACAACGATGAACGGATTACCAATTCCGTCGGATGATGTGGAAAAGAAAAACATCGATCTGAACCTGTTCTCAACGGATATAATCGGCAATGTTGGAATCAACAAAACCTTTGCCGTTGAAACCTATGGCGACCAGGCTTCGGGAGCTGTAAATATCGGGTCGAAAACTTATTCTGAAGATATTGAGTTGGAAGTTTCAACCGGAACCTCAACCAATATTATTAAAGATGGAACTTTTGGCAATTTCAAAGCCACGCAAAACATCAACGATGTAAATGTTTTTGGTGCTTATAGTCGCACTTACACAACCGGCGATGCTTTAAAATATCAAAGCTGGAACACTGAGGATCAGAAATTTCCTTTGAATAGAGGCTTGTCTTTTATGGGTGGTAAAAAGTTTGAGTTATTTGATAACGAATTCTCGGTTTTTGCTACGCTCTCTCATTCAAACGATTTCGAATACCGCAATGGTACCTACAAAAAATACCGGTCGAATGTGCTGGATAATTCGTATACCGATGCCGAAACCTTTCAGACCGAGTTCAACACAACCGGTTTGTTAAACCTGGCTTATGACTTTAGCACCGATCACACCTTGAATTTCAATAGTATGGTCATTTTTAAAACCGTTGATGAGTTGTACGAACAAGGTAGAAATGGAGAAGGTTACGCCTACGACCAGCTGCCGCAACAAGAGGCTGCATTTACGCGCGATCAGAACTTAAAAGAAACGCAGCTAATAATTAACCAGTTACTCGGAACACACAATATTACCGAAAACAACCGCCTGGAATGGGCAGTTGGATACAATATTGTTAATGCCGACGAGCCAAACCGTATTCATAACGAAGTGAATATGCTCGACGAAAATTCGGTTGGTTTTGCCTATGTAGGCGATTTCCAGCAAAAAAAGTCGATGCAAACCATTAGCGACGATGAACTGAACGCTTACCTCAAAGACAACATCACCTTAATCGATAAAGATGATAAGACCTTAAAGTTGAATTTTGGTGGAAACTTCAGAATGAAAGGGCGTGATTTCTACTCGCTGCCTTACGGAGTTCGGGCTAAAAATGTAACCGTACAGTCCATCGATAATTTGGATGAAGCATTCCTGAATCTTGACTTGTACGAAAGCGGAGACCTGAGAATTCGCGAAGTAGATCCGGATTTTTACGATGCTACATTAAATGTATATGCCGGGTATCTTAATGTTGATTTCGGGAAAGGAAAATTGAGTGGTAACGTTGGCGTACGTTACGAGCGCGATGAATTGGAGGTGAACTGGAATGTAACCAACTATGTAGGAAGAGTTGGCAGTCTTGATGAGTCGTACGATAATATTTTGCCTGCCTTGATGTTAAAATACCAGGCTACCGAAAAACAATCGTTACGTTTTGTAGCTAGCAAAACAATTACACTTCCTGAGTTTAAGGAATTAGCGCCCTTTGAATATGTTTCCCCAACCGGCCGTGTAACAAAAGGTAATCCCGAGCTGGTAAAATCCGACAACTATAACTTCGACCTGAAATGGGAGTTTTTCCCTGATCGTGGCGAATTGTTTTCGGTAACCGGATTCTACAAAATGATAAACGACCCGATTAACATGGCACAAACACGTGGTTCGTCGGGTAACTTTTACTTTGCCAACACCGGTGAACAAGCCGACGTTTACGGCGTTGAAGCTGAAGCACGCTTCGGTATCATTAAAGCCGTAACTTCCGGGACACCTGATTTGAACATGACACTGAACGCTACAAAAATGTGGCACAGTCAGGATTTGTACGATATTTTCCAATACAACAACAAAACCGAAACCGAATTACAAGGAGCTGCCGGGTTTATTTTTAACGGTGCTTTAAGTTATTCAACCAATACCGATAATGAGTTTCAGGCCACTTTAACGGGTAACTATTCATCGGATAAAATTCTGGCACTTGGTGCACCCGAAGACTTTGCCAACAGCGCAACCTTATTCAATAACGAAATTATGGAGAAAGGATTTACCACGGTTGACCTGGTAATGAGCAAAGTGATCAATAAAACATTTTCGGTGAAATTCTCGGCAAAAAACCTGCTAAATCCTGAAATCGAACAAACACAGGAAATTAAACCATTGTCGGGTGAGGCATTCACCGATGTGGTTAACTCTTACAAAAAAGGTATCAACCTAAGTTTAAGTCTCAAAATAAATCTGCATTAAAAAATTAGTGAAACGTATAATTAAAATTAGAGAAAAGATGAAAAAACAATTAATCAAATTTTTAGGTCTTGCTTTATTGGCAACAGCAGTTTTTGTCAGCTGTGATGACGATGATCCGATTACCCCAACGCTTACAGTTGTTGAAAAACTCGACAATGGTATTATGGAAGGAACGCTTGAAGAGAATTACACGCTTAGTGCAGGTGTATCGTATAACCTGAGTGGTTCTTTTATTGTAGCCGATGGTGCCAAACTTACCGTGCCTGCCGGAACCAACATTATTGCCGATGCAGGTGGTACAGGTGTTTACCTTGCCGTACTGATGGGTGGTAAAATTGAAATTAACGGTACTGCAAGCAGCCCTGTTGTAATGTCTTCGCCAAATGCCAATCCGGGCGACTGGGGTGGTTTAACCATTTGTGGTAAAGCAACCACTACTGCCGGTGCAAACTCAGAAGCAGAAGTAGGTGGATTTATCTACGGAGGTAATGATGATACTGATAACTCAGGATCGGTTACTTACCTTGTAATTAAAGGTACAGGTGCTCAAATTAACGAAGAATCGCAATACAATGGTGTTTCTTGTTATGCCCTTGGATCGGGAACTACGCTTAATAACATTGCTGTAATCAACGGATCGGATGATGGTATCGAATTTTTCGGCGGAACCGTTTCAGTTACCAACATCTTTTTGCAAAACAACGAAGACGATGCTATCGACTGGACTGAAGGTTGGAGCGGAACAGTAAATAATGCTTACGTTGAGCACACAATCGAAGGTTTTTCAACGGTAATTGAAGGCGATAAAGACAACAACAATCCAAAAATTAACAACCTTACTGCGGTTTCTACCACCGGTGGTACTGCTTTACAATTCAAAAAAGAGTCGGGAATGACCATCACCGGTTTATCGTTAAGCGGTTATTCAGTGTCTATCGATATGAAAGACAATGGCCCGTTGGCAAACGTAATTATCGATGGCGAAGAAGCTGACCCAACAAAATCATACAATGCTCCTGCAACTGTTGACCCAGCTGAGTGGACATGGATTGATGCAGAACTCGCAGAAGTGGTAGAATTGAGTGGGAATGTTGACTCAGATGTAACTCTTGATGCCGGTAAAACTTACCGTTTAACCGGTTCGTACATTGTTCAGGATGGTGCTTCTCTGACTATTCCTGCAGGAACAAAAATTCACGCTGATAACGGTGGAACTGATGTTTACATTGCGGTATTGATGGGTGGTCAGATCTTCATTAACGGTGAAGCAAACAATCCTGTAGTTATTTCTTCAGACCTTAGCCAGCCGGGCGACTGGGGTGGTTTAACAATCTGTGGAAAAGCAACAACTACTGCCGGCGTAAATGCAGAAGCCGAAGTTGGTGGATTTATCTACGGTGGAACCGACGATTCGGATAATTCAGGTTCGGTAACTAATCTTGTAATTCGTGGAACAGGTGCACAAATCAACGAAGAATCACAATACAACGGAGTTTCGTTGTACGCTGTTGGATCGGGAACAACTTTCGAAAACCTTGCTATTTTCGACGGATCTGACGACGGTATCGAATTCTTTGGTGGTACTGCAACGGTTACCAATATTTATGTAGAAAACTGCGAAGACGACGCTATCGACTGGACTGAAGGTTGGAGCGGTGGAATTACCAATACTTATGTATCGCACACTATCGCTGGTTTCTCAACGGTTTTCGAAGGCGATAAAGACAACAATAACCCGGTATTTACCAATGTAACTGCTACGTCGACAGTTGGCGGTACAGGGTTGCAGTTCAAAAAGGAATCGGGAGCTACAATTACCGGCTTACACATGGAAGGTTATACTATCGATCTTGACATGAAAGACGCAGGTGCATTATCGAATGTCCAAATTGATGGTGCCAATCCTGACGCTACTTTAATGGATGGTGAAACCAGCAAATACACGCTAAATTCAGGTAAAGATTCAGATGCCATCGACATTTCAGGATGGACATGGATTAGCGCTGAGTTATAAGATTTCATTAATGTATTTAAATGACAATCAAAAAGAGGTTATAAAAACATTGATTATGCAGTGTTTATTAAAGTCGGCCTAAAAACCGATTTTAAAAGCTCCGGTTCTTCCGGGGCTTTCCTCTTATTGAGTTTACTCAAATTGAAATGAAGAAATTATTGGTTTTAGTTGGATTTTTGGCTTTGATAATCACTGCATCGAAAGCACAAAAAATTGAAGAAATTGATGGAATCTACTACAAGAATTCCAAAAAGTACACCGGAACTTATCAGGGCTATTACGAGGATAATACGCTGCAAAGCGAGGTGAAAATAAAGAATGGCGAAAAACACGGAAAAACAACCATTTACTTTGAAAACGGGCATGTTAACGAAGTGCGTTCGTACAAACACAACCAAATGCATGGCAAATGGGTAATGTATAACGAGCACGGAATTAAGGTGTCGGTTGCACGTTATAAAAACGGCAAGAAAGATGGTAAATGGATTATTTGGAACGACTACGGGCATTTATTGTATGAACTGGAATATGATAATGGCGAAAAAACCGGAGTCTGGAAGAAATACGATGAGCAGGGAAACCTGATTAGTGAGCGAAAGTACTAAACGTTTTGGCTACTCAATTTAGAACGGATTTAATTAAACTGTAATCGTAGTGTAACCACTCCGTAATTGTCATCCTGTATTTTTGTAGTACAAGATCGACAAAACAAAAAATGAATATTATGAAGAAGGTATTAATAGCAGCATTACTTGTTATTTCAGTTTTAGCGGTAAATGCAAAAGAAGACGATAACAAATCGAAAAGTACTGAAACCGAAAGCCAGGCAACAATGATGATTTCAGGTTCTATAGCCGACGAATTATCAGGGGAGTCGCTTGTAGGTGTTGAAGTAAAGCTGGAAGGAACTGACAAAAAAGCTTACACCGATTTTGATGGAAATTTCTCGTTTGAAGGAGTAAAACCAGGAGAATACAAGGTGGTTACAACTTATATTTCTTACGAGAAAAAATCGGAAGTTGTAAATGTTGAAGCTAACAAGAACGATATTAAAATAAAGCTGCAATCTTCTAACTAAAGGTTGTAGTAACTTAAGATTGAATCCGCCTCTGAGAGCAGAGGCGGTTTTTGACGTTTTAGAATTTTTGGGAATTAAAATGTTAGGTTAAACCCGTGAATTAGCAATATGCTATATATGAACCATCCGTCGGTTGACGGGTGGTTTTTTTATGCCGTCAGGAATTTAGTATTTCTCGTCTCGACTTTACTTTAAGCTTTGAAAATATATTGTTAACATGAGATTTTACAGTACTAAGGCTAATACTCAACTCATCGGATATTTCTTTGTTTGATTTGCCTTTTTGAAGCATGGTGTAAATGTTTCTCTCCTGAATGGTTAGTTCCTGAAGTACATTTTTTGATGGTTTTTTTAATAGCCTTGAAATGAAACTCATCGATAAAACTCCGAGTAGCAGCCCTGAAATTCCAAATAGTGCAGGATAATAGTTCCTGTTTCGCTTTATATATACTTTCTTTCTAAATTCATTGAAATAAGGAGATCGTTCTTTTTCCCATTTTTCAAGAAAACGGATGTAGAAATCAGGATTAGTTTCAACATGAAACTCGAAATTACTCTTGTAAATGGCATAGAGGGCCACCAAAGGGAAGCTGCAGGTATCAGCAAATTGTCGTAATTTTTCGTACAACGCGTTTTCTACAAGTTCACGCTTTAAAAATGATCTGCTAAAACTCACGGTGTCAAAAAACAAAGCTATTTTATCGACTTCAGTTAATTGCCGGCTTTCAGGAGAATTTTTAATATCCACATTCCCAAACAAGGTCTCGGAAGGCTTGCAGTTAAAGAAGATATCTGACTCGCTATTGGCAATTAAGAAAATGTGGTTTTCATCTTTTCCACCAATAATTAGTGATGCCGGAGGATCTCCTTTTTTTGAAAGATGCAGACGGTACAATCGATTATCAGCTGGAAGATAAGTGGTCATGAACGAAAACTTTCCATTCTTATCAATCTCAGCCCTATCAATAATCATTTGGTTCGACATGGTGTTTAATTGATCGAAACCGGAGATCAAAGAAAGGTAAACAATCCGGTTCCAGGTAGTATCAACATTCAGTTTCCCTTCAATACGGTCTGCATTTGATTTTAGTGAAGCAAAGGATAAAAATGTAATGATTAAATAGAAATATTTTACCTGTTTACATTTGCTGATCATCTCGAACTCTTTGATTTTTCATTTTGCGTATTCGAAGATTGTTGATTGCGAAATGTTACTACCCCAAACGTATGATTAGGTATAATTTTTATAGTCCATACACCCGATAATGCATTTCGTTGCATAATCTCTCCGCTAACACGTTCAGTACATTCTTTCTTTTGTGCACCTTTATCATCTGTTTTAAGCGTAACAGAAGTTTCTTTATCCTTTGTTGTTCCGGTTGAGAAAACACCCTTTTTCCTTCCACGGGGTCATATATTTCGATTTTAATACTCCCTTTTTCAACGTTTGCATCAATGTCTAAGTTAAAATAACAACCTTCTTCCGTCACTTCAACCTGAAGTTCCCGGGTTTCAGAGCTGCCATTTAATCTGATCGAATTATTTGTTCTAACCAAAGTGAGTTCCTGAGCCTCTCCCTCTTGGTTCTGAATTGTTTGTGCATTGATTGGTCCCACGAACAAAAGGAAAATAATAATTCCAAAAAATACGTGTGTTGTTTTCATCTTAATTAATTTTATGATTTGACGAAACAAATCTACAGGAAGCAAGTTGTTAAGTTAATTTTTTTTGGTTTGAAATAAGAACGAAGAAAGTTGGAAAAAATGATGAGGAACCTTTAATTCTTGTAGTTTTCATCCGTTAATAATATTTTATACAAAAGAATGTTCCATTTTGTAACTTACATTTTGTAAATCGCAAAATGTAAAAATTTAAATATGCTTTGTATCGTACTTAAAAACAACAATCCTTTCTACTGCCTGGCTACCGAAGAGTACCTGTTAAAGAATTTCGATGATGATATTTTTATGCTTTGGCAAAGCGATAAAACGGTTGTGGTAGGTAAACACCAAAACGCGCTGGGCGAAGTAAATTACCGCTATGTGCGCGAAAACGATATAACTGTTGCACGCCGTATTTCGGGTGGGGGAACCGTTTATCACGATGCAGGAAATGTAAATTTTGCCTTTATTAAAAATGTTAAAAGTCCGGCAGAGATTTCATTTAAACAGTTTACGGAACCCGTTGTGGAAGCACTTGCCCAACTGGATATTGAAGCCACAACATCCGGGAGAAACGATTTGCTGATTAAAGGGTTAAAGATATCGGGAAATGCAGAGCATGTTTTTAAAAATCGTGTCTTGCATCATGGTACCTTGTTGTTTAACTCCGATCTGGAAAACCTGGGAAATAGTATAAAAGTTATCCCCGGGAAATACACAAGCAAAGCGGTGCAGTCGAACCGAAGCAAAGTGGCTAATATTGCTCCGTTCCTGAAAAACGAACTGGATATTGAGGCATTTATAGATTTTCTGATTAACGTGCAATTGAAAAAGGATGGCGCTGAAAGTTATACGATTTCTGCAGATGATGAGGAAGCCATAAAAAAGCTGGTTGACGAAAAATTCACAACCTGGGACTGGCGTTGGGGCTACTCGCCAAAATACACTTTTACCAATAAGGCGGGAATTGACGGACGGACACTGGAAATCTATTTAGAAGTGAAGAAGGGCCATATTGAAAACGCCAACCTACATGGCAATTATTTTGTTGAACCTTACGCTACTGAATTATCTGCTTTGTTGCTTGGGAAACCACACTTCTATGAGGATATTCGCGATTTAATGGGAACTGATAACGAAGAGTTGATTTATGCTTTTTTCTAAAAGGAGTAAAGAAAAAGCGCACCACAAAACTGCAGTGCGCCATTCCAATATTCTAATTCTCCAATCTTCCTATTTTGGTAATGGGTATCCTTCAAGTTTTTTCAGGTTAGCTGCAATTTCCGATTCCGGATATTCGTAATCGTGCAATTCACCACCTATGTATTTGTTGTAACCAACAAGGTCCATCAAACCATGACCGCTAAAGTTGAACAGGATTGTTTTCTCTTTTCCTTCTTCTTTGGCTTTTTTAGCCTCGCGGATGGTAGCAGCAATGGCGTGTGTTGTTTCCGGCGCAGGAATAATACCTTCAGTTTTGGCAAACAATAATCCGGCCTCGAAACATTCGCTTTGGTGAACAGCTACCGCATCCATTAAACCATCTCGCAAGGCAGCACTTACCAGCGGCGCCATTCCGTGGTATCGTAAACCACCTGCATGAATTGGTGCGGGAACAAAGTTGTGACCCAGGCTGTTCATCGCCAAAAGCGGAGTCATTTGTGCCACATCGCCGTTATCGTAAATAAAGGGTGCTTTTGTTAAAGTTGGGCAGCTCGATGGTTCTGCTCCGATAATCTGGATGTCGGCACCATGAATTTTGTCGTACATAAACGGAAACGAGAGTCCGGCGAAGTTACTACCTCCACCACAGCAGCCAATAACTACATCAGGGTTTTTAATGCCCACTTTTGCCAGCTGTTTTTTGGCTTCCAAACCAATTATAGTTTGGTGCAACATTACGTGGTTCAACACCGAACCCAACGAGTAACGAGTACCTCCGGTAGGATCGGTAACAGCTGCTTCAACGGCTTCTGAAATAGCAATTCCCAAACTTCCCGGTGTATCAGGAAACTGTGCTAAAATATCACGTCCGGCTTGTGTTTCGGTACTTGGACTTGCAATACACTTGCCGCCCCAGGTTTCCATCATCATCTTACGGAAAGGTTTCTGATCGAAACTGACACGAACCATAAAAACTTTGCATTCAATGCCGCCCAATTGTGCACAGGCATAAGAAAGTGCCGATCCCCACTGGCCGGCTCCGGTTTCGGTGGTAAGTTTTTTAATTCCAAACTCTTTGTTGTACCAGGCTTGCGCCACAGCTGTATTGGGTTTATGACTACCGGCAGGCGAAACACCTTCGTTTTTATAATAGATCTTTGCCGGAGTTCCCAGTGCTTCTTCCAGTTCGTAAGCACGAATTAGCGGACTTGGTCGCCACTGTACCAGAATCTCGCGAATTCCTTCAGGAATATCAATCCAGCGCTCTTGGCTAACTTCCTGCTCAATCAGGTTCATCGGAAAAACCGGAGCCAGCATCTCCGGGCCTACAGGATTTCCATCAGGGCCAAGTGGTGGGTTTAATGGCGATGGCAGATCGGGAGCCAGGTTATACCATTGTTTGGGCATCTCCGATTCTTCGAGAAAGATCTTTTTTTGACGTGTCATAATCTGTTATTTTATTGGTTTATGTATGCATTTTTTAGATTCCTCACTAGGTTCGGAGTGACAAGCTTTTATAGAGCGAAGGAGTTTAGCAGGCGGCAAACCGCCTGCTAAACTCCCAAAAACACGAAGTAAAATGTCATTCCGAGCAAAGCGAGGAATCTATTCCTTTTCCTTATCAGCCCAAAAAAATAAAAAGGGATTTGCCACACGCTTGCAGCAAATCCCTTTTCAGTTTATAGCAGAAAAAAATAAGCAGCATCTCGTGTTTCCATTTTCACGTTACGCCAGTGCCATTCTTTTCCGTATATGTTATTCTTGTACATCTATTTATATCAACAGTACGTAAAGCTAATTAATATTTTATTTTGAAAAAATATTTCAGATTCTTTAACGCTTGCTGAGTGCAGAGATATTGGGTTTTTATTGGATTTGAATGTCTGCAAATAATCACAATCAGGACGTCACCCTGAACTTGTTTCAGGGTCTTTTTTTCAAATCGCTTGAAATTAAATGTGAAAGATGCTGAAACGAGTTCAGCATGACGGACTACCTACTAAACTTGACATAAAAGGGATATTTTTATTGGATTGTTCATTTGCCCAGGCGAGTAAATTTTTCAACTTTTGTGCTCAAATTATTTTGCAATGAAGAAAACAAATGCTGCCCGTTTACTCGACAGCAAAAAGATTTCGTACGACTTGGTTGAATACCATGTTGATGAGGCTGATTTGAGTGCTGCTCATGTTGCAGAGTCGTTGGGGCAGAATGTTGAGCAGGTTTTTAAAACGCTGGTTCTTCGAGGTAAAAAAACGAGTGTGTTTGTGGCTGTAATTCCCGGAGCTGCTGAGCTAAATCTGAAAAAATCTGCAAAAGTATCGGGAAATAAAAGTGTAGAAATGGTGTTGATGAAAGAGCTGCTGGGGCTAACCGGATACATTCGTGGCGCTTGTTCGCCAATGGCTATGAAAAAACCTTACCCTATTTATGTTCATAAAACTTGCTTGAATTTCGAAACTATTTTTGTGAGTGCCGGGAAACGAGGAATGCAGATAAAAATCGATCCAAAAGATCTGATTACCTGCACTGGAGCAGAGATCGCTGATCTTATTGATGAATGATTTCCATCGAAATAAGCTATTCAGTATTAATTTTTAGAACGTAGCGAATTTTAGTTTTTTACTTTCCGTACGAATCTCTATTTTTGCACTCACTTAAAAATCAGAACGCTTTGCGCCATGCGCATTGCACTTCGCAAAAAAGAAAAATGAATAAACCGACAGTTGTTAGCGGTATACGACCGACAGGATATTTACATCTCGGAAATTATTTCGGGCCGTGCAGAATTTCTTAAAAATGCAGGACGATTTTAACTGCTACTTTTTTATTGCTGATATTCACTCGCTGACTACGCACCCAACGCCTGAGAATTTGCAGTCGGGTGTGCGCCAGGTGCTTGCCGAATATCTGGCTTGCGGTATCGATCCTGAAAAATCAACGATATTTATTCAGAGTGATGTTCCTGAGGTTTCGGAATTGTATGCTTTATTAAACATGAATGCCTATTTGGGCGAGTTGGAACGTACAACGTCGTTTAAAGATAAAGCCCGTCAGAATCCGGATAACGTAAATGCCGGTTTGTTGACTTATCCTGTTTTAATGGCTTCGGATATTATTATTCACAAAGCACATTTTGTACCGGTTGGAAAAGACCAGGAGCAAAACCTGGAAATGGCGCGTAAATTTGCCAAACGTTTTAACCGCATGTACAAATGTGATATATTTCCAATTCCGCGTCCGTATACCTTCGGTGGGGCGATATGATTAAAGTTCCGGGACTGGATGGCAGTGGTAAAATGGGAAAATCGGAAGGTAATGCAATCAACCTTTACGAAGATCCAAAATCGATACGTAAAAAAGTAATGCGCGCGGTTACTGATTCAGGTCCAACAGAAATGAATCAGGAAAAACCAGAAGCCGTTCAAAACCTGTTTACGCTGATGGACATCGTTTCAACACCCGATACAGTTGCACATTTCGATGAGTTATACAACAAATGCGAAATTCGTTACGGCGATCTGAAAAAACAACTAGCCGAAGATATTATCGCCTACACATCGCCAATTCGCGAGCGTATTATCGAAATTCTGAAAGATGATGCTTACCTCGCAAAAGTGGCGAAAATGGGTGCCGAAAAAGCTCAGGTGTCAGCTGCAAAAACATTGCAGGAGGTAAAAGATGTAATCGGATTCAAGAAACTGTTTTAGGAAGAACATTAAATAAATTGTCATTTCGACGACGAAGGAGGAGAAATCTGTTTATTGAAGCGTAAGATTTCTTTTTGTCAATCGACGGATTGAAATGACAAGAACAATCAAAATGAGTATAGAAAGAGAATTGCAAAAACGCACTTCGGTTTGTGAGTTGTGCGGATCGGAAGATAACCTGGACGTATACACCGTACCGCCGGCAACACAGGAAAGCGAAAAAGACAGTATTTATATTTGTGCCACCTGCTCGGGGCAAATTACCGAGCCCGAAACGGTGGATGCCAACCATTGGCGTTGTTTAAACGACAGTATGTGGAGTACCGTTCCGGCCGTTCAGGTTATGGCCTGGAGAATGTTAAATCGACTGAAAGCTGAAGGATGGCCGCAAGACCTGCTCGATATGCTTTACCTCGACGAAGAAACTAAAGAGTGGGCCGAAGCAACCGGCGAAGGAATCGATCCGGATGATGTAGTAAAACACCTCGACAGCAACGGCGCTGTTTTACAGGCCGGCGATACCGTTGTGTTGATTAAAGACCTGAACGTGAAAGGCGGTGGATTCACTGCCAAACGCGGAACTGCCGTTCGAAATATTTCACTGGTACACGATAATCCAGAGCAAATTGAAGGGAAAGTAAATGGACAGGGCATCGTTATTCTTACACAGTATGTGAAGAAGAACTAGGAAAACTAACTTTGAAATATGAAAAGATGCCATCTTTATTTACGTTTTGTAGAAAGATGGCATCTTTGTTTTGTAGCAATGATAGGCAAAAACAGATAAAAATGAATGTATTTACAAATAAAGAAATAGCAGGCGCTTACGATGCCTATTATCAAACTCCGGCAGGAAAAGAAATTGATACGATAGAAGAAAAGCTCATTACCAATGCGCTGAAAAAATTGCCAAAAGGGAAAATGCTGGAACTCGGTTGTGGAACCGGTCATTGGACAGAGCTGTTTGTAAACATGGGTTTTGATGTTGTTGCCACTGATATTTCGGATGCGATGTTGCGTAAGGCTATTGAGAAAAACCTGGCGACAGAAATTTTAAAAGCCGATGCAGCAGAGTTGCCTTTTAAAAACGAAAGTTTTGATGTGGTGGCTTCGGTAACAATGATGGAGTTTGTAAACAACAAAGAAGTGGTGTTGAACGAAATCTATCGTGTTTTAAAACCGGGAGGATATTTATTACTGGGGTGTCTGAATGGAACTTCGCAGCTGGCAAAAAATGCGGCTAACGATCCGGTATTCAAAAATGCAGCATTCTACGTTCCTGAAAGTTTAGAGAAAGATCTAATGAAGTTCGGAACGTCTGAGCTGTCGTCAGGAGTGCATTTTGCTCCCGATTTCAAGGTAATGGACCGAACTACTGAGAAAGATAATCACGAACCGGCTTTTATGGTTGCGCTGGTTCAGAAAAACAAATAATCATGCAAGTTGCTGTTGAAATTAGTCTTTACCCCTTAAGTGACGATTTTGATAAACCGATCGATACTTTTTTGTCACTTTTGGCAAACTGCGAAACAATTGATGTTGAGCCCGGTAAAATGAGCAGTATTCTAACCGGCGAGTTAGCTGAGATTATGAAAGTCTTAACTCAAGCCATGGATCAGGTCTTCGCAGAAAATCCGGCCGTTTTTAACCTGAAGATTTCGAATTGCTGCCCGGTGTAGCACTGAATCTTGAGCTGGTGACTTTTAATTCTCCTGTTCAACGGTCATTAAGAAAAGTGATAGCCTCACTCGAAGTGAGACCATCACCAATTATATTGTTTTGAATCGCTTATTCGCTTAATTCCTTAATTCGGATATTCCTGAACCACAATTCCGAGCCATGGCCCAGGAATCCGATAAAACCTTTTTCGCGTTGCAGACCGGGATGTTCCTTTCCATCCGGAGTGCCATTTTTGCGGGCATCAGCAAGATCGCCATCAAGAATCACTTCGCCGTTCAAGGTGATTTTTATTTTAGTTCCTTTCACCACCACTTCCTGCGTATTCCAATCGCCAACCGGATTTAAATAGCCGCGCTTGGCCGGAATAGTACCATAAACTGATCCGTGGTATTGATACTCGTGCAGGTTGGCATAAATAGGTGCCGTGTTATCCAGAATTTGCAGTTCCATACCTACATAAGCCGCGTCGCCTTCAAGCGGGGTACGAATTCCCAAACCATTGTTGGCGCCCGGAGTGAGTTTGAACTCAAAACGGAAAACAAAGTCGCTGTATTCTTTTTCGGTGTACAGGTTCCCGTGGCCACCTGCTTTCGGATTTACAACCAGCTCGCCGTTCTCGGCATAATAATCGGTTTTGTTTCCCTGCCAGCCATCGAGGTTTTTACCATTAAACAACGAAACAAATCCTTCGCCAATTTCTTCCTGTGTTAAGCCTATTTCGTCGGTATTAATTTCGCGCACATACACATCGCGGAAAGCCAACTCGTTGCCGTGTGCCTGCAGTTCAATTGTTCCTTCACTGAAAATCGGAATACTGCGGTCCCAGTAATTATCCATTTTTACGTTGTCAACCACCAGTTCTCCATTCAGATAAACGGTTACATTCTCGCCCACCATGGTAATGCGGAAGGTGTTCCACTCATCAATCGGATTGTCGGCAACCAGCAGAGGATCGCGCACATTGTCAGGATTGTTGTTGTACAAACCTCCTGAACCTACCTGTGCACCCACTTCAACACGCGAAGTATCCCAAACCTGCACTTGTGGTGCTCCGCGCAGATAGATGCCACTGTCGCCCTTTTTGCTAATGCGCCAATCAACAATCATGTCAAAATCCTTGTATATTTTTTTAGAAACCAGGTTGGCGCCCTTCCCGCTAAAAATGATCATTCCATCTTTAACGCTCCAGTTTTCGCGCATTTTAATGTTAGCTGCTTCCTGTTCTTTCGCACGTTCAGCATCAGTGAGTTTGGCAATCTTTATCGGGTTGCCATCCAGAAGCATACCTTGCCACCCATCCAGATTTTTACCGTTAAACATAGACACATAACCTTTGTCTTTTGGCATGTCGTTCAGGTAATTCTGAATGTTTATTTTGTCGTAGGCGCTGTCTTCACCCGATAAAGCTTGTTCTGCTTTGCCCAGAATTCGACGAACAATGTCGCCCGTTAAACCACCTTCTCCATTACTGTCTGGCATGGCGATATTCATAATGGCACGTGCAGTTGTTTCTGTCAGCTCATCTTCTTCCATATATTGTTCAAGGTAAACCAACGAAAGGAAGGTTTTTAAGCGCCCGATAGCAGCAATCACGTTTTTCTTATCGTCGGCTGACGACGCATAATTCATGATCTTACGGTATTGCAACAATTTCTGATCATCGGGAAGATTGGCACTTGCAACCATTCGCACAAAACTGTTAAAAGCCGGCTGACTGAAGGTTGCATTACCCGATTGGCAAATTTCATATAAAGGTTTCGAGGCAGAATAATCCTGCCAGTTGGTTAACGCAGTAAAAGCGGCTTCTTTCTGTTCGCCCGTTGATGAACTAAAATAACCGGTAATGGTTTCCAATGCTGTTTCACCACCAATTGTTGGCAGAATTGGGAACAGGCGTGCTTTTTTATTGGTTTGTTCCAGTCTGCTCAATACTTTGCCGGTTGATTCCTGTTCTGCAGCAACTCCATCAACCGCCGCAATTAGTGCCCATTGCGTTTCTGCTATTTCTTTAGAATCAGAAACTGCAAGCAACAATTTTAATAATGCGTCGGTATTTTCGTATGACGAAACTTGTTTCAACGCGGCAAACGCAGCTGCTTTTTCATCGGCATCGGCAGATGAAGTAGCGGTCAGTATTTCATCAAAATATTGTGTGCCGGCTTTGGCTCCGATAAGATCGATAAAAGCTGCCTTGGTTTTTCCGGTTGATTGGTCGAGATTCCCGGCAATCAGGTATAAATGATCTTTATCGAGCAAGGTATTTAATACTTTTTTGCTCGTTTCAATATCGTTTCCTTTTGCCAGATGCACTGTCAAAATAGGAATTGCTTTATTTCCTTGAAGTTTTGCCAGTGCAGTTATGGCTTCGGTGCGAACAAGGTCTGAGTTGGAATCAAGGCTGGCCAAAACAAAATCGTTTGCCTGTAAGCAACCACGTCTTCCCAGCATGTCGATTATTTCTGCTTTTACTTCAGGTTTTGCTGCTTCAGCTATCGCAATCCATTTGCGTGTATCGGCAACTCCGCCCAGGTTTTCAGCAATATTCAGTGCCGCATAGCGGAATGCTTTATCCGGTGAATCAACCGCTTTCAATAAAAGAGGGGTGGCTTCGTAACCAAGGTTGTCGGCATAAATACGAAGCGCGGTAGAATAATTATGCAGGTGGTTGCTTGCAGAGTTAGCTTTAAAAATTGCTTTACAAGCTTTCTCCATTAACTCTAGTTCGTTTTGCTCACCCAAACGTTTGGTGTAGGTGAGAAATGCTTCAGCGGCATTGGTGGCCTCGTAATTAAAATCCACATCCGATGCAGCTTTTAGCAAGGTTTTATAGGAATCAGGAGATCCGATATTTGCCAGTGCGGCCAGCGTTGTTTTCTGCATCGCCTTGCTTTCTGAACTTACTAATGGAGTAATCAGCGGAACGGCGTGTTTACATTTTAACCGGCCCAAAGCACGAACGATAGTCATTTGTGTTTCACCTTCAATTTTTGGGAAAGCAGCCAGAAATACTTCAGCTGTCTTTGGATCTTCCGTTGACAGAATAGTCTGTGTTGCCGGTTCTGCCAGTTGTTCATCTGTTAAGTAGCTTTTTACCTGCTCAACCGTCTTCTCGCCGGCAACCAGGTTCAGTTGATTGAGAAGATAAGTCTTTACCTCAACGTCATTCGCATTGCTGAGTGCTTTTAAAAGGTTATCTTCTGCAGAAGCACGTTCTTCACACTTGCCAAACTGACTGGCATAACGTGAAAAGCTGTTTAGCGCAAAACGTACGGCTGTGTCGTCGCCGGTGCCCAGCGGAACAAGTTGTGCTGCCAGTTTCTGATAACCTTCGTTGCCCATTAAAAAGATGTCGTTCATCGCTTTGTCGCGGTGTGTGAGATTCTTTGTTGGCATTTGTGCCAGCACATCGGCAACTTTGGTGTCGAGTGTTCGCTTATCCTGCGCAAAACCGGCTAAACTAAAACACGCCAGCAGCAAGATCGTAGTTATTTGAATTCTATATTTTTTCATTGTATTTGTCCTTAATCCTATGTGTTAATCCTTACTAATTCATCCTTCATCCTTTAGATCGTCCACGGTGCACGCATTGGCTGATTGATCAGCCGGTTTGCACCTTCATCATCAATAAACTCCAGTTTTTCAGGATCGAAATGTAATGTGCGTCCCAGTCGAACTGCCGTAATTCCAAGGTTTACCAATGTTGCTGACCGGAATCCATTGGTTTCATTCAGTGCAAACTTCTTACGCGTTTTCACCGATTCTGAGAAAATACCAATCTGAGGTTCAGGATCAGGTAAGGTTTTAATAAAGCTTTGCAGATTAGGAATATCCGAACGGAATCCCTGGTATATTTTGCCGTTGGGACCTTCAATATAGGCCGCATCTTTGTCGCGGTTCTCACCATCGAGAATGATTTGACATCCATCGGCATAGGTATAAGTTACACGTCGCCAGGTACCCACGGCATCGTAATGTTGTTGTGGTGCGTCAACCTCAATTTTTACCGGGCTGGTATCGTCTTTTCCCAGCATGTATTGTACCGGGTCGAGGTAGTGCTGCCCCATGTCGCCAAGGCCGCCGCCGTCGTAATCCCAGTAACCACGGAAATTGGCATGAACACGCGCTTCATTGTATGGTTTGTACCGCGCAGGTCCTAACCACATATCGTAATCAAGGTTTTTGGGTACCGGTTGTGGCGAGAGGTTGTGCTTGCCCTGCCAGTAGAATTTCCAGTTGTAGCCGGTAATTCCGCTAACCGTAACTTTTAGGGGCCATCCTAAAATGCCACTGTCAATTACTTTTTTCAGCGGTTTTACATCGGTTCCCAGTCCGTAAAACTGGTCTTTAAAACGGAACCAGGTGTTCAGCCTGAACATGCGGCCATGCGCATTAACAGCCTCAACCACTCTTTTACCCTCGCCAATGGTGCGTGTCATTGGTTTTTCGCACCAAATGTCCTTTCCGGCTTTGGCAGCCTCAACAGCCATTATACCGTGCCAGTGTGGCGGTGTAGCAATGTGTACAATGTCAACCTCGGG
Source organism: Draconibacterium halophilum (assembly GCF_010448835.1). Taxonomy (NCBI): domain Bacteria; kingdom Pseudomonadati; phylum Bacteroidota; class Bacteroidia; order Marinilabiliales; family Prolixibacteraceae; genus Draconibacterium; species Draconibacterium halophilum. Next base: position 836,092 of record NZ_CP048409.1, read on the forward strand.
CAGCTGGCACACTTCTCTAAAATCAGTGAATTGTTTTACGTCGTAATCGATCAGGTTTTTGGCCAATTTCAGGTGTTCGGTATCCACATCGCAAATGGCAACAACACGCGTGCCTTCGTAAGGAATATGCCCGCGGCCCATTGAGCCAACACCAATAATAGCTTTTGTTAACTGGTCGGATGGTGCGAGGTATCCGTTACCGCCCAACACGTGGCGCGGAACGATAACCAGACCGGCTCCTACAGCCAGCGCACCTTTTAAGAAACTTCTTCTCGAAGTTGATTTAGTACTCATGGTTAATTGGTTATAGATTAAAATTTAAAATCTTTTAGTTGGATAAAAGTATAAAAGTTTTGAAAATAAATTCCTAAGAAATTAAAGACTTATTAAAAAAATGCAAAACTTAGTCAATTGTTCATGGTGTCAATTTATTTTTTATGCACGCCAAAGTTTCATTCGCTTGCCTTTTTTCTATCTTTAAAACCGATCGATCAATTGTATAGCTTAAACTTACAAAAATGAAAAACATTCCGGTGATATCGGTAACAGGAAAGTCCTTGGCCGAAGCTTACGAAACAGCACTAATTTACTTGTATGGAAAAGGAACCCGTTTTAAAACGCAGTACGACCGGCCGGGCGATCCGTTGAGTATTGACTGCACCATGAATTTAACGATTTTGGAACCGGAAATCGATCCGATGATTCACATGGCTTTTCCCGGTGGTGTTGACGATTTACGGGAATATGTGCTCGAGCTGGAGGGGTTAAAAGATCATCTGATAAAAGACATGAACGACCCGGAAGATAAACATCCGGAATATACTTATCACGGGCGTTTTCAAAACTACGGCGTTTGGAAAGAACTGATTGACGGAGAATCAAAAGAAGTGGGTACTTTTAAGGTTGATCAAATAAAAAATGTAATCGACAAACTGGCCGAACAGCCCTTTACACGGCAAGCGCAAATGATAACCTGGATGCCCAATATTGATTTCACCTGCGACGATCCGCCAAGTTTACAATCGTTGTGGTACAGGATTCTGGAAGACGAAGACGGCATTTGGTGGCTCAACAGTAATATCCGTTACCGTAGCAACGACGCCTGGAATGCCGGATTTCTGAATATGTTCGGTTTTATTCAATTCAGCAAAGATGTTATTGCAGCCGGAATAGCAGAAAAAACCGGAAAGACGGTAAAACTAGGCCGTATGAATTGGCAGGCCGACTCGTACCACATTTACGGAAAAGATATTCGCAGCGCCAAAGAACGCCTGTTTGAGCGCATAAATGATATGGCGTTTGAGGAGCGCACCATGAATTTTAATGATCCGCTAATTCGTAAAGTTTATGATAATGCCGAGGCAGAAATTGTTAAGAAGATTAAGGGAGCAGATGATTTGAAAACTCAGAATTGAGTGTTAATTGCCCAGAGAAATCTGTTCAGGGAAAGCATCGCGAAAGATTAACGAAGGATAACAGCCTGTAATTATTGACAGGCAAATTACGAGATAAAGTATACCTTAATATGTAAAGCAGGTTTAATGTCAATAACCTACATTTAAAACTATTCGAATAACTTCAATGTGGCAATCTGCACTTAAATTGATTTTAAGTGCAAAATTTCATCTGGACCGACAGACTTCTTTTCTGTTATAAAACAGAAAGCAAACATAATGTAAAGGAGATACAAGGTTGTAGAGGAAACCTCAATATAGCAATGAATTGATATGCTTATGTTCGGTTGCGAGGCGCTGTTCTCTATCGTTTTTTTGTATAATACAATAAGATGTAAGCCACAAGGTGCAGCTAAATTTATTTGACATATTACCGGATAGTGATAAAAAAAATTCTATCTTAGATTAACCAAATAATTTTAAAAGCAATAATATGAAGAAAGTTAGCCTTGCTATTTGTTTGCTACTCGCAGTATTCTTTGTGAAAAGCGCAAATGCATCTTCTTACTCAATCGATATGAATTCGATTGACAAGATGTTCTCGGAAGCGGTTGAAACCAGTATGGTTTCAATGAATGCCGGAGCGTTAAGCACGCTGCCGTCAAACGCTCCAGCAACCGCAGTTGTGAAAGAGAAATCTTTCGTAGCGGCAGTTCTGCTCGATTTCTTTTTAGGGGGATTCGGAGTTCACCGTTTTTACCTGGGAACAAAAACCATGACTGGTGTAGGTTATATTTTAACCTGTGGTGGTATTTTTGGAATTGTGCCTTTTGTGGATTTGATTGTACTGATTGTTGACAACGACGATATCAGTCCATACATCGACAATCCGAAGTTTTTTATGTGGTAACATGGTTTTTATTTACGAATAAAGAGATGCCTGTTTTTTGGAAAACAGGCATCTCTTTAATATCTGCTGTACAGTGATTCGAAAAATCGTTATTTTATTAATAGCCTTCGTTTTTAGTGTTTCGGTGAAAGCCCAGAATGGCAATTACATTTCGCTAAAACAAAAACTGAAGTACTCGATAACCGAAAGAAAGCAACAAAGAAAGTTGACTTGTATTTTGACAAGGAAAAGCAGGTGATTACTAAGTACTATTACTCGTCGCCCGACTTTGTGACCGTTGTAAATCCTTTTGGAGAAGTTAAAACCTATTACCCCGAAAGAAACGAAGTGGCTTACGAACAGCTTCCTGAACTCTCTTCAAAACGAACCCTCATTTACTACTTTACGAATAATTTTATTGAAGATCTGGGGCTGGTTGATGAAGGATTTCGTTTGGTTTCAAATGAATTTGAAGGGCAGTACTATGTTACTACCTGGCAGCCTCCTTCTACATTAAGAGGAATTATAACAGTAAAAATGGTTTTCGAAAACGGGCTACCGGTTTATTCTGAATATCAGGCCTCAAAAGAAAATATTCTGAAAAAAATTTATTACACCAATTACAAGGATTTCAAGCAATTCAGGCTGCCAATGAACATTGTGGAGATCAGCTATATTCCTGCAAAAGATTCCATTATCAGTCGTACTACTTTTTCCGATGTAAAGGTTTCCTGGTCGGATGACAGCCCTTACTTTAATTTCAAAATTCCTGAAGATGCAAAACCAATATCAAAAAGCAAATAGAACGTTTTTTTTGTTGCTGGTTTTTGTGTTGGTTTCTTTGGGAGCATACAGCCAGCAAATCGATTTAAAAAGCGACCTGTTGCTTATAGATTCGGTTGTTAAGCAACAAATGCCCGTGACAGGACACCGACCTTATATTTATAAGAATCAACCAAAAACGTTTAGAAACACTAATCCTGTCAGCCTGATTTACGGGGGATCGTTGTATGTATACCAAAATATGTTCTCGCAACACCTTTCGGCCAGTTGTTTGTTTAATCCAACCTGCTCCGATTTTAGTAAACAAGCTGTTGAAAATTATGGTTTAATAAAAGGTACGCTTTTGTCGTTCGACCGACTTAGCCGCTGTAACCGAATAGCAGCAACCGATCTTGATCCTGGCACCATTGATCCCCATGTTCACCGGTTTCATGATGCAATAAAAAAGTATAAATGAGGTATAGATTTCTGTTATTGATCGCTTTCCTGTTCGTGTTCGCTCAAAGCAAAGCTCAGATTCCTTTTATCCGGCATTTGGTGAACAGCGGATTTTACAAGGAAGCCATTTACGTAATAGAGAAAGACACGGCAGATTATTCGGCTCAACAGCGCGACTCCATCAATTACTATAAAGGATGGGCGCACTATTCGCTTAAAAACCTGCAGGAGTCTTCATCTTCTTTTCTTAAAGTAAGCCACACATCGCCTTTTTATAATAAATCATTCTTTTTTGCTGGGTACAACCAAACTTATCTGGGAAATTACAACGAAGCCCGAAGTATTCTGGATCGGGCCGATAGTAGTAAAGAGCCGACATTGTGGTTGTATAATTTTGAAATAAGCGGTATTGAAATGTTAAATGGAAACTGGCCTGAAGCTAAACAGTATCTGGAGCTTGTTTCTGAAGAGAATGCGGTATTAAACAAGCAGGTGCTTGCATTAAATGAGATCTGGAAAGAACATGAACAGCACCGGAAAAAGTCGCCGGTTGCCGCGGGAATAATGTCGGCGATTATTCCTGGCTCGGGGAAAATTTATGCCGGAAAAACCGGTGCCGGAATAGCCTCAATGATTGGCAATATTGGCTTTGGTTTAATAACCTGGGAAAACTACCGGAAATCGGGAATCGCGGATGTTAAAACAATACTTTTTGGTAGTATTTTTGCTGTAAATTATGTCTCAAATATTTATGGATCAGTTGTTTCTGTAAAAGTTATTGAAAATGAACACGAGAATGCAATACATAATCAAATTCTTTTTCAGCTTCATATTCCTCTGCGGAATTTCTTTGATTAGTAATTCTGCAGTATTAAAAGCTGATAGCTTGTATGCTTCGGGAAATTATTTTGAAGCCTCGATTGAATACGAACGCCTGGTATTTCAGGGAGATGCTGAAACCGACCTGAATTGGCTGCGTTATAAAAAAGCATTGTGCTATCGGAAAATGAACGATTTTGGGCGTGCAATAAGCGCTCTTCAAACCACTTATTTTTCAAACCCCGACGACTCGTTGTATCGTTTTGTTTGTTACGAACAATCACTTTGTTATTATCTGAACAATGAACCCGCCCGTGCTTTGTGGAAAATCGATGAATATTTTCATCGCAGTTCCGATAGTGTAAATATTGGTGTTTTTCTGCCTATAAAAATTCTTTCGTTACACGAAACATATAAATGGGAAGAAGCGGAACAGAATTTTGTTGAGTTTATAGAATTGCAGCATTTTACGCCTGAAAAAGAAATAACACTAAAACGATTGACGGAAGAACTTTACAGCAAAAAGAACCGTCCCCGCATAAAATCGCTTAAAGCTGCCAGAAACTGGTCGCGTTTTATTCCCGGATCAGGGCAAATGTATGCAGGTAAATCAGGCGAAGGAATCATCAATTTTTTGATCAATGCATCGGTGCTTACTTTTGCCGGAGTTCAGGTTTACAATGGCTTCTACATTACCGGTTACCTGGTTGGCCTTGGTTTTTTTAACAAAACTTACCACGGAGGAATGAAACGTGCAGAAGTAATTGCTTCACAAACAAATAAGCAGCACATGGTGGAATTTAACCGGGAGGTGAATCAGGAACTTATTTCAATAATTGCTTCGGAGTAAGTTTTTAACTGATTTTAGTAGTTCTGATTAAACTTCTTCTTTGCAATCTCTTTAACTTCATCCATCGATATTTCTCTATCCAGCTCTTGCTTAATGGAAGTTACCGCCGATGAGGCAAAACCACACGGGTTGATGTAATTGTAGTAACGCATGTCGGTGTTTACGTTAAGCGCAAAACCGTGCATGGTAACGTAACGACTCACGCGAACCCCAATGGCACAAATTTTTCGTGCACGCACTTTATGGTCGGCTTGCAGCCACACGCCTGTGGCACCTTCTTTTCTGCCAGCTTCCAAACCATATTCGCCAATCGTTGCAATAATGGCATCCTCCATTCTTTCAATGTATTCGCGTACACCAATTTTGTAATGCTCCAAATCGATTATTGGGTAGCCAACAAGTTGTCCCGGCCCGTGGTAGGTAATATCGCCACCGCGGTTTATCTTAAAATATGTCGCTTCTATCTTTTTCAGAAAATCGGCATTGGCCATCATATTGGCTTCATCGCCACTTTTCCCAAGTGTATAAACATGCGGGTGTTCCACCAAGATAAAATGATTGTCGGCAGTAGGTTTTCCGGTACTGCGTTTTTGGGTGGTGAGCTCCTGAAGGCGCTCTTCCTGGTAATCCCAGCATGCTTTGTATTCTTTTATCCCGAGGTCGACGTAATTAAAATTTGCCATATTTTTTTAGTTACAAGTTACAAGTCTCAAGCTACGTGTTTTACATCTGTTCGCTCCGACTGAAAACTGAATACTTTCTTACGCTTTTACATGTTCCTCTGCACGGTACGAACTGCGAACCAGTGGCGAGCTTTCAACAAACTTAAAGCCTTTACGGATGCCGATTTTGCGGTATTCCACAAATTTTTCCGGTTCGATGTATTCAACAACCGGCATGTGTTTTGTCGTCGGTGCCAGGTACTGCCCAATGGTCATTACTTTACATCCTGCTTCCAGCAAGTCGTCCATTGTTTTTAATACATCTTCTTGCGTTTCGCCCAAACCAAGCATAATCCCTGATTTTGCCCGTCCGAAATTGTCGGCAACATATTTAATTACATCCAGGCTGCGGCGGTATTTTGCAGCAAATCGAATAAACGGAGTGCGTTCTTCGGTAGTTTCTAAGTTGTGTGAGATCACATCCGGACCAGCATCAATAACCTGTTGTATCAATTCTGTTTTACCTCTGAAATCAGGAATCAGCACTTCGATTTTGGTTTCCGGGTTCACACGTTTTACTTCGCGAATGGTTTTGGCCCAAATTCCGGCACCCTGATCTTCCAAATCATCGCGGTCAACCGAAGTAATAACGCAGTGTTTTACGCCCATAATACGCACCGACTCGGCCAGTTTTTTGGGCTCTTCCAAATCGGGGGCAAGGGGCATTCCATTGGGTACGGCACAGAATTTACATTTGCGGGTACAGATGTTTCCCAGTATCATAAATGTGGCTGTTCCTCTGTTCCAGCATTCGCCAATATTCGGGCAGTTTCCGCTGGTGCAAATGGTATGCAAACCATGTTTATTCACCAGGTTCTTCACCTTCGAATAGCTTTCTCCCTTTGGCATTTTCATCTTCATCCACTTCGGTAGGCGTTCTCTGCCATTCAACTCATGTGCCATAATCTAAACTGACTAAAAATTATTATATCGTTTTATCCTGCGTCTTTTCCAATTACTATTTCTAAATGCAAATTCCATTCAGGCAGCTCATGAAAAGTTTCTGCAAATGTAAAAGTTTAAAACCAAACTAAAATTGATTAAACTCCTAACTCTCAAAATTGTTCTTAAAAAAAGCATAGTTCGAACAACTGTGTTATTTTTGTACAACAAGCAGAAAACAATGAGATATATATTCATACTATTGATATTAATTACGGGATTGAATACCGGATTTGCCCAACAGAAGCGATCCGAGATTCAAACAAAATCGAGTCTGGCTATTCGCTACTATAATGCGAAGGACTTTGAAAAAGCAGCGCCTTTATTAAAGGAGGTTCACCAGCTGACTCGTAACAGCACGTATTTCAGATATTACATAAACAGCTTAATCGGATTAGAACAGTATGATGAGGCAGAGTCAGAAATTCAGCGCGAGATAAAAAAGCAAAAAACACCGCGCCCGGAATATTATGTGCATTTAGGGCAGGTTTATAAAAAACAAAACCGCGATGAAGAAGCCGATGCCATGTTTCGCGAGGCGATTGAAAAAATACCTGCCAACCGCGGAGCATTTTTAACTACGGCCAATTCATTTTTAGCGTGGGGAGAATACGGTCTGGCCCGCGATGTTTATTTAAAAGGAAGAAATACCTTGCCCGACCAGTCGTTTAATTACGAGTTGGCACGGTCGTATTTGTATTTGCGCGATTATACCAATATGATGGAGGAGTATCTGAACCTGTTGCGCGAAGGTGAAAAACACCTGGCACGGGTGCAAAGCAGTTTGTCGTCGGCCATGCGGCTTGATATCGATAACGCACTGCGCGAACAGTTCAGGGGCAGGTGTTAAAACGTATTCAAACCGAGCCCCGTGTTATTGGTTATAACCGACTGCTGATTTGGTTCTTTTTGCAAGAAAAGAAATTTTCGAGTGCTTTGCGTCAATCCATTGCTTTGGATAGGCGAACCGGAGCTGAAGACGGGCAGATTGCACAGTTGGGCGATTTGGCATTGCGAAATAAGGAATATGCTCAAGCCCAAAAAGCCTACACCTATTTAATGGATAAAGGGCAAGATACTCCCTTTTATGCGCAGGCGTATGCCCGTAATATCCATGCAAAATACATGGAATATACCAATGAAGCGGACAGTGATTTGGAACAGGGAAAAGCTTTGGCCGATGAATTTGAAAGTGGGTTGCAATATCTGAATATTGGTCCGGCAACCTTAAATCTGGTGCGCGAGTATGCCCATTTACTGGCTTTTTATCTGAATGATACTGAAAGTGCAATTTCGGTGTTGGAGAAAGGTGAAAAAGTGCCACAACTAAAACCCGAACAGCTGGGGCAATTGAAGGCCGAAATGGCAGATATTTATGTGTATGCCGATGATCCGTGGGAGGCGATGCTGATTTATTCGCAGGTAATTGAAGCCAATAAAAAGAATTCGCTGGGCGACGAAGTAAAACTGAAAAAAGCGAAACTGGGCTATTACATGGGTAATTTCAGTTGGGCAAAAGCGCAGTTGGATGTGTTAAAAGCCAGTACTTCGAAACTTACGGCTAATGATGCCATGGAGTTGTCGATGTTGATAGGTAATAACCTAAACCTTGATACTACTGCAGTACCACTGCAACTATTTTCTCGTGCCGATTTGTTGTTTTTCCAGAACAGACCCGACGAAGCGATGTTGGTTTTAGATTCTATTTCCGAGACATATCCGTATCATTCACTGGTGGATAATATTCTGTTTAGAAAAGCAAAAATTGAGGTGGATAACAAAAATTACGCAATGGCTGCCGAATACCTGCAAACTATTGTTACCGATTTTAGCTACGACCTGCTGGGAGACGATGCCTTGTACATGCTGGCCGAAATAAATCATTACAACCTGGGACAGGAAGAAAAGGCAAAAGAGTTGTATAAACAAATGCTGACCAGTTACCCGGGAAGTGTGTTTACCGAAGAATCGCGTGAGAAATACCGGGAACTACGAAAAATATACCCTGATATAGAACCCGAAGGAAAAGACGGTTTGTTTGAACGTGCTATTGAAAGTTCAGAGTTTTAGGGGACGTTAGATTTCCAAAGAACAGACTTCTATTCCCCAGTTTGCTGGAATGTGTATTTTATTCTTTGTTTACGTTTAGCCATTTGTTCCTCCAAATCGTCAATGTTGCAATTATTCCCAGCAACAGTATAATCAGAATTACAATACCAATATTTTTTAATAGTTCATTGCTGCCACTGAAAAATACAATTCCGGTTAAAGGAAACAGAGTTCCAATAAAAGGCATTTGTTTGTTCAGAAATTTGTTACCGCATACTTTTACGGTTTCATCTTTATCGGAATCAGAGATGATTAATTTTTTGCTTCCACACCATAGATTTTTTGCCTGTAAACACGATTTGTCATCAACCAATTCAATAGTTTCTTCTTCTCCGTTTTTTAACTCGGCCACTTTTTCCTCATCGACCAAAATCTTGTAAGCATGATTTTTATTGAACGTTTCATTGGGGCGGTATAATTTAATTTTTTTCATATTTCGTTGGGGTAAAATTAAGTCAGCTTAACAGCGCCTTAAATTCCTTCGTGTCCTTTAGGTTTTCAAAATGTTTTTCAGCCTGAAGTTCTTCTGTTGAAACATCCGATAATTCAAGTGCTGTTTTAAGGTCCTTTATCGCCTCTGCTTGTTTATTCATTAGCGAATATGCACAAGCGCGTTGCCAAAATGCCAGATAGTAATTGCTGTCGAGCTCAATGGCTGTATTCGAAAGGTTTAAAGCCCAGCGTACCTCGCCTATTTCCAATAACGCATCTGCTTTGTAGGTCATGGCTTCAATATCATTGGGGTTTATTTGTAAAATTTCATCATAAATCGAAATCTTTTCTTCTGCACTCTTTTCAAGTCCGGCGCGCATCCACAACGAGTGAATGGTATTGGTGTTTGTAATATCCTGCTGTGTTTCAATGATTATCTTCGATCGATCGATCATTTTCTTTTCAATATCTTCCAGGCGGCTTTCATAATCGCCGGTAAGCATTTGAATTTTCTTCTCCATCTCAGCCTTTATGCTTTTTTTTATGTCGCTAAGCGACCGCCAGCCCAAAAGCACTAGTAACGAAGCTGCTGCAGTTATAATATAAAAGATATTATTGATGGTACTGGTTGTGTATTGTATTGCCCGGTCTGAAGATTCGAGCTTGGCCTCAGCGATTTGTTTTGTTACCTGCGCGCGCAATTGTTGGTTTTCCTGGCGTAAACTTTTTATTTCGTCAAGGATATAGCGCTCAATAAAAGGTTTGTACAAGGGATCGTCAATGGTGTTGGCTGTGCTGTCTGCCTGGTTGGCAAGTAAAACTGCGGGGAAGCTAAACAAAACTATTAGTGCAAATAATCTATTCATATTTTTTAAAGTCTAAATACCTGTGTAATGTTCTGGTACAAACATTAAATAAAAAATCGAAACCACAAGTTTTATTATCTGATTTCTATTTTTTGAATTGAAAATGCACCATAAAATTTGACTTTATTACCCGAAGAAGATTGCAAAGATTTTGTAGCAAGAGGATCATCGTAGCGTACCTGAGCTTTACGTTGTTTGTTTTGCTTGAGTTATTCTTTTAATGTCTGTCAAGTCAATTCTTTTCGTACTTTGGCGTTTTGATTTTTCCTGCTTATGTCGCGAATTGTAAAAACATATTTATATGCCGGTTTAGCCGTGTTGTTTTGGTCGACAGTTGCCACCTCGTTTAAACTGGCGTTGCGCGAGTATGATTTTATTCAGCTTATATTTTATGTGTCGGTAGTAACGGTAGTGCTGCTGTTTGTAGTTTTGCTCTTTCAACGAAAAACACATTTAATTTTCAGGCAAACACCGCGCGAGTGGTCGTATTCATTATTAATGGGGGCTTTTAATCCACTGCTTTATTACCTTGTTTTATTTAAAGCCTATTCTCTGCTTCCGGCACAAGTGGCACAGCCGCTTAACATGGTTTGGCCCATAACACTGGCACTGCTTTCGGTGCCCATGCTCAAACAAAAAATCAGCTGGATAAGTTTTGTGGCGCTGCTGATCAGTTTTGTTGGTGTATTTTTTATTTCGTCGCAGGGAGGATTCGAAGGATTTAGTAACACCAATCCGCTGGGCGTTGTGCTGGCGGTGGGAAGTTCCATTTTGTGGTCGTTGTACTGGATTTTTAATGTGAAAGACACGCGCGACCAGGTGGTAAAGTTATTCCTTAATTTTGCCATCGGGATGATATATCTGGTGCCGGTAGTGGCGCTGTTTTCGTCGTTTAAGGTACATTGGGGCGAAGCATTTATAGCTACCATTTACTCTGGCGTTTTTGAGGTGGGCATTACTTATGTGCTGTGGTTAAAAGCTATGAACCTTACCAGTAGCAATGCAAAAATTGGTAATCTGGTATTTTTTGCTCCGTTTCTGTCGTTGGTTTTTATTCACCTTGTTCTTAAGGAAACCATTTATATTACCACTTTTATTGGTTTGATTTTTATCGTTTCGGGGGTGCTGGTTCAACAACTCGACCGGAGAAAACGTAATGAAATGATGAATTACGATTAACGATTTTAAATTAAATAGGCAATTGGCAAATAGTAATAGGCAATCGAAAATCCTAAAATTGGCTAAATAATCTATTGTAATCTACGTGTCTAATGTGTTTCAATAAAAACAAAACCTGAGTGGTGTCCGAAATATCCTTTTTGAATTCAAGTTCCGCAGGAATGAAACAATATCAGTACTTTTGGCGGCAGCTTAGCAACAAATTACTATTTTCATCGAATGGATAAACCGCTTCGTATATTGGGTATCGATCCCGGAACAACGGTAACCGGCTATGGTTTGGTAGAGGTGAGAAATAAAAAGCCGGTGATTTTACACATGGGAAACATCACACCCAAAAGGTATTCCGACCATTATATGCGTTTGAAATACCTGCACGAACGGGCGTTGCATTTAGTAAAAGAATACAAGCCCGATGTTATGGCCATTGAAGCACCGTTTTATGGTAAAAACGTGCAGTCGATGTTAAAGCTTGGCCGCGGACAAGGTGTATTGATGGCTGCCGCACTGGTGCACGATGTGCCGATTCATGAATACGCACCTTTGCTGGTAAAGCAATCGATAACCGGAATGGGCCGCGCCTCGAAAGAGCAGGTCGCTTATTTTCTGCAAAAAGTTTACGACCTGAAGGATATGGATAAAATGCTCGACGAAACCGATGCGGTGGCAGTGGCCATTTGTCATTTTATACAAATGAACAAGCCGCAAAAATCGAAAGAGTATAAAAACTGGTCCGATTTTGTTAAAAAGAATCCCGGTAAGCTAAAATAACTTTTACCCGAATGCCTTCTCCAGTCGCTCAAGCGCTTCCTGCAATACACTGCGCGGACAACCGATGTTGAGACGAAGAAACCCATCGCCGCCAATTCCAAAACGGCCACCGTCATTCAATGCAACACCGGCTTTTTCTACCGTATATTTTGCCAGTTCTTCGTTTTTCATGCCATAATCCGAAAAGTCCATCCAGATAAGGTATGTAGCCTCCGGTTTCATTACATTTACACGTGGCAGCTTTTTCTGAATAAAGTTTTCAAGCAGTTGATAATTTCCCCACAGGTATTCCAGTAATTGATCCAGCCATTCGTCGCCGTGGGTATAAGCGGCTTCAAGTGCTATTGTCCCGAAAATATTTCCCATGCCCAGATGGCCAACGCCAATGGTGCGTTCGTAAGCAGCCATTTTTCTTTTGTTTGGGATGATCACCAGCGACGACGAAAGTCCAGCCACATTAAAGGTTTTACTCGGCGCCATGCTAACCATACAATTCTGCGCTACTTCGTCGGAAATGCTTGCAAGCGGAATGTGTTTATGGCCTTTATATATTAAGTCGGAATGTATTTCGTCTGAAATAATCATGATATCGTTCTCAAGGCAGATATCGGTAAGGGCAGCCAGTTCTTCTTTTGTCCAAACCATACCTCCCGGATTTTGCGGGTTACAAAGCAGCAGGAGTTTGGTATTTTCATCAATCTTCGATTTCAAATCTTTCAGATCGAAAGTATAGCGGCCATTCTCATTCTTCAGCGGGTTTTGAATCATTTTTCGTTTTGTGCCTTTTACACTGTCGAAGAATGGAAAATATACGGGTGGCTGAACCACAACGCCGTCGCCGGGTTTCGAAAAACTTTCGATGGCGTATGTCAAGCCTGCCACTACTCCCGGGCTAAACGAAATCCATTCTTTTTCAATTTCCCACTGATGGCGCCGGCTCATCCAGTTTATAACCGCCTCGAAATACGAATCAGGGCGAAAGGAGTAACCAAGGATTTCGTGCTCAGCACGCTTTTTAATGGCATCCACAATAAAATCGGGTGTTTTAAAATCCATATCGGCCACCCAAAGTGGCAATGCATCGGCCGAGTTGAAAAAACGTTCAAGTGCATCGTGTTTTAAGCAGTTGGTTCCTTTACGCGGAACTATTTCGTCAAAGTTGTATTGTTTCATTTGTATCAAGGCTTTTAATTTGTCAAAGTGTATGATTTGACAAACCCGTTTAAATTTTAAGTTTTCGAAGATAATTTAATTCACCTTTTTTTTCAACTTTCAGAATAAAATCAAAATGATTGATGTTTATGCATAGATGAAAATCATTTTCCGGCAACCAGCTTTTCGGTAGTCAGATCAACAAAACGACGCCGTCTTTTTCCTTAATCGGTTGCACCATTGTTTTGGCTGGGATTATAGCATCATTAATATGTGTTGGAGAATTGCCAAAACCGAAACCTTCAGGTTTTTGTTCATGATGTTCGTCTACTAAAAGCTAATCGGGACTCCTATTTTTAACAAGTAAGTTAATTCAATATCGCCCACTTGGATAATGGTTTCAATTCCTTTGTTTATAGTGTAACAGGCTGTAGTAAAAGCGCGTAGCACATCTAGTATTACAACTTTTCCTTTTGCAGCTTGCGCTCCCTCAAGCAGGTATAGTATGTTTGCCTTCATTATTAACCGTTTTTTTAAGATATGCTAAAAATTAATTAACATGGCTCGTGTGTAATTGGCACGAAGATTGTATAGTAAAAGCGTCATAAATACACAAAGCATATAAATAAAGGTAGTATGTAGCGTTTAAATTTCCCATGTTAACTCCAATGTTAAATATAAAGGCTTTATTTAATTATTTTAATATGTTATTTGGCATGCATGCTGTAAAACATATATGTTTGCACTGACAATTAAATTTTGAACAGAAAAGAAATGATTATGAAAACAATTAAATTATTATTTACAGTATTGGCAGTTGTTGCGGTGATAGCTGCAACAGCCGTTGAGAGGCCACAAATGAATGTAGTTCCTTTGTCGGGAGACAGAGCGGTGGTTTCTATTCAGAATGAAGAAGCGACTAATTTCGAATTGAGCATTTATGCAGAAGACGGAGAGTTGGTTTATTATAAACAAACTGCTGAGCCATCAAGTGCTTATCAGAAGGTGTTTGATTTTGCAGATCTTGAAAACGGAAATTATACAATGGACCTGCGTGTAAACGACACGCGTTTGCTGAAGGAACTTGAAGTGGCATCAAAAGGAATTTTTGTAGGTGAATCAAAATTAAGAATTGATCCTTATTTTGCATTCGCCGGCGATGTGTTAAAGCTTACTTATTTGAACTTCGACCAGGAGTCGCTAAATTTGAGTATTTATGATGAAAATGGCTTGGTTTACGAGTCGGGACTTGGAAGAGGTTTTAATGTTGCTGCTGGCTATGATCTTTCTGCATTGAAAGAAGGGGAGTATGAGGTGGCTTTGACTTCTATGAATAATGATTTTTCATTTAGTTTAGAGAAATAGTTTAGAAAATGTTATTGGTTTGAATGAGGCTGTCGGGATTTTCCGGCAGCCTTTTTTTGTTTATGGATGCCGATTTGTTAGAGTCGGTTTTTTTGTGTTCCGTCCTTTGTGTGGGGTTGTTGGGGTTGGGTAGTTTTTTTGGGGGTTTGATTCGCGATTTGTTCTTGTTTTGTTTCTTTCGTGGTTTTGCGCGTTGCTTTTTGGTTGTTTTGTGTTGGTTGGTGCTTTGCAGTTTAACTGTTTATTGCAGATATGCTAAAAATTATTTAACATGAATAGCAATAAAGTGGCACGGAAATTGATATGATTTTGTGCTGAGTTTTGAAAGCTCTGGAAACTAGCATTATAAGGTCATTTAAATGTTTTGATGTTAACTTCAATGTTAAATATAATGTAAATAATTAATTTTTTAAATATGTTATTTGGCATATATGCTGTAGAACATTTATATTTGTACTGTCATTCAATGTTAAACAAAAAAAAGAATGGTTATGAAAACAATTAAATTATTATCTACAGTATTGGCAGTAGCAATTGTAGCAATTGCAACAGCCGTTGAGAAGCCCAAAATGAATTTAGTTCCTTTGTCAGCCGACAGAGCGGTAATTACAATTCAGAATGAAAACGCATCTTTGTTCGAGTTGAGCATTCATGCAGAGAATGGAGAGTTGGTGTACTACAAACAAACAACAAAGCCATTAAATTCGTATCAAAAGATTTATGATTTTGCAAATCTTGAAAACGGAAATTACACAATGGACGTTCGGGTAAACGACACACGTATCCTGAAAGATTTCGAAGTTGCATCAAAAGGTATTTTTGTAGGAGAATCAAAATTAAGAATTGATCCTTACTTTGCATTTGCTGGTGATGTGTTAAAACTTACTTATTTGAACTTTGATCAGGAGTCGCTTAGTTTGAATATTTATGATGAAAATGGTTTGGTTTACGAATCAAAGCTAGGAAAAGACTTCAATGTTGCTGCGGGTTATGATCTTTCTTCGTTGAGAGAAGGAGAATACGAAGTTGTTTTGAGTTCATTGAATAATGATTTTTCATTTAGTTTAGTTAAATAGAATAGAAAATGTTATTAATTTAGATAAGGCTGTCAGAAATTCACTGATAGCCTTTTTTCTGTTTACTACTTTAATTTACCCCAAATTCTATTGTAATTAGCCGGTCGTTTGATTCGGTTTTTTTTGTGTTTGTCTACCGTAGCTCGTTGTTCGTCGATAAGCTAGTGTAAGGCCGTAACTAAGCTGTTGTTTTTGTGTCTATTATATAGAAAACAATTAAATAGAAAGTCATGAAAACAAAAATTTGGACTGTAATAGTCCTGGCATTTTTTGTTGCGGGAGCAGCAAGTGCCACCGAGTTACCAAAAATGAGTGTTGTACAGGTTAAAGGGAACACAGCAATGCTGGCCTATAGTTCGGCAAAAGAAGCACCTTTGCAAGTAACCCTCACCAATGCCGATGGAGAAGTGCTTTACCACAATCAAACCAAACGACAGACAGCGTTTAAAAAAATGTTCGATTTTTCGGAGTTAGGCGATGGTTTGTATTGTTTAAGTGTGAACTACGGCAACGAGAGCATTAATCGAATAATGAGCGTTAAAGATGAAAAAATTACGGTGAGTTCTGCCTCGCATTGTTATGAGCCTTATTTTAGGGTAAATGATAAAATGGTGAATGTGTCGTTCTTAAATACCTGGCAAAAACCAGTGTTTATTAATGTATACCAAAACGGAGAACGTATTAAAGGAGCCAATTTGGGCCGCGATATTAGTATTCACACTATGCTGGATTTTGGCCAGTTAAAAAAAGGCACCTACGAGATTGTGTTAACCGACTATGTTAAGCACCATAGTTATACCGTAGCATTATAGCGGATAGTGTTTTTAATCTGTAGTTGTTAACTCCCATATTTGCTTTTTTATGAATGCGCAGGAAAGCTTTGTAATCTTTTGCAGAGCTTTTTTTATGCCTCAATTGCTATTAAAGTTTTAGAAAAATTAGCCCTCATGCCTGATAATAAGTAGCATTTTCTGGCTCTTAACGGTGAAAAACAGAAGAAATGATTCAGAGCCTGTAATTATAGTAATAAAAGTGCACCAACAATATTAAACGATTTTAAGCTTTGTAAGTCCAAAGCAGTGTTCTCTTAAAATTTTATTGCAAAGTGCATATTAAAATAGAAAATCTAAACAAAATTTACAAGGGAGGTAGTTACGCTGTAAATAACCTGAACCTTGAAATTCCAAATGGTATGTTTGGCCTTTTAGGTCCAAACGGGGCTGGAAAATCAACCCTGATGCGTATTTTGGTAACCCTGATGAAACCATCAAGCGGGAAAGTATATTTTAACGATTACGAACTTTCGAAACATCGTAGACAAATTCGCTCAATGTTAGGTTATTTGCCCCAGGATTTTAGTTTCTTCTCGAAGTTGAAAACATCGGAGTTTCTTGATTATACTGCTCGTTTAGCAGGAATGAGAAGTGGCGCAGCCCGCAGGACTGCCGTTGACCAAATGCTTGAAGAAGTAGGTTTGTTTGAAGTGCGCGACAGAAATGCAAATAAACTTTCAGGAGGTATGAAACGGCGATTGGGCATTGCACAGGCGCTGATAAACGATCCGCAGATTATTATTGTTGATGAGCCAACTACGGGCCTCGACCCGGAAGAGCGAATTCGATTTCGGAACCTTCTCTCAACCATTAGTACCCGCGATGTAATTATTATCTTATCGACACACATTGTTGGCGATATTTCAAGTACATGCGATAACATGGCCTTGCTAAATGAGGGGAAGCTGGCTTTTTCAGGATCGCCCGAGCAGTTGGTAAAACAAGCCGAAGGACATGTTTGGCTAATTGAAGCTACTGAAAAAGAATATCACGAGATAAATGAAAAATACCCTGTAATTTCTACCATTCCTATTGACGGAGGTTGGGAAGTACAAGTTGTTGCCAATGAAATTAACGGTTTCCAGTGCACACCTATGGAGCCGAATTTGGAGCACGCTTATGTGCACTTTATGGAAAACAAACTAAACCAATGGTCTAACGCTTAAACCTGGAAGAATGATTTCGTTACATAACATATTTTCAATAGCAAAATACGAGCGGAAAACACTTTTTCGCAGTTGGTTTTTTCGCATATTCAGTATTCTTTCGTTGCTGGTATTGTTCGGAATAAACTTCGGAATGGTGATTGAAGGCGGTGGCGGCGAAAGTTGGGCTATCCGTGCCATTCCCAGTGCTATTCCTTATTTTAATTTGCTGATATTAAATGTGGCCCAGGCAGTAATTGCTGTATTTCTGGCCTCCGACTTTTTAAAACGCGACAAAAAATTAGATACAACCGAAGTTATTTACATGCGATCGATGACCAATGGCGAATACGTTATCGGGAAAACACTTGGTAACATGCAGGTGTTTATGATCCTTAATGTTGCTGTGGTTATTCTTGCCCTGATTTTTAACGCACTCGCAAAAAGTACTCCCATCGATTGGGTTTCGTACGGCGTGTATTTAGTACTGATAAGTATTCCAACCCTTGTTTTTATAATGGGCTTGTCGTTTTTACTGATGAGTGTAATTCGTAACCAGGCCATTACCTTTGTGTTGGTGCTTGGTTATATCGGTATCACGCTTTTTCTGTTACAGGCAAAATATTATTATATATTCGATTACATGGCTTTTAGCATCCCAATGCTAAGTTCCGATATTGTCGGATTTGGTAATCTCGGTGTTATTCTCATTCACCGTGGAATATATTTCGGATTGGGCTCAGGATTTATTTTTCTTACCATATTCTTACTGAAACGTTTGCCGCAATCGGTACCGATGACCTTTATATCACTTCTCTTTAGTCTTGTATTTATTGGAGGGGCGGGATATTTGGCGTTTAACCATATTAATAGTTTCAAAAAAACGGAAGCCTTACGAACTGAGATCATTGATTTGAATAATCAGTATGTCAGCGAACCGTTGGCCGATGTAATTTCGCATGATATTGTAATCGATCATAAAGGCGAATCGTTAAATGTACAGTCGACAATGATGCTGAAAAATAATTTGCAGCAACCCTTGTCTAAACTAATTTTTAGTTTGAATGCCGGCCTGGAAGTTAGCAATCTGACCGTAAATGGAAAGACTACTTCATTTGTACGCAACAAACATTTGGTAGTAATTTCCGATCAGTTTAGTTTGCAACCCGGCGATAGTACAAAAGTGGAATTTTATTACAATGGAACCATCGACGAAGCTTATTGCTACCTTGATATTGAGGAAGAGAAAAGACAAGAGAAATACGGACAATTCGTGCTAAATGTTGATAAACGTTATGCTTTTGTAACGCCGGAATATGTGTTGCTTACCCGCGAGGCAAACTGGTATCCAAAAGTTGGTGTTACTTACAGCTCGGAAGATGTGAGCTGGTATAAACCTGAATTTGTAGATTACACGTTAACGGTGAATACAGCAGAAGGATTACAAGCTGTTTCGGAAGGTGTGATGACCGAAGCTGCAGCTGGTGAATTTCATTTTGAACCCAAAACACCATTAACACAACTTTCTTTGGCAATTGGCAGGTATGAGTATAAAAGTTTAGCGCATAATGATTTCGAGTTTGGAGTGTGGCTTATTGAAGGACACGACCAATTCAGCGATGCTTTTCCAGAGTCGAAAGATACGTTGGCTTCTGTAATTTCCGAACGTTTCGAGGATTTCAAACGTGGTTATAACCTTGAATACAATTCTGATCATTTGGCACTGGTTGAAGTTCCGGCGCAGTTTAAAACCTACGATCGTATGTGGACATCGGTGCAGGAAGTTATTCAGCCCGGGCAGGTTTTAATTCAGGAAAAAGGTTACATGTTTCGCGAAGCTGATTTTGAAAAGCAAAAAGAACGAATGGGCCGTTGGAGAGGTCGTGGCGGAGGTGCCGATATGACTGACGAAGACAAAGAGTTGAGGGTGCTTGGGCAGTTTCTGGAGAAATTTACTGAAGAAAATGAAACTGACCGCCAATGGTCGCGTGGCGAGATGACTATGGAACAATTGCCAAACCCCTATTTTATCTTTCCATGGTTGTATAACTTTCAAAACAATATTCAATCGGATAAGTGGCCGATAACAAACCGTGTTTTTGAGGCTTACTTAAAGAGCCAGTCAACCGATATGCGATCGCTCTTTATGAGTAGCATGAATGGTGAAAGTCCGGAGATCGTTGCAAACATTGCTTTGCAGGACTATTCTTTCCAGGAAATCCTTGCTGATCCGGATCAAAATGAAATAGTAAAAGACGTAATAAAATTGAAAGGCGATGTACTGTTCTCCACCATAAAACTGGAAGCCGGCGAAGAAGATTTTGAAGATTTTCTGCGCTCGATACTGGAAAAGTACAAGTATCAGAATATATCGTTCGAGGAATTTGATGAAGAGATAAAAGCCAAGTTTGGAATTGAACTTGAACCGATGATGAACAGCTGGTTTAAAGCCAAAGCATTACCCGGTTATCTTGTTTCGCCAATAAAAGGAATAAAAGTAAAATCGGGAGATGCGATGAAAACCATGATCTCGTTGAAAGTTACTAATTTCTCAGATATTGACGGCTTGGTGAAACTTACCTTCCGACTTCCGGGCGGTGGCGGTGGTGGTCGCGGTCCGGGAATGGGATCGGAAGATACAGTAGATAAATTGATTGAACTAACAGCTCATCAAACCAAGGAATTGAGTTATTTGTTTGATGGTGCACCAAGAATGGTGATCTTCAATTCGATGACATCGAAAAATATTCCGCAAACCTACATGGAGTTTTTCCGCGATGTGGAAGAAGACCTGAAGGCAAGACCGTGGGAAGGAGAACGGATTAGTTCAACGCCGGTACAAACAAAACTACCGAATGAAACAATCGTTGATAACGAGGATCCCGGTTTTGAAGTAACTGAAAACCACCAGGTAAGTTTACTCGAAAAACTGATAGTAAAAGAAGAAGAGACAAAACAAAAATATGCAAGTATTAACCGGTGGAGACCACCAATTAGCTGGACAGCAACTACAAGCGACGAGTTTTATGGCGAGTACGTTCGTTCTGCTTATTACATTAAAGGCGGAAATGGCGAGCAGGTTGCCCGTTGGAATGTTCCGGTGAAAGAGCCCGGGTATTACGAAGTATATTACCACTTTTATAAAGGGCGCGGATTTGGTAGAAACCGGGGAGAGGAAAAAGGAAGTTTAAACTTCATTATTCACGCCGACGACGGAGAAGAAGAAGCTTTCCTTGATTCGCAAAGTGCCGAAACCGGATGGGTACACTTAGGCTCTTTCTATTTCTCGTCAGAAAAAGCGGTTATAGAGTTAACAGATAAAACCGATTTACGGATGATATATGCCGATGCGGTAAAAATTGTGGAATTATAAAAAATAAATCAACATACGTGATGAAACGAGTCCCGAAAAGTCGGGACGAGTTCCATCTTATCCCTTGATGAATTAACAATTTTAATAAGATGAAAACAAAAATCAAACTTATGCAAAAGCTCGCAATTGCCATTGTATTGCTGGCCTCTGTAACTTTTGCTGTTCAGGCACAAGAGGCCTTAACCCTTCAAAGGGCTTTAAGTATAGCCGAAACGGGAAGCCCCGATTTGAAGCTGTCGTTATTAAATCTTGAACGTTACCAGAAAAACCTGGAGGCACAACGAGCTGCACTAAAATCTCGTTTTTCGCTTCAGGTTGATCCTGTAAATTACAGCAAACAACGACGTTTCGATAATCGTGTTTCAGAGTGGTACACCAACGAAAACTTCGAATCAAGAACGCTGTTTACCGTTGCCCAGCCAATATTAATAACCGATGGTACCGTTTCGCTTACCAACGAGTTTGGCTGGTCGAGTAATAATTCTACATCGTCCTTTACGGAAAGTGAGGTATTTTTTAATAACCTGTATTTAAACCTGAATCAGCCATTATTTACTTATAATACCCTGAAGCTGGAATTAAAAGAATTGGAGCTGAACTTTGAAAATGCAAGGATAAGTTACGCGATGCAGTACTTAAACCTCGAACGAAATGTTACCGAGTTTTTCTACAACGTGTACATGGCACAAATGAACCTGAACATTGCAAAAGACGAGCTGGCCAATACACAAAATAGTTATGATATTATAAAGAATAAAGTTGAAGCCGGATTAGCTGCAAAAGAAGAAGAATACCAGGCTGAGCTGAACCTGGCAACGGCAAAATCGACCTTGCAAAACAGCGAAGTTAGTTTTGAAAATGCCAAAGATCAGTTGAAATTATACCTCGGAATGGATCTTTTTGAAGACATAATGATTTTGGCCGATGTAAGCGTTAACCCGGTTCCCGTTAATTTGGATAAAGCCATTGAAAACGGTTTGGAATCGAGGATGGAGCTACGTCAGCGCGAAATTGATGTGGAAACCAGTCAGTTCGATCTTATTCGAACCAAAGCACAGAACGAATTCAGAGGAGATATGAACCTCAGATTTGGTATCACGGGCGATAACAAAGATTTAGGTAACATTTACCAAAATCCAACAAAAAGCCCGTCAGTAGGAATCAGTTTTAATATTCCGATTTTCGATTGGGGCGAGCGTAAAGCACGAATTGCTGCAGCCGAAGCAGCCATCGAATCGCAGGAGCTGAACCTGAATGAGGAGAAAAAACAAATTGTTGTTGATATTCGCCAGGTTTACCGTAATATTCTAAACCAGTTGAACCAGATTGAACTGGCAAAACAAAACCAGCGGAACGCTGAGTTGACCTACGAAATTAACCTCGAACGTTACGAAAATGGAGACCTGACAGGTATGGATCTTAACCTGTATCAGAATCAGCTTTCATCGCAGAAAGTAGCATTGAGCCAGGCACTTATAAATTACAAAATCGAATTATTAAACCTTAAAATACAATCGTTGTACGATTTCGAAAAAGACGAAGCTATTATCCCATCGGAATTGTATTTAAACGAAGATCAAGAATAAAACAGAAACGAGTCCCGAATAATCGGGGCGAGTTCATAGGATACCAAAAAACAAACAATTTTAATCAGATGAAAATCATACTAAAATGAAGCATATAAAATTACTTATCCTGTTAGGTGTTGTTGTTGCCGCCATTTCGTGTAACAACCAAACCAGTTCTGAATCAACCGAGTTAGCTGTTCCCGTTTCTGTTGAAAACATTAAACTCAAAAGTATTCAGCAATTTGTAAGTACTACCGGTACTGCAAAATCAGTTTACGAAACTGAATTGAGTTCCGAGATTGAAGGAAATTACATTCTGCAAACCAATCCCAGAACCGGGCGCAAATTTCAGTTGGGCGATCGCGTTGCCAAAGGTCAGGTTATTGTAAAGTTGGAAAATGCAGAATACCTGAATGGGCTGAATATCGAATCAATAAAATTAAATCTCGAGATTTCGGAGCAGGAATACGAAAAACAAAAATCATTGTACGAAAAAGGTGGTGTTACCATGCTCGAAATGCGTAACTCCGAGGTGTCGATGATAACAGCCAAGAACAATTACGAAAGTGCTCAGATACAGTTGGCAAAAATGGAGGTTGTAGCTCCTTTTTCAGGGTTATTGTTGCACTGCCTTATTATACCGAAGGCACTCGTGTTGCCGCCGGCGAAAGTATGGTTAGCCTGATGGATTACAGCAAAATGTATGTTGAAATTAATTTGCCTGAAAAAAATATTTCGGAAGTAACAACCGGACAGGAAGTAATGATTACAAACTACACCCTGACTGAAGATACGCTTACCGGACGTGTTGCCCAGCTGTCGCCAATTATCAGCGACGAAACACGAACATTTGCGGGAAAATTGGAGATCGATAATCCAGAGTTGAAATTACGTCCGGGAATGTTTGTAAAAGCAAATATTATTACTGCTCAAAAAGACAGCGCAATTGTTATCCCGAAAGATGTGATTATGACCGGATCGCGCGGGAAATACGT
This sequence comes from Draconibacterium halophilum, assembly GCF_010448835.1. Classification (NCBI taxonomy): domain Bacteria; kingdom Pseudomonadati; phylum Bacteroidota; class Bacteroidia; order Marinilabiliales; family Prolixibacteraceae; genus Draconibacterium; species Draconibacterium halophilum. The sequence goes on from NZ_CP048409.1 coordinate 859,793, forward strand.
GTTTATTGTTGGACGTAACAGTGCTGCCAACGATCGGCGTATCACAACGGGAATCGCCAACCAGGATGAAATTGAAGTAACTGATGGATTAAGCCAGAACGACCGTTTGATTATAAAAGGATTTGAAACACTCCGCGATAATTCAAAAGTTAAAGTGATATTATAATAAGGCGGAAGCTGGAAGCCGGAAGTCAGAAACACTTCCGGCTTCGTGCTTCGTGCTTCTAACAATATATTATGAAACAACCATAACCAATTTATGCCACAAACGTGCATAATTAAGATTATGGGAGTTCCATCTAATACATCTGAAACTAATAATTATAATTAGATGAAAAAATTAACGCAATTTTCTGTCGATTACCCGGTTACCGTGCTAATGGTAGTGCTTGGCGTTTTGTTGCTGGGCTACATTTCGTACGATAAACTGGGAGTCGATCTGTTTCCCGATCTGAATTCGCCGCGCATTTTTGTGGAAGTGACATCGGGCGAGCGGCCTCCGGAAGAAATGGAGCAACAGTTTGTTGAAAACATCGAAGCGCTTGCCATTCGCCAGTCAGACGTGGTTCAGGTAACTTCTTCTTCAAGGGTAGGATCGGCACAAATAACAGTAGAATACGCCTGGAATAAAGATATGGATGAAGCTTTTCTCGACCTGCAAAAGGCCTTGAATACGCTTACCCAGAATTCCGACATTGATGAACTTCAGATAACACAACACGATCCGAATACAACTCCGGTAATGATAATTGGGCTTAAGCACAACGAAATTACCGATATGAACGAGTTGCGGAAAGTTGCTGAAAACTATGTCCGGAACGAACTGGTTCGTTTGGAAGGTGTTGCCGAAGTTGAATTATCGGGTCAGGAAGAGAGTGAAATAATTATTGAAACCGATATTTACCGACTCGATGCGCAAGGGCTTTCAATGGATGAAGTGGCATCGCGTATTCAGAACTTTAACCGTAACGTTTCCGGTGGACAGATCACCGACATGGGAACACAGTACATTGTAAAAGGTGTATCGATGTTGCAAACTATTGAAGATTTTGAAAACCTGATAGTTGGTTATAAAGCTGTTCGCAGCACCGAAGCAACAGCCAACCAAAACCGGGTTTCAATGGCTCCGGTTTATCTGAAAGATGTTGCAGCTGTTTCTATCGGAAATAAAGAACCAACAAATATTGTGCATATCAATGGCGAACGTTGTTTGGGGCTTTCCATTTATAAAGAAACAAAATTTAATACCGTAAGATCGGTTGAGCAGATCAACGAGGCTTTGGTAAATATTGAAAAAGCACTTCCGGGTTACGAGCTTATTGGAGTTACCAACCAGGGACGCTTTATTAGCAATGCTATTGGCGAAGTGCAGGAAACGGCTTTGCTGGGTATACTTCTGGCAGTAATCGTTTTATTTGTTTTCCTTCGTCGATTTGGAACTACATTAATTGTAAGTGTCGCCATTCCAATTTCAATTGTGGCCACTTTCAACCTCATGTATTTTAATCACCTCACCATAAATATAATGACGTTGGGAGGGCTCGCCTTAGGTGCGGGTATGCTGGTTGATAATGCTATTGTGGTTCTCGAAAATATTTTCCGGAATCACGAAAACGGATTGAGTGTAAAAGATGCTGCAATAAACGGAACTGCCCAAGTGGGAGGAGCTATTACTGCATCAACGCTTACAACTATCATCGTGTTTTTGCCCATTGTTTATTTGCACGGAGCTTCGGGCGAGTTGTTTAAAGATCAGGCCTGGACAGTAGCATTTTCATTACTTTCGTCGTTGGTAGTAGCCATCTTTTTAATCCCGATGATGTATCACCGTTTCTATCGAAACCGAAAAGCTCCGCTGAAATCGAAATCGGTAAAAGTTGGCGGCTATGGCCGTTTTCTATCAAAAGTGATTGATGCGAAGTGGCTGGTGATAATTATAGCAACTTTGGCAATTGGTGGATCAGTATTGTTGGTGCCATACATTGGTACCGAATTTATGCCTAAAACACAAACACACGAACTTACCGTAAACCTGAAATTACAGGAAGGAACAAAGTTGGAACGTACGGAGTCGACAGTTAGAAATATTGAAAATATTTTAATCGATTATCTGGGTGAAAATCTGGATAAAGTCTATTCGCAGGCCGGACCATCCTCAAGTATTTCGGGAGATGAAAATTCTGTTTTTGAAGGCGAAAATACGGCAGAGTTAAAGGTGATTTTAAAACCGGATGCAACAATTTCAACCGAAAGTATTGTAAAAACACTCGACCAGTTAACCGCTAATATTGAAGGATTGGAAGTTAGTTTTTCTCAGGAAGAAAGTGCACTTCAGTCAATTCTTGGAACCGATGAAGCACCTGTGGTAGTTGAAGTACGAGGCGAAGAGCTGGATGAAATTGAGCGGGTTGTTAACCAGGTGAAAGAAAAAATGCAGTCGGTTAATGGTCTTTTTAATATTCAAACATCGATTGAAGACGGTGCTCCTGAGGTTGAAATTCGTGTTGACCGCATGCGTGCCGGAATGTATAACATTGATATTAGTAGTGTAATTACGCAAATGCAAGACCAGTTGCAGGGTAAAGATGCCGGCGAACTGGAACGCAGTGGCGAAATGCAGGATATTACCATTAAAGTTCCGGAGAAAAGTCTTGATGAGATCGGATCTTTAATCATCACATCGGGCGATCAGGTTTTCCGTTTAAGCGAAATTGCCGATATCAGTTATGGTGTATCGCCAAAAGAGATTTTCAGAAGAAATCAAAACCGCATAGGAAAAGTTACGGCACAACTTGAAAATGGTATTCCATTGGATCACGTGGCAAACGATATCCGTAACCAAACAGCAAGCATTGATTTATTGCCTGATTATCGGATAATGGTAACCGGCGAAGAAGAAAAACGTCAGGAATCGTTGAGGAACCTGACTTTTGCATTGCTGCTTTCTATTGTATTGGTATACATGGTTTTGGCTTCTCAGTTCGAGTCGCTCATTCATCCGTTTACCATTCTGTTAACTATTCCGCTGGCAGTGGTGGGAAGTGTTCTTATCTTCTTTATTCTCGGAAAAACATTCAATATAATGGCTATTATCGGAGTGATAATGTTGGTAGGTATTGCGGTTAATGACTCTATAATTTTGGTCGACCGAATAAACCAGCTCATCCGAGAGGGAGTAGAGCGAAAACAAGCCATACTGCAAGCCGGGCAGCAACGTATCCGGCCAATTGTAATGACCAGTTTAACAACCATTTTAGCCCTGATACCACTTACAATCGGTTTTGGCGAAAGTGCATCGCTTCGTTCGCCAATGGCGCTGGCAGTGGTTGGCGGTTTAGTAACATCAACCATACTTACACTTATTGTAATCCCTTGTGTTTACGATGTTTTAGATAGGGTGAGATTGTTATTTGTGAAAGAGAAAAAGCTGGCAGTTACTGATAATTAAGGGACGATTTGAAGATGTTTGACGAACAAATAAAGGTGTCTTGCAAGTTAAAGTTCAAGGTAAAAATTTTGTACTTCGTGCTTAAATCTATTGCTCCGATATTCGGTCTTCAGTCTTCCAACTAATTTATTGCAAATGAAATTTATTATCAATAGAAAAATATTCATCAGTATGCTGTTTTTGGGATTAACCATGTTGGGTTACATCTCTTACAAACAGTTGCCGGTGGAACTCATGCCAAATGCCGAGCTCCCGATGCTGTATGTTCAGATTCAGTCGCGGATTGAGGTGGACCCGAGCTACCTGGAAAACCAGGCGGTTATTCCGGTTGAAGGAGCTATCGGAACAATGGAAGGCATTGAGGATATGGAGTCGTTTATCACCAACCGATCGGCATCTATACAAGTTAATTTTAAACAGAACGTCAACATTAAATATACTTTTCTGAAACTTCAGGAAAAGATTGACCTGATAGCCGGTGAGCTCGACGATAACTTTATTGTTACGGTTAACCGCGTTGATCTGGATCAGCTCACCAACCAGTTTATGGAACTGCAGATACGCGGAAGCGGGGGAGTTGATCGTGTACGTAATATTGTTGATCAGGAAGTTACCGCCCAAATGGAAAATATCGATGGGGTAGCTTCTGTTTCGGTATACGGTGGTAAAGAGCGTTCGATTGAAGTAACCTACGATGCCGGTGCCTGCGAGGCGTATGGAATAACTCCGGCACAAATTCAAAGTGCCATTTCCGGAGGTTCTACCAACCGGACTTTTACCGGCTACCTGCACGATGCACAAAAGCAATATTTTGTGCACGTTACCGCCGAGTACGATAAAGTTTCGGATATCGAAAATATTGTTGTAGCCGATGGGCCGATCTATTTAAAAGATGTGGCCGATGTATTTTTTGGTGTTAAAGAAGAAACATCAATCAGCCGAATAAACGGATTGGATGCTGTTTCGATGAGCCTGGTTAGCGATTCGCAGGCAAATCTTATCGACCTGTCGCATAATGTGCAGGAAGAGATTGCTGAGTTAAATAAGAAGCTTGCCGCCAAAGATGTACAAATTGTGGTTCAGACCAACCTGGCTGAAACCATGGAGAAAAACATCGATCAGATTATCGACCTGGCATTGGTGGGTGGTTTACTGGCCATTTTTGTTCTTTGGATGTTCCTGAAAAATCTGCGCATTGTTTCATTTATTGCTCTGGCCATTCCAATTTCGGTATTTACTGCCTTTAACCTGTTTTATGCCTTCAATATATCGCTGAACAGTTTAACGCTGGTTGGTCTTGTTTTGGCCATTGGTATGCTGCTCGACAATAGTATTGTTGTGCTGGAAAATATTTACCGGCTCTCGGGAAATAAAATGAGTCCGGAACAATCGGTAACGCAGGGAACAAAAGAGGTTTGGCGCTCTATTGTAGCAGCAACACTCACCACCGTAACGGTTTTCCTGCCATTTGTTTTTTCTGCCGATTACATGGTAAAATTACTGGGCAACCACGTTGGAGTTTCAATTATTTCCACACTGGTTGTTTCGTTATTTGTGGCTTTGCTGTTAATTCCTATGGCTGCCCACGTGCTGTTACGAGGCAAACGTCAACACAACATATTTTACGAAAAGGTTACGACCAATAACCGTATTATTCAAATTTATATTCTGCTACTGAAAGCCAGTATGCGTGTTCCGGCACGTACGATAATCGGTGCGTTGGTGTTCTTCTTTTTAACGGTGTTTATTGTGTTGGCAATTAGCGTAACCAATTTACAGGAAGTTGAAGAGGAACAATTCAATATTTATGTTACCATGCCAACCGGTACAACATTGGAAGCAACCGATAAAGTAGTTGCCGATGTGGAAAGCCGCCTGGAAGATGTTGCTGAGAAAGAAGACCTTTCGGCCAATATTGAAGCCGAAGAGGCCATTCTGACATTCATTCTTCGCGAAGACTACAAAGATATTGATGACCGAACCATTGCTGAAATTAAAAAAGATGTTGAAGAACGTATTGGCAATGTTTCGCAGGGAGAAGTTGGCCTTGAGGCACCAACATCGAGCGCAAGTTTTCGCGGCGGTGGCGGCGGTGGTGGTCGATCCGGTACCCAGGGATTCCAGCAATTTATGGGAATTGGTTCCAACCAGGAACGTGTGGTTATAAAAGGCGAAAACTTTGAGGTGATGAAAGGTGTAGCTGAGGATTTACTTTACTACATCGAAGATCTTGAAACCATCCGTAGGGCCAATATCAGCGTGGCGAACAACCGGCCTGAAGTACACATGTATTTCAACCAGATGCTGCTTACCGAATATGGAGTTTCGCTTCAGAATATTATGTCGGAGTTGGGAACTTTTACCCGCGAGTTTACATCGGGAGTAAATTTCAAACAAGGCACGGAAGAATATGAAATTGTAATAAAAGAAAAATTACCTGAAGGTGTTGAAGAAGAAGAGAATAACAAAGGGATTGAAGATCTTCGCCGATTGCAGGTAAATAACGCCGAGGGAGCCACCTACGATATGGATGAACTGGCGGACATGGTGTATGCCGAAGGTATGGCCAGCATTACGCGTGTAAACCAGGAGAAACAGATTGAATTAACTTACAGTTTTGTTGACGAAGCCAGCGACTCGAAAGATTTGCTTGAAGCTTACCGACTTGAAATTGACGACATAATTGGTGCCTATAAATTGCCTTCGGGAGTTGCTGTTGAGGTTATTCACGAAGAAGATCAGTATGCGGAATTTAAGTTCCTGATTGCTGCTGCGTTCATTCTTATTTTAATGATTTTGGCATCAGTTTTCGAATCGGTATCAACACCGTTTGTACTGATTTTCTCTATTCCTCTGGCAGCTATTGGATCATTCCTGGCGCTAATTTTTACCGGGAACAGCCTTTTCAATGCCAATACTTTAATGGGCTTTATTATCCTAATCGGAGTGGTGGTGAACAACGGTATTATATTAATTGATTTTACCAATATTCTCCGAAAACGGGGGTACAGGAAATCGCGTGCCTTAATGGCAGCAGGACTATCGAGAGTTCGCCCAATTTTGATTACAGCAATTACCACAATTGTAGCCTTATTCCCGCTGGCAATGGGACAAGCTGAATATGTTGGTGCCATTGGTGCCCCATTTGCAATAACAGTTATTGGTGGTTTAGCCCTAAGTACGCTGTTAACACTTATTTTCATCCCAACATTGTATGCCGGAATGGAAAATGCACTGACCTGGATTAGGTCGCTGCACCTTGGCCTGAAACTGGGAATGTTAACTGTGTTTATTTTAGGCGCCGCGTTCATCTATTTAAAAGTAGATGGTTTTGTTTGGCAACTGCTCGACTTTGTTTTGCTTATTGTTCTGGTGCCGGGTGTGGTAGCCTTTACAATGACTAGTTTGCGGCAGGCCAGCGAAAAGGTTGTGGATGAGAACGAACCGGTTAGGATTAAAATAAGAAGACTGGTGAAAATTTATGACCGCGATTCGCGATTTATGCGTGAATGGAAATCGGGAATAAAGATCAGAGAACGTGCCGGTTTGACTAAAGACTATAAACACCTACGCGATTTTTCCGATCTCGTTTGGCACATCCCACTCTTTATTTTTACCGTTTATTTCACCTTCTTTTACATCGAAAGCCACTTGTGGATGTGGGTATTGTCGCACGGCGTTTTCTTTTTCCTTTTCTTGCTGCGGGTTCCGCTAAACCAGGTGCTGATCAATAAAAATGAAGCAACAGGTAAAACCTTTTATCTCAAACTGAATAAATGGATTTATAACATCATATTCTGGATCGTTCCGTTAGTATTCTTGTTCTACTTTTTTAAAGAATGGGATAACCTGGGAATGGTAATTTTTATTGCAATTATCTGGTATCTGTTGCTGGCTTTCTATGCAACGGCAGAGTATATTCATAACAAAGATGTGAATATTGCGCGCATTGAAGGGCGTTTTGGAGTTTTGCGCCGTGGTTACTTTAATATGGTTCGCCAGATTCCCGTTATCGGGAAACGTAAGAACCCATTCAGGGCGCTTAACGGTGTTTCGCTGGAGATTAAAACGGGTATGTTTGGTTTACTTGGACCAAACGGTGCCGGTAAATCAACCATGATGCGTATTATAACCGGTGTGCTCGAACAGAGTTACGGAAAGATATGGATTAACGGAATGGATACGCAGAAATACCGCGAGGAGTTACAAGGTTTGATCGGTTATTTGCCACAGGCATTTGGTACCTACGAAAATATGTCGGCCTGGGAATTTCTCGATTATCAGGCAATTCTGAAAGGAATAAAAGACACCAAAACGCGTGAAGACCGATTGGAATATGTATTAAAAAGTGTTCATATGTGGGATCGCCGTGCAGACAAAATCGGGGCATTCTCGGGAGGTATGAAACAGCGGATTGGTATTGCACAAATTTTGCTGAACCTGCCGCGTATTCTTGTGGTTGACGAACCTACTTCCGGACTCGACCCGCGCGAGCGTATTCGTTTCCGTAATTTGCTGGTAGAGCTGAGCCGCGAGCGGATCGTTATATTCTCGACACATATTATCGAGGATATTGCAAGTTCGTGTAACCAGGTAGCGGTAATTAACCGCGGTAACCTGAAATATTTTGGAAAACCAAATGATATGGTAAACATAGGGAACAATTTTGTTTGGCACTTCTCGCTTCCGGCTAAGGAATTTGATGAAATGGCCAATAAACAAATGATTGTTCACCACATGCGCGATGGCGAGAATATAAAAGTTCGTTGTCTGGCCAAAGAAAAGCCGGCACCCGATGCTGTTAATGTATTGCCAAATCTTGAGGATGCTTATTTGTGTTTGTTAAAAGACTTCGTTTAAGGAATTATGGAAAGACAATTCGATATAAAAAACAGACTGTATATTTTGATAAAAATGATACGGTATAATCTAAGAATCATCTTTGCCAACCGGTTTATATGGTTTTTAATAGCAGCACTTGCATTCTTTTTGTTTTTTGCCATACAAACTGTTTATAATGGCGGCTCTATGTCGGAAGATGTGGTGTATTACTTACTGATTTTTCCCGGAATCTTGCTCATTTTCTATCCCTCGGTTTTTGGGATCCAAAATGATGATGATTCGCGAATGCTGGAGATTCTGTTCGGAATTCCAAACTACCGCTATAAAGTTTGGTTAGTACGTTTGATAATGATTTATACCCTCGTATTTGTCATTATCGTACTTTTTTCGGCTTTGGCCTCGGTGCTACTGTACAAAATAAACGTGCTGGAGATGTCGTATCAACTCTTGTATCCAATCATATTCTTAGGATCTATGGCATTTATGTTTTCCACCATTATAAAGAATGGAAACGGAACTGCTGTGGCGATGGTGTTGATTGGTGTAGCGCTGTTAATTCTGAGAGAAGACCTTATGCAGGGAACACAGTGGGACGTCTTTTTGAATCCTTTTGAAATCCCAAATAATTTGAATGAGGTGATTTGGCTGGGAATCATTCGGAAAAACCGAATTTTTATGGGAATCGCCACTTTGGTGTTTGTCTTGTACGGACTTTATAATTTACAGAAACGCGAAAAATTTGTTTAAACTTCTATAAAGTGATGCCATCACTCCGAGTGAGGGCATCACTGTTTTCGCAGCCTTTTGATTTAACTCTTTTCAGCCTTGCAGGCTGAGACACGATTTACAAAATCGCGCCAGCGGGGGAGAAATCTGTATAATGTTTACCGGACACCACTGATTCTTTTCTTGTAAACACATCAAGCCAGTTAACAACAGTAAATGTTAAAAAGTAGCTTGTATTTTGGTCGGAGATGAAATAATTGTCTGCGGGCATTTTTGTTTTAAAGGTAAAGATAAATGTCGATACAATCGACTGAATGCGAGCCCCTCGTTGCAAACGAGGGGCAGGGCGAGGTACGATTTACAAAATCGCGCCAGTGGGGTTATTTTGTTTTAAACAGCTTGTTCCTTTTGAATCATTTTTTGCATAAAGACATTACTCGGGATTGTTATTTTCTTGTCTTCTTTCGTTTTTATGATAATGAAGAAGATACCAATATCATTTAATTTCCCTTCTATTTGGTAGTCTTTATCCATTATAGTTAAAGAATCTCCAATTTTAATTGGATGATTGAAAAAAATTATCAATGTAGAAGTGATATTTGAAATGATTGACCACTGCGCAAAAAACGCAACTCCCAAAATTGTTAATATTGTGGAAAGGAATAACAATAGTTCAGATTGGTCAACTCCCCAAATAATCATTAAAATAATAGTTAGTATTATCAGCAACAAAACACCTACTATTTTATTTGTGATTTTTATTCTTCCTGATTGATATTTAAACCTAACTCCTACTTTCGTTATTATTCTTTTGGTTATTAATTTCGTAATTAAAAAAACAAACATGATAATAATCGTTTCGGCTATTTGAAATTTATATTCTTCCATATTAATAATTTCTTGTTTCTAATGAATGTTAACGGTTGGTGCAAGTGGAGTGCGGAGCTTTGAAACGGCAACCTGTCAAGTTTGCACGGAGCCAAGCCGGCGTAGCACTTAATTTATTTTTAACCGATAATCCGTCAAAGACGGATTGGCGGTGGTTGAACAATGCGAAAACGCTGGAATACCACGCCCGCCCGCATTACATTTGCACTTTGTTATAGCCAGTTTTTTATTCGTTTTGTCTGCAAATCAATTGTTTGCATTTTTTCTACCATTCTGAATCTACTGGTGTGTTCTTTTTATCCATTGAAGAAATTAGGTCTTTCAAAATGATTTTAACCTGTGTGTCCAATTGATTTACAAAGCTTAGTCTTGTTTTTTTATTGTATTTTCTAACCCCCAAATTTTTATTGAAGTAAATATATTCAAAAGGAATGTCATTAAATTCTATTAAAGGAGAGGGTGACTGTTGCTGATAGATAAAGTCCGTCATTTCATATTTATATCTACCATCTTTAAAATATATTGAGAGTGTAAATAATACATTTTGCAAGTCATGTGTTACACCAAAAGATTTGTATATAATAGGAACAATGGCTTTTCCTATTAATACACCAGATTCCTTATCCTCCATTTGGATTACAGCTCCAGATGTTCTGAATGTTTCGGCAAACCATATTCTAGCTAGTGTAAACAGGTCAGCTTTTAAAAGTGTACTGTCGGTATGAACCACGTCTGTGTACATTATTTTATTGGTTGTCAAATCAATCGGTAATTCTGGGGAATTTGATTGGCTATTAACATTAAGTGATATTGAAAATAGTACCAGCAATAAAATTGTACTATTTTTTTGAAATTTTACCATTATCTCAATATTTATGTTTGGTAGTGATTATTGTTAATCTCGCATAAATTTTTCCCTGTCATTATCACACATCGGACAAAGACCGTTCTCAGATATGAAAATTAAGTCAGTCAATGATGTTACGTTTCCATTGGTACATCTATCACACTCATTCCTTTCTCGGTATGCTTCAATAAATTTGTCCACCACAGCACTTTGTTTCGGGCTCATTGAATTTACTCCCTTATCCACAACTTGTTTTGCAATTCCTTCTAAAGCTCCTTTAAATTCATCACGTCTCAACATTTCTTCAAGGAATTCAACAATGTTTCCATTTGCTTCGCTTTCTTCCCATGCTCGTTTTGCTTGTCCCATAATTTTTGATTTTGGTTTTAAATAAATTTGGTTGATTCTATTTTTTTAAAATTGGCTTTAACACTACTGTGTATCATCATTGTTGTTATATCGTTAATAGCCTTTTAAAAAGTGTTGATATCCACCCAAAACGGAGGGATAACAACACATATTATGATTCGTTTGTAAATTGCTATTTCAGGGTGCGTATTCAATGGTTTAAAGTTTTAGTGCAATAAATGTAGCAAAATTGTTGTAAATAGTTGTTGGCAGGGTAAAAAACAGGTTCCGCTGTTGGGGTTGAGCCTTCCGCAGCCAAAAAAAGTGCGTCCGCAGGTGTTGTTGGGCTTTCCGCAGCCGATAAAAATACTTCCGCAGGTGCTTTTTGATCGTCCGCAGTCGCTGGAAGGGTGTCCGCAGGTGCTTTTGGGGTGTCCGCAACCAAAAAACACACGTCCGCATTTACAAATGTCTTGTCCGCAGGTCAGCGGACGAGAAAAATGACAGTGCGGAGATTGTATTAGCAATCAAATATTTACATTTTGTTAGCGATGGCTGTAAATTTTGGCAAAAAAAACGGGACAACATTGCTGTTGCCCCGCACTGTCTAATTAATATACTGTCACTATTCCTCTGAGTCGGTATTATTTCCCGGTTTATTTTTTTTATTCTTATAAATATTTCGGTAACCTTTTAGCCGTTCTTCGTTTTTCCAGAACACATAGCGGCCGCAGTTTTTAATTTCGTCGGCCGCTTGTTGCATGTAGGTGTAGGCGCGGTCGCGGGTAATTTTCACCTGGTGGTCGATTCCCTTTTCGCCGTTGACTTGTGCCAGTATTATTGCCAGTTCGTCGGCAGTAGTAGTAGCCAGCGGGAGTAAGGTAACATCGAAATTAATTACTGCCAGTGGTTCGGGGTTGGCCTCGCCCAGGGCAGTCAGGTTGCTCAAATCCTGTATCATATCGGCATCGTCGTATCCTTCGGCTATAGCACTTACCCGTTTTAATAATCTTTCGTTGTTACGAAATGCATAACGAAAATCGTGTAATAACTGGTTGCGCAGTTCGTAAGCTGCAGGCGAACGTTTCTCCCATTCTTTTTGGGCATCCTGTGATGTATGCTGTTCGCGTTGCCACATGGCCTCGGCCGTGCGGCAGGCACCGTTGCGCACCGTTAACAAATCGATGGTGGTTTCGGGTAAACCCGCTCCCATTAACTCTGCTTTGTCGTCGAGGCTCCATAAATAAAGGTTTTCATTTTCCTGTATTGCCGCATTAACGGGCATATCAGGTGCTTTTACTTCTTCGGCCGGAATGGCCATAAATGCATTGTAACATGCATCGTAATCTTGTCGGTCTGACATGGTTTTTGATTTTTGTTCGTATCGGGGATACGAGGTTAAACATATAATTTGGTACAATTTATAACTTATGGTAAACATATGCACAATTTGTTTTTATGTTTTGTAGCAGGGTGCAGCTTGTAAAGTTATTCATCAGCTTACTTAAAAGGAGAGCAATCGGTAATTCCCAAAAACTCTTAACTTTGCACCGCAATTTTTAAAACGTCAGGTTAAGTAATGGAAAGAAGAGATGTGGAAATAATGGCGCCTGTGGGTTCGTATGAATCGTTAATGGCCGCCATTCAGGGAGGAGCCGGATCGGTGTATTTTGGTGTTGAAAATCTCAACATGCGTTCGCGCTCGTCCAATAATTTTAATCTCGACGACCTGCGTAAAATTGTGCGTGTTGCCACCGGGAATAAGGTAAAAACTTACCTTACCATGAATGTGGAAATTTTTGATGGCGAATTGGATAAAATGCACGAAGTTATTAATGCCGCTAAAGAAGCAGGAGTTTCAGCAGTTATTGCAGCCGATGTTTCGGTAATTCAATACGCCCGTTCGGTTAACCTTGAAGTGCATATTTCAACACAGGTAAATATTACCAACATTGAAGCTGTAAAATTTTACTCCAATTTTGCCGATGTAGTGGTGCTGGCTCGTGAGATGAACCTGGGGCGGGTATGGGAGATCAGCGACCAGATAAAAAAGCAAAATATTACCGGACCAAACGGCGAGTTGATAAAAATTGAAATGTTTGTGCACGGTGCTTTGTGTATGGCTACCAGCGGTAAATGTTACCTTAGTTTGCACGAAATGAACTCGTCGGCAAATCGTGGTGCCTGTTTGCAAACCTGTAGGCGGGCTTATACGGTAACCGATAAAGAAACCGGTGCCGAGCTGGAGATCGACAACGAATACATCATGTCGCCAAAAGATTTGAAAACCGTTCATTTCCTGAATAAAATACTCGATTCGGGCGTATCGGTGCTTAAAATTGAAGGGCGTGCCCGTTCTCCCGAATACGTTAAAACCGTTGTGCAGTGTTACCGCGAGGCGGTTGATGCTTATTTCGACGAATCGTTTACCGACGAGAAAGTGGAAGACTGGAACGAGAGATTAACATCGGTTTTTAATCGTGGATTTTGGGATGGTTATTACCTCGGCCAGCGATTGGGCGAGTGGAGTAATAACTATGGTTCGAGAGCAAGTAAACGCAAGTTGTACATCGGGAAATGTACCAACTATTTCAAAAAAATAGGTGTTGCCGAATTTAAACTGGAAACAAACAACCTGAAAGTAGGAGATGAGATAATAATTACCGGCCCTACAACAGGAGTATTTCAAACAAGTGTTAATGAAATTCGCTTCGAATTAAAGCCCGTTGATGAAGGTTTAAAAGGGCAACGAATTTCTGTACCCATTGATGCTGTAACACGCAGAGCCGATAAGCTCTTTAAAGTAGTTGATGCCTCACAGGTAAAAGAAAGGAAATAGATTTGTTTTACTTTGTTTCATCTTATCAAAATTGTTTATTGACTAAGGTGTAAGATGGAACGCGCATACGCTAAAATATTTGCCAATATGAAAATATTTTAGATGCTCGTTTCCTTTTTTGACAAAAACAGCTTAACTTAATGGCTGTAAGTCAAAGAGATGGATGTGAGAAAATTGGTTTTCATTTTTATGTTGCTTCTTGCTGCGCCCTTTTCTGTTCAAGCTCAGTTGATTGGATTCAGACTGGCAGCTAATTCCGGCATGTTAATTTCCGAATTCGGAACTTCCGACGTGCCACATCCTGATGCTTTATTCGTTTCTCCGGCTACCAGCAGCGAAAAATTTACACCGCAACTTTCGGCTGGTGTCGAAGGCGAAATTTTATTTCAGGTTACCGAAAAAACATATTTTGGCGTAGAGTTCGATTATTCTCATTTGAAGGGTTTTAATGATGATCCTCCCTATTTTAACTATTTTCTTACCCCTTATTTTTCTCCCCATTATCAGGATGAGTTTATGATTTCTCCGCTTGAGTATAACACGCGCTTATTTAACCTGGCTGTTAACTACAAATACTACTTTATGCCCGATAAAACCTTCACGCCTTTTGTAAAACTTACCGGTGTTGTGGTATTTGTAAGAACGGATTTAAGCTATCGGGAATTACCGGATCCGGATTTGGAGTGGGATGTGTTGTATTCACGAGGAACAAAGAATAGCGAGCAAGACAGCTGGCCGGCATTTCATTTTGGCGGCGGAATTGGTTTTGATTATGCCATTAGCGACAGATTGCTATTTGAAGTAGATGGAACCTGCACCGTTTTAAATTCCGGAATAATCGACGGAGTTCCTAATTTTACGTATGTACAGGAAGAAGGTGTTGATTTATTGCGATACAACCGGCGCCTGTCGTTAACAACGCAGATAAGTGCAGGCTTGGTATACTTATTTGAAATTGGCGATGGAAGAGGACGTGGAAGCGGCGGAAGAGTTGATCCGAATTTGCCATTCTACAGAAACAAAAATTAGCATTATAAACAAAGAAAGCGATGAATTTTCATCGCTTTCTTTTTGAAAGACAAACAACTAATTACCTTTTTCAACTTTGTATTAATTTTTTCAATCAACCTCTTTAAGTCCTTTATAAATACAAAGTTGTTTAAACTTACGGTTACACAACTTTATTGTTTCGAAATAAAGCACGATTAACAAAAATTAATGGTAAAAGATAATAAAAGAGGCCATTGTAAGAATGTTATTTTTCTTATAATGTTTTAAATACTTTTTCCAGTAAAGCTTTGGTGGCCATCACTCCTTGGCGTTCTGAGATTTCGCTTCCCTCATATTCAATACCTACAAAACCTTTGTAACCTGCATCGTCAACTATTTCCATCAGGCGGTAATAATCCATGTTGGCTTCATCGCCGTTAGCATCAAAAACATTGGTTTTGGCACTCACCCCTTTTGCGTATGGCATTAAAAGCTCCACTCCTTTATAGCGGTCGTACTCTTCACCGGTTTCGCGGTTAATGATAAAGTTGCCAAAATCGGGTAAAGTACCAACGCGTTTGTGATCAACCATTTTCATTACGCCGGTAAGCCATTCAGCATTGCTCGATAATCCTCCGTGGTTTTCAACAATAATATTTATTTTTTTGTTGTCGCCGTATTCGCAGAGCATGTGCAATCCGTCGGCCGCCAGTTTTTGTTGTTCCTTGTATTCGCCGCGGCTACCCGCATTTACGCGAATGGAATGACAACCCAAAAATGCCGCAGCGTCAATCCATTTTTTATGATTCTCAACTGTTTTTACGCGCTCTTCTTTTTCAGGATGGCCAACCATACCTTCTCCGTCGCACATAATAAGCACGTTTGTTACACCTTCGTTTTTGGTAATTTTCTTTAATTCAGCCAGGTATTTTTCATCCTTAGCTTTGTCTTTAAAAAACTGGTTTACATACTCAACTCCGTCAATTCCTAATTCACGGGTCACCTTTGGGAAATCGAGGTTTGTCATTTCTCCTCCAAACAAAGCCTTGTTAAACGACCACTCTGCTAATGAAATTTGGTAACGCGATTTTGCTGCATTGATAGCAAAAGCAGGTGAAACAAGCATGGTTCCTGCTGTAGCGGCAGCTGTAGTTCTTAAAAAATTTCTACGATTTGTTTTCATCATTTTAAAATTTAGTTGATATGAAGTACGTTTTAAACTCTAAATAAGATTCGTTTTGTAAACAGGTAATAACAAAGTAACCATTCCAGTGAGAGAACACTTAAAGCGGTTATGAGGTTTATTAAAAATTCAGGCGTTTTAAACCAGGCGAAAAAGCCTGTTGTAAAAATTGATACAAATTCGTTTAACCATTGTGCGCCAACGGTATTCGAAAAAAGGTAGATAAAGATGGAGTTGGTGCCAACAACCACAAAAGGAAAAATCCATTGGTTAATTTTTTTTATATCAATCAGCCAGTAGCTAAAAGCCAAAGCCAGTAGCGCCCAGCCACCCGATGCCAATACAAACGACGAGGTAGCTATGCGTTTAATGATGGGTGTTACCGAAGTCCAGTCGAGGATATAACCGGCAAATAATATCGTTAATCCTGCAACAGATAACAGTTGAACCTTTTTTGGCGCTATTTTAGTCGATTGTAATAATTGCCCGGCCACAACGCCCCAAATGGTATGGGCTGCTGTAGGAAGGCAGTTTATAGCTACCCAGCCCCCGCCATTGTTTATTTTCCCCATTAATAGCATGTCAACCCAGCTCCCAAAATTATGGTCTTTTACAAAGGGTTGATTGTAGCCTTCAAGAGGAAAAGTGCGGTAAAGTATTTCTGATAACAGCAGTATTGCAAGTGAAACAACGATTTGTGTCGACCATTTATACCGCATTAAAAAGTAAGCTATTAAAATGGTAACTGAGAGTTGTGATAAAACGTTCCAAAGTTCCCAAACCAATTTTCTGTTGTAAACACAATGCAGTGCAACACCAAATGCCAAAAGAATAATACAACGCTTTATAATATGCCGTGTAATTGTTGCCTCTGAGTCGCCCCGTTTTTTCCTTTTTGCATACGAAAAAGGCATTGCCACACCAACAATAAACATAAAAAAGGGTTGAATAAGGTCCCAAAATCTTAAGCCATTCCAGGGGTGATGATGAAATTGCCGGAAGAAACTTTCAACAATGGTTCCTTCAATGGGAGGCTGAACCAATACCGACCACAGATGCGTACTCTCGGCTACCAAAAGAAACATGGTAATTCCACGAAAGAAATCGAGAGATAATAGACGGTCTTCAGAAAAGAGTTTACTTGACTTTAAGTTCATCCAGGTATTAGTTAGTTAAAACAAATGTAGCAATATTTCCGGTTTGCCCGGAAAATGAAAATGTATTCTACAGGTTAATAGGAAGCACAGGAATTAAAAAAACTCCGGATGAATTGTCCGGAGTTTTTATTTTAGATGTATTTGTAACGTTTAATATTTCTTTTTGGCGTTTTGTCAAATTCTGTATCAACCAGTTCAATGCGACTTACGTTCTCGTAACGTGGCAATTCCGAATTGGCCTTTTTCCGATTATCGGCCATTATTTCTGGTAAATCTTTCTCGTTAATGCCTTCTGTTTTCATCGATTCAAAATCGGGGTAAACCAGAGCTACCAGTTTGTGGTCGCGCTCAACAACCACACATTCGGCAATATAGCTTTGGTTGCTAAGCTTTGCTTCAATTTCTTCGGGGTATATATTTTGACCCGATGGGCCAAGCAACATATTTTTTGATCGTCCGCGAATATAAATGAAGTTATTTTGATCAATTACACCAAGGTCGCCGGTTTTTAGCCAGCCATCTTCGGTGAGCACAGCTTTTGTCTCCTTCTCGTTTTTGAAATAGCCTAGCATTACATTTTCGCCTTTTACCTGTATTTCTCCAACCACACTGTAAGGATCTTCCGAATCGATTCGTACTTCCATACGGTCGACAAGTGTTCCGGCCGACGACGGCATTGTTTTATCCCACGATTCGTAACTAATCAGCGGGCCACATTCTGTCATTCCGTAGCCAATTGTAAACGGGAAATTTATACGTTTAAAGAAAGCTTCAACATCGGCACTCAGTGGTGCTCCGCCAATAACAATTTCGAAGAAGCGTCCGCCAAATGTTTCAATCATTTTCGTTCTAATCTTTTTTAGAATTATATTGGAAATGATCGGAACTTTCAGCATGATTTTTACGGCAGGCTTTTCAATAGCAGGCAGAATACGTTTTTTGTAAATCTTTTCAATTACAAGTGGCACCGATAGAATCAGGTGTGGTTTTATTTCGCCAAACGCTTTTGTTATAACAGCCGGCGAAGGCATTTTGCTAAGGAAAGTAATGTGGCAGCCTTTACTCACCGGAAATAGAAATTCGAACAACAAGCCGTAAACATGCGCCATTGGTAAAAACGAAACAATTTTATTCCCGGCTTCCAGTGGCATGTGCTCCCGGGCAAAAATAATGTTCGAGAGCAGACTCCGCTCCGGTATCATTACTCCTTTTGTAAACCCCGATGTTCCCGATGTATACGAGATAATACACATTTCTTCGGGTTCCCATTCTTCAAAAACAAAAGCTTCTTTGCTTAATTTGTTTTCCTTGTAGTACTGAAATCCATCGTTCAGTTTGTATCGGATGTTTTCATCTATTCCCGAATGAAAGCTAAAATCTTCCAGTTTAACTATTGCCTGCAGGTTTTCCGACAATGTAAGGTCAACTTTTTCTAAAAGGGCGGTTGCTCCAATAACCAGCTTCGATTCGGAATGGTTGATAATGTGATTTGTATCATTTTTATTGAAATCGGGCAGGATTGGAACAATAACCAGTCCGGCAGAAATGGCCGATAGAAAAGTGGCAGCCCAGTGTGATGAGTTTCGTCCCAGAACGGCAATCTTATCACCTCGCTGCAGCCCGGCAAGTTGGTAGAACAGGTGCAGTGATTTTATTGTTGCTGCAATGTCTTTATAATAGTAATCTCCACCATCAAAATCAGAAAAAGCTTGTTCTTCCCAATTTTGATGAAAAGTGGCAGTAAAAATTTTTGCTAATGTTTGATCACGCATTTATAGCACTTTAAAATTTAACTTTTAAAAATACCATATTTAGCATTAAAACAAATTGTTTGAAGGTAAATATGATAACATCGTTGGTGGTGAAACCGCTAATTGCCCGAAAAGTTTGGGGTTGAAGCAAAAAAAAGGCCAACCCTGTAGGTAGCGGGTTGGCTTTGTATTCCTTGTTATGCTTTTTCTTGATCTAATTATTAGTTTGCTTTCAGGGACAGTGAAGGACAGTTTGCGAATGTGAATTTTAAACCGCGGTGTTTTTAACTTCAATCAAGTCCTAACAAGGAAACGAATGCGAGGAGATAAATTTTTATATTTTATCTGTTCAGTATAAAAAGAACTGTTTCTGAATTACGATTCAAAACTACGAAATTGATGTGAAACAAAATGAGGTAATATATAAGCGGTAGGTTCTGGCGAATAAGCGGTAGGTTCTGGCGAATAAGTGGTAATTTGCTTTACTCAACAATTGGAACCAAAAGTGTAATTTTTGCTCCCGGGTTTGTTTTTCCCGGGTATAGTTCTTCATAATAAAGTGTAGTTTTAACATGATATTTTTCGCCAATCAGCTGAATTCTTTTTTGGGTGAGGCTGGAGGCCATATTCAGGTGGCTTTTTGTTTTTGAGAATGCTTTTGATTTCTCAAACCCAATTCCATTGTCTTCAATTACTATTCGAATACTTCTTTCATTCACGTAAATAAATCGGATGATTATTTTTCCATGGCTTTGCAATTGCGATATCCCATGCCAAATAGCATTTTCAACAAAAGGTTGTACAATCATTGAAGGAATGTTATAATCGTCTTGCTGCAATTGCTCGTCGATAATAACACTAAAATCAAAATGGTTTTCCATTCTGAATTGTTCCAGTTCGATATAATTTCTCAAACGTTCTACTTCATCATCCAGTAAAACTGAGTTTGATTTAATGGAGTTCATCGTTTGTCTGATTAGCCGTGCAAACCTCGATAGATAAGTACCTGCTTCTTCCGATTTATTTTGAAGTAAAAATTTCTGAATAGAACCAAGCGAATTGAAAATAAAATGAGGGTTCATCATCGATTGTAAAGCCCTGTTTTCAAGAGTAACAAGCTGGTTGTCCTTTTCGCGTTCGCGAAGTTGCCGGCGATAATAACTCCTGATAATCAGAAATCCTAAAAACAGGAAGATGAGTACCCCTGCAATTTTTGTAATTAGTAGTTGGAAAAAGGTGGGAACCACAGTAACCGGAAGTTCAATTACCTCACTGTAGGGCTCCATGTTTTTTCTTGATTTCAGTTTAAAAGTATAGTGCCCGGGTTTTAGGTTCAGATAAACTACCCGGTTTTCTGTGCCCGATATCCAATCGTCGTTTACACCTTCAAGCATGTAAGCATAATCAGATGGCGACGAAGAGAAATTAAGACTGGAGAATTCAATGCTTAACCGGTCTATGTTTTTATAAACTATTTCTCCGTGAGTTAGATTGATCTCTTTTTCGTCGAGTGCTACTTTCGAAAAGTAGGGTTTTGTTGGTACAGATATGGCATTAACACATTCGCTTACCGGAATAAGTGTTAGTCCGTCGTCGGATGCAACGTATAAAATATTGTTTTGAGCATACAGGTCGTTAATGTTGTTGAATGTAATGTTCAGGCGATTGAGTACTGCTGTTTTACCCGCAATAATTTCTTTCGGATTTGAAATAAAATAAACGGTTCTTTGATTAAACAGAAAAAGTGTTCCGTTATAGTAAATCATATCTTTTAATTTCTGAATGATATGATTTTCAAGGTTATCAATAAGGTTATAAGTTTTATTATTGTGTATTAGAACCAGTTCCGATTTGTCGGCTTCCTCAATTTGCAATACCTCGCTGGTTGAGTCGATTGTAATATTCGAAGCTATCCATTTTCCGTCAAATGCGCTGTAAATTGGATCGGGAATAATGTTTCCGTCTTTAATAACATGGTTTGTATTTCCATTTACAATTAAATCCTGTTTGTAATTAAGAAAGATATTGCGAATTCGTCCCCAGTCGGTATAGGCTATGCGGAATTGCTGAAAATCGTTTTTTAG
Source organism: Draconibacterium halophilum (assembly GCF_010448835.1). NCBI lineage: Bacteria > Pseudomonadati > Bacteroidota > Bacteroidia > Marinilabiliales > Prolixibacteraceae > Draconibacterium > Draconibacterium halophilum. The sequence continues at coordinate 880,896 of NZ_CP048409.1, forward strand.
TTCACGATAAAATAAATTATCATTTAAATAAAAATTCACTCTTGATTCGGAAGGGTCGACTACCGGTTTTTTAACGTAGATATTTGTTTTATTAAACTCGTCGTATTTGATTGTATGGGTTGCCGGGTCGATTCGAAGATTCTTGTATATGTATAGCGGCGTACTGGAACCGGTCAACAGCAATGTATTGTTAGCTAGTTGAGTTATATTATCAAGAATAAATTCACCCACCTCTAATTTATCTTCAAGTATTTTCCCATCTTTAAAAGCAAATACTGATTTGCCATTGGTAAGCCACAAGAAATCTTTATTTGATGGTGAAATTGTTTGTACTCCCTTATCTTCAAATTTATCTGTTTCAATAGTTTTGAATTTTAATATGCCGTTGTTTATTTTATAAACACCATAAGTGGTAGAGCTGGTCCATAAATTATTTTGCTTGTCGATAACGAGGTTTTGAATTTTATCCATCTTATGGTGAAAGATCAGGCTATCGTTTTTATAACAAAACAGGCCGTTGTCGAATGTCGATACCCACAAGAGTTCATCCTTAACCAGCATGTCGTTAATCACCTTTGCATCAATCTTTACGTAGTTCTTCGAAACCAACCGAGACCCCTGGAACAGATGAATGTTTCCCTCCATGTCGCAAACGTAGGTAACTCCTTCGGAATCTGTTGTTACTCTGGTAACATAAAAATCAAGCCGGTGTATTTCTGCAATTTCATCTACTGAATTTTTTTCAACTATGCGGTTACTGTCCCAAAAAAGGAGATTATTATTTGTGTTTCTGGTAATATCAAAAATAATTGAACCGTTTTGGTCGGATGGTATATAATCTATATATCGGTTGCTTTTTATAACAGCAACTTCTCCGGCTCCGTTGTACATGTAAATGGTTGAGTCATTATCCTGGAAAAAATTGTGGTAATAAAAGTTTGTTTTTATTTCATCCAGAAAGGGCGAATTTTTTTCGTTGAATACCTGATTTTTATAGATATAATTAACCGAACCATCAATGTTCATACACCATATTCTTCCTTCCACATCTTCTTTCAAACGAACAGTTCGGTTATAACTCATCCCTTCGTTGGTGGTATAGCGAACATAGCTTGTTCCATCAAAACGAACAAGGCCGGCAGTAGTACCAAACCATAAAAAATCATTTCTATCCTGTAATACACAAAAAACCTTGTTGGTTGGCAATCCGTCGGCAATGGTATAGTTTGTAATAAACGGATTTTGCCCGCAAAGAAGCTGGGTAAAATATAATATTAGTGTTGGTATTAACAGGAGTTTTTTCACTATTCGATTGATTTGGAATAATTTGAAACTGCTTCTTTAAACTCATTGTATTTTCTACGCGATATTGCCAACTCTGTTTTGTCGTCCAAAATAGCGTAGTAACCCTCGAAGCTTGAAAACCCCTTCAGAAAATTTAGATTTATTAAGGTGGATTTATGGATGCGGACAAATATTGAAGGATCAAGAATTTTTTCAATTTCTCCAACTGGTTTACTCGACACCACTTGCTCCAGTCCCGATAAATTAATTACCGAGTAAGCTCCATCGGCCTCAATATACCTGATTTTCTCAACTTCAACTATCTCAAAACCAAACTTTTCAATTACCGTTATTTTAGGGGCGTATACAAAACCATCGTTAGCCTGGCGGGTTAAGTTGTTTAATGATTCGTCATAAGTATTTTGTATTTTCTGATTTTGCCGGCGAAGATCGAGGTGCGAAGTTGCTTTACTTACTGCTTCTTTCAACTCTTCCGGATCGATTGGTTTTAGCAGGTAATCAATGGCATTTGTTTTAATGGCGCGTAAAGCATATTCTTCGTAGGCTGTTGTAAAAATAATAGCGTAGTCTTCTTTTTGAATACTGGCCAGAAAATCAAACCCATTCTCTCCGGGCATCGAAATGTCAAGGAAGATTAATTGCACATCCCAATTGTTCAATAACTCCCGTCCCTGGCTGGCCGAACTGGCCGTATCACAGATATTAATATTCGGGCAATTACGCTCAAGTAATATTTTTAGTGCCTCCTGTACATTCTTCTCGTCGTCAATTATTATGGCGTTGTATGTGGTCATCACTAACAAAGATAGAATTAATTGCAAAAAATATTTTGTTTTTATATAAGCGGTAGGTTCTGGCGAATAAACGGTAATTTTCATTACCTCCGATTGATCTGTTCAAGCGTTTTTCTATCCAAACTCGCCGGTTAACATGGTATTAACATAAGAGTTAGTTGCTGACAATAAAAGACTTAGGGGTCTTTAACAATCGGTTAACGTTATTGCTTTAAACTTTATACATATATTGAAGTCATAGTTAATGAAAACAATAAATAGAAACAACAAGTTATGAAACGATTAAACAAAGTTCTTTTAACAGCAGCTCTTGCACTAATTGCAGGGGCAACATTGGCAACAGGAAATCTAAAAGTAAACATTTCAGAAGGCGAAGGTGCTGAAGCCCACGTTCGAGTTACAAATGCGGTAGAAAGTCAATTTGAAATGGAAATCCGCAATATGAAAAATGATATTATTTACTACAAACAGATCCAGCAGCCATTGAAGATGGTTTTAAATACGTATGATTTTTCAAAACTCAGAAATGGCGAATATACCTTTACGGTAAAACTTGATGAAGAAAAGAACACAACAGTTCTTTCAGTGAATAACGGCGATGTTGAAGTTATAGACCAAACCAAACAGGTTCGTCCGTATTTTGGTTTAAACAACGACCAATTAAACATTACGTATCTGAATTTTGCAACACGTGATGTAAAGTTGTATTTGTACGACGAATCAAACGATAATTTGATTCACGAAGACATGCTTGGATCGGAGTTTGCACTTAATCATGCCATCGATCTTTCGAAACTTAACAATGGCAGCTATGAGGCTGTATTGGTAAGTGATAATGGAATATACGAATATCAAATTAATCTCAATTAATATTTTTCGTAAGTTTAGGTAGTTAAATTAGTTAGTTTTGGTAAAGCGAATCCGCAAGGGTTCGCTTTTTTTATGAGCTAAAATCAGTGGTTAATGCAATCGCTTCTCTTTGGTTTTAGGTCAGTAATTACAATTTTCTTTACACTTCTTCTGAAATTTTCGGATTATGCACCTGCACATGTCACCCCTGGCTGGGCAAACGATAATCTCAAAGAAGGTTCTCATATCTTCAATTTTTAACTCAATTAGCTTCGCGCTGTTATTAATCACGGCAAAATTAACAACTATTAACATATCCCTGAAATGCCTATGTATAAAGCAAGTGAGGGTGTAAAATAAAAAATGTTTAATAAAAAACATAAAAAACTAAACAAAATAGAGCACTTATTCCTTATAGTATTGAAAATGAATTGAAAACAATAATTTAAAATTTAGAAACATGAAAACTTTATTTGTAGGAATTTTTGCAATGCTGATAACAAGTGTTGCTATGGCGTCAGGAAATTTAAAAGTGAATATGACTGACAACGAAAGTGAAACAACTGTAATGGAAATTACGAACGCAGAAGTGGTTAATTACGAAATTGAATTAACCGATGCATGGGGAAACAAAATTTACGAGATGAATACTGAAATCCCGCGCGGTGACTTTGAAAAGCGTTATGATTTATCTGGTCTGGAAAATGGAACATATTGGTATTTTGTAAGAACAGGTGATGAGGAAGTTAGTAAGCAGCTATCAGTTGAGTACGGAGATGTGGAAGTAATGAGTATGCGGAAAACTGTTGATCCTTATTTTCATCAAGTTGGAGAAAAAGTAAACTTGACTTACTTAAATTATGAGAATGAAAAAATTAATCTTTATGTATACGAGAATAGTACTTTGTTAAAAGAGATTAGTTTGGGTAATGAATTTACTATTCACAAAAGAATAGACCTTTCGGATTTAAATCCAGGCGAGTACAGCGTGGTTCTAACCAACGAGATGGATATTTACGAAGAAAGTATTGTAATCAATTAATAAACGCGAAGACAGAAAAAAGGTGATGAGCGGATTTCCAATTGGAAGTCCGCTTCTTACATTTAAAACGTTTGCCAAAAACGAACCCGGGTTCCTTTTACATCTTTCAGTCTTAAACTGAATCTTTAGAATTTGAACATCAATAAGGTTAGTAAGAATATTTTCATGGGCTTACAAAAAAAAGAACTTTTCTGAATTAGGCGTGTTTTAATACTATCAAAAATACTGCATCATGAAAACGATTATTACCATTTTGCTCGCCTTTCTTTTAGTTCCGGCATTTTCGCAACCCGATGCAAAGGTAAAAACCGGAGATAAAATCATTGATTTTAAAGTTCTGTTAATTGACAGCAAGGAAATTCCGCTAAATGAATTATACGGCCAGTCGCCAATTGTTCTAGTTGTTCTCAGGGGGTGGCCCGAATATCAATGTCCGATTTGCACGCGTCAGGTAGGTGAGCTTGTTGCTGAGGCCGATCAATTTAAAAGCTACGGAGCAAAGGTTTTGATGATTTATCCGGGGCCGTCGGAAGTACTGCGGGAAAAGGCAGAGGAGTTTACTGAAGACATTACTTTTCCAGAAGGATTTTATTTTGCACTCGATCCAAATTATTTGATGGTAAATAAATATGGCCTTAGATGGGATGCACCCAAAGAAACAGCTTATCCTTCTACTTTTGTGATTGATAAAGGAGGAGAAGTAGTTTTTGCCAAAGTAAGCTCGGGTCACGGAGGAAGAGCCGATGTAGAAGAAGTAATGGCTGCTTTAAAAGGATTGTAAGCAAAATAAAAGCCAGCCCCAAACGGAACCGGCTTTATATTTTATATCTGGATTCTAATCTTTTAATCCTCCAATATTCTAATCTTCCTTATACGCTTCAATCAAAATCTCAAGAATTTTTTTACCTGCACCGGCAACGCTGGTACCAGGGCCAAAAATGGCTACTGCACCTGCATCGTACAAGTATTGGTAATCCTGATGAGGGATAACACCACCGCAAATAACCATGATGTCGTCGCGACCTAGTTTTTTCAGCTCGGCAATAATGGCAGGAACCAGTGTTTTATGACCGGCTGCCAGTGAAGAAACACCTACAACGTGCACGTCGTTTTCAACGGCTTGTTTAGCACTTTCTTCCGGAGTCTGGAATAATGGTCCCATATCAACATCGAAACCAAGGTCGGCATAACCGGTAGCAACAACTTTTGCACCACGGTCGTGACCGTCCTGACCCATTTTAGCGACCATAATACGTGGCTGACGACCTTGCAATTCTGCGAATTTCTTCGCTAAAGCCTGAGCTTCCTGGAATTCAGACTTGTCTTGTGCTTCTGCTTTATACACGCCTTCAATAGTTCTGATTACTGCTTTATAACGTCCTGCGATTTTTTCGCAAGCATCTGAAATTTCACCCAACGAAGCACGTTTCTGTGCTGCTTCAACAGCTAGTGCCAATAAGTTGCCTTTACCTGTTTCTGCAGACTTTGTAATTGCTTCCAATGCTTTTTGTACATCTTCTTCGTTACGCTCAGCACGCAGCTTCTCCAAACGCTCGATTTGCGACTTACGAACTGCAGTATTGTCAATATCTAAAATATCAATCGGATCTTCTTTATCTAAACGGTATTTGTTGATACCCACAATTGTTTGCGATCCACCGTCAATACGTCCTTGTGCACGTGCTGCAGCTTCTTCAATACGCATTTTTGGTACGCCGGTTTCAATTGCTTTGGCCATACCGCCAAGTTTTTCAACTTCCTCGATATGCGCCCATGCTTTTTGTGCCAGCTCGTGCGTTAATGCTTCAACGTAGTACGAACCTGCCCATGGATCGGCTGCACGACAAAGTTCAGTTTCCTGTTGGATGTACAACTGCGTGTTACGTGCAATACGTGCCGAGAAATCGGTTGGCAATGCAATCGCTTCATCAAGCGCGTTGGTGTGCAAACTCTGTGTTCCACCCAATGTGGCAGCCATTGCTTCAATAGCAGTACGGCCAACGTTGTTAAACGGATCCTGCTCAGTTAACGACCAACCAGAAGTTTGCGAGTGCGTACGCAATGCCATCGATTTTGGGTTTTTCGGATTAAATTGTTTAACCAGTTTCGCCCAGATCATACGCGCAGCACGCATTTTTGCAATCTCCATAAAGTGGTTCATTCCAATTGCCCAGAAGAACGACAAACGCGGTGCGAAAGCATCGATGTCTAAACCGGCTTTAACACCTGTGCGTAAATAATCTAAACCGTCGGCAAGGGTGTAAGCCATTTCAATATCGGCAGTTGCCCCAGCTTCCTGCATGTGGTAACCCGAAATCGAGATTGAGTTGAATTTTGGCATTTTTTGAGAAGTGAACTCAAAAATGTCGGCAATAATTTTCATCGAGAACTCAGGTGGGTAAATGTATGTGTTACGCACCATAAATTCTTTCAGAATATCGTTCTGAATAGTCCCTGAAAGTTGTTCCAGAGTAGCGCCTTGTTCCAAACCTGTAACAATGTAAAATGCCAATACAGGAAGAACAGCACCGTTCATGGTCATCGATACCGACATTTTATCCAACGGAATCTGATCGAAAAGGATCTTCATATCCAGAATCGAGTCGATAGCCACACCAGCTTTCCCAACGTCGCCAACCACACGTTCGTGGTCTGAGTCGTATCCGCGGTGTGTTGCCAGGTCGAATGCCACTGACAAACCTTTCTGACCGGCCGCTAAGTTACGACGGTAGAAAGCATTTGATTCTTCGGCAGTAGAAAAACCGGCGTACTGACGGATTGTCCATGGACGCATGGCGTACATTGCCGAGTAAGGTCCGCGAAGGTAAGGTGCCAAACCTGCTGCATAGTTCAGGTGCTCCATTCCTTCAAGGTCTTCTTTGGTGTAAACCGGTTTAACAGGAATCTGCTCCGGTGTTAACCAATCTTTTTTGATGTTATTTTTTGCAGCCCAGTCAGATGCTTTCGCCTGCTCGGTAGCTGCTTTTATGTTTATGTCTTTAAAATCTGGCTTCATAATTTCAGCTATTTGATACTTGATACTTGATACTTGATTCTCGATACTGGATTTCTTATCCAGCATCCAGTGACCAGTATCTAGCATCTGTTGTTTTATATTCCCAGTTTATTTTGATATCCCTTCAGTTCTTCCAAAATATTGCTTTTCACGTGAATGAAGTTTGTGATTCCTTTTGCTTTCAGTTCGTCTGCACATGCAGGAGCTCCGGCAACAACCAAAATTTCTTCATCCAATTGCTCAGCAAGTTTCGGAGCAATTTCAGCATACTCATCATCCGAACTACAAATAACAACAATGTCGGCGCCTGCTTTTTTAGCTGCGGCAACACCTTCTTCAACTGTTGCGAATCCGTTGTTATCCTGAACACTGAATCCGGCAACTGCAAAAAAGTTGCAGGCGAACTGTGCACGTGCCTTGCGGAAAGTAAGATTACCAATGGTAAGCATAAATGCCAGCGGACGTTTGTTCTCGCGTGCGTACATATCAGTAGTGTAACGTAATGTCTCAAATGGTTGAGCTCCGCGGTAAGGTTTCAGTGTTTCTACTCCAGCACCTTCTTCAGTCAGGTCAACTGCTTCGAAAAGTGAACCATCGAAATCCGCTTTCATTTCTTCCGTGAAATTAGGGAACTGGTTGGTACCCAAAAAGTTTTCGCGACGTTGAGCGATCTTTTTGTCACGATCAGCAGCCATTGCTTTAACCTCTGCCTGAACAAATCCTTCTTTAAAAGCAGCAATAAAACCACCTTTCTCCTGAACAGCAAGGAAAAGTTCCCATGCCTGATTGGCTAACGATTCAGTAAGTGTTTCAATGTAGTACGAACCTGCTGAAGGATCGGCAATCTTATCGAAATGCGATTCTTCTTTTAACAGGATCTGCTGGTTACGTGCAATACGCTCCGAGAAAGGAGTAGTTTCTTCGAAAACCGCGTTAAAAGGAAGAACAGTAACCGAGTGTGCGCCGCCCAAAGTGGCCGACATTGCTTCGGTTTGAGTACGCAGCATGTTTACATACGGATCGTAAACCGTTTTGTTAAAGCGTTGAGTTTCGCTATGAACGATCATTTTAGCCGAACTTTTACACTCCGGTCCGTAAGCTTCAACAATTTTCGACCATAAAAGTCGGCCGGCACGCAACTTGGCTATTTCCATAAAATAGTTGTTGCTGATACCCATGTTGAATTTAATTGCTTTTGCTGCATCGTCAACACTTAAACCGGCTTCGGTTAATTGTGTTAAGTACTCAGCACCCTGAGCCAGCGAGAAAGCCAACTCCTGAGTAATTGATGATCCGCTGTTGGCGAAGAATTTTCCGTGAACGCCAATAACGCGGAAATTCTTTACCGCTTTTGCGGCCTCAATTGCCGGAACAAGTTTTGTTACTGCATCTTTTTCAATTTTACCTTTTAAAGTGAAAGTACCAATGGGATCGATGGATGCCGAAGCAATCACATTATCGTTGTCCCAGTTGCCTTCCGAAACGTAAGCTGAAAAAACTTCGGCGCAGTTGCAGTTGTCGCAAGGGCAAACCAGGTTAACTTCGGCTGCTTCCAGACAAATGTCTTTTAGCAACACTCCCAGGCTTTCCTTGGTAACCGAACCACATTCGCTGAAAAGGAAACCCAAAGAGGTAATCCCTTTTCCAAGAATTTCCAAAGCTTTTTTGTTTGCTTCTTCAAAATCGGTAACAAAGATGTTTTGACGAATGAACCAATCGTTGTTGGTTTTATTATTTCCCCGCACATATGGAAATTCTCCCGGTAAGCTATCCAGGTACTCTTTCCCTGCAAGGTTTTCCTGACGGTAATACGGGCGCACTTTGAATCCCTCGTAAGTTTTCCAAACCAGCGAACGCTCGTAGTCTTTGCCTTTTAAATCGGCATTAATTTTTGCTTCCCACTCTTCTGTTGATATGGGTGCAAAATCGGTGAACAGTTTTTGCTCTTTATCTGCCATGTTGAAAATTGTTATTGAAAATCGAGTGGCAAAATTAGGGATTTAAATGTTTGTACCTCAGAATCACTATGGTTTTTGGCCAATGTTAACAAAAATCATATTAATCATGGGCTCAATTTAATGTTGAGGTAAAGTAGATCATGAACGCAGGTAAATAACTCTGAATTAAAAGCAAAGAACAAAGAGGAAGAATTCTACAAAACCGGGTTCCTAATTTTCTGATAAATGTACTTGTGTAAATTTTTTCACAACAGTTAATTTTTAAATTAACATATATTAACAAAACCTCTGTAAGTGTTGATAGTAATGACATATGGATGTGTTTAATCAGTTAGTGTTTAATGAAAAAAGTAAAAGAATAAACAAAAAGTGTTTAAGATTGTATTAGTTGTAGTTAAACAAATTGAAAACAAGAAAACAGTTTCAGAGAACGAAAACAGAAACATTTAACATTTAAAATCAGAATTATGAAAACAATTGAATTTATCAAGAAGACAAAAATCCGGTTTAGTTTACTACCGGTTCTATTACTGGTAATGACGCTAAGTTTTACCGCATGTAATGATGACGATGATCCGATGCCTGATCCTGAAATGGGAAAAACGATTGTAGACGTAGCTGCCGGGGCAGGTTCGTTTAGTGTATTGATACAGGCAGCCCAAAAAGCCGGGTTGGCTGATTTTTTAAGTACCGAGCAAAATATTACCGTATTTGCACCAACTGACGATGCTTTTGCAGCCTTGTTAACAGATTTGGGTGCAAGCAGCCTCGATGATCTTGATGCAGCTACTTTAGCAGCGGTTCTTAAATATCATGTTGTAGGAGATTTGGCGTATTCGAACAATCTGGAATCGGGTGCAGTGGCCACATTAAACATGGGGTCTCCCGACGGTACTCCGCTTTCACTTCTGGTAAATGTTGATGGCGGTGTTATGGTTAACAATGCCAATGTTACCACTGCCGACGTAATGGCCTCGAATGGTGTAATTCACGTAATCGACAAAGTGTTGATGCCACCAACAGTTGTTGATTTGGCCACTTATTCCGATAATTTCTCATCGCTGGTGAGTGCAGTTGTTAAAGCTGACCTGGCAGGTGCTTTAAGCGCCGACGGTCCTTTTACCGTGTTTGCACCAACAAATAATGCTTTCGCAGCACTTTTTGCAGCGCTCGAAATATCAGGTTTGGATGATGTGAGTGTTGAAGATCTGACATCGATATTAACCTATCACGTGGTTGGAGATAATGTTTTGTCAACCGAACTTTCGGCCGGAGCAGTTGCAGCAATTTCGGGAGAAGAATTTGAAGTGACCATTGACGGTGACGTAATGCTTAACGGAACTATTAAAGTAGTTGCTACCGATATACAGGGAACAAATGGTGTAATTCACGTAATCGATGCTGTTTTGGTTCCTGCAACGCAAATGTCGAATACCATAGCAGACATTGCTGTGGCTAATTCGGAGTTTTCAATTCTGGTTGAAGCGCTAATGAAAGCAGACTTGGTAGGTGCTGTTGCGGATGGTGAGGCAGAGTTGACTGTTTTTGCACCAACCAACGATGCTTTTACGGCGCTTCTATCTGATTTGGGAGCCACTTCGCTCGATGACGTTCCGGTGGAAACGCTGACCTCTATTCTATTGTACCACGTAATTGGCAGCAAAGCTATGTCAACCGATTTGGCTACTGGATATTTTTCAACCCTGTCAACTTTTAGCGACAACAACATGTCGATGTACATTCAGGTGGGTGAGGGCGTAACCATTAACGCGAATACAAGTGTTACCACTGCCGATATTGAAGCGGACAACGGAGTGATCCATGTGGTTGATAAGGTTATTCTTCCGCCATCGGTCGTTGATATTGCTATTGCAAACGAAAATTTCAGCACCCTGGTAAGTGCAGTGGTTAAAGCCGGGTTGGTTGATGCCTTGAGCGCTGACGGCCCATTCACCGTATTTGCTCCAACAAATGACGCATTCGATGCATTATTTGCTGATCTTGAAATTTCAGGAATCGATGAGCTGACTGCTGAGCAGTTGACCCCAATTCTATTGTACCATGTGGTATCCGGAAATGTACTGTCAACCGGTTTGATGAATGGAGAAGTTCCAACCTTAAAAGAGGGCAGTAATATTACCGTGGATCTTACATCAGGTGTAATGATAAACCAAAGTAACGTGGTGGCAGCCGATGTGCAGGGAGCGAACGGAGTGGTACACGTAATCGATAAAGTATTGATCCCATAATTTGAAACATATGGATTGCAATTGAGCCGATCACCTCTCTGGCTCATTGCAATCACCATCTCCACTCGAGTGGAGAACTAAAGAGGGGTGAAATGAGAAGATTACAAGTAAAAATAAATATTAAAATTAAATATCATGAAAACAGTAAAACAAATTTTTTCGATCGCCCTGGTGGCAGTAATGACTTTCGGTTTGACTTTAAACTCAGAAGCCAAGAGTAGTGACGACACATCATCGTCGACAGTAGTAGAAATTGCCGTTTCGAATCCTGATTTTTCAATCCTGGTTGAAGCGGTAACAAAAGCCGACCTGGCAGGAGCTTTAAGTGCTGACGGTCCGTTTACCGTATTTGCACCGACCAACGACGCTTTCAAAACATTGTTTGCCACTTTGGGAGTGAAAGGTGTTGAGGATCTTACAGCTGATCAACTGACCCCAATTTTAACTTATCATGTTGTTTCGGGCAATGTTATGTCGAGCGATCTGTCGAACACTTCGGTGAAAACTCTAAATGGAGAGAAGATTAAAATCGACTTGTCAGACGGAGTAAAAATCAACGATAGCAATGTAATTGCAGCCGACATTAAAGGGAAAAACGGAGTAATACATGTAATTGATAAAGTGCTTATTCCTGAATAGAAATCAGGTGAATAGATTTTGATTGCTTAAATACGCTTTGACACTTAAATTAAGATTTACCATGACTTTGAACCGGCTTCGAAAGGAGCCGGTTTTTTCGTTAAAGATTGTAAAAATGAAATGAAGCTGTCGAATTCCTTTTAATTATTCCTGCTAATTTTTATAAATTGCGTTTCTTGAAATGGAGGATATTTTGAATGGAAGAGCTAAGATGGAGTAAGCAAATATTTGGGTCGAAGCTGGAGATCATGCAGGGCGATGAGAAAGTTGGTAACATTGACTGGGAGAGCATGGTTGGTTCGAAAGCGCAGGCTATTATTAATGGCCGCTACTTTACGCTTAACCGTGAGTTTTTCCTTTCGAAGCTGGAGATCTACGACGGCAACAGCAAATCGCTGCTGGCCATGGTAATGGTAAATATATTTAACCCGCGCAGCGATGTGTTAATAAACGGCAAACGATTTGAACTGGAAATAAAAAACTTCTGGCAATCGCGTTGGAGCTGGAAATATAACGGACAAGAAATTGTCACTTTTACCTCGCACGAATTCATATCAAAAGACAAAGGAACAATCGAACTGGCAACACCAATGAACGAAGAGGTGGAGATTCTTATTCTGCTGGGATTGTTTGTCCGCAACCAGTTTATCCTGTTTATGCTGCTTATTTTGGTGGTATTGTTCTTTGTGATTGTCTGATTTCAAAACAATTGATTTTTAATTTTATAATCCCTCAATTTCTATTTTGTTTGTCTTTTGTAAATTATTCTTTACATTTGTCATGTAATCCTAACTTATTACACAATGAAACTATTACCACACTACTTTAAATGGATCGGATTGGTTATTTTCTTCGGAGGTTTCACCTTGAGCTTAATAGGCAGCATTGGAAGTGAGGACTTTATTGAAGGAATGGAAATGGCACGAGGTGAGCCAATTGAAGTTGTAATGGAACCTTTATTTTCGATGACATTAGTACATGTTTTTGAAGTTGCTCTAATCGTTGGTCTGTTGGTTTACATTCTGGCTAAAAACAAAACAGAAGATGAAATGATGCAAAAAATCAGGAATGAGTCTGCCTTTATTGCATTAATTCTTTCTCTTGTAATTATTCTGATAATTTATGTATTCAACCCAGAATACAGAATATATCCATCAGACTTACTTTCCCTTCAAATGATAGCGTATTTGATAATTCGAGTGACTAAACGTAAATACATTCTTGGAGGGGATTATGAAGAACAAGCTTAAATTTCATCGGGTGATGCTCGATAAAACGCAGCAGGAACTGGCGGATGCAATAGGTGTTTCCCGTCAAACAATTCATGCGATTGAGAAGAATAAGTTTGTTCCTTCGGTGCAAACGGCCATGCTTTTGGCAAAGTATTTTAAGCTGTCGGTAGAAGAACTATTTGAGTTGGAAGATTAAAAAAACCGTTCTTGCGTACAAGAACGGTTGTATATGTTGGGTAAGTTTTCTACCCGTCCGTCAGCTGACGGACAGCAAGAAACCTTACGGAAAAGCGCCAACGCTATGTTGGCACTTGTATTTATAAGCCCCCTTAAATTCCCCCGGAGGGGGAAGTATTCCTCCCCAACGGGGAGGTTAGGAGGGGCTTTTATCGTATTTCCGATCCGTTTTTAACGGCTTTATCCGGCGAAACGATCGACAGTGTTCCGTCTGCATTTTCAGCACACAAAATCATTCCCTGCGATTCGATACCACGCAATTTTTTCGGTGCAAGATTTACCAAAATAGAAACCTGTTTCCCGATCAACTCTTCCGGCTGGTAATACTCGGCAATACCCGAAACAACAGTTCTTTGATCGATTCCGGTGTCGATTTTTAGTTTCAGCAGCTTTTTGGTTTTGGCTACTTTTTCGCATTCGATTACTGTTCCGGCACGAACATCCATTTTTACAAAATCATCAAATTCGATGTTTTCTTTTGCTGGAGTTGCTTTTGATTCCGCCATTTCGTTGGCCTTTTTGGTGTCGGCCAGTTTTTGTAATTGTGCTTCAATTACGCTATCTTCAATTTTTTCGAAAAGTAATTCCGGCTTATTCACTTTGTGGCCTGTTGGCAACAAATCAGTTTCGCCCAATTTTACCCAATCCATTTTCTCCAAATTCAGGAAGCCACGCAGTTTATCCATGCTAAATGGCAAAAATGGCTCAAGGCAAATGGTAAGGTTGGCGGTAATCTGCAAACAGATATTCATAACGGTTTTTACACGCTCAGCATCGGTTTTTATCACTTTCCAGGGCTCTTCGTCGGCCAGGTATTTATTACCCAAACGCGCCAGATCCATTGCATTTTTCAGCGACTCGCGAATACGGAAACTGTCAATACTCTTTTCAACCTCGCCTTTAATTTTTGCAATTTCTGTAAGTGTTTCCTTGTCGTGATCAGTCAATTCGCCACGGGCAGGAACTTCGCCTTCGTAATATTTCTGTGTAAGCACCAGTGCGCGGTTTACAAAGTTTCCGAGCACAGCTACCAACTCGTTGTTATTTCGGTTCTGGAAATCTTTCCAGGTAAAATCGTTGTCCTTAGTTTCCGGCGCATTGGCAGTCAATACATATTTCAATACGTCTTCTTTTCCCGGGAATTCTTCCAGATACTCGTGCAACCAAACAGCCCAGTTTCGTGAAGTTGAAATCTTATCGTTTTCAAGGTTCAGGAACTCGTTGGCCGGCACGTTTTCCGGCAGGTTGAATGTTCCTTCGGCCTTCAACATACTTGGGAAAATGATACAGTGGAAAACAATATTGTCTTTTCCGATGAAGTGCAACATGCGGGTTTCCGGATCTTTCCAGTAGGTTTCCCAGTCTTCGGTCAACTCTTTTGTTGCCGAAATATAACCGATTGGAGCATCAAACCAAACGTAAAGTACTTTGCCTTCAACACCTTCAACGGGTACAGGAACACCCCAGTCGAGGTCGCGGGTTACGGCACGTGGCATTAAACCACTGTCGATCCACGATTTGCACTGACCGTAAACGTTGGTCTTCCATTCTTTATGGCCTTCCAGAATCCATTCTTTTAACCATGGTTCGTACTGGTCGAGTGGCAGGTACCAGTGTGTGGTTTCTTTTAAAACCGGCTGGTTTCCGCTGATTGTTGATGTTGGATTGATCAGCTCGGTCGGGCTCAACGAAGTTCCGCAGCTTTCGCACTGGTCGCCGTAAGCTTTTTCGAAACTACATTTTGGGCAGGTACCAATAATATAACGGTCGGCCAAAAACTGGTTGTTGGCTTCGTCGTAATATTGCTCCGATGTTTTTTCAACAAACTTACCTTCGTCGTACAATTTCTTAAAAAATTCAGAAGCAGTTTCGTGATGAACCGGAGAACTTGTGCGTGAGTAAACGTCAAACGAAATACCAAATTTCTCGAACGAATCCTTAATAATTCCGTGAAAGCGGTCAACCACATCCTGTGGTGTAATGCCTTCGTTTTTAGCCTTCAGCGTAATGGGCACACCGTGCTCGTCAGAACCACCAATCATAATTACATCCTCGTTTTTCAGGCGAAGGTAACGTGCATAAATATCGGCAGGAACATAAACTCCGGCAAGGTGGCCAATGTGAATCGGACCATTGGCATAAGGCAGTGCTGTTGTTATCAGCGTACGTTTGAACTTACTCATTTCGAAATATTTTGTCGTTCTTGAAATATCAAATTTAGGGCTGCAAAGATAACAAAATTCAGGGAGCAATTTTAAAACTATTACCTTCGCAAAAATTTTAGTTGAATGGCACAATTTTCACATATTATATTCGATCTCGACGGTACGCTCACCGACAATACGCTGGGCATAAAAAACTCGCTGAAATATGCACTGGAGCAAATGCAGGTAGACGGTTACCACGAAAATATTCTGGATACTTTTATCGGACCTCCGCTGCAGTGGGGTTTTAGCACGCAGTTTGGAATGAACGAACGCGACACAAAACTGGCCGTTGATTATTTCCGTGAATATTATGGCGAACACGGTTGGCACCAGAATGATCCGTACGACGGAATTATGGAATTGCTGGCCGAGTTGGATGCGCAGGGAAAACGAATGTATGTGGCTACCGCAAAACTGGAAAAATATGCCAATAAAATTATCGAGCATTTTGAAATGGATCGCTACATAATTCAGTTAAAAGGAGCGGATTATCATGCAAAAAAAGCCACGAAGAATAAGATCATCGCCGATGTGCTGACCATGCAACAACTGGTTCCGTCGGAAGAAATTGTAATGGTTGGCGATACGGTTTACGATATTGAGGGTGGTAACGAAAACGAAATTTCTACCATTGCAGTGGGCTACGGTTTTGGAAAAGAGGAAGATTTACGTGCTGCCAATCCTGATTATTTTGTGGAGGATGTGGACGAACTGTTTGAGCTATTAGCCGGGTAGGAAAGCTACGAGAGGCTTTTTTTACGCCTACTTTTTTTATGTTTATCTTTGGGTAAAAAGAAGATAACATGACAACAGAAAATGTTAATCCAAAGCGAGAATTACTTTTTCATTATACTAAATTTGATTCAGCTCTTTTTTATATTCTTGGGGGAAAAGAATATGAAATTGTGGGTTTTAATGGTTCCAGAATGCGAAAAGGGTCATTGCTGTTGAATCCAATTTCAAGGATGAATGATATCTATGAAATGCGCAGTAACCTTAAAGTAATATCTGATGATTTCTTTGAAAAAAATGAAGCAAATAATGTATTTGAGTATTTAAAGAGTAATAAAATTAAAATACTGAGTTTCTCGAAAGATAATTGTATAAAGAGAGGTTTTGATAATGGTTTGATGTGGTCGTTTTATGGTAATGATTACAAAGGTGTTTGTTTGGTTTTTGATAAGGTTAAATTTGACCAATGTTTTAGAAATCAATATGATGATGGATATAGGAAGAATGATGATATTCAATACGGTTACAAACCGTTTAAGCCTGTTACTACTAAAATGATAGAAAATCAAAAGATTGAAAAAGAAGATCATTTTGAAATAAGGATAAGCAAATATGAAAATATGTCTGCTCAGATTTGGGAAGTTTTAAAAAAAGATGAAAGATTAGATGATATATTTTTTCGAAAAGGAGAAGAATGGGACAAAGAAAATGAGTTTAGATATTTGATCTATGATCATAGAGGGAATACTCCAATTCCTGGATCTAAAGAATCTTCATGTTTTATTGATTATGAAGATTCGTTGATTGGTATAATTTTGGGACCTGATTTTGAAAACAGAAATAATAAAATTGAGCTTTTAAAGAATTTCGTTGGCGAAAAAATAAGAATATATCGTTCAAGATTTGAAAATAATAAGGTTCAACTATGGACTTTTGGGGAAAAGACTCAAGTAGATTATAATAAAGCTCTATTAACTGATTAAGAAGGAATGAAAAAGCTACAACCCATACAACCCGGCTCAATAATTCGAATTGTTTCTCCGGCTGGTAAAATTGATAAAAAACATGTGATGCCTGCTGTTAAGTGGCTGGAAGAACAAGGTTACACCGTGAAATTGGGCAAACACGTTTTCGCCCAACATTTTCAGTTTGCCGGCACCGATGAACAACGTGCTGCCGATGTGCAGGAGGCATTTGATGATTCGGATTGCGATGCGATTATTTGTTCGCGTGGCGGTTACGGAACGGTGCGTATTATCGAACGCCTTGATTTCTCTAAATTTCTTGAAAATCCGAAGTGGCTCATAGGTTTTAGCGACATTACCATTTTGCATTTGCGTTTGCATAATCTTGAAGTTCCGACAATTCACGGAGTGATGCCGCGCTACTTTTTTGATGACATAGGTGAACCTCGTGAGGATTTGACCTCAATGATTACACTGGTAAAAGGAGAGGGGATCAGTTACAATGTTGCTGCCACTGAATTTGATCGTCCGGGTGCAGCTTCCGGGCAATTGGTTGGTGGGAATTTATCGATCGTAAACAGTTTGCAAGGCACAAAATATGATATCGACACAGCGGGTAAAATCCTTTTTTTGGAAGATATTGACGAGTTTTTGTATCACACCGACCGTATGGTTCATCAACTGAAATTAAGTGGGAAACTGGATCATCTTGCCGGGCTTATTTTGGGTGATTTTACCGACATGAAAGACAATGAATCGCCTTTTGGCCAAACGGTTCATGAGATTTTTGCAGAAGCGGTAAAAGATTTTGACTACCCTGTTTGTTACGGATTTCCGGGAGGACACGATAAAAAGAACCTTGCACTTACTTTTGGCCGGGATTGGGAACTGGAAGTTGCTAAAAGCGGAACGAGGTTGAGATTGGTGTAGATTGAAATGAGATTGATGCAGATTGAATCTGAGTCTGATCATATTTGATCTTGAATATCGAACTTTTACTTTTGCCTTTGTACTTTTACCTTAAACTTTGAACAACATGGTATCAACACGCGAATTGGGTGATTTGGCGGAGGGCCTGGCACAGGATTATCTCCGAAAGCTGGGTTACGAAATTAAAGCCACCAACTGGTATCACGGACATTTGGAATTGGATATTGTTGCGCTAGATGGCGATGAGTTGGTGATTGTTGAGGTAAAAGCGCGGTCGGGTTTGCGTTACGAACATCCGTCGGAAGCAGTTACCAACACCAAAATTAAACGTATTGTTGAGGCTGCCGATGCCTACATTCTTGAACATGAAAGCGAATTGGACACTCGTTTTGATGTGATCACCGTTATCTTTTTCAGCAAGGCCACGAGCTGGAGCATTTTAAAGATGCTTTTTATCCAACGATGTAATATCGTGAAAACTCACGTTTATTCAAAAGTCACCCCTCTTTAGTTCTCCCCTCGAGGGGAGATGTCGAACAAAGTGAGACACAGGGGTGAATGGTGGAATAATAATTAACCTTCAATTTTTAACCACCACATCATTTTTATTTCTTCCCGATTCTACTATTTTTAGACTTTCCAAAGAACGTATCATGAATGTTGAAGAGATTCGCGAATATTGCATCCAGAAAAAAGGAGTTACTGAAAGCTTTCCTTTTGATGAAACCACTTTGGTTTTTAAGGTGATGAATAAAATGTTTTGTTTGCTGGGCCTCGATGATCATCGGGTGAGCTTAAAAAACGATCCGGATAAAAACATTCAGTTGAGAGCTCAGTACCCGGCAATTTACGAGGGTTATCATTTACACAAGCAACTTTGGAATACCATTGAGTTGGACGGAACAGTTCCATCTAAATTGCTTTGCGAGATGATTGACGAATCGTATGATTTGATTGTTGCGAGCCTCACAAAAAAATTAAAAGAAGAATTGAAAAATTTATAAGCTCTATTATGAAACGAGCATTTGTAGTCAAATCATCAAAGGAAAAGACTAAAGTGCGAGTTCCATATGATACTTTAGAAAATAAAAATTTTAATCATATGAAGTTATTATCGTTATTTGCGGCATTGCTGCTATCTGTATCTGTGGTTTCTGCGAAGGGAGACAAAGAGGATTTTACCATTGTTAAAGAAGTAAAACATACACCGGTTATCAGCCAGGGGCGTACCGGAACTTGCTGGAGTTTTGCAACAACCAGTTTTTTAGAATCGGAGATTATGCGCAAAGGATTTCCTGAAACCAATCTTTCCGAAATGTTTTTTGTGTATTACAATTATAAAAACAAGGCTTTTCAGTACCTGCTTTATCATGGTAAAAATAATTTCGGTGAAGGCAGTTTGTCGCACGATGTTTTAAAAGTTGTAGCTGACGAGGGCGTAATGTTATACGATGAGTTTCCCGGAATTCAAAAGGATGGAAAATACAACCACTCGGCGTTGGTTAAAGAGCTTCGGGATGAAACGGATAAAATTGACAAGGAGAAAAGAGGCAAAATTGATGTGTCCGATTTAAAAGGATTTAAGTCTGCGTTGAAAAACGAACTAGGCAAGTTGCCGGCGAAAGTGGAGTTGGAAGGCAAAAAATACTCGGCAGCAGAACTTCGCGATAAATTCGAAATCAATCCGGATGATTATGTGGAGCTTACCTCGTTTAGTCATCACCCGTTTTGGAAGCAATGTGTTGTTGAAGTGCCCGATAACTGGGCGCATGCGTCGTATTACAATCTGCCGTTAGACGATTTATTGGATGTAATGTATAATGCGCTGAATAACGGTTTTAGTATTGCCTGGGACGGTGATACAAGCGAAAAAACATTTGTACACAAAGAGGGTAAAGCCGATGTGCCAAAAAAATTACAGGGAAAAGTTGATCAGGAAGTGCGTCAGGAAACGTTTTACGACCGCACAACCACCGACGATCATCTGATGCATTTAGTTGGTCTGTCGAAAGACGCCGAAGGGAAAAATTACTTCTACACCAAAAACTCGTGGGGTGGCGAAAGTAACGATTACGGAGGTTACCTGCACATGACCGAAGATTACGTACGCCTGAAAACAATCGGGATTATGGTACACAAAGATGCCATTCCTGAGGCCATAAAATCAAAACTTGGAATATAATGCGCGAATTTCAACTGAGCAGCGAATATATTGAACTGGTAAAACTGTTAAAGCTTTTGCGAATTGCACAAACGGGCGGCCATGCAAAAATTATCGTTGAGGATGGCGAAGTGGTTCGCAACGGCGAACCCGAGTTCAGGAAAAGAGCCAAGCTGGTTAAAGGTGATGTGCTGGAAATTATGGGAGAGAGTATTAAAATTGTATAAAAAGAATAAAGCCGGTAATTAATTATCGGCTTTACTTTTTGGCAATAATTGTAAAAACATTTGCGAGTGTTAAAAAATGCTGCCCGTTCTATTCGTCAGGCTTGTTTTTGCTTTAGCACTGCTACTTTTCGGCCAATCCAAACACCATAAATTTATCGCACCGATAGTGCGAATTGCAATTGCGGGTTATTACTATGTATTGGCAATGGTCTGTAAGCGGCTAACCTTCGTATTTAAACGATACTTTTAGTTTAACACGATAACATTCTATTTCACCTTCGGTAATGTGAATGTCCATTTTGCACACTTCCGCAATTCTTATGTCGCGCAATGATTTTGATGCCATGCTTATGGCATTCTGGGATGCTTGTTCCCACGATACAGGGCTGCTTCCAATCAGTTCAACAATTTTGTAAACACTGTTAGGCATAACGTTTCAGTTTTTTGGTTATTAATAAATCTTTAATAGTTCTATTTTGTACGGAGTGCACAGAGAAATAGTTTTATACGCGCAGCTTTTATTTTCACTGAACAATAAAATCAATAAAAAAACTAAATTATGTAAGTCAAAAGTGTACTATAATCTAACGAGGAATAAACGTCCTGCAACGATAAGCACAAGAAAAACCAAAATAACTATATTTAAGATCACTTCTTTTGTTTCTTTTCTTTTGGAATGAAGAAAAGTTGCCAACACCATAATAATTGTAAGCCCAATGGCTGCTAACGGAATTAAAATCTCGAAAGTAGAATAAACGCCCGGCAGGAAAAGACCTAAACCGCCCAACACCTCGAATGCACCAATTAATCTTAGTCGTTGTTCGGTGAAATCTTCGATCCATTCAAAAACTTTTCTCAGGTTCTCTTTAGGCAAAACAAGTTTAAGAGAACCAGTTGTAAGAAAGAAAACGGCAATAATAATCTGTATAATCCAGAGCGCTATATTCATAATAACAATTTTTAATTAGCGATGAGTTGTTGTATTATGTATTATAAAAATGGATCGACTGTTTAATAGTAACCCAATATCAATTAAATTGTTGCTTTTTGCCTAACAATCCTTTCTTCTCTTTTTCCCGTTTTACAATTATTTGAAATAACTGTTGCTGATTATTTTCTATAAACCCATACTTCCGACCCTGGATTGTCTTCCATGTATTTCATCTTAGCAGTATTAGCCTCGTTAAAAGTTTTATAACTACTTATTCCTACTATAAAGAAACGACCTTTTTTGCCAACATGAAAAGCTTCGTACCCTTTTTTCTGTAATTCAAGCAAATAATTATCCGCATTTTCTTTAACAGAGAAGCTTCCACCAACAAGGTAGTAACGAACCGAGTCTTGTTCCAAGGGCAATGTTTCAGCCGGTTCAGGAATATTTTTAATGGTATCGGCAACCAAAGTTGTGTCTTGAATTGTTGCAGTAGAATCTGCCATTGTGCTATCAATAACTATAGGTTCTTGTTTTGCAGGTAGTTCTACAATAGTGTTTGTGGTAACTATTTTTTCTTCGTCGCCATTGTCATTGTTAAAACCTTTCATAAATATAAAGACGGATACGGCAAGTAACGGAATAATAATGAGTAGAAATAACCAGGGTTTTTTCTTCTTCTTTTCTTTCTCCTCAGAATGAATCTCCGGCTCTGTCTCTTTTGGTGCTGTTTCATCAGTTATTGGTCCTTCAATAACTGTCTTTTTTTCATCCTGCTCTTCCGGTTCTGTTACTTCGGGCTCTGCTTCCGATTGTTGCTCTATCTTGTCATTGGTTGGAACTTCAGGTGGCTCCGGTTCGCTGATCGACATGGCGCCAAGACCAAACGAATCAAGTAGCAAATTCTCTTCTTCCGATGCCTGAAAAATGATCTCCCCCTTTTCGTTGTGCGAAAGCGTGCCTACTCCTTCAATAAAAACCTCGTCGCCTTTGTCGAGTTTAAAAAGCATCTCGTCACGTTCCTTTTCAATACGAACCAATGCATTAAAATGTGGTATATGAAGCTTTTCTGCAATATGGCCAACCAGCACTCCATCATTGTTTTTTAATTGCTGATTAAACGAAATGGTTTTTGAGGGAGGTTTTATTTCGTCGCTTTCATTATTAATGTCTGCGGGGTGGTATTCCGAAACAAAAGCCCCCAGGCCGGGGATAATTACAATGTAGTGTTGTAACAGAAGCGTGTATATTTCTTTTCCGAAGCTCACTTGAATGAATTTAGACGTCAAAATTACAAAACATAAAGTAAACTGCAACTGCCCTAAAATTAAGTTTTTACAAAAGCCTGTTCTGCAATGGCGTAAACTGTCGATTTCTGTATCGATTTTCCTACTTTTATTGCTCAAATCAAAAAAAAACATGGCAAAAAAGATTTTAGTTACAGGCGGAACCGGATACATTGGTTCTCATACAGTTGTTGAATTACAGAATTCGGGTTACGACGTAATTGTTGTCGACGACCTATCAAACTCAAGTATTGATGTATTGGATAATATTGAGAAAATTTCGGGTAAAAAACCGGCATTCGAGCAGTTTGATTTGGCGGATGCTACAAAAACCGATGAGTTTTTTAGTCGTAATTCAGATATTAGTGCAATCATTCATTTTGCAGCTTCGAAAGCTGTTGGTGAATCCGTACAAAAACCTTTGCTGTATTACCGTAATAACCTGGTTTCACTAATGAATTTGTTGGATTGCCAGTTAAAATACAATGTGGCAAATATTGTATTCTCATCGTCGTGCACGGTGTACGGCCAGCCCGATGTGTTGCCGGTTACCGAAGAAACACCACGAAAAGATGCCGAGTCGCCCTACGGAAATACCAAGCGTGTGAATGAAGATATTTTAAGCGATAGCATCCTCGCTTTTCCGCAGTTGAAAGGAATTGCACTGCGTTATTTTAATCCCATAGGCGCACATCCAACTGCTTTGATTGGAGAATTACCGCTGGGAGTGCCACAAAACCTGGTGCCTTTTATTACGCAAACAGCGGCTGGGTTACGCGACGAGCTTAAAGTGTTTGGCGACGATTACGATACGGTAGATGGATCGGCCGTTCGCGATTACATTAACGTTGTAGATTTGGCGAAGGCTCACGTAGTAGCAATTGAGCGATTGCTGGAAGGCAAAAACAAAAAGAGCTACGAAATATTTAATCTTGGTACCGGAAATGGATTGTCGGTACTGGAAATTGTAAATGGTTTTGAGAAAGCAACAGGCGTGAAACTGAATTATAAAGTTGTTGATCGTCGTGCCGGCGATATCGAAAAAATTTGGGCCGACACTACTTTTGCCAACGAAGAACTGGGCTGGAAAGCTGAAAAAGGAACAGAAGAGACCTTACTTTCAGCCTGGAACTGGGAGAAAAAAGTTAGAGGAATAAAATAATAGGTTCGAAATACAGCCTTTGTCAGTTTTATTTTGATCAATTCCTGTATTTTTGTCTGAAAACAGACACATTATGAAGAAAACAATTCTCATTACCGGAGGTGCCGGATTTATCGGTTCGCATGTGGTTCGTTTATTTGTAAATAACTACCCCGATTACAACATTGTAAACCTCGATAAATTGACTTACGCAGGTAACCTCAATAATTTAAAAGATATTGAGGACAAGCCAAATTACGAATTCGTAAAAGGCGATATTGTAGACAGCGATTTTATTCAGCAACTGTTTGAAGAACGTCAGTTTGATGGGGTCATTCATTTGGCTGCCGAATCGCATGTCGATCGTTCCATCTCGAATCCTTCCGAGTTTGTTTTTACCAATGTTATTGGCACCGTTAATTTACTGAATGCTGCAAAACACATTTGGGCAGCCAATTTTGACGCCAAACGTTTCTACCATATTTCAACCGATGAAGTCTACGGCTCGCTGGGCAACGAGGGAATGTTTACTGAGGAAACAGCTTACGATCCGCACAGTCCGTACTCGGCATCAAAAGCCAGTTCCGACCATTTTGTGCGTGCCTACAACGATACTTTTGGCGTGCCAACAGTTATTTCAAACTGTTCAAACAATTATGGGTCGTTTCAGTTTCCCGAGAAGTTGATTCCACTCTTCATTCACAATATTAAAAACAACAAACCGCTTCCGGTTTACGGTAAAGGCGAAAACGTACGCGACTGGCTTTGGGTGGTTGATCATGCCCGCGCTATCGATGTAATTTTCCACAAAGGCAAAATTAACGAAACCTACAATATTGGCGGGTTTAACGAGTGGACGAACATCGATTTGATTCGCGTGATGTGTCGCAAAATGGATGAAAAACTTGGCCGCCCGGAAGGTGAATCGGAAAAGCTGATTACCTATGTGAAAGACCGTGCCGGCCACGATTTGCGTTACGCCATCGATGCCACAAAAATTAAAAACGAATTGGGCTGGGAACCATCGTTGCAGTTTGAGGAAGGTATTGAAAAGACCATCGACTGGTACCTCGAAAATACGGAATGGCTGGAGAATGTTACATCAGGCGATTACCAAAAATATTACGAGCAACAATACGTTAAAAGATAAGTGACAAAAGCGTCGTATAAAATTCGGGGCAAAACTTTCAGGAACAGATTTTTATACTATCTTTGCGCCACATTTTTCAAAATTTAAAATAGAATTATGCCAGTAAAAATGAGATTAACGCGACACGGTCGCAAACGCTACGCATACTACCATATTGTAGTAGCTGATAGCAGGGCGCCACGAGATGGCAGGTACATTGAAAGAATTGGCACGTACAATCCTAACACTGATCCTGCTACTATCGATCTCGATTTTGACAAAGCTTACGACTGGCTTGTTAAAGGCGCACAACCAACCGACACTGTAAGAGCAATTTTGTCTTACAAAGGTGTAATGTACAAAAAACACCTTGCGGGTGGAGTTAAAAAAGGAGCTTTCGATGAAGCTGAAGCTGAAAAACGTTTAGAGAATTGGCTTTCAGAAAAAGAAGCTAAAATTCAGGCAAAAATTGATCGTCTGAAAGGTGAAGCTGATGCTGAGACTCAAAAACAATTGGATGCTGAGAAGAAAATCAACGAAGACAGAGCTGCTGCTATTGCTGCAAGAGAAGCAGAATTAGTTGCTGAAGCTGAAGCTGCCGTTGCTGCTGAAAGAGCAGAAGCCGCTGCAGAAGAAGAAGCAAGCGCTGAAGTTGAAGAAACTCCGGAAGCTGAAACTCCGGAAGTTGAAACCCCGGAAGTTGAAACTCCAAAAGCTGAAGCACCTGCTGCAGAAGAAGGCGCTTCGGAAGAAGAAAAAGGTGCGAAATCTTAAGAAAGAGAACTCATCTTATTATAAAAAACCACTTGTCGATTGGCAGGTGGTTTTTTTGTGTATTATGGTATCATTTGGCCTTCCCGGGAAAAAATTATGTCGCACATTTTTGGAACTTTCTACTGGCAACTAGCGTTTCAAGGTAAAAATGCTTTACTTTTGAAGTATGGAAACGATACCTAAAACCGATTGCCAAAAAGTTGGATTCTTCAGAAAAACGCACGGCGTACATGGTGAAGTAGTTCTGGAGTTTGACGAACAGTTTGAATATTCAGTGGAAGAAAGCGACCGCTTTTTTGTTGAGCTCGATGGTTTGCTTGTTCCTTTCTTTCTTGAAAAAGATGGTTTCCGTTTCCGGTCGTCAAAATCGGCCATTGTCAAATTCGACTGGGTTGACGATGAAAAATATGCCAAACGACTGATCGGCGCCGGAGCTTACTTGTTTCATTCAGAGATTATCGACGAGCAGGAAGAAACAGAATCGATGTTTGAAGGACTGATGCTAATCGATAGCAAGTTGGGCGAAATTGGTATAATCGACCAGGTTGAGGATTATTCAGGGAATATTGTTTTTACCGTTTCGTACAGGGGCGAAGAATTGTTGATCCCGTTTCATGAGGAGATATTGGTTTCGTATAGCGAAAATGAAAGTACCTTAACGCTAAATTTACCCGACGGATTGATCGACGCTTAATTGAGGCTCAAAATCTGCACAAGTATTCCTTAGTATCATTTCGTGGTGGATGAATTCAATAGTCATCTGGCATTTTTCTCAATGCTGTTATACAATGGCACAATTCTTTCAAAAGACATGGTCAAATAAAAAAGTCAACCAGGATGAATTGGAATTTTTATCTAAATTTTTTGGCGGCCATTGTAGCCATTGTCAATCCGGTGGCCATTGTTCCCATGTGGTCAGAGCTCACCCAGGATGTGTCGACACAAGTAAAAACCAGACTCGCGTGGTTAACCATTGGTGTGAGTGTTATTATGCTCGTTATGTTTTTACTGGCTGGAAAATATATTTTGCAGTTTTTCTCCATCGATTTGGTAGTTTTTAAAGTAGCTGGCGGCATCCTGTTATTACTTACAGGGATAAGAATGATTGACGGACAAAATGTAAAAATGGGTTCTCAAGAACTTGAAGAAGGATCAGCCCTGTATATTGCCAAGATGAAATTCAGGCAGATATTTGTGCCTATGGTTATTCCCTTTATTGTTGGTCCCGGTTCAATTACCACACTTATTTTGTTTGGAGGAGGTCTTAATAACTGGACGGATTCCATATTATTAACCGTTGTTCTTGTTTTTACTTTATTCTTGTTGTTGCTTAGCCTGATGTCCTCAAGCTGGTTGGATAAAAGGATAGACCCATTGGTATTCACTGCCATTTCTCGCTTATTTGGTATTATTGTTACTGCAATTGCCATTCAGTTTATTCTGGAAGGTTTAGGCAGTGCATTCCCTACATGGATTAATGGTGCTTCTCCTTTAATTGAAGAAAATGGTACGGTTACAGAGGCCGGAAATAATATTTAACAGGGTATTTCGTGGTTTTCTAAATATACTTACAATCAACATCATTAGAGCGTTGAAATGGGGTAAATATCGTGGAAGAATTTCACACATTGTGCAACATTGTAATCAACATTCTATTCCTTCGTTTTTCAGTTCAAATTAATTTACAAACAACAATCAGCTCCGGATTACTTGGTATAAAAAATAAAAGATAAAATTATTTTTACCTCGTGTGCAACTTTGTGCGGGTTTGCACGTCATTAAAATGTTGTAAGGCTATTGGCAGGGCAGTATTTTGGCTGAATACGACTTATAATCGTCAATTATTATTCTTAACAATGAAAAAAATAAGCAGAAAATTTAAATAATAATTACATGAAATGAGCATTTAACTGGAATCGCACCAATAGTAATTATAAAAAGTAAAATGCGAATTCTATACGATGCTTATCGCATAAACAATTTAATCGCATGAAAACCAGAATTTTATTATTGAGCCTTTTTGTAATGGGCTTGTTTATTGCCTCAACTGTTCAGGCAGAAGAAGAAACACGCGATGTTTCAAGTTTTTCGGAAATTAATTTGCGCATACCGGCAACCGTTCATTTAGAGCAAGGCAGCACACAAAGCGTGCGGATAGTTGCTAAAAAGTCGACTCTTGAAGATATTATTACTGAAGTAAATGGAAGTAAACTGGTGATTCGTTTTCCGGGTAGAAGTATTTTTCAACGCAATTACAAACCCGGAAAAATCGATATTTACATTAGTGTGCCGGACGTTGATGCACTGGGAGTCTCAGGGTCTGGAGACATTTTAGCCGACGAAATTAACGCAAGGATAATCGATTTGGCTGTTAGTGGCAGTGGAAATATTGAAATTGATGATCTAACATCGGATAAAGTAAAAGGAAGCATTTCCGGCTCGGGTAATATTCGAATAGCTGGCGATGGAGTTGCAAAAGAACTAAACGTTTCAATTTCCGGTTCGGGTAATTGTAAGGCCGACGGATTTGAAGCGGAAGATGTTACGGTTAGCACATCAGGGTCGGGCAATTGTAACGTTAGATCAAATGGTTCGGTGAAAGCACGAATTGCCGGTTCAGGAAGCGTGTATAACAAAGGTAATCCAACTGTTGATGCTTCGGTAGCCGGCTCAGGAAGAGTGAAAAGTATGTGATAGAATAGAACAGAAACGAATTAATGGGCCATCTGTTTTTCAGGTGGCCTATTTATTTTCTGAGAATATCGATTTGTCCGCCCGGTCTCAGTTTTATAATGCTCGATGGTTTTGATGAAGAGCGATCTTCCTGGCGGAATTCAACAACGTAATCAACCGCATCTTTTATTTCTTCCGAAATAGCATCAAAAAAGTCCGGCGATTTCTCTCCACTTATATTTGCTGATGTGGAAACTATTGGCCGGCGAAAACGCTGTAGTAACTGGCGTGTAAAATCCTCTTTGGTAAAACGGATGCCGATACTGCCATCGTCGGCAATTAAATTGGCGGCCAGATTTTTTGCTCCGGGGTAAATAACGGTTAGCGGAGTTGTACTAATCTCAACCAAATCCCAGGCAACTTCCGGCACTTCATCCACATAACGATCAAGTAATGCCGGGTTTTCCATCAATACAAGCATACTTTTCGAGTCTTCACGTTTTTTTATGTCGTAAATGCGTTTCACTGCTTTTTCATCAGTGGCATCGCAGCCAATGCCCCAAATGGTGTCGGTTGGGTAAAGAATTATTCCTCCGTTTTTCAACACCTCAACTGCTTTTTTTATATCGTCATGCATAATCCTTTGTTTGTGTAGCTTATCGTAACCTCTGTCGCTTCTTCGGCGCTCCTGCCGCCAATGTCGGATAATCAGAACAAAGCGCCGATAGGTGGATATATTACTTTATTAATTCAGCGTACAAAGAAATCAATTTTTCAACATATTTTTTGGGTTGAAATTCATTGGCCCTTTCCCGCCCTTTTAAAATTAATTCTTTGCGGAAATTCGTATCAGTAAGAATTTTTTCAATTTTGTTACCAAGATCCTCTATGTTTTGTGGCGAGCAAAGTACTGCTGCACCACCGGCCGTCTCCGGTAAACATGAAGCGTTAGATGTAATTACCGGACAGCCACATGCCATCGATTCGATAACAGGCAGTCCAAAACCCTCGAATACCGAAATGTAAATCGAAAGTTGTGCCAACTGATAAATACCCGCCAGGTCTTCTTCAGGAATATTTTTCAGAAAAATTACACGGTTATGAAGTTGCTTTTCTGCAATGTATTTATGTATGTCGTTACAATACGATGTTGGATTTCCTACCAACACCAGCGGCATATCGATGTTTCTTTCTACCAATGCTTTTATAATCGAGAGTTGATTTTTGCGTTCCTCCACCGTGCCAACTGCAAGTACAAATTCGTTAGGTAATTTGTATTTCTCTTTGATTTGCCCGGTGTTGGCATTTTCGAAAAATAGGGGAGAAATAGCCTGGTGGATAATTTCAATTTTCTCCGGATCAACATCAACAAAATCGATAATATCGTCTTTGGTTTGCTGACTGATAGCTAAAATTCGTGTAGCGGCATTACAGGCATATTTTGTTTTTCGGAAATAAATAGCGCGGTCGAGGGTTTTATAAAATTGCGGATAACGAATAAAAATCAGATCGTGAATAGTTACCAGCGTTGGGATGGAGGTTTTATGAATTCCTTTGGGAAGTTCATTGCTCAATCCATGGAACACGTCAAGATTGTGTCCCTGAATTTCTTCGCTAAGTTGCACCGAACGCCAAATTGCTTTTTTAAAACCTGACTGACTATGATCTGGAGCTATTATCTCGAATTTTTCCTGTTCTTCCAACATCTCTGTTTTTATCTCAGGAGTATAAAGAGAGTAGTCGTGCTCCGGAAAATATTTCTTAAGAGCATTCAACGTATTTCGGCTATAATTGCCCAACCCGGAGGTATTCAGAAATGCTCGTTTTGCGTCGTATCCTATTTTCATTGTTTGCTGTTTAGTGTGCTTTTAAAAATACAAAAAAGGCCGGGTTTTGTTGCCCGGCCTCATTAATTTATTGTGAAGTATTCCTTTTTTTAAAAGTGTTTCACACCATCGAAGTCGAGTGTCGCAAAATAATCCTCGAGAGTTTCTGCACGTCGGATTTCTGCCACATTTCCATTCTCGCGAAGTAACAACTCGGCAGATTTTAGTTTGCCATTGTAATTAAATCCCATTGAGTGACCATGTGCTCCGGTATCGTGAATAACAAGAATATCATCCGGCTCAATTTCCGGCAACATGCGATCGATGGCAAATTTATCGTTGTTTTCGCACAACGATCCGGTAACGTCGTATTTTATTGTTGCCTCATCATTTTCTTTCCCCATAACGGTAATATGATGGTAAGCTCCATAAAGTGCAGGGCGCATCAGATTAGTCATGCAGGCATCCAGTCCGGCATAGGTTTTATATGTTTTTTTAATGTGGCGAACTTTGGTTACCAGGTAACCGTAAGGTCCGGTTATGGCACGACCCGATTCAAAAAATAATTTCAATGGAGCAAGTCCGGCCTTAATAAGAATATCGTCGTAGTGTTTTTTTACTCCCGCACTAACAAACTCCAGGTCTACCGGTTTTTCGCCCGGTTTATATGGAATTCCAATTCCACCACCCATGTTCACAAATTCGATCTTCACACCGGTTTTTTCGTAAACCTCAACAATTAGTTTAAACAGCAGCTCTGCAGTTTCCACAAAGTAACTTGAATCAAGTTCGTTTGAAGCTACCATGGTGTGAATACCAAAATGTTTAACACCTTTTTCTTTTAGTATGCGGTACCCTTCAATCATTTGATCGTGCGTAAAACCATATTTGGCTTCTTCCGGATGACCGATAATCAGGTTGCCCTCTTTTAAACTGCCCGGATTATAGCGCATACAAATGGTATCCGGCAATCCAACGTTTTTTTCCACAAAATCAATATGAGAAATATCGTCGAGGTTGATAATGGCACCTAAATCTTTTGCAAGCTGAAATTCGTAAGCCGGAGTATCGTTGGAGGTAAGCATAATTTCATCGCCACTCATTCCAACTCGTTTTGCCAGCTCTAACTCAGCAACAGAACTACAGTCGATACCAAATCCTTCTTCCTTTAAGATCTTCATCAAATATGGATTTGGAGCTGCTTTAATCGCATAATATTCCTTAAATCCTTCGTTCCACGAAAAGGCGTTTTTGAAATAACGCGCATTCTCACGAATCGCTTTTTCATCATAAATATGAAATGGAGTAGGGTGGTTTTCAATAATGCTATCAAGCTGTTCTTTACTAAAAGGTAAATCTTTAACTGCCATGTTTTGTCGTATTATTTTAAGGACTACAAAACTAATTCTTTTCGTGTAATTAATAGAATCAATCTAAATAAAGAACAGCCTAATTAACCGGAAGTTTACAATGATTTGGTTTCAATGTAGTGCGTGGCCGCTTTAATCCCGTCGGCGGCACTCGAAATAATTCCGCCTGCATATCCGCTTCCTTCTCCAACCATGTATAAATTGTCGAATCCTTCGCATAGCCCATTTCTGTCGCGAATAACCTGAACCGGAGATGAAGTTTTACTTTCGAGACCCAACAAATTGCCGTTTTCAAATCCCCGCATTTTACGCATAAAATCCTGCAAGCCAACTTGCATCGATTCAACAACCTGTTGGGGCAGCAATTCCCACAGCGGAGCCGGTTTTAATCCCAGTGGGTAACTGGTTTCAAACTGCGATCCTTTTCCTTTTTGTTTCAGGAAGTCGTTAATAGAACACGCCGGTGCTGCATAACCCGCTGCATATTGATAAAAACTTTCTTCCAGTTTTTGCAGATTGTCCAGCGCTTCAATTGCAGAAACTGTTTTACCTGCCAGCTCATCGGGATGAATTGCTGCAACACAGGCAGCATTAGCGAAATTGCCGTTGCGTTTATAATAGCTCATGCCATTAACGATGTTGGTGTGTTCGTAAGCTGCTGCCGGAACAACCATGCCGCCCGGGCACATACAAAACGAAAAAACCGAATGTTTGCCATCAGCCTGCGAAGTAAGACGGTATTCGGCCGCTTTAACGCCCGGAAGTTTTGGTTGTCCCCATTGCGCTTTATTTATGGTTTCCTGCGTGTGTTCCATCCGGCTGCCAATGGCAAAGTTTTTAGTGCGGAAAGGAATGCCTCTTTTGATCAACATTTTATAGGTTTCGAAAGCAGAATGGCCGGGCGCAATAAAAAGCGCATCAGCAGGAAAATTACCTTTGGATGAAATAACCTCTTTTACTTTTGAATTGGTTATTACCACATCTTCCAACATTGTTTCAAACAGAAATTTACCTCCAAGACTCTCAAAAGATTCACGCAAATTCTGCACAATTTTTCGAAGGTTGTCGGTTCCCAAATGTGGGTGGGTCATGTATAAAATCTCCTCCGGTGCACCGGCTTCCACGTAACTTGACAGGATAAATTGTTTCTCTTTTGAAATGCGTTTGGATCGCGAAGTCAGTTTCCCGTCAGAAAATGTTCCTGCGCCACCTTCGCCAAAAGCGTAATTGTTTTGCGGATTAAAAACACCGGTTCGCTCAAAGCTGGAAATGGCTTTGCTTCGTGTTCCGACATCCGATCCACGCTCAATCAATGTAACCTCAAATCCAGCTTTTTGCAATACCAAAGCATTGAAAAATCCTGCCGGACCACTTCCCACAACCACAATTTTTTTGTTGCTTTTTTTGTACGGTATTTCCAGTTTCTCCTTTTCAATGTGTTCATCACCCTTCATCTCCGAGGATGTTACAACCGCTTTTACCAGCCAGTGGATATTCGATTTATTTCGGGCATCGAGGCTTTTGGTCTCCAGCTGGTACGAAAAATTTTTAATACGAAGTGTTTTGGCGATTCTGCTTTGAAGCAATTCCGGACTGAAGTCGGTAGGCAATTTTAGTGAAACTGTTGTTGTTCCCATTTCCTGAAATATTAGAAATCAAAAATACGGAAAGATTATAGGTTTATGCCAGGCATTTCTAAAAAACGATATTTCGTTGTAACGTAACAAAAAGTTGTGCGTCCCATAACTGAAACAACGAGCAAGCTTTAAAGCCATAAAAAACAAAAAACGTTCAAGTTCATTTTTTTACATGTTAAAACGGGCTGTTCATCGAAAAAATGATAAGGGTAAACCTTTTTTTAGTCAATTTTAACATGAAAACAAAAACAAAAAACAATCTCGGGGGAATTCCTTCGAAAAAACAAGTTCAAGCCATGATTAGTCTAAACAATGTTCACAAGTCGTACGTAACGGGGAGTAACTCGTTGCATGTATTAAAAGGAATCGACCTCGAAATTGAAACAGGAGAATTCGTTTCCATTATGGGGTCTTCGGGTTCCGGAAAATCAACCCTATTAAATATCCTAGGTATTTTAGATAATTACGACGAAGGGTCGTATTATTTAAACGGATCGCTGATAAAGGACATGTCGGAAAAGAAAGCTGCCCAATTAAGAAACGAGTTGGTAGGTTTTGTATTTCAGTCTTTCAACCTTATTTCCTTTAAAAACGCCATGGAGAATGTGGCCCTTCCGTTGTATTACCAAGGAGTAAATCGTAAAAAGCGAAACAAAATTGCAGAGGAATACCTCGATAAAGTTGGTTTGTTGGATTGGGCAACGCATTTGCCCAGCGAAATGTCGGGCGGACAAAAACAACGTGTTGCCATTGCACGTTCGCTTATCTCTCAGCCAAAAATTATTTTTGCCGACGAACCAACCGGTGCACTCGACACCAGCACTTCGTACGAAGTAATGGATATTCTGAAAGAAATTAACAACGACGGAATTACAGTTATTCTGGTAACGCACGAGCATGATATTGCTTCGATGACTCAGAAAATTGTCCGTTTGAAAGATGGCCGGATCGATGAGATCATTAAAAACGGCGAGTTAAAAAACTTTCAGAATCAGTACGCCAAAGAATTGGAAACTGCTTAAGGAAGTATTCAGTCACCGTTTTCAGTTTGCTCCCGACGTTTCAGTCGGGATTTCGCCCAGCTTAGCTGTGCTCAACTTGTAACTTTTCACTTTAAACTTAAGCTATCATGTTCGATATTGATAAATGGCAGGAGATTTTTGCCACCATCAAAAAAAATAAAATGCGCACTTTCCTTACCGGATTTAGTGTTGCCTGGGGATTTTCATGCTAATGATCTTGTTGGGAGCCGGTAATGGTTTAAGCAATGGTGTGTCGCAAAACTTTATGCGCGATGCCGTAAATGCTATGTGGCTATGGACTGGCCGCACAAGTATTCCTTATAAGGGAATGCAGGAAGGACGCGAAATTCGATTTACCAATGCCGATTACGATATTCTGAAAGACCTGGAAGGAATTGAAAAAACTTCGGGTCGGTATTTTATTGGTGGCAACCTTTTTTCATACGGAAATGAATACGGCGAGTACACTGCAGTAACCTGTCACCCTGATTTAAAAGATGTGGAGTCGATAGATATTGTTGACGGCCGTTTTGTGAACCAGGTTGATATCAAGCAGACACGAAAATCGGTGGTATTGGGAAAAGATATTTACGATGCACTTTTTGATGGGAAAGAGGCTATTGGTGAATATGTTCGTGTAAATAATATTCCGTTTAAAGTGGTTGGAATTTGCACAGAAGGAGGTGGTACTCGTCACCGAAATGCATACATTCCAGTAACAACCGGGCAAAAAGTATTTAACGGCTCCAACCGCCTGCACAATTTTGCATTAACTATAAATGCCGAAACACTGGAAGAAAGCCAGGCCATTGAAAAGCGTGTGCGGGAAACACTGGCGCGCAAACATAAATTCGATGCTACCGATGATTCCGCTTTGGGATCGTACAACAAACTGGAAGACGTGATTCAAACCATGAAGATTTTCCAGGCCATTGATATTTTTATTTGGATAATCGGAATAGGCACCCTCATTGCCGGTGTGGTTGGCGTAAGTAACATCATGCTGATTGTGGTAAAAGAGCGTACGAAAGAAATTGGTATCCGTAAAGCCATCGGTGCCAGTCCTGCCTCAGTAATTGGATTGATTCTTTTGGAAGCTGTAATGATTACAACCATCGCCGGATATATTGGTTTGGTGCTTGGAACCGGGCTGATGGAGGGATTGAATTTTGTTGTGGAGAAACAATTTGAGGCATCAGCAGCAACTAACGGCGGAAACGGAGAAACCTTGTTCCGCAACCCAACGGTAGACCTGGGAATTGCCATGTCGGCAACATTGTTACTAGTGGTTGCCGGAGCTATTGCCGGTTATATTCCGGCAAAACGAGCTGCAAAGATCAAACCGATTGTAGCATTACGCGACGAATAACAGAAACAAAAACAAAAGCAGAAAACGATGTTCGACTTAGACCTTTGGAAAGAAATATTAAGCGCCTTGAAGAAAAACCGGATGCGTAGTTTTATGACCGCTTTTGGTGTGTTCTGGGGAATATTTATGCTGGTAGTTATGTCGGGAGCCGGCCGTGCCCTCGAGAACGGGGTGATGGACGGAATAAAAGCATTCGCATCCAACTCGGCATTTTTCTGGACCGAACCCACTAGCAAACCCTATAAAGGATTTCAACGGGGACGACGCTGGAACTACAAAAACACAGATATAAAATATATAAAAGCCAACATCAGCGATATTGAATATTTGTCGCCGCGTTTGTTCGGGCCACGAAGCGGAAATGGCGATAACGTAATTCGCGGTAAAAAAACAGGTTCCTTCAATATTTTTGGCGACTACCCCGAGTTTTTCAAGATTGATCCGTGGACTCCGCTGCAGGGGCGATTGATTAATACCATCGATATCCAACATACACGAAAAGTGGTAAACATTGGCGAACGAGTAGTGGAAGTGCTATTTGACGAAGATGAAGATCCGATTGGTGAGTACCTGAAGATTAACGGTGTTTATTTCCAGGTAGTTGGTGTGGTAAAAGGCGAAACCCGTGTAAACATTGGCAGTGGCAGAAAAAACGAGACCATAATAATGCCTTTCACGACCATGCAAAAAACCTTTAACATGGGCGACGATGTGCATTTTTTCTCGGTAACATCTCAACCCGGAGTGCCGGTGAGCAAGGTTGAAAATCGTTTAAAAGAATTGATGAAAGAACGCCACAGTGTTGCTCCCGATGATCAACAAGCTGTTGGATCGTTTAATATTGAAGTGGAATGGAAAAAATACATGGGACTGTTTAACGGAATTCAGCTTTTAACCTGGATTGTGGGAATTGGAACTTTGCTGGCCGGAGTAATTGGGGTAAGTAATATTATGCTGGTAATTATTAAAGAACGTACCCAGGAAATAGGTATCCAGCGCGCTATTGGTGCCACGCCCGGCAAAGTAATTCTTCACATTGTTGCCGAAAGTGTTTTCCTCACCGTTATTGCCGGATACATTGGTTTAGCGTTGGGTGTAGGATTGCTGGAACTGCTGAATATGGTGCTGGAAATGAATGCCGGTAGTGGCGATGATATTTTCTTTCGCCACCCGGAGGTTAGTTTCCAAATGGCAATTGGTGCACTTTCAGTATTAGTGGTTTCCGGAATTTTTGCCGGATTGATTCCCGCACGCCGGGCCGTAAGTATTAAACCGATTGATGCTTTGCGCGATGAGTAGATTACACAAGGCAAAGTAGTTAATGAGTAACCGAGCGAATGGTAGGTAGTATGCAAAAACTTGAGGACTTTGAGTCTTCGTGTAAAAAATAATAAAGAACAAAAAACAATTTAGCCATGAAGAAAGTATTTAGAATTTTAGGAGTTGTAGTATTGGTTGCAATATTTGGAGGAACACTTTTCTTCCTTTACAACAAATCGAAAAAGAAAACAGATTTTTTTGAGAACAAGAAACCTTTTTACAGCGATGTGGTAATGAAAACGGTAGCTACCGGTTCGGTGGTACCGCGCTTTGAAATTGAGATCGTTCCGCAGGTTTCAGGAATTATTGATGAGCTGTATGTTGTTGCCGGCGATAAAATTACCAAAGGCCAGGTAGTGGCACGTATCAAAATTATTCCTGATATGGTAACACTTAATTCGGCAGAAACGCGTGTAAATCGTGCAAAGATTAATTTCGAAGATGCACAGATCGATTACGACCGCCAGCAAAAACTGTTCGACAAAGAAGTGATCTCGTACGAAGAGTTTAAATCGGCAAAAGTAGCTTACGATTCTTCCAAAGAAGAATTGACAGCTGCCGAAAATAATTTAGAATTAATTAAAAATGGTGTAACAAAAAAGGCTGAAACGGCTACTAATACGCTGGTGCGCTCAACCATTAACGGAATGGTGTTGGATGTTCCGGTTGAAGAAGGTAACTCCGTAATACAGGCAAATACCTTTAACGCAGGAACTACCATTGCATCGGTTGCCGATATGGGCGATATGATCTTTGAAGGAAATGTAGATGAAACCGAGGTAGGGAAAATCCGCGAAGGAATGCCAATTGAAATGGAAATAGGTGCTATCGATGAAGAAAAATTTGCTGCTGTTTTGGAATATATTTCGCCAAAAGGGGTGGAAGAAAATGGAGCCATTCAGTTTGAGATTAAAGCAAATGTAAAACTGAAAGAAGGCCAGTTTATCCGTGCAGGGTACAGTGCAAATGCCAATATCGTTTTAGAGCGCAAAGAAAACGTAATGGTTATTCCAGAAGGTCTGCTACAGTTTGAAAACGATTCGTCGTTTGTTGAAGTGAATACAGGAACAAACGAGGAACCAAACTACGAAAAACGTTTCGTACACACCGGCCTTTCTGACGGAATAAATATAGAAATAACAGAAGGATTGAAAGTGGAGGATAGCGTGAAAGGCGAAAAGATCGATCCGAAGAAAGTACAGGAAGCGCAAGCCAATAATGGTTAGTGTCAAATTAAGTATCAAGTCGCAGAATGCGTCATTCCGAACTTGTTTCGGAATCTCTGTTATTTAAAAGATGCTGAAATGAATTCAGCATGACGGAATGAAGTTGAATCTTTGACTTGATACAAACAATAGGTAATTCACATTGCTTTATGTAAATTAGTCGCAAAACAAAAAACAATACATGATGAAGAGTCTTTTAACCTTTTTTTTAGGAATTATACTGTCGGCAGGAGCCTTGAATCTGCAGGCGCAAAACGTTTGGGATTTGCAAACCTGTTTCGATTATGCCATCGAAAACAATCTTCAGGTAAAACGACAGGAAATATCAACACGTTATAACGAAATACTTGTTAAGCAGGCAAAAGATGATAAGCTGCCTAATTTGAATGGTCAGTTGAGCAACGATTTTAGTTTCGGTCGCTCGCTAACCTACGACAATACTTACGATAATATCAACTCATCGAGTGTTGCCGGTGGCTTAAATACCAATATTACGCTTTATAACGGAATGACACTGAGTAATACCGTTAAAATGCGCGAGCTCGATTTGCAGGCTACCATGGCCGACTTGCAAAAAACAAAAGATGATATTATGCTTTCCATATCGGCAGAATATCTTGAAATTCTTTTTGCCGAAGAACTGGAGTTGGTAGCCGAAGCAACTATTGAAGTTACAAAACAACAAATTGAACGCACCCGCCAATTGGTTGATGCAGGTAGTGAAGCCCGGGGGCATTGCTCGAAATTGAGGCGCAACTGGCACGCGAAGAGTTGGATTTGGTAAATGCTCAAAACCGGGTTCAGCTGGCGTATCTGAATTTATTTCAGCTTTTAGAACTGCCCATGGCCGAAAGTTTTACGATTGAAAAACCATCGTTACCCGAAATTCAGGCCAACCTTACTATGATTAATGCCTACGATATATTTAGCACAGCTATTAACGTACGTCCTGAAATAAAAGCCGCCCAGCTGCGCGTTGAAAGTGCATCGAAACAATTGGCAATTGCAAAGGGAGGCCGTTACCCGAGTTTGAGCTTTGGGGCTAATTATTACAACCAGTACAATAACCAGTATAAAATAGCTAACGAGACGATTGATTTAGGAACACAACTAAAAAACAACAGCCGCTCAAGTCTGGGGCTTACATTGAGTATTCCAATTTTTAACCGTTTCCAGGTAAAAAACAATATTACTAACTCCGAACTGCAAATTGCCGATTACGAATATCAATTACAACAAAGCCGTAATGTTTTGCGCAGAGATATTGAGCAAGTATACACCAATGCTCTGGCAGCGTTAAACCGTTACATTTCGTCTGATAAGGCAGTGGCTTCAATGAAAGAAGCTTTCCGTTACACCGAAGAAAAATTTAATGTAGGAATGATTAACTCCGTTGAGTACAACCAGAGTAAAACAAATCTGACCAATGCGCAGTCGAATCTGCTACAGGCAAAATATGAATATATTTTCCGCACGAAAATACTTGATTTCTACAACGGGGTACCAATCTCCTTGTAGCAGATCTTGCTTGAACATTGTTTTTTGTGCCCTGACGGTTACCGTCAGGGCTTTTTGTTTGTAGAATTTTATTAGATGTGACAATTTGCACATTGCGATTGAGACAATTTGATATCTTTGTCGACAACTTATTTTACCTAAATCAATTAAAGCTATTTCTTATGAAGTTGTCTTTGGTCTTAATCCTCTGCTTATTTTTCTCGGTAACCGCTGTTGCCAGTAATTTTATCTTAAAGTCGGATACCACAATTAATACCTTCAACAAAGATTATGTCTATCAGGTTAAGAAATTGCAATCTGAAATAACCATTGATGGTGTAATTGACGAAAACGATTGGGAACGCGCGCAAAAAGCCGATAAGTTTTACCGGGTTTTGCCCATCGATACCGGGTTTGCCAAACAACCTTCAACAATGATGATGGCCTACGACGACAAAGCTTTGTATGTAGCGCAAATTTTTTACGACTACATTCCAGGCGATCGGATTATGGAATCTTTCCGGCGCGATTTTAGTTTTGGAAGTAACGACAACCTGCTTATATTTTTCGATACATTTTTAGACCAGACAAGTGGTTTTTCGTTTGGGGTTTCCGCCTCGGGCGCAAAATGGGATGGAACCATGAGCAACGGAAGTAGTATTTCGTTGGATTGGGATTGCAAATGGGAGATTGAAACCAAACATTACGACGACCGCTGGGTAAGCGAAATGCGCATTCCGTTTAAGTCGGTTCGTTATCCAACAGGAAGCCGCGAGTGGAATGTAAACTTTAGCCGCCTCGATTTAAAATCGGATGAAAAGTCGGCATGGGCACCTGTTCCAAGGCAGTTCCCAACGGCATCACTGGCGTATACCGGACGTATGAAATTTGAAGAGCCGTTGCCAAAATCAAAAATGCAGTTTTCGGTAATTCCGTATTTACTAGGCGGAGCGGCAAAAGATTTTGAGGCCGGAACAAGTACCGATTATCGTACCGATATTGGTTTTGATGCCAAAGTGGGTATCTCTTCTTCCATGACACTCGATTTGACTTACAATCCGGATTTTGCCCAGGTTGAAGTGGATCAACAGGTAACCAATATCGATCGTTTTGAATTGTTCTTTCCCGAAAAACGGCAGTTCTTCCTAGAGAACAGCGACCTGTTTTCAAGTTACGGCTACGCACATTCGCTTACTCCATTTTTTTCAAGAAGAGTTGGTTTGGATGCTCCGGTGCTTGCAGGAGTCCGGTTGAGTGGAAAAATTGGTAACAACTGGCGGGTTGGTTTTATGAATATGGCCACCGAAGAAACAGGTGAAAACCTGGCGCGGAATTTTACAGTAGCTTCCGTTCAGAAGAAGATTTTTACACGATCGAGCCTCGGATTTATTGCCGTTAATAAAGAATACTTTGATGTGCCCTCGGATACCAGCATGTTTAACCGTGTGATTGGTTTCGACTATAACCTGGCTAGCAAAGATAATGTTTGGGATGGGAAATTCTTCTACCATCGCTCATTTCAGCCTGATAATCCCGACAAACAATACTCGCAGGGAGCCATGTTAATGTATAAAACCCCTCATATTCAACTTGGACTTTTCGAAACTTCGGTGGGCGAAAATTACCGCGCTGAAGCCGGATATGTGCGCCGAACAGGATATAATTTTATTGGTGCCGAAGCCGGTTACACGTTTGTGCCGAACAAAAAGTGGTGAGTCATGGACCAAGTATAAAACTCGATAATTATTATAATCCGGATAAGGATTTGATTGAACATGAATACCAGCTTGAATACGATTTTACATTTGCCAACCGTGCACAGTTGAGTTTTGAATATACCGACCAGTTTGTAAAGCTTCGTGGCGATTTTAACCCAACGCAGGATCCTGAAAATTATTTACCCGAAGGATCGGAATATAATTTTGGTGCTTTAGCGGTTTCATACAGATCCACCCGTAAATCGTTATTTACCTGGCAGGCCGAGATTGTGAAAGGTAGTTTTTATAGTGGCGATATACAGTACGTTGAGGGTGAAATTGGTTACCGTTTTCAACCCTATGTAAACCTTGCCATGAATTTTAATTACGCCGATATGGATTTGGGCGATCCATTTAGCCGCGAACAATTTTGGCTGGTAGGTCCTAAAATGGATATCACTTTTAGCGATAAAATCTTCTGGTCGACTTTTGTACAATATAACGAGCAAATCGATAATCTTAATATCAATTCCCGCTTTCAGTGGCGTTACCAACCAGTTTCAGATATTTACCTGGTTTATACCGACAATTATTTTACCGGAAACTGGAATTCAAGAAACCGGGCGGTGGTTTTAAAAATGACTTATTGGTTGAATTAATGTAATACGCTTGTGGCCTTAATTAACCGAACCATTCTCTTTCATATTCGTAAAAAAGCCAACTATTAGTGACTAAAATCACTTCTGTTTAGAGCGACAAATCGTATGTTTTACCAATTTGTTAAACCGGTTTTGGGGGCTTCAAATTATTTCTGACATCGCGAAAAAAAATTAACTTTGCGTGCCTTAAAACAATTTGACAGACAATTGTTTAAGATAAAAACGATTTTATAATATAAAACTCACTAGTAAAATGAAAGTAACAGTAGTTGGAGCAGGCGCAGTAGGCGCAAGTTGTGCTGAGTATATTGCAATTAAAGATTTTGCAGAAGAAATAGTTTTGGTTGATATTAAAGAAGGATTTGCTGAAGGAAAAGCGATGGATTTGATGCAAACTGCTTCGTTAAACGGTTTTGATTCGAACATTGTTGGTAGCACTAACGATTACACGAAAACAGCCGGTAGCGATGTTGCAGTTATTACCAGTGGTATTCCTCGTAAACCGGGAATGACTCGTGAAGAGCTGATTGGTATTAATGCCGGTATTGTAAAAGACGTTGCTGAAAAATTAATTGCTGAGTCGCCAAACGTAATCATCATTGTGGTAAGTAACCCAATGGATACAATGGCTTACCTGGCTCATAAAGCTACAGGTCTTCCTAAAAACAGAATTATCGGTATGGGTGGCGCATTAGATAGCGCACGTTTCAAATACAGATTGGCTGAAGCAATGGATTGCCCACAGTCAGATATCTCGGCGATGGTAATTGGTGGTCACAGCGATACTGGTATGGTTCCATTAATTGATAAAGCCGTTTGTAACAGTGTTCCTGTTGCTGAATTTTTAAGCGAAGAAAAACAAGCAGAAGTAGTTGAAGCTACGAAAGTTGGTGGTGCTACTTTAACAAAATTGCTGGGAACCAGCGCATGGTATGCTCCTGGTGCAGCAGTATCAGAATTGGTGCGCGCCATTGCTTTGGATTCTCAAAAAATGTTCCCATGTTCAGCTTTACTTGAAGGTGAGTATGGCTTAAACGACATTTCAATTGGTGTTCCTTGTGTGATTGGTAAAAACGGTATCGAGAAAATTGTTGAAATTGAACTTTCAGCTGCCGAAAAAGAAAAACTTACTGCAAGTGCAGAAGGTGTTTCAAAAGTGAACGATTTACTATAATTCGATAGAATTATACCAATTGTTTTTCATCGTGAGACCTAAGCGAAACGATGAAATTACAATGGTTAATGCCGATTGAAATTTTGAGGTTCAATTTGATTTCATATCGGTATAAACACAGCATACAGAGGCCCGCAATTTTTGCGGGCCTTTTTTGTGCGAATTTGTTTTAAATTTGGAACCATGCGAACGAAAATACCTATCGACATTATAGAACTGGAATCCTCGAATTATCATTTAATTCTGCCCTCACAATTTAATGGTGAGCAAAATGCTTATTGGGTTGTTGATACCGGCGCATCCAAATCGGTATTCGATAAAAACCTTACTGATTTTATTTTGTCGGAAAATGGAGAAACTGAAGATCTTCATGCAGCCAATATGAGTGAGGAGCCCTTAAAAACTTCGTCAGGTATTTTAAAACCGCTGCTTTTTGGTAAGCTAAAAGTTGATAATATGAAAGTGGCACTGATGGATATGAATCATATAAACGAACTGTACCAAAAAGTTACCGACTACAAAATCTGTGGTTTGCTGGGTAGCGATTTCCTGGTAAAATACAATGCCGTAATCGATTATAAACGAAAACGTTTACTATTGACAAGTTGAAAATCCCTTTTTTAAAAGATTGGATTAGGTCTAATTCAGTGTTAACGAATTTACAATGGCTTTCAATTCTTCTTTTTGCTTATCCGATTGATACGTAATTGTGATGTCGATATAAAAGT
This sequence comes from Draconibacterium halophilum, assembly GCF_010448835.1. Classification (NCBI taxonomy): domain Bacteria; kingdom Pseudomonadati; phylum Bacteroidota; class Bacteroidia; order Marinilabiliales; family Prolixibacteraceae; genus Draconibacterium; species Draconibacterium halophilum. The sequence continues at coordinate 924,898 of NZ_CP048409.1, forward strand.
CCTCTTTTTTTAATGCAAAATGGGTTTGTTTAATTGTCATATCCTGAATGGTCATTGCTAAATCGAACGTATAACATTCAATGTCGTTAGTTAGCACCTTCTTTTTGATGTCAGAAGTTATAGGATCTAAATTTGCATATTGTTTTTGGGTATGTTCCAAATAGTCGCTTTCTTTTTTTAGTTGTGGATAAAGAGTTTTGCTTTCTGCCATTATGGACAGGTTAGGTTTAAAATCCTCTTGTTCTCCTTCTCGGTAGATAGTGAGCAAATTGGCCACTAAAACAGTATCCTTTTTATCTGCTTCTTCTGCAGGTGTCTTTCTTTCAATTTTGCCCATAGTATCCACCTCCCAGCTTTCCGGAACATTCATACTCATATTGAAATAGGTACTGGAATAAACACCATTTTCAAGTTTACCCTCTTCAACCGGACTGTGGTTTATCTCTTTGCAACTCATCGAAACAAGGGAGGTTAACAAAGCGAAAGTGAAACTTAATCTTTTTATCATGGCATATTTTTTTGATTTTGTACAGCAAGCGAATCGAATCTTGCTTAATTGCTGTTCGAGATAAACGCAATCTTCTTGCTGTTTGGCGACCAGTTTGGAACATTCATTGACCCCTGACCTCCATAAATATAGGCTAAAATACGAGGTTCGCCACCTTCGTAAGGAATTAATCGAATAAGGCAATGTTTATAAAACGGATGATCGCCGGGATCAACATCTTCAGGGAATGAAATAAATACGATCCATTTTTTATCCGGGCTAACATGTGGAAACCAGTCGTTGTATTTGTCGTTGGTCAGCTGTACCGGATTTTTTCCATCGGCGTCCATTCGCCACAGTTGCATTGTTCCGCTTCTTGCCGAGTTAAAAAAGATGTATTTTCCATCCGGACTGAATTCCGAACCGTCATCAAGCGTTTTAAAGTTGGACAATTGTGTTTCTTCTCCGCTTGCTACATCAACACTGTAAATATCATATTGTCCGTTTCGCTGGCCGGTAAAAAGCATCGTTTTTTTGTCGGGCGACCAACCGTGAAAGTACGAAGCGCCAATTCCGGTTTTTGTAACCCGAACCGGAGTAGAATCGCCTTTGGCCGGCAGGTAATAAATCGTTGAATTACCATCGTTATCCGCACTGTGGTGCGAAATCCCTAACAAACTACCATCAAAACTAAGAACATGGTCGTTGTTGTTATTGGTAGCAAAACCGGTATTTAACGGATTTATTTCTCCGTCTGCCAGCTTGTAGGTGAATAAGTGGCCTTTTGAGTTGTAGATCAGATTTTCATCATCAGGTGTCCAGTTGGGTGCCTGAATGGAGTGTGCCGATTGATGGATCACTTTTCGTAAACCACTCTCAATATCAAGTATTTCGAGATTGCTGCCAATATAATCGGTGTAGGGTACGTAATCTTCTTTTTCAGGACGAATAATTCGCACATTGCGGTAAACAGCACTTTCCATAACATCCGGGTTATGTGCACAAACATAAATACCCACATAAACTTCGTTGTCGAGCGAGAGGTTATCGAGTTGCACCACTTTTAAAGGTTCGCCAAATTTGGCCGTCGACATGATAAAAGTAGCGCCCTTTCTTTCCAGCTGGATTACATCCGGAGCCGTATCGTCAGATATCACTTCTTCCGTATCGGCACCTGTCGTTTTTCGGTATTGTAATGATGTTAGCCCGTCGCCATGAACCGTTGCGTTTGCATGCGGCGAATTACTGTCGAGGTTATTCCGAACCATCCAACCAACTTTTCGGTGCGGATCAACACCGTCTCCCAGAAATTTAACTTCGGCACGTAAAATAAAATCACCCTGCAGTGTTGTCCACAGGTAATGAAACTGATCGTCGCCAAACCACATGTTTAGTCCCGATCCTCCGATTGTGTATGTTTGATCGCTTGGATTGAATGATGCAAAACCCTCATGTTTGCAAGCGCCAATATCAGTGTGGCTATCGAAAATACCTACTTGGTTCTGTGCCAGTGAAAAATTTGAACTAAGTAACAGGACGAAAAGTACGGTGAATAAACTTAAGAAAGCAGATTTGATCATGACGTTTTTAATTTAGTTGGTTATCGTTTTTCAGGGGGTAAAAATAAGGAGTTTTCGTTCAAATATCAGAATGCAGGACCTATTGTTGAACACATCTTGAAGCTATTATTGGTTATAGTATTCTTTCACTGTTGCAGGAATAATTTCATCACGATAAAACTCCAGCGATTCCGATTTAAATTGTGCTTTGTTCCAATCAAAGTCTTCAAGAAATTCGTACCCGGCTTTCCATACAAAGGCAATTGCATTTATAATCAATGAGTCGGTTTCAACTTCAACCGGCACGATTTTATATTCGTTGCCCTCGTAAAAAGCCAGCAGACCAATCGCTTTTTCATTTAGATGCAATAATACTTTTCCTTTTACCTCCGAGTTTTTCATTGGGATTATTGCAGGATAATCTGCACCTTTTATAGCAACGCGTGCAAACCCTTTTAAAGTTGCAACTTCAGACTTTACTGTTTGCCCGCATAATCCATCGGCAATTTCAGGAAATAACAGCGACCCATATACAAATACATTAATCATAAATTGTTGGTGTTAAACGAAATACTTCTAAATTACCTTCATTACCTTTGGAAAGCTCGGGTATTTCGGTATATTTGCTCCGCTTAAAAATAAGGTGTAAAAACAAGTGAAAAAAGTTTTATTTACAACAAATGTTTTAAGCGCTTGCAGACGAGAGATTTAACAAATGATTTCTAAAATAAAAATAACAAGAAAATTTGCGGTTCAGCTGGCCCTATTTATGACGGTAATTGCTGCTGCTTTGGTGCTTGATGTTTATTTTGGAAATAACCCGGAGGAAGTTAAAAGGATTAAGGCTGAATCGCAGGAGCAGAGTAGCGAGCAGGGCAAAGTATACCTGATTTCGCAAACGGCTTCAAATACGATTAAAACCTTTGAAGACAGGGGCCATTCCCGCAATACAAAGCCTCAGCTGCACGACAAATTTTTACGCAATTATCATTCGGTTCGCAATTACCAGGTTTTAAAAGCCGAGCGGGTTATACAAACCACACCGCTAATTTCATCTTATCATTACCTGGTTTTCCAAAATCACGTCTTTTCCCCCGATGAAGACCCGATAGGTTGATCGTAGTTCTTTTATCCTTATAAAAGAATATCAGGCAAAGTTTGTCTGAACCATCTCGAATTCAATCAATTAAAAAATAACAATAAACATTTAAATTCAATTAAAATGCAAAACAAAGGTGCAATTTTAACATTTGCAATTCTGTTGGCAGCGGTATGTTTTTACCAACTATCGTTTACCTGGGTATCCAATCAGGTAAAAGACGATGCCATTGAATATGCACAAGGTGATGAAATGAAAGAGTTTCAATACCTCGATTCAATGAAGAGTGAAGTGGTTTACAACTTCCTTGGACTGAAAAAGTATACTTACAAAGATGTTCAGGAACTGGAATTAAACCTGGGACTTGACCTTAAAGGAGGTATGAACGTAACGCTGCAAGTTGAAGTACAGGATATCATCCGTGCAATGTCGAATTACAGCGACGATGAAACATTTAACGCTGCGTTGGCACTGGCACAGAAAAACCAGCAAAACAGTACAAAAGACTTTGTAACGCTGTTTGGCGAGGCTTTTGAAGAAATCGATCCGAATGCACGTTTGGCTGCTGTTTTCAATACTCTGGAACTTCGCGAACAGGTTAATTTCAACACAAGCAATGCCGAGGTATTAAAAATTATCGATGAGCAAACTTCTGCAGCAATCGACAATGCTTTTAATATCATCCGTACGCGTATCGACCGTTTTGGTGTAGCACAGCCTAATATTCAGCAACTGCAAAACAAAAGTAGAATTTTGGTGGAGTTACCTGGTGTTAAAGATCAGAACCGTGTGCGTAACCTGTTGCAGGGAACCGCAAACCTTGAGTTTTGGGAAACTTACGAGAACCAGGAAGTGTATCAATATATGCTTCAGGCCAACGAGCGAATTAAAGAAATGGAAGTGCTTGATTCAGAAAAAAGTGTTGAAGAAACTGCTGTTGATACAACAGAAGCGGAAACAACGGCTGATGATGCAGAAGAAAATTCTTTGCTTTCGGAGTTGGAAGCAGGTGCTGCCGACGATACCACTGCAACACCTGATAATTTAGCTGCTTTTAAAGAGCAGTTTCCATTGTTTGCCCTTTTGAACCCAAGTACCGATCAATCCGGTCAGCTTTATCCCGGTCCTGTTGTAGGTATGGCAAACGCTAAAGACACGTCACAGATTAATACTTACCTGCATAATCCACAGATCAGAAGTTTGTTCCCTCGCGACATGAGATTCGTTTGGACAGCAAAAGCGGCTGATGAAGCAGGTACTTTTTACCGTTTAATTGCACTAAAAGTTACTACCCGCGACGGAAAAGCACCCCTTGATGGAGGTGTAATTACCGATGCTCGTCAGGATTACGACCAGTTTGGAACAAATCCTGAAGTAGCTATGCAAATGAATGCTGAAGGATCAAAGGTTTGGCAACGTATGACGAAAGAAAACGTTGGTAAATCGATCGCTATCGTTTTAGATGGTTACGTTCGTTCGTTCCCAACGGTAAATGGAGAGATCCCTGGTGGACGCTCAAGCATTTCAGGTTTGGAAAGTATTGAAGAGGCGCAAGACCTTGCAAACGTATTGAAGTCGGGAAAAATGCCGGCTCCTGCACGTATCATTCAGGAAGATATTGTTGGTCCTTCGCTGGGGCAGAAAGCGATTAACAGCGGTTTAATTTCATTTGTAATCGCTTTTGCGCTGGTACTGGTTTACATGTTGTTCTTCTACAGTAAAAATGCAGGTTTAGCTGCAAACATTGCACTAATCGCTAACATGTTCTTCATCTTCGGTATTCTTGCTTCGCTTGGTGCTGTACTTACATTGCCAGGTATCGCGGGTATTGTGCTTACCATTGGTATGTCGGTTGATGCCAACGTGCTGATTTACGAACGTGTTCAGGAAGAAATGCGCGCCGGTAAAGGTGTAAAGTTAGCCATTACCGATGGTTATAAAAACGCTTACTCAGCAATTATCGACGGTCAGGTAACAACATTGTTAACCGGTATCGTTCTATACATGTTTGGTTCTGGCCCGATTAAAGGTTTTGCTACAACTTTAATCATTGGTATTCTTACCTCTCTGTTCTCGGCAATTTTCTTAACCCGTTTGATTTTCGAATGGCAACTGAAAAAAGGTGGTCGTATTTTATTTACCTCTTCAGCAACAGAAAATTGGCTGCGTAAAACCAAAATTAAATTCCTCGAGAAAAGAAAAATGTTCTACATCATTTCAAGTGTATTCATTTTGATTTCTATCGGCTCTTTCCTTGTTCGTGGATTGGATTACGGTATCGACTTTAAAGGTGGTCGTTCGTACATTGTTGCATTCCAGGAAGATGTTGAAGTAGGCGAAGTACGTGCGGCACTTGCCGATGTTTTTGGTTCAGCACCAGAGGTAAAAACTACAGGTGATAACATTAAAATTACCACCGACTATAAAATTGAAGACCGCAGTGAAAATATTGATAACGAAGTAGAAGGTTTATTGATGCAAGGTTTGCAGGATGCCGACCTGATCGATAAATCGGTAACATTAGAAGAGTTTACACTGGACTATCAACAGAGTTCACAAAAAGTAGGTCCTACCATTTCAGATGATATTCGAAAGGATGCAGCTATTGCAATTGGCTTCTCGCTGATTATTATCTTCCTTTATATTCTGGTTCGTTTCCGCGACTGGCAATATGGTTTGGGAGCGGTTGCTGCACTAGCGCACGACTCCTTGATTGTGCTGGGAATCTTTTCATTGTTTTCAGGAGTGTTGCCATTTGCATTGGAAATCGACCAGGCGTTTATTGCAGCCATTCTAACGGTGCTGGGTTACTCCATTAACGATACGGTGGTTGTATTCGACCGCATCAGGGAATACCTGGGCTTGCACCCAAAACGCGATCGTGTAGAAAATGTTGATGCTGCATTGAACAGCACGCTTCGTCGTACATTTAGTACTTCGTTGTCAACTTTCGTGGTATTGCTGGCCATCTTCTTATTCGGAGGAGCTACCATTCGCGGATTTACGTTTGCATTGTTAGTGGGTGTACTTGTTGGTACTTACTCATCGCTTTTTATTGCAACACCAATTGCACACGACACGCGCAGTCGTTTAGCTAAAGTGGTTTCAAAACGTAAGAAATAGATTGAAAACAGAAGTCTGAAGTTGAAAGACGGAAGACTGAATTGATACAAAGGATGTCATCGCTTAACTGGGATGACATCCTTTTTGCATTCCGGAAGTCTTAAAATCCTCAACCGGAAGTATTGCTTCAACATTTTGTTGAAGTGAAGACGCTATAATTCTGACAAAAAGTAAACATTTGCATGCAAACAGGTTTTCCGCTGTTACTAAATGTTAGTCCGCAGGCCTGCGGACAAGAAAAATGTAAGTGCGGACGTGTTTTTTTAGGCTGCGGACGCTAAAATATTGTCAGCGGAAAGCTATACACTGCCTGCGGACGCCTGGTTTATGTCAGCGGAGAGCAAAATAGTGGCTGCGGACACTCATTTTTGATCTGCGGCAAGCTCCTGATAGCCAGCGGAAGGTGAAAGGATGAAACCAGGACTTTATTTTGTAGAATATTTATCGGTAATCACGTGCAAAACTATCTTCCCACTTCGGTCTTCTGACTTCCAACTTTTTATATATTTGTGATCTAAATCAATTTTAACGATGCAGTATTTGTTATTTATAAGTGGTGGCGAGATAGTATTGGTGATGCTATTGGCATTGTTGTTTTTCGGATCGAAAGCGATCCCGGATATTGCCAAAACAATGGGGAAGGGAATGCGAGAGTTTAAAAAGGCCACAAACGAAATAAAACGCGAACTCGATAACCATACTTCTGACATTAAAAAGGATATCGACGAGGTTTCTTCAACGGTTAAAAAGGAAACCACAGATATTCAAAAAGATATTACTGATAAGCTGAAGGATTAAATCCAAAAAATCATTGTTAATGATTCTACTCTCCATATTGGCATTGCTGGCTTGCTTTATATTGCTTGCCCGCGTTGTGGATTTATTTTTTATTTCCTCGCTTGATAAAATTTCGAAAGACCTGCGTTTGTCGAGCGATGCTGCCGGTGCCACATTGATGGCAGTAGGGTCGAGTGCTCCGGAATTGTTCGTTGCCCTGTTTGCCGTTATAAAACCCGGCGATCACCAGGCGATTGGTATCGGAAGTATTGTTGGTAGCGCTATATTTAACCTCTTGGTAATTGTTGGCGCATCGGCACTGGTTCGAAAAGCCACGCTTACAAAAAGTCCGGTTATCCGCGATCTTGTCTTTTATTCACTTTCGGTTGCCCTTCTGGTATTATTTATATGGGATGGCAAACTGGAACTTTGGGAGACAGCTGTTTTTCTTGGGGTTTACGTGTTGTATGTAATTGTGGTCGTTTATTGGCGAAAATGGTTTACATACAAAGATAAACTTAGCGATGAAGTGGAAGAAACCGAATGTAATCCAAAGGGTTTTCTGGGACTTTTCGATCATGTACTTTGTTTCATTTTTCCAAAGCCAAAACGTTATTACCTCGTATTTTTTGTGTCGATTTTGCTAATTGCTGCATTAAGTTGGGCATTGGTTGAATTGGCCGTAGTAATATCACACGAATTAAATATTCCGGAAGCCATTATTGCACTTACCGTTCTGGCAATAGGAACCTCAATCCCCGATTTGTTTTCGTCGCTTATTGTGGCACGCCAGGGGCGGGGAGAAATGGCGGTTAGCAACGCCATTGGTTCGAATATTTTTGATATTTTGGTTGGACTGGGATTCCCTTTTATACTTGTAATGCTTATTTCCGGAGGTACTATTGAAGCTGGTGGCAATTTGCTAAGCTCAGCGCTTATTTTATCAGGATCGGTATTGTTGCTGATCGTGCTTTTACTCCTTCAGCGCTGGAAAGTGGGAAAATTAACCGGAGTAATACTGTTGCTGGCTTACCTGGTTTATGTGGTATTTGAAATACTAAGGATGTAAAATTTGTGTTTATTCTATTAAATAATTGCTTTGATAAGAGCTGCTAATATAACGAAATCGTTTGGAGCACTTGAGGTGTTAAAGGGAATCGATTTGGATATTCCAAAAGGAAAAGTTTATTCCATTGTAGGAGCCAGTGGTGCAGGGAAGACTACTTTACTTCAAATTTTGGGAACGTTAAGTAAGCCCGACAGTGGGGAACTCTTCTTCAACGATTCGAAAATTTCTGATCTGAGTGAAAAGAAGCTGGCCGATTTTCGTAACCGCCAAATTGGGTTTGTGTTTCAATTTCATCATTTGTTACCTGAGTTTACAGCGCTGGAGAATGTTTGTATTCCGGCATTTATTGCCAAAACACCTAAAGCAAAAGCAGAGGCACGCGCAAAAGAGTTGATCGATTATTTGGGGCTGGCCGATCGCATGAGCCATAAACCATCGGAATTATCGGGTGGTGAAAAACAACGTGTGGCAATGGCACGTGCACTAATTAACAGCCCGTCGGTAGTAATGGCCGACGAACCTTCCGGAAACCTGGACTCTGCCAATCGCAATGAATTGCACGACCTGCTTTTCAAATTGCGCAACGATATGGGACAGACGTTTATTATTGTTACCCACGATGATAATTTTGCCGAACAATCCGACCGGATCATCCACATAAAGGACGGAATTATAGAGTAGGAGAAATGCCGATATCCATTTCAAATCAGGACTTAGAAGATTTCCTTAACGAAAAAGTTGAAAAATACAATCAACCTGAATTTATTGAAACCGATCCGATTCAGGTACCCAAACAATTTATAAAAAAAGAGAACATTGAGATTGCCGGTTTTTTGGCTGCAACAATTGCCTGGGGAAACCGCGCAGCCATAATAAAAAATGCTTTGCGTTTAATGGCTATGCTCGATAATCAGCCTCACGATTTTGTGCTAAATGCCTCGGAAGAAGAACTTAATCGGCTGCAAAAATTTGTTCACCGCACGTTTAATGGCAACGATTGTATTTATTTTATCCGTTCGCTACGAAATATCTATAAAAATCGCGAGGGCTTGCAAACGGTTTTTGAAAACGGATATCAAACAGAAGAATCTGTAAAATCAGCTTTAGCACATTTTTATTCGGTGTTTTTCGAAACAAAAGGAGAACGAACACGCAAACATATTTCAAACGTAAACAAGGGAGCTTCTGCTAAACGCCTGAATATGTATCTGAGATGGATGTGCCGTAGCGATAAATCGGGAGTGGATTTTGGCTTGTGGAACGGAATCCCTCAACGGGCACTAATGTTACCACTTGATTTACACACCGGCAATGTTGGCCGAAAACTGGGGCTATTGCAACGCCGCTCTAACGACTGGAAAGCGGTGGAAGAAATAACCGCTTTTTTACGCGAATTCGATCCGAATGACCCGATAAAATACGATTTTGCACTGTTTGGATTGGGTGTTTTTGAAAAATTCTGAGTTTTGTGAATTTGTACCTTTGGGTTAAGCGATATGGGCAGAAACAACTATTTTCAATTCAAGCAATTTCGGATCGAACAGGAACGATCGGCCATGAAAGTTGGCATTGACGGTATTTTGCTGGGTGCCTGGGCAAACGTTTGCCACTGTAAGCAGATTCTGGATATCGGGACAGGAACAGGTTTGATTGCTTTAATGCTGGCACAGCGCTCGCAGGCAGATATTACTGCCATCGAAATTGAAAAAAATGCTGCGGAAGAAGCTGCTAAAAATGTGGCTGCATCGGTCTGGAAAGAGAGGGTAAAAGTTCAGCATATTTCTTTACAGAAATTTGCATCAGAAACTACTCAACAGTTCGATTTGATAGTATCCAATCCTCCTTACTTTCAGAATTCGTTAAAAGCCGGAAATGAAAATCGGTCGTTGGCGCGGCATACTGATAGTTTATCGCATAAAACTCTGCTGTATAGTACCTCTAAGTTATTATCGGAAGAAGGCCGATGTGCGTTTGTTTTCCCTGAAACAGTATTAAAAGATATAGAACACCTGGCAAAGCTTAATCATCTCTATCTAACCCGAATTACGATGGTAAGTCCTAATGAGAATAAACCGACCAACCGGATTTTAGTAGAAATGATTAAAAAAGAATGTTCCACAGCAACCGACAGGCTGCAGATTTATAACAACGACGGATCGTGGAACGATAAATTTAAAAAGTTGACCTGCGATTATTACCTAAACTTCTAAACAAAAAACATAAACGGATTAAAAATTTGGTTCATTTGTTTTGAGAAGCGTTTGATAGCATCGTGGTTAATGTGCGAGACGCTGTCTTCAATTTTAGCTACTTTCTTTACAATCATTTTCTGAAAGAAATTCATTTTATTAAAATCGAATTCTCCACCCAGACATGCTGTTGCTTTGGCACTTTGCAACAAATCATTTGCGAAAGCATCCTGTAACTGGATTTCTGCTTTTTCGCCTTCCTCCATGCAACATATAAATAAACCCAGTTCTTTGTTTTTCAGAATGTCAATATTCTCAGTGCAATAATCCTTTACTTTTTTCTGAATCTGGCCGGCATGAATGGAGCCGCCAATAATTACGCGGTCAAAAGAAGAAAGATTGGGAGCTGCTTCCTTTTTAAGATTAACTAGTAATACTTCGCCTCCTAGAAACTGTTTAAGTTCGGTGGCTGTTTTTTCTGTACAACCATGTGTGGTGCAATAGGTGATTAATGTTTTCATCGTATTAAAATTGTTTGTTTTCTAAGGAATAAGATGGAACTCGTCCCGGTTAATCGGGACTCGTTTCATTTTTTCGATAACTTGGTTTTTAAAGAAATATAAATTGACATTCGAAAATATCTATTCAAAATTAGGACACACTACTGAACATTCGTGTTAAAAATCGGTTAATTCTCTAAAACTATCGGTAAAATAAAACACCAAAAAGTCTTTTAAGTCAATAATTGCACATATTTTTGTGTCGAAGAAAAAAATAGATACATCATGACAATTGATATGAAACCAGAAGTACAGCTTGATACAAATTATTATAAGGTTATAGGAATCAGGAAATTAACAGATCACACATTTGTTCTGTCGTTACCTAAAAGTCGTTTCGAATTTGTTGCAGGGCAGCATGTGTCCTTATCTATCACAGGCGATTATCAAAGCCGCGAGTACTCGATTTACAGTGCTGAAAAAGGTGAAAATCTGGAGTTGCTGGTAAAAGAAGTTGAAGGTGGTTATTTTTCACCAAAACTTAAGCATCTGAAAGTGGGCGACATGGTAGAGGTACACGGTCCTTTCGGAAAATTTGGTCTGGATGAGAAAAATAAAGACACGCACCAACATGTTTTTATTGCCAGTGGAACCGGAATTGCACCTTTTCATAGTATGGTAAAAAGTAATCCTGATTTGAATTACCATTTAATTCACGGAGTTCGAAATGCCGAAGAAGCCTACGAGCAGGAAAGTTATAATAAAGCGCATCACACACTTTGTACATCGCGCGATAAAAGTGGCGATTTTAATGGCAGGGTGACTGACTACCTGAAAAAGACAGAATTTGATAAAAACACTTGTTTTTACCTTTGCGGAAACAGTGATATGATCTTCGACTCGATGGAGATTTTAAGCGAGAAAGGATTTGGAAGAGAGAATATTACCGTTGAGGTATATTTTTAAGATATAATTGCAGAATAGTTTGAGAGAGTTTTTAAAGAAATGCCATCCCATAAAAAGGGATGGCATTCTTTTTTATTTTGAGTCGATTTTTTCGCCAAATGCCAAATCGCCTGCATCGCCCAATCCCGGAACAATGTATGATTTTGGTGTCATCTCCGGATCAACAGCGCCCAGCCATAAAGTTACATTTTCGTCTTCTATATTGTTTTTCACATATTCAACACCTTCTTCGCTGGCAATAATTGCTACCAGGTGGATGTGAGCCGGCTTGCCCTTACTAAATAAGGCCTCGTAGCCAATTTCCATCGATTTCCCGGAGGCCAGCATCGGATCAGAAAGTATGACTACCTTATCATCAAGCGAAGGTGAGGCCATGTATTCAAATTCAATTTCAAATTCGCCTCCTTCAGTATATTTTCTATAGGCACTTATAAAACAGTTTTCGGCCCGGTCGAATATACGAAGCAGACCATTATGCATGGCGAGCCCGGCACGCAGAATAGTTGCTAACACCGGCTGACTGCACAATTTAGGTACTTTTGCCACACCAAGCGGTGTTGTAACATTGCTAACTTCAAACTTCATTTCTTTACTTATTTCGTAGGCAAAAATTTCACCTATTCGGTTGAGGTTATCACGAAAACGAAGTGGATCGGTTTGAATTCCTGTATCTCGAATTTCTGCCAGATAGTGGTCTAAAATGGAGTGGGTATTGCCTAAAACTCGAATTTCCATATTTAATAATTTTAGGTGAAGAAGACATCTCCGTCACCGTCCTGATATATTAGTTGCTTTTTATTTGAAACCTGAAAAGTACTGTATATTTTTTGCCCATAACTTTTCGCGTACAAAAATGGTAATTTTCTGCTAAATAGCTGGTCTGCCAGCTCTTTTTTGTAGCTAGTTACGTACTCAATTTTATGGGTAAGGCAATATTTTTTTAGGAAGACGGCTATTTCTCTAGTACAATCTTCGGTGAAATTTAAATACAGTGTTTTTAAATGCCCTTCGCGAACGGAGAAAATAAAGAAGCCGAGCATTTTATTTTCTCGCTTAAGCTGTATGGTTTTGTAATAAAAATCGTTAGAGAAGGATGAAAACGGGTAGCGGGGGATTCATCATTATTTTGTTGTGAGATCCAGGGATGTTCAAAGATCCATTTCAATTCGGTTTCGTTCCGGTTAAAAACACTGTTAACCGGATTGGATTTTAAGAACTCAAAACACGTTTCATCTGGTTTCTCGGTTTCTATGAATGATAGCTTATAATCCTTTTTTGTGTGGTAAAAGGCTGTAATCAGACGAACAATTAACCCAATAAAAAAGTCAATAACATTGAATAACAACTTGGTTAAAGGATTAATTTTTGTCGGAAAAAATTTTGCTGTTTTTGCATGCAAATATGCGCGTACTCCTTCAAACTGATGAATAGCTTGAAACAGCCCGGTTTTTAAATACAGCTTTTCCGAATTTGGAGCATAGTTTGTAAACAGCAATTTTTTGTTCCAGTCTTTGTAGGCTTCTCGTAAAAGTTGTTCGGAATAACCAAAGCGGCGGTGTTGCTTGTGCACCCAGTTCCCGCTACACCATCCAAAGCGAATTAATTGTCCATCAGAATTAAGGGTATCGGCAAACAGGCTGCGAAAAGCGATCAACTTGTTATCTATAAAACCAAGATAAAGCACAATGTCTTCGGGCTTTGCATGGGGGTTGGCAAGATACGATTGGGCGCGGATTGGTGAAATAGGGACCACTTCGTAATTCTGAAATTCCTTGCTGTTCACAAAGTTCTCAAGCTCCTTTATTCGTATTTTTTTTATCTGTAGAGTCAATGTTTTACTGTTGCTTTGCCAATTGTCTGGCGCAGTTTAAAATATAGAAATTCAGCTTTTACATTCAATTCAAAATTACCTATTTGTTCTGCCGGGTAGCGTTGAAAATGATGGGGTATTTCATCGTATTTTACGCCTGCTGTTCCAAAAGTAATAGCGCATAATTCGTTTTCGTGAATTTTATTTATCAATTTACTGGAAACACCATCGTCGGTGTATGGAAATGCAAATGCTTTGATTTTAGGATTCACATTTTCAGTCACCCACTTTATACTTTTTTTGATGTGTTTTAATTGTTTTTTTTCTGAGATTTTCCAAAACTCAGGATGTTTATGACTGTGTCCTCCAATGGAGAAACCCTTTTTATGCAAATCTTTAATTTGTGCAGTCGTCATGTAGGGTTGATGCGTTTGGAGAAACGCCTGAAAATCGATCTCAAGCAACTCGGCAGCATGTTCCAGTACATCTGTTTTCGAGAAAGGTACCTGTAAAATATTATTTAGGGGTACTTCATTCTCGTAGAGGTAATTTTCCACTTCAGCATCCGGGCGCGTGCGCATTTCACCAGCAATTAAACTTGCCTTGTACCGATGGAACAGTTCTTTATTGTCTACAAATCCGCTATTCACAAAAAAAGTGGCTGGAATTCCTTTCTGCAAAAGAATGGGTGCAGCTATTTCTGCGCATTCTTTCAGCCCGTCATCAAAACTTAAATGAAAACTGTTGGGTTTGGGCGATTTTGTTAGCTCTTCAAGCGAAATCGGCTGAAAATATTTTAGGTAGAAATCGAGTTCCTGTTTAAATTGTTTCTCGCTTATTACAGGGTAGTTTAAAATATGTGGTAAATGCTTGTTGCTAATGGTGTGGTAAAATGGTAAAAACGGGGGCGCTTTTGCTTCCAAAAGTTCTCGGGTTAAAAACATGGGACTCAGTTTTTTACATACCAAACGCGGAAAATGCCTCATTGCCAATTATCGTTTAAGCCATCTGAAAAGCAAAGGTAAACGATTAAATTTAAGTTGAAAGTACGTTTCGGGTTTTGCGCCAAAGCCCTTGTAAAAGCGCTCTACTCCCGGAATCATCGAACCCTCAAAATCTAAAATCAGGTTTTTACCGGCGTTGTCTTCAATAAACCGATTAATGAGGTAGTACATGGCTCCGGTGTTTTTCCCTTCTTCGTTTGAGGCAGCGTTAAAGTATATCATGCGGTCTTTCCACCGACAAAAATAAACAGCCGCACAAAGTTCATTTCCGGGGGTATAAACACCGTATATTTTTCCAAAGCCTTTGTATGCTCCAAAGGCGATGATACTTTTCAGTTTGTCGACTGCTGATGGATCAACTCCCGGTGGTAGATTTTGCTCCTTAAACTCCAGGTAGGCTTCAATCCGGATGCCCTCAATAATCGTCAAATCCTGTTTTTGGGCTTTGGCAATATTGCGTTTTGTATTCTTTGAGTATCCGGCAATTATAGACTTAAAATCCGGTGTTAATGAAAGCAGGTAGTTTTTCCGCTCATAAAAAATCTTCCTATAATTTTCGCTGGGAATATTTACTGCATTTAATTGTACATCGGCGTAGCTGAACCGTTGCTTTATTCTGGTTATAAATGCATCGAAAATAGTTTTCGATGGCGTTGGGAAAATTCCGAGTTGTTGCGAGAACAGTGGCTGATAAAGGTATTTTATGCCTAGTTTTTTCCGAAATGGCAGTGGCATTACATATTCGTAATCGCCATATACCAGAGCATCCCATTCAATGGCAGTCCGGTCGAGGTGCCAGTCGTAGGCATAAATCCTGCAATTTAGCGCACCATCAATACATTGATTCCATTTGTAGGAATCGATTTGTGCATGTTTTATATAGTGAACTTTTTGTATGCTACTCATTTAAAAATGTCGGGCTACTGGTTGTCCCATTCAAATCCTAGTTTGTTCATCTGTTCAAACACATCTCTGAAACCTTTCCATGTTCCCAGGTCGTTGACGGTTTCGTTGTGCCAAACACTTACAAATGTACCACCAACATTTTTAACTTCCTGCATAATTGTTTTTATTTCTTCAAAAGCTTTTTCGGGAGTTACCTGAAGGTAGTAACGCAGCGTTCCGTCCATTAGGTTGAACGGGATAATTTTCAGGTTCGTTACCGATTCATTCTTTAAATTGTAGAAAAAATAGGGGGTGCAGATACCGCCTCTGAATCCCGGTTGTGCAGAATAACCAAGTGTGTAATCTTCCTCAATTCCGGCTTTTATTAAGCGTGTGTATGTTTTTGGAAATCGGAGCCTTAAATAATGCTGGCGACTTTTATGAATGGTTTTGCCGGTAATTTCTTCCAGGCGTTGTTTTTCCATTCTTACTTTCTTTTTGCCGCCTTTCTTGCTACTTCCAAACGATGGATGAATACCAACATCGTATTTTTCGGCTGTCTTTTTTATTAGTTCCCTGTATTCTCTATTTGTGTGGGCAATATTTTTGTCGTAACGTCCGTAATCGCCCAACAAAAAGAAAAATTTTACTTTATCCTCGTTTCCTGCAAATACACTGTCGAGGTAATCGTAAGTATCGTACGGATCGGATTCTTTGCCGTCTAATACACGTTTGCGTTTTATAGTGTCTTGTCGGTTGCCTGTTATCACTGATTTTGCCCAGGCTGCAGTTGTGCGCAGAAATCCTTTGTTTTGATAGGCGTAGGCATTGTCGATATCGATGGTTGAAATAAAGCTGAACTTTGATTCGGTATAGCTAAACTCCGGGTATTTCTCTTTTAATAGCTTTGCCAAAAGTTTTGCCCAGATGTTTACAACGGGTTTTTGCAGCAGATTGTATTTCGATAATATACTGTTTTGATAAGGGTAACGCCCCAGTTTATCGCGGATTTTATCTACATATTCCTCGTGTCGGGTTACCAGGTAAAATGAGGCTGCGAAAGGATCGAAAGGGAGATCGGAATCTTTTGAACTTTCGCAGAAATATTTTTGTCCCTCGTACCAAACTGTATTAATTGTGGGTTTTATAAGTGCATTCTGAAAGATGAGTTTGTGTGGTTTAATATAAAATTCATCATCAAATTTTTCGTACGAATAATTGATCTTCGGTAACCCCGACTTTCGAAACTCATCGGAATTTTGAGTAAATGCAATTTTCGTTTGCAAAATGTTGGAGAAGATTAGTTTTCCAATGTACTCAATTCGCGGGTTAACTTCGTCGGAATAAAAAAGTATCATTTTCGTTCGATTTATTAGTTTAACATTCCTTCGTCGGCTAAACTCAGGTAGTTGTTCTGGCCAATAATAATGTGGTCGAGCACCGTAATATCCATAATTTCAGCCGCATTTTTAATTTTCTGAGTGATATTCAGATCGGCAGTTGATGCCTGCATAGTTCCTGAAGGGTGATTGTGGCAGAGAATAATTGCACTAGCCATCTTATCCAGCGCATTTTTTAATATCAGCCGAACATCGATGACTGTCCCGGAAATGCCTCCCTGGCTCACCATAAATGTGTCGATTATCCTGTTGCCGCGATTGAGCAGCAGAATCCAAAACTCTTCATGGTTCAAATCGCCGAGCATGGGTTGAAAATATTCGGCAGCGTCTTTGCTCCCGGTTATCTGTTTTTTATTGAATACATTAGCATCTTTTCTACGTTTTCCTATTTCTAAAGCGGCAACAATTGTAACGGCTTTTGCTTCGCCAATTCCCTGAAATTTTGTTAGATATTCAATGCTTTTTCTGCCCAGATCGTTAAGGTTATTATCAACTGAGGTTAAAATTCGTCTGGAGAGTTCTACTGCTGTTTCTTCGAGATTTCCCGATCCAATTAATATGGCAATGAGTTCGGCATCGGTTAGCGATCGTGGTCCTTTACTTAATAGTTTTTCGCGCGGACGATCTTCAACAGCCCAATCTTTAATATTTAGTTTTTTATATTCTCCCATCTATCCCGGAGTTCTTTTCTAAAATTAATCATAATTAACGATTTCGGAAATAGAAAAATATAGTTACAGAACATACGGAAGTATGAAACACAAAAAACCTCTCCGAAACTCGGAGAGGTTTTTTATATAATGTGGTTTTTCTCTGCTTACAATGAATTAACCTGAGTGGTTAATTTTGATTTTAAGTTGGATGCTTTGTTTTTATGAATGATATTGCGTTTCGCTAATTTATCAATCATAGCCACAACTGAAGGATACATTTTTTCAGCCTCTGCTTTGTCAGTTACATCACGTAAAGCTTTAATCGCATTACGGGTAGTTTTTGCGTAGTACTTGTTGTGTACCCTCTTTTTTTCGTCTTGACGAATTCTTTTTAATGCTGACTTATGATGTGCCATTTTCTTGTTTCTCTCTTTTTTAAAAATTAGTAGCCCGTAGGGGATTCGAACCCCTGCTACCAGGATGAAAACCTGGCGTCCTAACCCCTAGACGAACGGGCCTTCCTATTTAACTCCCTTAATTTTGGGACTGCAAAAATACTTCATTTTTGTAATCGACCAAATTTTTCAGGATTTTTTCTCAGCTAAAATACGATTACTTTTCGTTTAAAGCGCCGTTTTTATTTTAGCGCTGCAAAGGAAAGAAACATTTTTTAATCTGCAAACAAAAAATGGGAAAAAGTAAGGAAAAAAAATCTTTAGCGTAATTCGAAGTTCTGCCCGAGGTAAACGCGGCGCACATCTTCGTCGGCAGCAAGTTCTTCCGCGGTTCCTGCCTTTAATATATTTCCTTCGAAAAGCAGGTACGAACGATCGGTAATCGTTAATGTTTCGTGCACATTGTGGTCGGTTATTAACACACCGATATTTTTTTCTTTTAATTTCATAACAATTTGCTGAATATCTTCTACCGCAATCGGGTCAACTCCAGCAAAGGGTTCGTCAAGCAAAATAAATTTCGGATCGATTGCCAGTGCACGGGCAATTTCAGTTCGGCGTCGTTCTCCTCCTGAAAGCTGAATGCCTTTGCTTTTTCTAATATGCTGCAAACTAAACTCATCGAGAAGTGTTTCCAGTTTTTCTTTTTGGTACTCTTTTGTGTAATCGGTCATTTCCAAAACAGCCCGAAGATTATCTTCGATACTTAGTTTGCGAAAAACTGATGCTTCCTGCGCGAGGTACCCAATTCCACGCTGGGCTCGTCTGTAAACCGGTAGTTTTGTTATGTTTTTATCATCCAGAAAAACCTTTCCTGAGAAAGGTTGAATTAACCCCACAATCATGTAAAACGAAGTTGTTTTTCCTGCTCCGTTCGGACCTAATAATCCAACAATTTCGCCTTGCTGAACTTCAAAACTAACTCCTTTAACTACGGTTCGTTTACGGTATTTCTTTACGATATTTTCTGCTCGAAGAATCATAATGGTTCAAATAACGTCAATTTTTGATTGAATTACATGGCTTCCATCTCTTTTTCACGTTTTTTAACCACGTGTCGCGAAATCATTATGCCAATCTCATACAAGAATACCAGCGGGAAACAGACCATAACCTGGCTAAAAATATCAGGTGGTGTAATTACTGCTGATAACAACAACATTGCGATATATGCGTGACGACGATAAGTTTTCATAAATTGCGGAGTTAGGAGCCCTACTTTACTTAAAAAGTAGGAGAAAATTGGAATAAGAAAAACCACTCCTGCTGCAAGTGATATGGATGTTACCGAACCAATATACGACCGCAGGTTAATGGTATTCTCCACCTCGCTACTTACCTGGTAGGTACCTAAAAAATGAATGGATAAAGGCACAATTAAAAAGTACCCAAATAATATACCCGTTAAAAATAATACTGATGTAAAGAACACCGCCCCACCTGCATGTTTACGTTCGTTGGGGTACAATGCCGGTTTTATAAAACGCCAGAACTCGTAAAAAACAACCGGCGATGACATAATAAAACCGGCGATAATTGATACCATAATATGTGTAGAGAATTGCCCGGCAATTTTTATACTCTGCATTTTTAAAGGTACCTGGTTAATTTTCACCGCTTCCGATCCTACCAAATCGCCTAATTTGGCAAACATACGGTTGGTCCAAAAGTCGGGCATTCTGGGGCTGAGAATAACCACATCGAAAATAAACGATTTTAAAACGAATGCAGCGATAGCAAAAATTAGTATGGCTGCAGACGAACGGATAATATGCCAACGGAGTATTTCCAGGTGATCAAGAAAAGACATTTCGCCTTTTGGGCTATCGTCATTTTGTTTTTTGGTAGTACGTTCTTCGCTCATGAATTCTGGTTTTCAAAAAAAACTTCACAAATGTACACGAATTTTTCGCATTTAAAATCTCAAATATTACTTATATATTGCAGCGCTTAAACTTTTCGTGTAATGTTAATCTCATTTAAATACTCCAAATTATAAAATGTAAAATTTATTAAATTGTATTGCCATTTTGCTTACTTTTAATAATTTAGAATTTGCGTATGCTACAGATATTGGGAGATTGAACATATGAGTAAAAAAGTTGTATTAGCGGAAGAGTTGCAGCATTATTTCGGTTTCGACCGTTTTAAAGGGCAACAGGAAGAGGCGATTAAAAGTGTGATGGATGGTAATAACATCTTTGTGTTAATGCCTACAGGTGGAGGAAAATCGTTAATTTATCAGTTGCCGGCTTTAATTCTCGATGGGACTGCCATTGTGATTTCTCCGCTAATTGCCCTGATGAAAAATCAGGTGGATGCAATACGAAGTACACACGCCGAGGACAGTGTTGCTCATTTCTTAAATTCTTCGTTATCAAAAGCAGCTATAACACAGGTTAAACAAGACGTGTTGGCAGGCAAAACAAAACTGCTTTACGTTGCTCCCGAGTCGTTGACAAAAGAGGAGAATATAGAATTCCTAAAACAAATAAAGATCTCGTTTTACGCTATTGATGAAGCGCATTGTATATCAGAGTGGGGACACGATTTCAGGCCGGAATACCGAAGAATTAAACCGATTGTTGAAGAAATAGGGAAATCGCCGATTGTGGCACTTACTGCTACTGCAACGGCAAAGGTCCAGCACGATATTCAAAAGAACCTTGGTATTTTAGAAGCAAGAGTATTTAAAGCTTCGTTTAATCGCGAAAATTTGTACTACGAAGTGCGTCCAAAGGTGAAAACCGAAACGCAGATCATAAAATTCATAAAACAAAACGAAGGCAAATCGGGCATTATTTATTGTTTGAGCCGGAAAAAAGTGGAGGAGCTGGCTGAAACCTTGCAGGTGAACGGTGTTAAAGCACTTCCTTATCATGCCGGTATGGATGCCGCCACCCGCTCGGGAAATCAGGATAAATTTTTGATGGAAGAAGTGGATGTAATTGTGGCTACTATTGCTTTTGGTATGGGCATTGATAAACCCGATGTGCGTTTTGTAATTCACTACGATATCCCGAAAAGCCTTGAGGGATACTATCAGGAAACAGGCCGGGCAGGCCGGGATGGAGGTGAAGGACAATGCATTACTTTTTACAGTTATAAAGATATTCAGAAACTGGAAAAATTTATGCACGGGAAACCGGTTGCCGAGCAAGAGATTGGGAAACAACTTTTACTTGATACCGTTTCATATGCAGAATCAGCCATTTGTCGCCGGATAATATTATTGCATTATTTTGGGGAGCATTATCAGTCTGAGAATTGTGGAAACTGCGATAACTGTCTGAATCCGAAGGAGCAGATTGAGGCAAAAAACGAAATAGTTACTGCCCTGAAAGCTATTCTTGAAGTGCATGAGAAATACAAGGGCGACCATATTGCTAATATTTTGATCGGTAACAGTACTGCTGCCATTAAATCGTTCAAGCATTACAATTTAAAATCCTTTGGTACTGGAAAAGAGCACGATGAGCGTTTTTGGAATGCCGTATTCCGCCAGTCGATGGTAGCCGGAATAATCAATAAAGACATTGAAAATTACGGCTTGTTAAAAGTCACACAAAAAGGGCACGATTTTTTGGAGAACCCGCATAGTTTTATGCTGGTAAAGAACCATGAATACGAAGAAGAGGACGGTTCACGAAGTGGAGGAGGTGCACCTTCAGGAGGTGCAAGTGGCGACCCGCAGTTATTCGCAATATTAAAAGACCTTCGAAAAAAGATGGCTAAAAAACACAATTTGCCGCCATTTGTCATTTTCCAGGACCCATCGTTGGCCGACATGTCAATTCAATATCCGGTAACAACCGAAGAATTGCAAAATATTCAGGGTGTTGGACAGGGAAAAGCCCGCCGTTATGGGAAAGAATTTGTGGCCCTGATAAAATCGTATGTGGAAGAAAATGAGATTGAACGCCCTGAAGACCTGGTTGTGCGAATGGTGGCCAACAAATCGAAAATGAAAGTGTTTATCATTCAGAGTATCGACCGCAAACTGTCGTTTGAAGATATTGCCGATTCAAAAGGTATTGAAGTCAGCGATGTGATTGGCGAAGTGGAGGCTATTGTTAATTCGGGTACCAAATTAAATATTGATTATTACATTGAAGATGTAATCGACGAAGATCATCAGGATGATATTTTTGAATATTTCCGCGAGGCTGAAACCGATTCTATTAAGGATGCCATGGAGGAATTAGGCGAAGAGGAGTACTCGGAAGATGATATTCGTTTGATGCGTGTGAAATTTTTCTCCGACATGGGTAACTAATCCTTATCATTGATTTTCAACTTTTTTGTTGTAGAAATTGTTATTTTTGCACGCCTTTTTATTTGAAAAAATTAAAGTAATAAATATGACTGTTACTGTTCAGAAAGAATTAGATTATAAAGTTGCCGATATTTCATTGGCAGAATTCGGAAGAAAAGAAATAGAGATCGCGGAGAAAGAAATGCCGGGATTAATGGCCATTAGAGAAAAGTTTGGCCCTCGCAAACCGCTGGATGGAGTGCGTGTGATGGGAAGCTTGCACATGACCGTACAAACTGCTGTTTTAATTGAAACATTGGTTGCCCTTGGAGCAGACGTTCGTTGGGCAAGCTGTAATATATTTTCAACACAGGATCATGCGGCAGCTGCTATTGCAAAAGCCGGAGTGCCGGTGTTTGCCTGGAAGGGCGAAACCCTTGAAGAGTACTGGTGGTGCACTCGCGAGGCGATGAGTTTTCCCGAAGGAAAAGGCCCGCAACTTATTGTTGACGACGGTGGAGATGCCACTTTGCTTATTCACAAAGGTTATGCTGCCGAAAAAGATGCCAGTGTGTTGGAGGTTGATACTTCGGTTGAGGAAGAAAAAGTGATTCTTGAGCTTCTGAAAAAAACGTTGAAGGAAGATCATCAAAAATGGCATCGCACGGTAGCTGAATGGAAAGGTGTATCGGAAGAAACAACCACCGGGGTGCATCGTTTGTATCAAATGGCGGAGAAAGGCGAGTTGCTGGTTCCTGCTATCAATGTTAACGATTCGGTAACGAAGTCGAAATTCGATAATCTTTATGGTTGTCGCGAGTCGCTGGCCGATGGAATAAAACGTGCTACCGATGTAATGATTGCCGGAAAAGTTGTAGTTGTTGCCGGTTATGGAGATGTTGGTAAGGGTTGTGCACACTCGATGCGTAGTTATGGCGCGCGCGTTATTGTTACCGAAATTGATCCGATTTGTGCGCTGCAGGCTGCCATGGAAGGTTTTGAGGTGAAAACAATGGAAGATGCACTGGATGAAGGAAATATTTATGTTACCACTACCGGAAACTGCGATGTAATTACTGCCGAGCACATGGCAAATATGAAAGATCAGTCGATCGTTTGTAATATTGGCCACTTCGACAATGAGATTCAGGTTGCCAAAATGGAAAAATGGCCGGGCATTAAAAAGGTAAATATCAAACCACAGGTTGATAAATATACTTACGAAAATGGCCAGAGTATTTACTTGCTCGCCGAAGGTCGACTGGTAAATCTGGGATGTGCAACAGGCCATCCGTCGTTTGTTATGAGTAACTCGTTTACCAACCAGTCGCTGGCACAAATTGATTTGTGGGAGAACGACTACAAAGTTGGTGTTTATACTTTGTCGAAAAAGCTTGATGAAGAAGTTGCCCGTTTGCATTTAGCGCAAATTGGCGTAAAACTTACAGAATTAACAGAAAACCAGGCCGCTTATCTTGGCGTATCGAAAGAAGGTCCGTTTAAGCCGGAACACTACAGATATTAAATAAGAAAGATTTTATACGATAGAAATGGGTTTCACTTCGTGAAGCCCATTTTTAATTGTATACCCGGAGTATATTTCCGCTAAGTGAGGTCTTGTATTGTTTTAACGGTGCGGCTGCCGGTCCTTTTGTTGGAGTTCCGCCAATAAAAATAAATTCTGATTCGCAACAAGTGCATTTCCCAATTACTCCTTCATTTTCAACCCGGCATGATGGATTGATTTCGTTTGTGCACGTTGCGTCAAATGCATAATACGAGCCCTCTATTTCGCAATAAACAATAACTCCTCCAAACCCGGCATTAGCAAAATATGCCGAGTTGCCCGGAACAGTGAGGTCATTCCAAAGACCAAGATCAATATTTAAACCAACCCACACATCCGGAATTTCAGAATCGATCTCGTCGCACGATGAATACATCAAAAAAGTTAGGGCAATAAAAAACAAATATTTCATACCTGAATAAACTGACTTCCTGTTGTTGCTTTTCTTTTGCATGATGCTAATTTGTTTTGCTATTCTTTTTAACGCGAAAATTTTTATTTACGTGCTCGTTTCGTACTTTTATAAACTGAACAGTCAAAAATACAATTTATTGCTGATAGAAAATTATGGATGATATAGTAGTTATCATACTGACACTTATTGTTGCCTTGTTTGGCATCCTCAATAAAAAGCGTAAGAAGAATGTGGCGCCCGGAGAACCTGGTTCTTCAGAGGATAAAACACCGAATTTTTGGGAGATGTTAATGGATGATAATGAAGATATGTCACCCAATCCACATCCATATGAAGAAGTAGAGGTGGAGGAAGATGAAGTGCCGGTTCGGAAAGCCAGACCCATATATGAATATAGTACAGACATAAAGAATTCACAACCGGTAAAGACAAAAAAGAAACGGGCGAAGAAATCGAAAAAGCAGACGCTGATAATGGGCGAGAAGTTTTCGTTGAAGAAAGCTGTGATCTATAGCGAAATTATTAATAGTAAATATATCTAACTGTGTAAAAATCACGTGTTTTCGATATTTTTATTGTCAAATCATCTAAAAATAAAAGAAAATACATACTTTTGCATTAGGAAGAGTTCCGGGCAAATCGGGATTCTTTCTATTTTTTTATGCCTAGGTGAGGCGAAATAATAACATAAAGGAGGATACAGAAATGTCCGAAGTAACATATTTGACAAAAGAAGGTTTAGAAAAGCTGAAAAAAGAGCTGGAACATTTAAAGAATGTTGAACGTCCAGCTATTTCTAAACAAATCGGAGAAGCTATTGAAAAGGGAGACATCTCCGAAAATGCTGAATACGATGCAGCTAAAGATGCTCAAGGAATGCTTGAGGCAAAAATTGCTTTATTGCAAAGTAAAGTAGCCAATGCACGTATTTTGGATGAGTCCAAAATTGATACATCAAAAGTTCAGATTTTGAATAAAGTTACCATCAAGAACAAAAAGAATAATGCTACTATGCAATATACTTTGGTTCCTGAAAGTGAAGCGAATTTGAAAGAAGGAAAGATTTCGGTACAAACGCCAATTGCCAAAGGACTTATGGGCAAAAAGTTGGCGATGTTGTTGATATTAAAGTTCCGTCAGGAACAATACCTTTTGAGATTGTTGAAATTTCAATCTAAGAACCATGGCAAGCATTTTTACAAAAATTATCAATGGTGAAATTCCTTCCTATAAAGTAGCGGAGGATGCGAATTATTTTGCTTTTCTCGATATTTTCCCAACAGCGAAAGGACACACTTTGGTAATTCCGAAAAAAGAGGTGGATTACATTTTCGATTTAGATGACGAAACCTACGCCGGATTACAAATGTTTGCCAAAAAAGTGGCAAAAGGTCTCGAAAAAGCTGTTCCCTGTAAAAAAGTAGGGATAATGGTTTTGGGACTCGAGGTGCCTCATGCACATATTCATTTGGTGCCCATGCAAAGCGAACACGATTTGCTGAACTTTGCCGACAAAACAAAACTCCCCGAAGAGGAAATGAAGCAGCTGGCAAAGCTCATCGCTGAAAATATTGACAAGCAGCCCTGATTAAAACATCAGGGCTCTTTTGCCCCAAAAATTCCATCAAAAATTATTAACATCCCTCAATTCGGCTCAGAGAATTGGTATCTTTAAAGACTTTTTTTAGATAGTTTTTATGGTTCCATTTACGCATTTACACGTACACTCGCAATACTCCATTCTCGACGGAGCTGCCAGCATTAGCGATCTGGTAAACAAGGCAAAAGGCGATAACATGCCGGCTTTGGCAATAACCGATCACGGAACGATGTTTGGTATTAAAGAGTTTCACGCCGCCTGTTCAAAAGCTGAAATCAAACCAATTTTAGGATGTGAAACTTATGTGGCTTCCCGTTCAATCAGTAATAAAAGTGACAAAGTCGATCGCTCGGGGCACCACCTTATTTTGCTGGCAAAAAACAAGGTTGGGTATCGTAACCTCATTAAGCTGATATCGATAGCCAGTACATCGGGGTTTTATTATAAACCACGTATTGATAAAGAGTTGCTCGAGAAATACCACGAAGGATTGGTTGCATCGTCTGCCTGTCTTGGTGGAGAAATTCCGCAGTTGTTGATGGCCAACAATATGAAAGATGCCGAGAAATCCGTTCTGTGGTATAAGAAGCTGTTTGGCGAAGATTATTACCTGGAACTGATGAGGCACCCGGCACAATCGCAGCGCGAGCGTGAATCGGTTTACGACTGGCAGGTAAAAGTAAATAAACAACTGATTCCGCTGGCTAAAAAACTGGGTGTTAAATTAATTGCCACCAACGATATTCATTTCACCAACGAGTCGGATGCTGAAGCGCACGACCTGTTAATTTGTTTAAATACGGGTAAGGATTTTGACGATCCGAACCGGATGCGTTACACCAAACAGGAGTGGTTTAAAACGCAGGCCGAAATGAACGAGCTTTTTAAAGACGTTCCGGAGGCGCTGGCAAATACCAAAGAGATTGCCGAAAAAGTTGAAGCTTTTGAGCTGGATACTGCGCCGATTATGCCGGTGTTTCCAATTCCCGAAAAAATTGGCACGGAAGAAGGTTTTAAGGAGAAATATTCAGAGGCTGATTTGCGCAAGGAATTTAGCGATGCGGCATTTGAGCGGCTGGGTGGCTACGAAAAAGTAATTCGGGTGAAGCTGGAATCGGCATTTTTGGAGCACCTTACATTCGAGGGAGCAAAAGAACGTTATGGCGATCCGCTGGAGAAAAGCGTGGAAGACCGACTGATTTTCGAGCTGAATACCATTAAAACAATGGGTTACCCCGGTTATTTCCTTATTACGCAGGATTTTATTAACTGGGCAAAAGATAATGGGGTGATCGTTGGTCCTGGACGTGGTTCAGCAGCCGGTGCCGCCGTGTCGTACTGTGCAGGAATTACCAATATCGACCCGATTAAATACGATTTGCTTTTTGAGCGTTTCCTGAATCCCGACCGTATATCGCTTCCCGATGTGGATATCGACTTTGATGACGATGGACGACAGCAGGTGCTAAACTACGTAACTGATAAATACGGCGAGGACAAAGTGGCTCACATTTGCACTTTCGGAACAATGGCCACGAAGTCTTCTATCAGAGATGTGGCCCGCGTGTTAAAGTTGCCATTGCCCGAAGCTGATCGTCTGGCAAAGCTGGTGCCCGAGGCTCCGAAAATGAGTTTCAAAAAGGCTTTTAAAGAGAGTCCTGACCTGGCAAGAGAAAAGAATTCTACCATTCCGTTGGTTGTTGATACGCTCACTTACGCCGAAAAACTGGAAGGGTCGGTACGAAATACCGGAGTGCATGCCTGTGGAATTCTGATCAGTCGCGATACATTAACAGATCACATTCCGCTAATGCCTACAAAAGATGAAGAGCATCTGCTGACTACTCAGTACGATGGTCGTTTTGTGGAAGACATCGGTTTGTTGAAAATGGATTTCCTTGGACTGAAAACCTTGTCGATCATAAAAGAGTGCCTTGAAAACATCAAGCTGTCGAAAGGAATTGATGTGTCGATAAACGAGATTCCACTCGACGATGAAAAAACGTTTCAGCTTTTCAGTTACGGAGAAACAACGGCCATATTCCAGTTTGAATCGGACGGGATGAAAAAACATCTGCGCGATTTGAAACCAAACCGATTTGAAGATTTGGTGGCCATGAACGCACTGTACAGGCCGGGACCAATGGAATATATTCCCGATTATATTGCCCGTAAACATGGGAAACAGAAAGTGGATTATGATGTGCCGATGATGGAAGAATACCTGAGCGATACGTATGGTATTACGGTCTTCCAGGAGCAAGTGATGTTACTTTCGCGCTTGCTGGCGGGCTTTACCCGTGGCGATTCGGATACCCTTCGTAAGGCGATGGGTAAGAAGATTATGTCGGTAATGGAAAAGCTGAAAGTTAAGTTTGTTGATGGTTGTAAAGCCAACCGGCAGTTTGTTGACGAATGCAAAAACAAAGGGAAAACAACCGATGAGGTTATTCATAAAATATGGAAAGACTGGGAGGCATTTGCATCGTATGCATTTAACAAATCGCACTCGGTTTGTTATGCCTACATTGCCTACCAAACGGGCTTTTTAAAGGCGCATTACCCGGCAGAGTTTATGGCGGCCAACCTTAGTCGAAACCTGAATAATATTACTGATATTACCAAGCTAATGACCGAGTGCAAGCGAATGAAATTAAATGTTCTTGGTCCGGATGTTAACGAGAGTTTTATCAAGTTTACCGCGAACAAAGAAGGCGATATCCGCTTTGGCATGGGTGCCATTAAAGGGGTCGGATCAGGAGCCGTTCAGCACATAATTAATGTGCGTAATGAGAAGGGGCATTTTAAAACGATTTACGATTTGGTGGAGCATGTTAACTTGCAGTCGGTAAATAAAAAGAACCTTGAGGCACTTGCCATGGCCGGAGCATTTGAAAATTTGGAAGGAGTAAACCGCAGTTGCTTTTTTGCCGGAGAGCACGAGAACGATGATACCAATTTTATTGAGAAGTTAATTCGATACGGCAACCGTTTACAACTTGAAGCAAACAGTGCACAGCAAAGTTTGTTCGGTGGAGCGGGCATGGCACAGGATATTCAAAAGCCGGCCATTCCAAAAGTTGATGAATGGGCAAAGCTTATAATGCTTGAAAAAGAGAAAAATCTGATCGGTATTTACCTCACCGCTCATCCGCTCGACGATTTCCGCTTGGAGATCACAAATTTCTGCTCGCGAGATGTGGCGTTGAAAGACCTGAATAACGACATTTCGAAGTACAAAGACAAGGATTTTACTTTTGGCGGAATGGTAACTGCAGCCCGCGAAGGACAGTCGAAAAACGGAAATATGTATGCTGTTATGACCTTGTCCGACTACACCGATTCAAAAGAACTTTTCTTCTTTGGTAACGACTATGTGAACTTTAGTAAATTCTGCAAAGTGGGAATTTTTATCATGGTTAAAGGCTCGGTGCGAACGCGATTTAAAAGCGATTTCTACGAGTTCAAGGTGAACAGTATAGAGTTGCTTGATAATGTGCGCGAAAATTATATAAAAAGCTTAACCATTAACATTCCCTTAAAAGCATTAACCGAAGACGTGGTAAAACGCATCGATCACATAGCAAATGAATACAAAGGAAAGACGCTGCTGAAGTTTAATGTTTTTGATACCGAGAACAATATGTACATTGAAATGTTTTCAAGAACAACAAGGGTAAATCCTTTGAATAGTTTTCTGAAGTTTTTTGATGAACAACCGGAAATGACGTACAGAATTAATTAGTTTTGTGAAACAAATAAACGACATACAACAATAAAAAATAGAGATATGGCTTTAGAAATTACAGATGCCAATTATGAAGAATTGGTAATGAATTCAGACAAACCGGTGATGATCGATTTTTGGGCAGTATGGTGTGGCCCTTGCAGAATGATTGCTCCAATTGTTGAAGAAATGTCTGCTGAGTACGACGGCAAAGCAGTGATTGGTAAAGTTGATGTTGACAACAACCAGGATGTAGCAATGAAATACGGAATCAGAAACATCCCTACGGTGTTGTTTGTGAAAAACGGCGAAGTTGTTGACAAACAAGTTGGTGCTGCTCCAAAACAAGCTTTCATCGACAAACTGGAAGCACTACTGTAAAACTGTGTTCATTAAAACTGTCATTTCGACGAGTATGTGAGGAGAAATCTCTTGATTTAAAGAGCGAACTTTTTCACTATCGGAATGACAGTCTTTATTTCGAATTACCAGACTTCGACTACGCTCAGTCTGACTGTCACCCTGAGCGTAGTCGAAGGGTGTTCAATAAAACAACATTGCTTTTCTTTTCATCATTTTGAAGAACCTGATCGACATAGAACAATTTCATCGTTTCGATAATCTGGGGCTGGTGGCTCACGAGGTTGTTGAAGGGTTTATAACCGGTTTGCACCGAAGTCCGTTCCATGGATTTTCGGTTGAGTTTGCCGAACACCGTTTGTATAATCAGGGCGAATCGACCAAGCACGTTGATTGGAAATTGTATGCGCGCACCGACAAGCTTTTCGTAAAGCAATACGAAGAGGAAACAAACTTGCGTTGTCAGCTGGTTGTCGATACTTCTTCATCCATGTTATTCCCGTATTCAAAAGGGAAAAAGCATTTGCAAAATAAACTGGCCTTTTCAGTGTACACCGCTGCAGCTCTTATTTACTTGATGCGTAAACAACGCGATGCAGTGGGGCTAACACTTTTTTCCGACGAAATTGAGTTTCATTCTTCGCCTCGAATTTCATCGGTGAATGCCGAAGTAATGTATGGCAAACTCTCGGAATTGATCCAGCCCGAAAATGCCAGTTTGAGAAAAACCACCAATACTACACAGGTTCTTCATCAAATAGCCGAGAATATTCACAAGCGTTCGCTGGTAATTATTTTTAGCGATATGCTCGACAGTTCGAAAAATGAAGAGTTGTTTTCGGCACTTCAGCACTTGCGATACAACAAACACGAGGTTATTCTTTTTCATGTAACCGATCACTCGCTCGAACGTGAATTCGAATTCAGTAATCGTCCGCACAAGTTTGTCGATTTGGAGAGCGGGCAGGTTGTTAAGTTTAATCCTACGGAAGTAAAACAACACTACACAAATACGGTTAATGATTATTTCGAAGACCTGAAAGTAAAATGTGGACAATACCATATTGATTTGGCCGAAGCCGACATCAACAAAGATTTTAAAGAGGTACTTTTTTCTTACCTGGTAAAAAGGAAGAAGCTTTATTAGATCAATCCTTCAATTTTTTTTAATTTATACTTTCTCGAAACAGCTTGATAGCTTGTATTTTCGTTGAAATGATGTAGCTTAGTTTCCTGAATCAGCTTTTTAAGTTGTTTACTTAAACTTATTAAACCAATTATTATGGAAAGAAGATCATTTCTTAAAAAATCGGCATTGGCAACCGGAGCTGCCGTTGCGTCATCATCTCTAAGCGCCAGCCCTGTACCGGCAATTGAAAAAGACTTTTACGAATTAAGAGTTTATCATTTGAATGGCGGTGGCGGTCGAAATCGTTTACAAAAATATTATACGGAGGCGGTAATTCCCTTTTTACACAAGCGAGGAGCTAAAGTTGTGGCATTTAATGAGTACAGTATGGAAGAACCGCCGGTGATGTACATTTTACATGCCCACAAAAGTTTGTCGGATTATTATGATACTACCTTGGCTATGCGAACCGATCCTGATTTTTTAGCGGCAGCCAGAGAATATACCGCCGTTACCGCAAACAACCCGGTTTATGACCGATACGAAACTTTTCTGCTGGAAGCTTTTGATGGCTTTCCCCGCTTAATTGAACCCGATAAAAAAGGCGGGATAATTGAAATGCGTATCTACGAAAGCTATAGCGAAGATGCAGGAATTAGAAAAGTGAAGATGTTTAACGATGGCGAAATCCAACTGTTCCAAAGTCTCGGATTTCATCCAATGATGTTTGGCCAGCACCTTGCCGGTCAATACATGCCGGCACTCACTTATATGATGTGGTTTGAAGACATGGAAGAACGGGATGCCCTTTGGTCAACATTTGGACCTAGTCCGGAATGGAAGGCCATGAGCAGCAAAGAAGAATATGCCAATACGGTTAGTCACATTCACAAGAAATTTCTTGTTCCAGTCGATTTCAGTTAGTTCTTATAATCGATTGGTATTGGTTAGCCCTCAAGCCTGATATTTTCTCTCGCCCAAATTCCTAACCGCAGTAGATAAGAATTCGGGCGGTTTTCGGGGAGTTATTGTTTTATCTGTAATATATTGAAAAACTGTTTCGGCAAATCACCTTTTAATTTTCTGACGATTTTATTACATTTAACTAATATTAAACTAAATCCCCGTTTATGTTAGTTAAAACCTTCGGAAGTGCAGTTTTTGGAATCGATGCAACCACCATTACCATTGAAGTAGATGTAACCACCGGAATTAAATTCTTGCTGGTTGGCTTGCCCGACAGTGCCGTGAAAGAAAGTCAGCAACGCATTGAGTCGGCGCTGCGCTTAAATGGCTACAAATGGCCCAAAAAGAAAATCATTATTAACATGGCTCCGGCCGATATCCGGAAAGAAGGATCGGCTTACGATTTGCCGCTGGCAGCAGCGGTTTTGGCGGCATCCGGTCAAATAAATTCAGAAAAATTAGCGAAATATGTTTTAATGGGCGAACTCTCGCTCGATGGAACTCTACAACCCATAAAAGGCGTGTTGCCCATTGCAATAAATGCGCGGAAGGAAGAGTTTGAAGGACTGATCCTGCCAAAACAAAATGCACGGGAAGCTGCCGTTGTCGACCGGTTAAAAGTTTATGGAGCCGAAAATATTACTGAGGTAATCGACTTTTTAAACGATGAAGGAAATCTGGAACAAACGGTAATTGATACGCGGGCCGAGTTTTATAATCAGGTTAATAATAATCCACTCGATTTTTCAGATGTAAAAGGCCAGGAAAATGTAAAACGGGCTTTGGAAATTGCAGCGGCAGGGTCTCACAACATAATTTTAGTAGGCCCTCCCGGGTCGGGGAAGACGATGTTAGCGAAACGAATTCCTACAGTTCTGCCGCCATTTTCGCTAAAAGAAGCGCTGGAAACCACAAAAATTCATTCGGTAGTTGGGAAGATCGATAAAGAAACTTCGTTAATGACACGACGTCCTTTCCGAAGTCCGCATCACACAATTTCTGACGTAGCTCTGGTTGGCGGTGGAAATTATCCACAGCCTGGAGAGATCAGCTTGGCACACAACGGCGTTTTGTTCTTGGATGAATTGCCCGAATTTAAACGAACCGTTTTAGAAGTGATGCGCCAACCGTTGGAAGACCGGAATATTACCATTTCGCGGGCCAAGTTTTCGGTGGAGTACCCGGCAAGTTTTATGTTGGTGGCTTCCATGAATCCATGTCCGTGTGGTTATTACAATCACCCCACAAAAGAATGCGTTTGTGCGCCGGGAGTGGTTCAGAAATACCTCAATAAAATCTCGGGCCCCTTGCTCGATCGTATTGATATTCACCTGGAAGTTGTTCCTGTACCTTTCAAAAAACTGTCGGAGATGGAGTCGTCAGAGAATAGCGAGGCTGTTCGCAAAAGAGTGTTGAAGGCGCGAGAAATTCAGGAGAAACGTTTTGAGGAGCATAAAGGTGTTTATGCTAATGCACAAATGAGTTCGAAACTGATTCGGGAGTATGTCGTGCTGGATGAGGAAAGCAACGATTTGATTAAAAATGCTATGGACAGACTTGGTCTTTCGGCCCGTGCTTATGACCGAATATTAAAAGTGGCTCGTACCATTGCCGACCTCGACGGACAAGAAAGTGTACAGGCCGATCACCTTTCAGAAGCCATTCATTACCGCAGCCTGGATCGCGAGAATTGGGGTGGATAACCACCTTTTGGTGATGTCTCACTTCAAGTGAGGCTATCACTAAGACACAGCCCTACAAGCTAGGTACGATATACAAAATCGTGCCAGCGAGCGCAGTTGAACTAATTTTACTATTTTTAGTGGCTTCAACTATTAATCGACAAAATCATGACCCGAGTTATTCTTACTTTATTATCCGTTGTATTATTGCTTTCATCGTGCCAAACAAAACCGGAAATTTCAGATTGGCGTGGCCCCAATCGCGACGGAATTTATACCGCTTCGAACCTGTTAAAAGATTGGCCGGTTGATGGTCCCGAACTTTTATGGTCGTTCGAGGGACTTGGTTTTGGACACAGTGCAGTTGCGATTGCTAACAACAAGGTATACGTTACGGGAATAAAAGATACAACTAGCTCTGAAGGCACCTTATTTACGTTTGATTTAAATGGAAACCTGCTTTGGGAGAAAAATTATGGGAAAGATTTTAGTTTGAATTTTCATGGAACCCGATCGACACCGGTTGTTGTAAACGATTTAATTTATGTAGAAAGTGGGATGGGTGCTATTTATTGTTTAAATGCCGAAAATGGTGCTGAGCAATGGTCGCTTGATTTTATAAAAGATTTGGGCGTAGATTCCACCATTCAATTTGGTTATTCCGAATCGGTTTTAATCGATGGAGACCATTTAATATGTGTACCCGGTGCCAAAGAAAATAATGTGGTTGCCGTAAATCGTTTTACCGGAGAAATGGTGTGGAGTTGTGCCGGTAATGGTGAAATAGCCACGTATAATTCGCCCATTTTGGTAAATCACAATGGCCTTGAATTGGTAATAGCCATGACCTCGGGTTCAATAATGGGAATTGATGCCAATTCAGGAGAAATGTATTGGAGTATAGAACAAACACAGCGGAATAAAATACATGCAAACACCGCTATTTATGCACACGGTCAATTGGTTGTTTCCAGTGCCGATCCAACCGATTCGTCGGGATTGGTGCAACTTCAACTTTCCGAAGACGGTAAAAATGCAACCGTAGTTTGGCGAAATAAGAAGTACCGCAATTTAATGGGGGGAGTTGTTAAAATCGATTCGTGTTTATATGGTTCGGCTTATATGAAAAATGACTGGCAGGTTATTGACTGGAACACAGGAGAAATGCTGGTACAGAATAAAGATTTAGGTGGTGGCTCGATAATTTATGCCGATGGACTTTTTTATTGCTATGCCGAACGCGATGGAGAAGTTGCTCTTGTTGATGCTTCGCCCGAAAAGTTTGAGATTATTAGCAGGTTTAAAGTTCCACTGGGAACAAAAGAACATTGGGCGCGCCCGGTAATTAAAGGCACTAACTTATATATTCGTCATGGCAACGCGCTAATGGTTTACAACATTCAATCGAATTAAACTTACGCTTATGAAACAGCTATTTACAGTTCTTTTAATTGCCATAAATTTATTTGCGTTTGCACAAATAAGCACCTATTCGCCAAAAGATATGGAGAGCTGGCAAAGCATTGGTCAGGGAAATGGCTTTGTAACTCATGGCCAGTTTTTTATGGAAGAAGTAGAAGGCAGTAAAGGATTTATGCTTTTTTCGCCCCACAAATACGAAGATGTGGTTTTACGGTACGAAGTTATGACTTTAAATGCTGCTACTGTTTTAGTGGCGATATTAAATGCTTCTGACAGAGGAGAATCAACAGCATTAACCCTTAACGAAAACAGCGATAATTTTGGGTTCTGGACAACGGAAGTGGAAGATTATATGTTTGGATTTCGTGTGATGGCGCATAACTCAACACCGTTTCTACGCAAGCATCCTGCAACTAATGGCGAAAGTGCACAAATTGCTTTGGCCGATAAAGATGTAATGCACAGTGGCTGGCGGCACCAGGTTGAATGTGGAAAAAAGGCGAACAAACTTTGGCTGAAAATTGATGGAAAAACCCTGTTTGAAGTAAATGACGACAAGCCACACAAAGCTGGTAAAATTGCCATTCGGGTTCGCGGAACAGCAAACGAATTAGGGAAATGTATGATTCGTAATTTGGAGATTGAAGGGAGTCGTGCTAAATAGTCTAATTGTATTTTTTTGAAGGTCTTGTGATGTTTATCGGCCGGAACGCTGATGACACTGATTTTTTTGATTTTCGCAGAAAAGAGATGGTCTGCTGTTTTCCGCAGAAATATTTATAGGGATTGACACTGTAATTTGGTGATGGTCTCACTCTGAGTGAGGCTATCACTGATGAACCGTTGTTTTACCTTTTTCAGCCTTGCAGACTGAGCAACGATTTTCACAATAGCGCAAGCGGGGAGAGAAGCAATCTTTAAGTTCTTTATCAAATTAATTGTCTTTCATACAATAAGCTAATTTTATATCTTAGTAGCCTAAATCAATAAAACCACAAAATGAAGAAGCCTGTTCTTTTGGTGTTCTTTCTAATGAGCATCATTCCAAATTTATTCGCACAAAATATTCATCTAAATTCGCTGGGTTTTCTAACTGATGACTCCAAAACAGCAGTTATTCCGCAATCCTGCACTTCTTTTAAGCTTGTTTCGGTTTCTACCGGAGACATTGTTTTTGAAGGAGAAACTACTGGCCCAAACTATCAGAAAGATGTGGATCAGGAGGTTTGGAGGCTTGATTTTTCGGCCTTCCAAAAACCGGGGCGTTATTATCTGAAAGTGCCCGGAGTAGGCAAGTCGGGCGAGTTTGAAATTGGAGCTGATGTATTCAATTTTGCAGCCAAAACAAGCATGCGTGGCTTTTATTTGTGGCGTTGCGGAATGGCGGTTGACGGTGAGTTTGCCGGAAATCATTATCATCAGGATGCCTGTCATCTTAATGATGCCTACGAAGACTATATTGGTAAAAAGGGATCGAAGCGTGACGGAACAGGTGGTTGGCACGATGCCGGCGACCATGGAAAATATGTGGTGAATGCAGGTATATCGCTGGGCGTATTATTTTATGCGTGGGAACATTTTCAGCCTCAGTTAGAAAAAATGGAATTGGATATTCCCGAAACAGCACCCGGATTTCCCGATTTTCTAAAAGAACTTAAATGGGAAACCGACTGGATATTAAAAATGCAATATCCCGATGGTTCGGGAAGAGTCTCGCACAAGTTAACGCGCACCAACTTTTCGGATTTTATTATGGCGCACGACGATGATGCAAAACGCTATTTTACGGATTGGAGTTCGGCAGCAACAGCCGATTTTGTGGGAATAATGGCCATGGCTGCCCGCTACTTTAAACCCTACGATGCGGCGTACGCAAAAAAATGTTTGGATGTTGCCTGGGTAAGCTATCGTTTTCTGCAGGAAAATCCGGAGTACAAACGGTTTGAACAAGGTGATTTTAAGACCGGAGGCTACCAAACAAAAGATGATGACGACCGTTTGTGGGCGGCTGCAGAACTCTGGGCAACCACCGGAGATGAGGACTGTTTGCGTGATTATGAAAAACGTGCTGCTGAAATTGATTATGAAATTCTGGAAAACTGGGACTGGCAAAATGTATCTAACCTGGCAATGTTTACCTATGCACTTTCTTCGCGCGATGGAAAAAATTCAGAGATAGAAAAAACCATAAAAAAGAACATTATTGCAAATGCTGAGGCTATAGTCGAAAAGGGAAAATCGGATGTATATTCTCGTGCGCTTGGCGGCCGGTATTACTGGGGATGTAACGGAACTGTTGCCCGGCAAACGGTAAACCTGCAGGTTGCCAATCTTATTCAGCCTAACCCAAAATACAAACAGGCAGCCATTGGTATTGTCGATCATATTTTCGGAAAGAATTATTATAGTCGATCGTATGTTACCGGCTTGGGAATCAATCCGCCAATGTTTCCGCACGACCGCCGTTCGGGAGCCGATAAAATTGAGGCGCCATGGCCGGGCTACCTTGTTGGCGGCGGACATTCGGCAACCGACTGGGTGGATAAAGAAGAATCGTACAGTCACAACGAAATTGCCATAAACTGGCAGGCTGCCTTGGTTTATGCACTGGCAGGATTTGTTAGTTATTAGTTCAGCGAACTTTTCAATAATACTGTTGTACGATTATAGACAATTGTCAAAAAACAGATTGCTTCACTGCGTTGCCAATGACAGATTTTAATAAGTCGTTAAATATGAGTAAAATACCACTTTATGCATTATTGTCATTTCGACGAAGAA
This sequence comes from Draconibacterium halophilum, assembly GCF_010448835.1. Lineage (NCBI taxonomy): Bacteria > Pseudomonadati > Bacteroidota > Bacteroidia > Marinilabiliales > Prolixibacteraceae > Draconibacterium > Draconibacterium halophilum. The sequence continues at coordinate 962,778 of NZ_CP048409.1, forward strand.
TGAGGAGAAATCTTTCACAAAAGGAACAGATTTCTCATTCGTTTCCCTCATTCGAAATGACACCCCTGCATAATCTGTCATTACCTCATTATGGCAAAAACAAAATTTCGGTGGACTCTCGCAATGACGATATTGTCCGTGAGTTAGTTTTGTGGGGAGGGATTCGTTGGCGGTTATCCCGCCAACGAATCCCTCCCTGTGTAAAATCCCTTGAAGTGTGCGTCATTGACAGCATCGCGAAGCAATCTTAATATTTTCCCGGAGATCATTGACGTATTCTAAAGTGTTTTAGGACTGAAGACTAGGTAGTTCAATAGATTTCCATTAATTTTATAGAAATCAAAAATCTACCTGTTATGACTAAATCAAAAAAATATCCCGTTACCCGAAGAGATTTTATTAAGGTTTCAGCAACAACAACTGCTGCCTTTTCAGCAATGTCGCTTGGAGCTTGTAATTCAGAAAAATTACCGGAGCCAATGAAACGCCCTTTTGGCCAACTTGGCTTTAATGTTACAACACTTGGCCTGGGTGGTCAGGCCTCTATTCAGTGGACGCCCGACGATGTTGATCCGGTTCCAATTATTCTGAAAGCTTTTGATTTGGGGGTCAATTATTTTGATACATCAAATTTATACGCCAAAAGTCAGTTGCATTTTCATTCAGCCTTCGAGAAACTGAATCTTATCCCCGGGAAAGAAAATTATAATCAAAAATTGAGAGAATCCATTTGGCTAACCAGTAAAACCGGAATGCGTTGGGGTAAGCCCGGCTGGCCTGAGCGTGAAAACGTAAACAACTGGTCGAACGGAGAAAACGTTGAATGTGCCGTTGATGATGTAAAACGATCGTTGACTCAGATTTTTGGTGACGGCGAAGGCTTTTATCCCGAAGGTGCTTATCTCGACATGGTGCTTTGCCATACCCTTCACAATACCGATGAGGTGGATGTGCTTTATGAAGGATTGGAAACGCCGCTTGACCCCGATGGTAATTTTGGAGCCTTGGTAGCTTTACGCGATCTACGCGATGGCACCAATCTGACGGGAATGAACCCGAAAAATGAAAAGCTGATAAAACACATTGGTTTCTCCGGTCATGCTCATCCGCCTGCCATGATGGATATGATTCAGCGTGATGAATACGGCATTTTAGATGGTATGCTGATTGCCATTAACGCCAACGACAAAACAAAAATGAACATGCAGCACAACGTTATCCCGATTGCAGAGGCCAAAGGAATGGGAATAATTGGTATGAAAGTTTTTGCTGACGCTGCCCTGTATCATAAAGAACCGCGGTGGTCGCAAACACCTGACGATGTTTTCCGAAAAGTGGGTAATGATGAGCTGCCAAGTAAACCACTTATTGAATATTCACTTACCACTCCCGGTGTTCACACCCTGATTATCGGAATCGGACAAATCGACGAAGATCCGATGAAATGCCAGCTGGTGCAGAATTTTTATGCTTCTCAGGTAGCTCCTGACGGAATGAGTGCCGATGAGCGAAAACGAATTGAAGAGCAGGCAAAAAGTGTGAAGCCGGAAAGTAACTATTTTCAGGCTGTTGAGAAGGAACGACTTTCGGCTCCACGCGATGCTAAACGAACTGATGGAACATTAACCTGGAATACGGCGTTGGCAGATGAAGAACCCATTTTGTATTACGAAGTTTTGCAAAACGGCGAGTTGCTTGGCAAGGTGGAACATAAGCCCCAGTTATTAAAAAGCCAGCCGTTTAGTTTTAAGCTCGATAATTCAGAAAGTGTAACACTTGCCTCTGTTGATAAGGCCGGAAACCGAGCGGAAGTAGTCGTTGCGTAATGAAAATTTAATGGTTTTATCAATAAATATTTGAACTAAAATACGTACTATTGGTTTCAAATAAAAAAACATAATTTAACTAATATGGTAGACAGACTTTCCGATCCCATTGGCAGACTGATGGGATTGCGTTATAAATCACACCCCTGGCATGGTGTTTCAATTGGCGAAAATGCTCCCGAAGAATTAACTGCTTTTATCGAAGTGGTTTCAACCGACACGGTAAAATACGAAATTGATAAGGACAGCGGTTATTTGCGTGTTGACCGCCCGCAAAAATTCTCGAATGTGGTTCCTGCGTTATACGGCTTTATTCCGCAAACCTATTGCGGCACCAAAGTTGGCGAATACTGTTCGCAGAAAGTTAATCGAAAGGGTATAAAAGGAGATGGCGACCCGATTGATATTTGTGTGCTAACTGAAAAAGATCTGGCACATGGCGATTTGTTGGTAACTGCACGCCCAATCGGAGGTTTTCGGATGATTGACGGCGACCAGGCGGATGATAAAATAATTGCTGTTTTGGATAACGATACGGTTTATGGTCATTTCACCGATGTATCACAGGTTCCAGAAATAGTAATCCAACGTTTGGAGCATTACTTCCTCACGTATAAGGACATGCCGGGTGTTGAATCGAACACAGAAATTGCCGCTACTTATGGCCAGCAAGAGGCTCTTGAGGTAATCAAACTTTCGGTTGAAGATTATAACAATAAGTTTGCGAACTTAGGCAAACTGCTCGCATAAATAAAGCGGCCTGATTTCTGAAATCAGGCCGCTTTACTTTTAATAAATCCTTGCTACCGGGTAACGTTTATACGATTTTTCAGCCCACTCCGAGTTGGAATAGATATAACTCAACTGCGCCCGATGATTTTTAGCAAATTCAGGATCGGTTTGGCGTTTTTCTTCAAATTTCTTTTTGAACTCCCGATGTTCGTTTAAGTATTTCAACGCATTTTCTTCAAACCCATACGACGAAAAATATTCCCGTTGATCCAGAATCTGATCAAAGAAATTCCATCTGAAAAAGGAGTCGCGGGCTTTGGGCTCCAATTGTTCCAACAGGTAGTTTATTTTCTTTTGGCGAACCGGAATTACTAAGTCGCCAGCATAGTATTTAATGTTTTGCACTTCACTGGTGGTACTCACTTTGTCGTGAAAATAATGCCCGTTGTTTAGTCGGCTCGCATTCGAATATTCATCAATGTAGCACACCTCCACTTCCATTGTGGTGTCGTTTGGTAAACGCATAAATTCAATACCGTTTAATTCCAAACGCTCAATCACCCTGTTCCAGGTTTGTGGTAAAATGTAGTATTCCGGAATTTTAATTTCTTCTGCGGGATTATACACATCGAAGAATGGTATTTCTTCTGTATAAAGCCGGGTTTTGTCGTAACCAAAACGGGGCAATCCGGTAACCGGACTTATTTGATTGTAGTCTACCTCGTAACCTTTAAACTCCAACATACTGAATTGCGTGGTATCCAATTCAAAATTGATTGGATAGGTTTTGGCTGTCATCGATTCTTTTCTGCCTGTTTTGCGGCTTTCGATAATTTCTTCGGAATTTGCTGAGGTGAACTTTGCCAACACCTCAATAAACTGGTAGCACGATTTTACACGGTCAGCATAATCTTTGTACACATGATTTTCTGTCATCATTCCGTAACAGTTAAAAAGACTGGCATACCCCGATGAATAACGGCTGGTTTCCTGTGTCATTTTAATCCCCATTTTTGGATCGGGGTACATCCAGCTAACATACGGAATCAGCTCGTATTCACCTTTTTCCATGTTGCGGTAAAGGCCGGGCAGCAATTTTTCGCGAATGAAATTTTCCTGCGACGGTGGGAACATGTCGGGCGACGGTGCTATTAAAGTAACACTATATTGATGTTCTGATCCGTTGGTGGTGTGGGTATCCAGAAACACATCGGGATCCCATTTGGTAAATAGGCGGTTAAAATTACGGGCATTTTCCGAATCGCATTTTGCAAAGTCGCGGTTAAGATCGAGATTGCCGGCATTGCCACGGAAACCGGTTTCGTAAGGAGTAGTTTGCCCCGAACGATTATAAGCACTGCGGTTTAAAAGTCCACCAATATTATAAGCCGGAACAATAACAATAACCGTGTTTTCAAGAAGCTCTGCCAGGTTATCGGCGTTGCGTAAAATGTTATCGGCAAATTTAAGGCTGGCGTCAATTCCGCATGGTTCGCCTGCATGAATTCCGTTGTTAATCAACAACACCGATTTGCCCTGTGCTTTTATGGTTTCAGGATTGAATTCTGCTTCGTTATTAATTATAAAAGTGTGTAGAGGTTTGCCCACATCGGTTTGCCCATTTTCAACAAGAGTGGCATTTTCGTACTTCGCATCGAGCAGCTCATACATTTCAATAATCTCGTCGTAAGTTGGTGTATAATTTTGCTCGTACTTTAAATCCAAAAGCGGTTCTTGTGCAAATGAACATACGGCAATAACGCTCAGCAGAAGCGTTGTAAGTTTCCGGAGAATCATAATATGCAGTTTTTTTTATCTTTGTGAATTGCAATCAACTTTCGATTTCTACAACAAGAACTGACTATAGAAGACGAAAGAATCGTTCAATAACAAAGTGACCAATAATGTGAATATTTTATTTTCGTTCTAATTCAAGGTAAGAATAGTCAAAATTGTTCTTTTCATCGTTCAGATCTTCGCGTTTTACCTCGTTCCATTCCGAATAATTAACTTCAGGGAAATAGGTGTCGGCATCGAAAGATTTGTGCACCAGCGTGAGGTAAAGTTTGCCTGCGACGGGGAAAAATTGTTTGTAAATCATTCCACCACCAATAATAAAAGCTTCTGTTTCGTCCTTCACTTTTTCAATAGCTTCATTGATGGAAGAAACCGTTTCGCAACCCGGGAAAATATCGTCTTGTTTGTCGGTAACTACAATGTGCCTACGATTTGGCAATGGCCATTTTGGCAACGACAACAAGGTGTTTCGGCCCATAATAATGGTATGGCCACTTGTTATTTCTTTAAAGTGTTTCAGGTCGTTGGGTAAATGAAACAGCAGATCGTTATTTTTGCCAATGGCAAAGTTCTCAGCAATAGCAACGATTATCGAGATATTCTTTTGGATATTATTTGTCATTTCAATTAAATTTTAAACTGCAACAGCTCCCTTAATGTGTGGGTGCGACTGGTAACCAACTAACTCAAAGTCTTCGAATTTAAAGTCGAAGATGCTTTTTACATCCGGATTGATTTTCATTGTTGGCAGCGGATATGTTTCGCGTGTTAGCTGCAATTTTACTTGCTCCACGTGGTTAGAATAGATGTGTGCATCGCCAAAAGTATGCACAAAATCACCGGGTTCGAGGTCGCAAACCTGGGCCATCATCATGGTAAGCAAGGCATATGATGCAACGTTAAAAGGTACGCCAAGAAATACATCGGCACTGCGTTGGTATAACTGGCACGACAATTTCCCGTCGGCAACATAAAACTGAAAAAGGATGTGGCACGGAGGCAGGTTCATTTTATCCAGTTCGCCAACATTCCAGGCACTCACCAGGTGGCGTCGCGAATCGGGATTATTTTTTATAGTATCAATTACCTGCGAAATCTGATCGATATGACCGCCATCGGGAGTTGGCCAGCTGCGCCATTGGTAGCCGTAAATGTGCCCGAGGTTTCCGTCATCGTCGGCCCATTCGTTCCAAATGCGCACACCGTTATCCTGCAAATATTTTACGTTGGTATCGCCTTTCAGAAACCAAAGCAATTCATAGATAATCGATTTCAGGTGAAGCTTTTTTGTTGTTATCATCGGAAAACCTTCGCTCAGATCAAAACGCATTTGGTGGCCAAAGCGACTGATTGTTCCTGTTCCCGTGCGGTCTTCTTTAACCGCTCCCTTTTCTAAAATGGTTTCCAATAGATCTAAATACTGCCTCATTTTTCAAATATTTCTGACAAAAATAATCGATCAAAATGAACTGCTTCCGATTTCCGTGCTTTAAATATTCACAATTGCACTGAGGTTGTTAACGGGCACAGTTACAGTGATAGTATCACTCAGAGTGATGCTATCATTAAATGCTATCACCAAATCTAAGCCTCAGGATTAAGAAGGGAACCACATTTCTTGCAGAAAACAGCATCGTCATCGTGCGATGAATGCAGGCATTGCGGGCAAACCTGTGTATTTTTTTCGCTTGTAGGGTTGATCATCTCGGCAGTAACGATACCCGTAGGGACAGCAATAATGGCGTAACCCATTATCATTACAATACTTGCCAGAAACTGCCCCATTGGTGTTTCGGGGCTGATGTCGCCATAACCAACGGTTGTTAAGGTAACGATTGCCCAATATATTCCGCCGGGGATGCTGGTAAATCCGTGTTCCGGGCCTTCAACAAGATACATTATGGTTCCAATAATAATCACCAACATGGTTATAAAGAAGATGAAAACACTTATTTTTTCCCGACTGTGCCATATCGCTTTTACCAGTGTGCGGCCTGCCTGTGTGTATCGTGTAAGTTTTAATATTCTGAAAACCCGTAGTAATCTTAAAATACGAATTACCACCAGACTGTGCGATCCGGCAATAACTAAGCCGATGTATGTTGGTAAAACGGATAAGAGGTCGATAATGCCATAAAAACTAAAAATATAACTCAATGGCTTCTTTATTATGGCAATACGCAAAAGGTATTCAATGGAGAAAATTATGGTAATGCCCCATTCCAGAATGCGCAACAAATGTTGGTGATTGTCGCGAATGGAGGGAACGCTCTCAAGTAAAACCAGAGCCACACTAAGAATAATAACGAATAAGAGTGCCACGTCGAAAAACTTACCACCCGGCGTATCGGCTTCAAATATTATTTCGTAAATTTTCTTTTTGGTTTTGTCCATAGCGAGCAATATTGGGCATTAAATATACAAATATGCAATGAAACTGCTTGGGAGGAGAAACAAAAAAGCCCTTCCCAAAAAAGGGAAAGGCTTCTGAAATTATTTTGAATTGGTTTTTAGAGAATGCTTTCAACTTTTTCGTATGGAAGATCACACGCTTCTGCAACGCCTTTGTACACCACTTTGCCGTCAACAACATTCAGTCCTTTACGTAGAGGCTCATTGTCGATACAGGCTTGCTTCCATCCTTTTCCTGCAATCTCAATGGCATACGGAAGTGTTGCATTTGTTAATGCAATGGTTGAAGTGCGTGGCACAGCTCCCGGCATGTTGGCAACACAATAATGCAATACATCGTCGATTACAAAAGTTGGATCGGCATGAGTTGTAGCCTTCGTTGTTTCAAAACAACCTCCCTGGTCAACAGCAACGTCAACCAAAACAGTACCCGGTTTCATGGTTTTCAGCATGTCGCGGGTTACCAAGTGTGGCGCTTTTGCACCAGGAATAAGTACGGCGCCAATAATAACGTCGTGTGATGTAACCATATCGCGAATGTTATACTCGTTGCTCATCATGGTTTTTACGTTAGCTGGCATAATATCGTCGAGGTAGCGCAAACGTGGTAACGATACATCCATAATGGTAACATCGGCACCAAGGCCCGCAGCCATTTTTGCCGCTTCGGTACCAACAATACCACCTCCAATAATCAATACTTTTGCCGGAGTAACACCCGGAACGCCACCAAGAAGTACACCATAGCCGCCAAATGTTTTTTCAAGGTATTTAGCACCTTCCTGAACCGACATGCGGCCGGCAACCTCACTCATTGGTACAAGCAAGGGAAGCGAGCGGTCGGGCAGTTCAACAGTTTCGTATGCCAGACACACCGATTTATTTTCAATCATGGCATGTGTTAATGGCTCACAAGATGCAAAGTGGAAATACGTGTAAAGAATTTGTCCTTCTTGAATTAACTTGTATTCCTCTTCAATCGGTTCTTTAACTTTGATGATCATTTCGGCAATGCCGTAAACGTCTTCAATGGTTGGTAGCATTTTGGCTCCGGCACTTTCGTAAACCTCATCCTGGAATCCGCTGCCCATACCTCCTCCGGCCTGAATATATACTTCGTGGCCATGTTTAACTAATTCCGCAGCACCGGCAGGTGTTAACGCAATGCGGTTTTCGTTATTTTTAATTTCCGTTGGTACTCCAATTATCATTTTAGTATAGATTTGAGTTTTTTCCTGAGTTCAAAAATAGGCCACTATTTGTGACTAAAACATGATATATTCTCAGGATTTGCAACAATTTAGTCTAACAGTAATACTTATGACATCATATCATTAAAATTTGCAAGTTAACTTTGCAATAAGATATTAATTTGGCTTAAATTTTAGATTATTATTTTCAGTTTGATAATCCTATCTTTGCTTGCTTTTAAAATATATTATACAACATGCCGACAGTATCAGAGAGAGGAAGGATAATGCCTGATTCACCTATCAGGAAATTAGCCCCGTTAGCTCATGAAGCTAAAGAGAGAGGGGTTAAAGTGTTCCATTTAAATATCGGTCAGCCCGATTTGCCAACACCTCCTGAAGCGCTGGCGGCAATTCGTTCTATCGACAGAAAGATTTTGGAATATACTCCCAGCGAAGGAATTTTGTCCTTTCGCCAGAAGTTGGAGAAATATTACCACAAATTTGATATTGATGTCACGGCAGATGATATTATTGTTACTTCGGGAGGTAGCGAAGCGGTAACCTTTGCCTTTATGAGCTGCCTCGATCCGGGCGATGAAATTATTGTTCCCGAGCCGGCTTATGCCAATTACGAAGCTTTTGCAATTGTTGCCGGAGCAAAAATTAAATCGATAGCCGGTAATATTGAGGAAGGATTTGTATTACCACCAATAGAAGAATTCGAGAAGCTGATCACCCCAAAAACAAAGGGGATTATGATCTGTAATCCGAATAATCCAACCGGTTATTTATATACCCAACAGGAAATGAATGCCATTCGCGACCTGGTTAAAAAGTACGACCTGTATTTGTTTTCCGACGAGGTTTATCGCGAATTTTGTTACACCGGAGCTCCTTATATTTCCGCTTTTCATTTAGAAGGAATTGAACAGAATGTGGTTTTGGTTGATTCCGTATCAAAACGTTACAGCGAATGTGGTTTACGGATTGGTGCATTGATTACCAAAAACCAAGAGGTAAAAAAGAATGTAATTAAATTTTGCCAGGCACGATTAAGTCCACCACTTATTGGGCAAATTGCCGCAGAAGCTTCATTGGATGCCGACCCGCAATACATGCTTGATAATTATAACGAGTATGTGCAGCGCCGGAAATTTTTAATCGATGGATTGAACAGAATTGACGGAGTTTATTCGCCAATACCAATGGGGGCATTTTATACGGTTGCACGATTGCCGGTTGATAATGCCGATAAATTTTGTGCCTGGTTGTTGTCCGATTTTCAATATGAAGGACAAACTGTATTTTTGGCTCCGGCTTCAGGTTTTTACACCGGTTCTGATAAAGGACAGGATGAAGTTCGAATTGCCTATGTGCTAAACAAGACCGATTTGGGAGTTTGTTTGAAGATTTTGGCAGAAGCCCTTAAAGTATATCCGGGAAGAAAAGAGCGTAAGGGGGCAGTTTGAAAATGAGGTGGAGTAAAATTTAGCTGCACTTAAACCATTGTTGCTTTTTCCTGCCGGAGGCCTTCATTTTTGCCTTAATGCGAAAACGAAGCACGAGGAAGGCATTTCCGAGCTCAAGGCTCCTTTTGAGCTTCGCACTACGTTTTTATAAAACCCAAGTTCGGACGGGTGATCTCTTCAATGCTTCAGAGCTTCCCGTTCTGACTATGGTTTTATTTCAACTTCGGACAAAGCCCAAAAGAGGCCGTTCGCGAATATAACGTAAGCTACATCGAAGCTTGGCCTTGGTCGGTGAGCCGGAAAACAAGTGGTGACGGCGTTAAAAAATTACTGCTGTTTGAGGAGGTGCGACGAGTTTCAGGAATTTTAGTCGGCGCCGCGTAGCTTTTCCGAGTGAAGCGGGCGCAGCCTTGAGTTTTTTGTTTACTTATTGTCTCAAGACAAAAAGTAAAATAAGTCCGATAGGACAAAAGCATGTTTCTTATGGATGGTGGCTTGATGCAATTTTGAAACCATTGGAATAAGATAGTTTTTATCCAACGGAAATTTCATATCAGGCAATGCTAGCCATTTTTACAAAAAAGTTGAATGTTTAAAGCATAAAAAACCGGACTGATTTCAGTCCGGTTTTTCTTTATCCGTTTGTTACGCTAAGTTCTTCACTCTTTCCATTGCCTCCAATACATTTTCTCTGTCGGCAAAAGCCGAAAAACGGAAGTAACCTTCCCCTGCCGGTCCAAAGCCAGATCCCGGAGTTCCAACCAGGTTTGCTTCGTTTAGTACTTTATCAAAAAAGTCCCACGATGTCATGTTGTCTTTTGTTTTTACCCAAACGTAAGGCGCATTAACGCCACCGTATACTTCGTAGCCAATTTCTGTCAGGCTTTCGCGCATTATTTTGGCGTTTTCAAGGTAATATGTAATTACTTCAGCAACTTCTTTTTTACCTTCTTCTGTATAAATAGATGCAGCAGCTTTTTGTACCGGATACGAAACACCGTTAAATTTTGTCGATTGGCGGCGGTTCCACAATGCTTTTACCGGATGTGCTTTTCCTTTTGAATCGTAGGCTACTAATTCCTCAGGAATAACGGTTATTGCACAACGTGTTCCTGTAAAACCGGCAGTTTTTGAAAAGCTACGGAATTCGATGGCAACTTTCTTTGCCCCTTCAATTTCATAGATCGAACGTGGAATTCCATCTTCGGTAATAAAGGCTTCGTATGCTGCATCATATAGAATTATCGCATTATTTTCGACGGCATAATCCACCCACTTTTTTAACTCTACTTTCGAGGCTACTGTTCCTGTTGGATTGTTCGGATAGCAAAGGAAAATCAAATCCGGAGTTTCGGTCGGAAGCTCAGGAATAAAGCCGTTTTCTTTTGTACAAGGCATATAAATTATTCCCTCGTAATGACCGTTTGCCTGGCAAGCGCCTGTTTTTCCGCTCATTACGGTTGTGTCGGCATAAACCGGGTAAACGGGGTCGCAAATGGCAATTTTATTATCATTCCCAAAAATTTCCTGAATATTACCCGTGTCGCATTTCGAGCCATCAGAAATAAAAATATCATCAGCCGAAATATCAATTCCCCTGTCCTGGTATGAGTTTTTTGCAATGGCTTCGCGCAGGAAACCATAACCTTGCTCCGGTCCATATCCTTTAAAAGTTTCTCCTTTCGCCATTTCGTCAACACCTTCGTGAAAGGCTTTTACCACACTTGGCACCAAAGGTTGGGTAACATCGCCGATACCCATTTTAATTACTTTTTTATCGGGATTGGCATCGATAAATTCGTTCACTCTACGTCCAATTTCCGGGAAAAGATAACCCGCCTGAAGTTTCAGGTAATTCTCATTAATTTTTGCCATATCTGTCTATTTTATACTGATTTCCGTAATTGAGGCGTAAAGATAAAAAAATCTATCGGCATGTATTTTCGTAGCCGAAGGCCTTTACGGCTATTTAAGTTAATTTAATGCGCATGCAAAATCTTCTCAATGCTATATCGTTCTCAGCCATTCTTTGAAAACGGGGTTTGAAATTATGTATTGAGTACCATGCTTGGTAACAATGTCTTTCTTTATTAAGCTGTGCAAGGCAGTATTTAACGAGGAGCTAACAGGGAGTTTGTATTTTTCTTTTGTTTCAGCTGAATATAATTCCTCATTAAGGGATAATCTTGAGAGCGTAAGTAACACCGTTCGCTGTATGTTCGATAGTTGATCGTATATATTTTGGAAGATGTCTGATTGTCCGTTTATAATTTTATTTAGCCATTTTTTATTGAATTGTACATCTTTTTGGTTTTCACCTGTCAGAATTAGGTAAAAAACTTCAGATGCAAAAAACTGGGTATAATGAGGATGTCCTTCCGTGATTTCAAGGATTTTGTCGACAACTGAAGGTTCGACTTTTAGACCCCGGCTTTTAAATCGTTCGTTAATAAAATTGGCTAACTCTTCTTGTTTAATAGGATTGAGCTGCATTTTCATGCCGAACTCATAAAATGGCGAATTCTGATCAGAAAATATTGATTTCATTAATGACTGTTTGCTGCCCAAAAATATGTAACTGATATTTTTATGAAACTGAAAGGCTGAGCGCATCCAGTTGATTAGAAACGGATCAATACGTTTTATTTCTTGAAATTCATCAAAAGCAATACATATTTTTTGTCCGTTTTTTTTGCAGATTTTATGTGGAATATTAAGAATAGTTTCCACATCTGTTTGCTGATTTATTGCTTCTAATTGCAATGAGAACGACGGAGTACCCCTTTCGTCAAAAACAACGGATGGTTTTAACCCTTTGAAATTTTGAATGAATTTCTCTGATAAATTTCTGATATTGTCTTTCCAGTCGAATAACTCATTGGCTAAAAGTTGGGCGTAACGTTTACAAAAATCATCGACGCTTTTTATATTGTAAAGATCGAGATAAAGACATTTTACCGATTTCGTTTCTTCGAAAACCCTGTTTATTAAAGAAGTTTTCCCGAAACGCCTTGGTGAGTATAACCACAATGACTGACTGCTTTGGATATAGCTTTTCAAACGAAAGATTTCTTCTTTTCGGTTACAAAACCCCTCTTTGTCTACAATACTGCCATATTTGAATGGATTGTCTTTTTTCATCTTTTTGTTATGTCGCAAAACTGCGTGTCGTAAAACTGCGTGTCGCAAAATTACGAAATATAATTATTGTCACAAAATAGTGCTCGGTACTATTCACCTAATATTGAAAAAGCAAAGCAAGATCATTCCTGAATTGGTTTTCGTTTGATACATTTGTCTAAACAATAATACAACTATGCAAAACTTCTTTGTAAAATCACACGGTCTGGGGAACGATTATATCGTTTTAAATCAAGATGAGATAACATTTGAATTAACAGAAAAAGCCATTATTCGAATTTGCGATGTTCACTTTGGAATTGGCTCCGATGGTATTCTTTTAAAGGTGCCCAGCGATAACGCCGATTTCGGTTTGCGCATTCTGAATCCCGATGGGTCGGAGGCGGAGAAAAGCGGAAATGGCTTACGCATTTTTGCCAAGTATTTGTACGACCATGAATTTACTTCAGCAAAAAGTTTCAGCATTGAAACTCCCGGTGGGCTCGTTCGTGCTGAAATTGCAGAAGAAAAAAACGGCAAGGCTTTTATGGTAAAAGTTGATATGGGCAAAGCAATTTTCGAGTCAGAAAAAGTTCCTGTAAATCTTCAGAAACCTGAATGTATTGACGAATCATTGCCATTGCACGACAAAACTTTTCAGATTAATTGTGTTTCGGTTGGAAACCCGCATTGTGTGGTTTTGGTTGATGAACTTAACGAAGAAGAGATTAAAACTTACGGATCTGACATTGAGAATCATCCAATGTTTCCTAATCGGATTAATGTGCAGTTTGCAAAAGTTATTTCGCCAAATGAGGTTGAGATTATGATTTGGGAACGCGGTGCAGGCTGGACACTGGCTTCAGGAAGTTCGTCGTGTGCGGTGGCTTGTACGGTAGTTAAAAGAGGATTAACAGAACGAAACCTTACCATAAAAATGCCGGGTGGAGATTTGTCCATTGAGATAGACGAAGATTGGGAAATCCGCATGACCGGCGAAGTTCGCGAGATTGGAACGGGAACATTGAGTGCAGAAATTATTCAGGATTTGGAACTATAAAACATCCTTTTTTTACCAAAACCAGTGATTAAATTTCCAGGTTAGTAATTTCTTTTGTTATCTGGTAATCGTATTCCGGATATTCGTACATGGCCATCCGCGGTTCGGTGTGGCCAATGGTGTATCCGAAAACGCCGGCGTAATCTTCCGGGTTTTCACCCATTTCTTCCAGCTGTTTAAGGTATTCGTCGAGCGATTTTGACTCGATAACAATTACCTTCCCCATTTTATGAATAATAGGACTGTGGGTGCGTGTAGGATCGTGTTCGAATTCCAGAATCCGCCTACCGTAGCGTGTAATGCCGATGGTTCTGAAAGTCATACTTTTCCCTACTCCTGGCAGGTTAAGAATACTTCGGTCGGTGGATAAAAACGGAAGTTCGGCTTCTTTGTGTAGCGATTTTATACTCTCCACAATTTTTTGAGGATGCAGTAGGAGATGTTGAGCAAAATCCATGTCCTTTTTAGGAATTGTTCCAAATATTTTTTCTTCCATTCGTTCCTGCATCAGTCGCGAGTTAGGAGTAAAACTGGTTTTATTTTCTTTAAATCCTTTCACTGCGAAAGTATAGTAGGAAAGCACACCTAATTCATTTAGAACATTACGCAGTTTTGCACTGTGTCCGCGCCTTGAAGCTGCAGTAGTAAAGACCTCTTGGTTGGTAACTGCCCAGCCCGATTCAAGAAGCAGCTGAACAGCCCGTTTTGAATCGAACGTAATTTCCATGGGCGACTGAAAGTGTGTTTGAACAACAAACTGTTTTATGCCTGCCTTTTGGGCTTTCTTTTTAAATTCCGAAAGAACTTTCCCGAGATTGGGAGTTATTCGTTGGGGCAGATAAGCCGGTAAACGCGTTCCAATTCTTATTCGCACAATTTCGGCATATTTTTCCCCTTCAGCGCGTAAGCTGTTGTCTTCAATTTTTGCCAGAGCCATTTTGTAAATTGCATCAAGTATTTGTTTCAGGCTTCTGTTGCTACTCATTAAGGCATCGCCACCGGTAATAAGTATATCGCGAAGCTGAGCGTCGTTTCTGAAATAACCGAGTAGTTCCGGAAGGCGTTCTTCCCAGGTTCTTTTGGGTTTCAGTTTGTCGAGATTAAAATTGTAGCGCCCGCTCTGAAAATCATACATCCGTTGACAGCTGGCGCACAAACCGCCACAGGCACGGCCAACCGTATCGGGAATAAAAATGGCTACTTCGGGGTAGCGTCGGTGGATGTTATATGAGGGTACAATCCAGCCTGCAGCATTTGGCTCGCCGGGTTTTACCTTGTCTTCTTTTTCCCAGGCTACAATTTTTCCGAACTCCTCAACCAGTTGTTTGCTGTAAATTACGTACGAACGAATGGCCATGTCGGCACCCACCACATAATCGGGGATATATGAATTTAACAGCGAAAGGTAATACGGATTGACAAAAAATGGAATGCCTTTTCTTCTGGCCTTTTTCAGCACCTTCATTGTTTCTTCGGTAAGTGTGTAGTCGAGCATTTCGTTCAACAACTCCGGAGAACGGATAGCAAAGCGTAAATGGAAGTTGCTATCTAGCCACCACTCATTCATCAGCTTTTCTTTATTGGCAAAACTCAAACCTGATTCAAAGGAATACCTTCGGCTGGAAATATCACCACTATCGATTTTTTCGATCAAAATCCGGATGATCCTCTTTTTATTATCTTGTCGTAGTTCTTCCACCACAGGATCAAGTCCCGATGGATATTTCTTCATCCAGTTTTCTACCTGGCTTTTTGTGGGATGTGTTCGAATTTGTGTATCATTTAACTGGCGAAACAATTGCAACATGTCCTCGAAAAAAGCCGCTTCTGCACCACTGCTTCCTTTATGAGTAGCCAGCCAGAGCATTTTAAACGGATTGGTTTGCGCCAATTGTCCGCCAATATTCTGATCGGGAAATTCTTTGCCGGCATTGTCGATATAATCGAGAATACGTATAGCCGCCAAGTCCTGCCAGCTGAGTTTTTCTTCCGGTTCCGGATCGGTAGATTTATTCAGATAATAACTTTCGGCAGCCGGATTGCGTTTTAAAATGGGCATAACCCAGTTGCGTAAAGCCGCATGAACTTCAACTACGTTGTCGGCATTTCGTATTATGTTTTCAAGAACCGGATTTTCGGCTAACAGTTTTTGAAGAATTTTTCGTGCGCGTATGGAGATTCCAACATTGTCCCAGAAAGCAATTGAATCCATGGCGAATTTTTTAAATAAAGTTGTTGGATCATTTAAGGTACTAAAATTTGATTTTAAATCAAAGGAAAACAAGTAGTGTTTGCAGGTGCTTTGTGAAACTTTTGTATTGAAAATCAAAATATTATGCCGTTGTGAGCGCAATTTGTTGAAATCGATTATCTTTGTGCCGATTTTTAAAAATAACAGAGAAATCCCGAAAGGGAAGGAACACCTAATAGTTTGAAATAATGGCACATAAAGCAGGATTTGTGAACATTGTTGGCAACCCGAATGTGGGTAAATCAACAATTATGAATGCACTGGTAGGCGAAAAACTGTCTATCATCACCCAAAAGATGCAAACCACGCGCCACCGCATCAAAGGCATTGTAAGTGGCGAAGATTTCCAGATTGTTTATTCCGATACTCCCGGTATTCTGAAGCCCAGTTACAAGCTTCAGGAATCGATGATGAAGTTTGTTGACACAGCTTTAATCGATGCCGACGTGATTCTTTTTGTTACCGATGTAAAAGAAAAGGTAGACAAAAATCCGGAATACATTGAGAAAGTACGAAAGTCGAATATGCCGGTTATCGTATTGCTGAATAAGATCGATCTCTCGAACCAGGAAGAAGTATTAAAACTGTACGATCATTGGTCGAACACATTTCCGGGAGCCGATGTTTTTGCGATTTCAGCCCTGGAAAAGTTCAATATCGAACCTATTTTCGATCGCATTATGGAGCACCTTCCCGAAGGTCCGGCCTTTTTCTCAAAAGAACAATTGACCGACCGGAACGAGCGCTTTTTTGTGCAGGAAATTATTCGTGAGAAGATTCTTCTGCACTACCAAAAGGAGATACCTTATTCGGTGGAGGTTGAAGTTGAAGAGTTTAAAGAGACAGATAAAATTATAAATATCCGTACAGTGATTCACGTGTCGCGCGATAGCCAGAAAGGAATTATCATTGGGCATCAGGGCAAGATGATAAAACGCGTTGGAACGGAAGCACGCCTTGATGCAGAAGAATTTTTTGACAAGAAAATTTTTCTGGAGTTGTATGTGAAAGTAGCCAAAGACTGGCGCGAGAAAGACGGTCAGTTAAAGAATTTTGGATACGATAAGTTTTAAAGTCGGAAGACCGGAGTAGAAAGTAAGTAGCAGAAACAGGGAAAATATCCTTAGCCCCGACTTTTAAGTTGGGGGAGATGGAAGCCTCCGGAAAACAATGGGCTTTTAGCCCTTAAAAAAGATTGAAAAATGAGCAGCAGAATAGTAGCTATAGTAGGACGCCCGAACGTTGGGAAATCAACTTTATTTAATCGTTTGATTGAACAACGCAAAGCCATTGTTGACGAAACAGCAGGCGTTACCCGCGACCGTAATTACGGAAAAGGCGAGTGGATTGGAGTAGAATATTCAGTAATTGATACCGGTGGTTATGTTGTTAACTCTGAAGATGTTTTTGAATCAGAGATTAACAAACAAGTGCATTTGGCCATTGATGAGGCCGATGTGATTATGTTTGTGGTTGACGTGGAAGCTGGAATTACCGACCTGGATGATGCCATCGCCAGTATTTTACGACGCAACAAAAAGGAGATTATCGTGGTTGTAAACAAGGTAGATAACCATAATCGTATTTTAGATGCACAGGAATTTTACGGCTTAGGATTGGGCGAGATTTATTGTATTTCGTCGATGACCGGAAGCGGAACCGGCGATATGCTGGATGCGTTGGTTGAAAAATTTCCGCACAAAGAGTCGTTGGAGGAAGAGCACGAGTTGCCACACCTGTCGGTTGTTGGCCGCCCTAATGTTGGTAAATCATCGTTTATAAATGCCTTAATTGGCGAAGCTCGTAACATCGTTACCGATGTTGCCGGAACAACGCGCGATTCAATACATACCCGATACAATAAGTTCGGCCACGATTTTATGATCGTTGACACAGCCGGACTTCGCAAAAAAGGAAAAGTACACGAAGATCTTGAGTTTTACTCGGTTTTACGCTCAGTGCGCACCATCGAAAATTCTGATGTTTGCATGTTGCTTCTTGATGCCACCCGTGGTGTGGAAGCGCAGGACATGAACATTCTGAACCTGATCTTAAAAAATAAAAAGGGTGTGGTTATTTTGGTAAATAAGTGGGATTTGGTAGATAAAGATACCATGACAACCAAAAAAATGACACAGGAAATTCAGGAGAGGCTGGCACCGTTTACCGATGTTCCTATTCTTTTTATTTCGGCATTAACAAAACAACGTGTTCACAAAGCGCTGGAGATTGCCATGGAGGTACATCGAAACCGTAAGCAACGTATTAAAACCTCAGAATTGAACGAGATTTTGCTGGAAGCAATTGAAAACTACGGGCCGCCATCGGTGAAAGGGAAATACATAAAAATTAAGTATTGTACACAGTTACCATCGCCAACTCCGGCGTTTGCATTATTTGCCAACTTGCCACAATACATTAAAGAGCCGTATAAAAGGTACATCGAAAATCAGTTACGCGATAATTTTAATCTTACCGGCGTACCTATTCAGATTTATTTCAGGCAGAAGTAGGAAAAGCTGGAAGATTGAAGTAGGAAGCTCGGAGTTGAAAAATTCCATCTGTATGGTTGCAGGTGGAATTTTTTCGTTATAAAGAACCCGTATATGAGAGAAGTGTGTTGTCAAAAAATTCTTAAATTGGCTAAAAATCTTTGGGATTAATGGGCTATAAAATGTTGTATTCCGAAGCATAAAATTAAAAGTATGGCACGTTTTTTAAAAGATCGCTCAAAAGCAAAAGGGTTAGTGCCCGGTTCGCTGGTTTTAATCGGTAGACAAAAAATGGATCAGCCGGTGATTCAATTAATAACCTACGATAAAAATAATTTATTGGAGGAGTCAGTTGATTCGGTTTCTTCTATTCAGCAGAAATTATCAGCCGATAAAGTGAACTGGATAAACATTTATGGGTTACACGATCTTGAGATGATCAAAAAGGTAGGTGAAGAATTTAAGTTGCCGTCACTTTTACTCGAAGACATTTTGAATACTGACCAGTCGCCCAAGTATGAAAATGGCGAGAATTACGATGCTTTTATCATGAAAATTCTTCATCAGGAAAAGGAAGCAAACCGAATTCAAGCCGAGCAGGTAACATTAATTTTGGGCGAAAACTATGTGTTAACTTTGCAGGAGCGTAAAGGCGATTTTTTTGAAGTGGTACGCGAGCGCATTCGTAAAAATAAAGGGAGAATACGCATCAGCGGAAACGATTACCTCGCTTATACTTTAATGGATACTTTGGTTGATAATTATTCGATTCTGATAGAAACTATTGGGCGTCAGGTGGAAGATATTGAAGATCGTCTTTTTAAAACCATGGACTCAAAAATTGTAGAGGAGATCTATCGTTTTAAAACCGAACTCAATTACATTCGGAAAGCAGTACGCCCTGTGCGCGAGTTTATTACTACTTTGCTACGTACGGAAGACTCATTTTTTAAGGAAAAGAATTTTGCCTTTCTGAAAGACTTGAACGATCTTACCGTGCAGTGTGCCGAAGCAGTTGAAATGTATAATAGTATGACTTCAGATCAGCTGAATATTTATAACTCGAATATGAGTAACAAAATGAACGAAGTAATGAAAACCCTTACCATATTTGCTTCAATTTTTATTCCGCTCACTTTTGTGGCTGGAATTTACGGAATGAATTTTGACTACATCCCCGAGCTCAAATTCAGGTATGGATACTTGCTTTTTTGGGTAGTTATACTTATCGTTGGAGGTGGATTGCTGATTTACTTTCGGCGTAAAAAGTGGTTGTAACTTTTTTAATCAAAACATATATGCAGGATATTGAGAATATAGAACTGAAGTATTTAAAATTCGACGATTACCAGGAACTTAAAGCGGCCATGATTGAGGTTTACCCAAGCATGCCCGATGCGTACTGGAAAGAACATCATATCAAATCACTTATCAAACGTTTCCCCGAAGGCCAGGTGGTGCTGAAAGTTAACGGGCAGATTGCCGGTTGTGCGCTTGCCATAGTGGTTGATTACGATAAGTTTGAAGATAACCACAAGTACAAAGAAATAACCGGTAATTATTCTTTCGATACGCACTCGCCCAATGGCGATATGTTATATGGAATTGATGTTTTTATTAAACCCGAATTTCGTGGATTACGGTTGGGGCGCCGGCTATACGATTACCGAAAAGAACTGTGCGAAAGACTAAACTTAAAAGGAATTGCTTTTGGAGGACGCATTCCCAATTATCACCTGTACCAAAATGAGTTGTCTCCAAAAGAGTACATACAAAAAGTACGTACAAAAGAGATTCACGACCCCGTTCTGAATTTTCAGATATCAAACGACTTCCATCCGGCAAAAATTATAAAAGGTTATCTCGAAGGAGATAAAGACTCGAAAGAGTACGCCGTACTTTTAGAGTGGGATAATATCTATTACGAAAAGCCTCGTAAAAAGCCGGAAATCACTAAAACAGTGGTGCGTTTGGGATTAGTGCAATGGCAAATGCGGCCTTATAAAACGTTCGAAGATTTGATGTTTCAGGTTGAGTTTTTTGTTGATGCCGTTTCGGGCTACCGCTGCGATTTTGCCTTGTTCCCTGAGTTTTTTAATGCGCCGTTAATGGCCGAGAACAACCATTTAACTGAACCCGAAGCCATTCGGGAACTGGCCAGACATACAGATGATATTATTGCAAAATTCTCGGAACTGGCTATCAGTTACAACATCAATATAATTACAGGGAGTATGCCCGAATTGGTGGATGACAATTTATATAATGCCGGTTATTTGTGCCGCCGCGATGGAAGTACCGAGCGCTACGAAAAGCTCCATGTAACACCCGATGAGGTAAAGGTTTGGGGAATGCAGGGCGGCAGTTCCCTGAAAGCTTTGGATACCGATTGTGGAAAAATTGGTGTGCTGATTTGTTACGATTCTGAGTTCCCCGAATTGAGCCGTTTGCTGGCCGACGAAGGAGTGGATATCTTATTCGTACCATTTTTAACCGATACCCAAAATGGTTTCTCGCGGGTGCGAAATTGTTCGCAGGCGCGGGCCATTGAAAACGAATGTTATGTGGCTATTGCCGGTAGCGTTGGTAACCTGCCAAAAGTGCATAATATGGATATCCAGTATGCGCAATCGATGGTTTTTACACCCTGCGATTTTGCTTTTCCTGTAAACGGAATTAAGGCAGAAGCTACGCCAAACACCGAAATGATTTTGATTGCCGATGTTGATATTGGCTTGTTGCGCGAATTGAACCAGTTTGGAAGCGTTCGAAATTTGAAAGACCGTCGCCAGGATATTTTCCAGCTGAAAAAGAAGGTGTAATATCTTTTGGCAGAAAGAATTTCAGTATATACATTCATCAAAGTAGAAAATTCAGGGACGAAGGAAGCACTCAGATTTTCTTATCCCGTTTAAATAAAAAACTATGTTCATCGTTCACGTTTTTGTACACGTAAAAGAAGATTGTATTGATGCGTTTAAAGCGGCTACCATCGAAAATGCAAAACACAGTTTAAACGAACCGGGTATAGCTCGTTTTGATTTTGTAGAACAACAAGACGACTCTACACGTTTTGTATTGGTGGAAGTTTATCGTACAGCCAACGACCCTGCAAAACACAAGGAAACGGCTCACTACCAAAAGTGGCGCGACACAGTTGCCGATATGATGGCAGAGCCGCGATCGGCACTAAAATTTTATAATGTACTTCCCGGCGAGAACGGTTGGGATTAATTTCGATAGAAAAAATGGCAGTTAATTTTTCATTTGCAACCGCGGGGCAAATTATTTTTGGAAATCATACGCTTGATAAGGTACCTGATCTTGTTGCTGGTTTTGGCAAGAAGGTTATTTTGGTAACAGGGAAAAGTTCATTAAGAGCAGAAGAACTGATGGCGAAATTCAGCCCGGGAACTGATACCATACTTTTTAAAGTGCCCGGAGAACCGACCACTGATTTGATTGAAGCCGGTGTAAAATTAGCACGCGAGCACAACAGTGAAGTAGTAGTTGGTTTTGGCGGAGGCAGCGTGATTGATAGTGCAAAAGCAATTGCCGCAATGGGAACAAATAAAGGTGAGTTATTGGATTATCTGGAAGTGATTGGAAGAGGAAAGCCACTGACAGAAAGGCCGTTGCCATGTATTGCTATTCCAACAACTGCCGGAACCGGCGCCGAGGCAACTAAAAACGCGGTAATAAAATCGCCCGAAAATAATGTGAAAGTAAGTTTACGCAGTAGCCAGATGTACCCCGACATTGCAGTTGTTGATCCGGTACTTACCTGGTCGATGCCACCAGCATTAACAGCCAGCACCGGAGTTGATGCTTTAACACATTTACTCGAAACGTTTGTGTCAAATCAGGCCAATCCGTTTATCGATATGATTTGCCGCGAAGGATTGACTCGTATTTCACGTTCCTTACGAAAAGCATTTACAGATGGGGCTGACAAACAGGCGCGTGAAGATATGGCAATGGCCAGTTTGCTGGGAGGAATGGCACTTGCCAATGTAAAACTTGGCGCCGTGCATGGTTTCGCCGGACCAATGGGAGGTATGTTTCCAATTCCGCATGGTGCTGTTTGTGCCTGCCTCATGTCGGCAGTAATTGAAGAGAATATTCAGGCTTTGCGTAACAATAAACTCGACAGCTCGAAATTTGATGAGTTAGCAAAAATTCTTACCGGAAACGAAAAAGCCATGTCGAACGATGCCGCTATTTGGGCATCGGAATTGGTGGCTGAACTTCAGGTTTCAACACTCTCCGAATTTGGATTGACCCAAAAGGATTTTCCATTACTGATTGAAAAAGCAAAAGTTTCGAGTAGTATAAAAGGCAATCCGGTAGAATTGACAGATGAGCAGTTGTTTCGTATTCTGGAGCGATCGTTGTAAATCACATTCCGGTATCGGAATAATTTTTGTAGAATAAAACTATCTTTGTAGAATAATTATAACGCGATGATTGGCAGATTTTTTCATACACCGGGAACAAAAAGATTTAAAATTACTCCACGTTTTTGGGATCCCGACAAGGACGAAAGAGACGAGCGGGAACGACGAATAAAGGATGAATTGGGAATTGTTGAAGAAAAAAAACAAAGCAATCGTACGTTTCGTCCTAATGTTAAAGGACAGTTTCGTTCAGGCGATAACTGGGCCCGATCATCCGAATCGGCCAGAAAAGCACAGAACCGCCGACTTATTTGGATTTTTCTGATCCTAGCATTGGTGCTTTATCTTTTCTTCTTTTCCGACTTTTTTAACTAAACAGCGCACTCCGTAGTACAAATTTCTAAAGATTTAATCTTGAGCGATATTATTCAGTTATTACCCGATGCAGTAGCCAATCAGATTGCTGCCGGAGAAGTTATTCAGCGACCGGCATCGGTTGTTAAAGAGCTCGTGGAAAATGCTCTTGATGCGGGTGCAACTGAAATAACCATCAATATAAAAGACGCCGGGAAAACACTCATTCAAATTTCTGATAATGGCAGCGGGATGTCGCCAACCGATGCCCGAATGGCTTTTGAGCGCCATGCCACCTCGAAAATACGTGAGGCTAAGGATTTATTTGCCATTCGTTCAATGGGGTTTCGTGGCGAGGCACTGGCATCAATTGCCGCCATTGCCGATGTTGAACTACGTACCAAAAAAGCCGACGATGAGGTAGGAACTTTTATACATGTTATTGGCTCGGAAGTAAAAACACAGGAGCCTGCCGGGTGCAACAATGGTACCAATTTCATGATTAAAAACCTGTTTTTTAATGTGCCGGCTCGTCGTAAATTTCTGAAAGCGAATTCAACCGAATTAAAACATATTATCTGGGAAATTCAGCGGATAGCGCTACCCAATCCCGACATCAAATTATCATTGATTCACAACGGCACAACAGTTTATGATTTGCCACCGGCCAACCATCGGAAACGTTTGGTTGATGTGTTTGGAAGAAGTTTGAACCAAAGCCTGATAAATGTTGATGAAGACACCAGCATTGTTAAAGTGTTTGGTTACGTTGGTCAGCCAAAATATGCCCGCAAAACACTGGGCGAACAATTCTTTTTTGTGAACGGGCGTTTTATGCGTCATCCGTATTTTCACAAAGCCATTATGCAGGCTTTTAATAAGTTATTGCCGCCCGATACGTATCCGTCGTATTTTTTGTTTCTGGAACTCGATCCTGAAGCAATTGATATAAATGTGCATCCTACAAAAACCGAAATAAAATTTGAAAATGATCGCGATATCTGGCCGATAATTCATGCAGCGGTGCGCGAATCGTTAGGCAAGCATAATGTAGTACCATCCATTGATTTTGACCAAAGTGGAAGCATCGATATTCCTGTTCCGAAAAAAGGAGGTGAGGATGTGCGTTTCCCAGAGATTCAGGTCAATCCCGACTATAATCCTTTTAACAACGAAAAACAGTTCGCCGAACGTGGATACTCGCCTTTTGATAAGGACTCAGGACAGGGAAGAAGCTCTTTTCCGGATTCGGGTAGAGAAAAAAAGAACCTGGAGAACTGGGAGGAATTGTACCAGGGAGCACAGCTAAAAATAAAACCTGAGCCGGAATATCGCGGTACAGCTCCGCAAAATGACGACTTATATGTCAACGCGCCCGGGCAGTTTAGCGGTAAAAAAGTGTTGCAGCTGAAACAACGTTATGTGTTAACGCCGGTAAAATCGGGGTTGATGGTTATCGATCAGAAAAGAGCACACGAGCGCATTTTATTTGAGAAATTTATGGAAGTGCTGAAATCGGATTCGGTAGCCAGCCAGCAGCAATTATTTCCGCAAACCATTGAACTCAATCCAGCCGATTCGGCATTGCTGAAATCAATTTTGGAAGATTTGTTGTCGTTGGGATTTGATATTCGCGAATTTGGCAAAGACACTTTTATTATAAATGGTACGCCAGGTGTTCTGGATATTTCTTCGCCTGAGCTGATATTAGAAAAATTGCTGGAAGACTATAAAACATCGCCGGTTGATGCGCGATCAAAAGCCAGGGAACAAATTGCTGCGTCGTTGGCAAAAGCATCGGCAATGGATTATGGCACCAACCTCAAACAGGAAGAGGTGGATCACCTGATCGACAACTTGTTTGCCTGTGCTACACCCAACTTTTCGCCCGACGGGAAGAAGGTGTTGACCATCATTTCGACAGATGATATCGAAAAAAGTTTTTCAAAATGACAGATTGTCGTTAATTTGAACGCGTTAATTTTTGGCTCGGTCATTGTATCTTGCCTCATCATTAAAACAATAAGCAACTGAAGATCGTTGATTTTGGAAAGAAAGATTATTTCGGTCTACCAATTTTAAAATTATGAGATACCGTCCGATGTTAAATATGCCTCCGGTAGTGAAGAATTTGATTCTCGCCAACGTTGTGGTTTTCCTGATTACCATTGTGTTAAAACAAACCGGTACCGATTTGTACCCGATTTTAGGATTACACTTTCCCTTGTCGGAGAAGTTTAGGCTACACCAGTTTTTTACTTATATGTTTATGCACAGCTCGAGTGGTATTGGGCATATCTTTTTTAATATGTTTGCCCTGTATATGTTTGGGCGCGTGTTAGAAGGCGTGTGGGGGTCAAAACGGTTTCTGACATTTTACCTGGTAACCGGAATTGGTGCAGCAGTGTTGCATATGGTGGTCGCTTATTTCGAATACCGGTCACTTATTGGAAAATTGTCACCCGATCAAATTGCTTACGTGAAAGAGGTTGGCTACCAAATTTGGAGCGAGGGAAAGAATTTTAGCGATCCATTATCCGGTAAGCTAAATGCTATTCTGAATACGCCAACCGTTGGTGCGTCGGGAGCTGTTTTTGGCATTTTGTTAGGTTTCGGAATGTTGTTCCCGAATACCCAGCTGATGTTACTTTTTCCGCCAATACCAATTAAAGCCAAGTATTTTGTGATTGGTTACGGTGCTTTGGAATTATTCTTTGGCGTGTCGGGGATTCAGGGAAGTGTAGCCCACTTTGCTCACCTTGGAGGTATGCTGTTTGGTTATTTTATGATTAAATACTGGAACAAGAACTCGAATCGTTTTTATTAAAAAAAGACTCTGGAAATTGTGGATATTGCTGGCGACATAAAAAGAACATTTAAAGAAGGATCGGTATTAACCCGGCTCATCTATATAAATATTGGTGTTTTTCTTTTGCTGAAAATTATTGCAGTATTCTTTTACCTGAGCGGACAAGCATTTCCGGTGTATCAGTGGTTGTCAGTACCTTCGGTAACCGAAGTTTTAGCAAAACAGCCATGGACCCCAATAACCTACATGTTTTTACACCAGGGTTTTATCCATCTCCTGTTTAATATGCTTGGGCTGTATTGGTTTGGACAGCTGTTTCTTTATCATTTCGAGGGGGACAAGATGTTGGGTGTTTACCTGATGGGAGGTCTTTGGGGGGCGTTTTTGTACGTCATAGCTTACAATGTATTTCCGGCATTTGATTCAATGTATGGTCTGTTGCTGGGAGCTTCGGCATCGATTATTGCAATTTTAGTAGCCGTTGCTTTTTACGATCCTAACCGCGAGATTCATCTGTTTTTTATCGGGCGTTTCCCATTAAAATATGTAGCTGCGTTTTACGTGCTATTATCGATAATTGGCATTTCGTCTACTAACCCCGGAGGAAATATTGCACATTTAGGAGGTGCTTTCTGGGGGTGGTTTTACATTTATCAATTGCGAAAAGGAAAAGATATGGGTGCTGGGTTAGTTGACTTAGTAAATCAAGCAGGCGAGTTTTTTGAGGGTCTTTTTAAGCATAAAAGCAAAATGAAAGTTACTTACCGAAAACCGCCGCGCGATGATTACGAGTACAACCGTCAGAAACATAAGCAGCAAGACGAGATCAACCGTATTCTGGATAAAATTGCAAAATCGGGTTACGATAGTCTATCCAAGCAGGAAAAAGAACTGCTCTTTAAACAAGGGAAAAAATAGTACAAGTCTTCATCGCTCATCATTCAACTTTTATCGTAGTCATCCTGATAGGTATGCGCCTGGTAAATACTGGCATTCAACTCAAAGCCAATCAGTAAAATCAAGGACATTACATACATTAAAAGCATTACTGCCAGTAATGTCCCAATTGATCCGTATAAAATATTGTACTGGCTAAAGTTATTTAGATAATAGCTCATCCCTATAAACCCAATAATACTTAAAATGGTTGCCAGTGTTCCACCGGCAGAAATAAAACGCCACTTTGTTTTTTTTGCCGGTGCCATATAATAGAGAAACGAAAAAGTAAAAAAGAAAATGGTAGTAGTAATAACCCACTTACCAACAGTTAACAGGTTTACCAAAAATCTATCTCGGATAATGTCAATTCGGTCAAGGTAGTTGATTAATACTTGTCCGCCGGTTAACATAGCAATAGCTACACCAAGAAGAAGTGTAAAAATAATGAGCAGAAAAACAGCTACAAAGTATTGGCTTCGCCAGGTTCGACGATTGATATTGTGCACAGTGGCATCAAAAGCACTCATCATAGAAACAATGCCGTTGGTGGCGAAAATAAGCGCTATAAAAAAATTTATCGACATAACATCGCGACGGGGATCCACTAAAACAATTTCAGTAATGGTTTCCTCTACCACAGGCCAAATCTTGTCGGGTACTAACTCGTGGATGATCACGAAAAGTTCATTTTCGAAACCACTTGAAGGAATAAGGGTAAACAGAAATATAATACCCGGGAACAAAGCAATAAAAAAAGAAAATGCGATTCCCGATGCACGTGTTGTTATCGATCCGTCGACAATACTTCTCCAAAAAAACAATAAAACATCATACAGTGGTACTCCATCAAAAAGAGGCAGTGAGATATTTTTGGCGTGTTCAACAGCTTTTTCGCCCAGCTTTTTTAGTCGCTCAAAAGAGATCTTATCCGTTGCCATACCGGCCATTATTGTTGTTCAATTCGCAGTTGGTGAATGTATTGTTTCCCACTGTTTTGTTTAAGTAAAAAGTAAACCCTGAAATTGCCTTTTTCTGTTTTTAATTTTCCGATAACATATTGAGCATTCTCTTTTCCACTGTCGTGAATAATACTAAAAGCATTTTCGGCTACCGGTGGAAATTTACTGAAAAAATTGGTTACAATTTGTTGGGCCTGGGCTTTGCTGTATACATTGTCGTTATCAAGTACTACCAGTTCAACGTTTTGGTTAAAATAAGAGGAAAGTACTTTTGCATTTCCGGTTGCCAAACCAACATTTATTTCGTTCGGAACCTTTTTATCCTGTGGTGTATTACCTGCCACTGCCAGAAAGCTGCAGAATACCAGGATAACCGAAATTATCGTTTTAAAATTCTTCATCATATTTTAATTCCGTATTTGTGTTGCATAATAAGCAAAAACTATGCAAAAACACTTTTATACGCTTATTTTTACTGTAAATTTATAAAATTAAAAATCAATTGGGCGATTGCAGTAAAAACATAATTTTATTTAATTCGCCTTCAGAGGGTTATGAGTTTCCACGTTTTTGTTATTCAGGAATTAAAAAAGAAGTTGATAACAGTGTAGGCGCTTTACATACCTCATGAACAGACGATCTTAATTATGAAGATAACATTACTGGTTATTGGTAAAACTGATGCGGCCTATTTACGCGATGGGATGAACGAATATTTAAAGCGACTGAAACATTACATCAGTTTCGATGTAGAAGTAATTCCCGACATTAAAAAAGGGAAAAATACCAATCCGGAAATGCAAAAAAATAAGGAAGGCGAAATTATTCTATCAAAACTGGCTCCGGGCAAAGAGTTACATTTGTTTGATGAGAAGGGAAAAATGTTTTCGTCGGTTGAGTTTTCGCGGTTTCTTGAGAAGAAAATGATTAGTGGACCAAAAGAACTGGTGTTTGTGGTGGGCGGTCCTTATGGTTTCTCGGATGAAGTGTATAAACGAGCCAGTTCAAAAATTTCACTGTCGCGATTAACATTTTCGCATCAAATGGTGCGATTGTTGTGTGTTGAGCAGGTCTACAGGGCAATGACAATTTTAAAAGGCGAACCGTATCATCATGAATAATCGATGTTAGTTAAACTAAATAAATATACTTACCTCATTGTGGCCATTGGGATTATAGTTGTGGCAGCTATTCTCGAAAATGGTTTGCTTAGAAGAAATCCGGAGACTAAACTAATTAACGATTTCCAAACACAGCTACTGGCAAACGAAACAAAACTGCATGATAAACTGGCAGAAATTAAAGAAGTGCTGGCTGATGATGAATTGGACGAAGATATAAGCGAATTTTTTAGCCGGGATCAAACACTTATTCGTGAAACCGGATTTGGCGCGATGGTTTTTAAAAACAAAGAATTGTTTTTTTGGTCTGACCGTGGTATAACGTTTTTCAACCGATTGGAAGAAATAACTCAAACCAGTGGCCTGGCAAAATTGCCAAACGGTTATTACCTGGTAGATACAATTAATGTAGACGAGTATACAGCGGCTGTATATCATTTAATAAAGCGCAACTATACCTACGAAAACAAATACCTGCAAAATAATTTTTTTAAAAATTACAAGCTCCCCAACGACTATATTATACGAACAGAAAAATCCAAACACGGCTATGATATTGTTGACCTGAAAGGCGATTACCTGTTTACTCTTTTACCCCACGGAAATTATTTGTGTACCACCAATCAGTTGTATTTTCCCGGGGCCATATATTTCATCGGGCTTATTTTACTGTTATTTTATTTCCGAAAAGAATTTGTAGACAACGACGCTCCGTTCTTTCTGAAACTGGTTTCGCTGGGAGTGGCATTGTTTGTGGTGTATTGGATTCACCTCATTTTCCAGGTGCCCAAGGTATTTTTTCATCTGAAATTTTTTAGCCCTGATTATTTTGCCATAAACGACTGGTTGCCATCACTGGGCGATTATTTTCTACTGGCGATATTTTTCCTTTTCTGGATATACAATTTCGCCATCGACCTGAATATCTCCGATTTGCAAAAGAACTCGGGTTTACGGCGAAAGGGAGTAATTATTCTACTTCTGATTTTTAATGCCAGTTTATATTTGCTTATCGATAATTTAATTAAGGAGCTCATTTATAATTCAACCGTTTCATTTGCGCTGAACAAGATTATCGATATCACGCCTCAAAGTGTTTTGGGGATTTTTGCAGTAAGTTTATTATTATTGGGCGTTGTATTTTTTACTATCAGGGTAAACGAAAAAACGCTAAAAAGTTTTAAACTCTATCAGCTGGTTATATTAACGCTGGCTATTAGTTTATTCTTTGCCGGAGTGCAATACATTGCCGTACAAAATGTATCTATTTACGCACTGTTGCTCTTTATTAGTTGCGTTATACTTTCTTCGCTCATAACCCGTCACTATCTTCAAACCTTTACCTTAAGTTATCTGATTATTTATGTGGCGGTAGTTTCAGTTTATTCATTGGTTGTTATTAATCGTACTATCAGCAAAAAAGATAAAGAGCAACAGAAACTGTTTGCGGTGACACTTGTTGCCGAACGCGATCCGGCAGCCGAAGTTTTTATGACCGAGATACAACAGCAGATTACAAAAGATTCGGATATACCGGAGCTGTTACTTCAAAACAGGGATGACGATGCCATTGAGCACATCAGGCAATTGTATTTCAATTCCTATTTCAGAAAGTACCTGCTAAATATTCTGGTGTGTC
Source organism: Draconibacterium halophilum (assembly GCF_010448835.1). Lineage (NCBI taxonomy): Bacteria > Pseudomonadati > Bacteroidota > Bacteroidia > Marinilabiliales > Prolixibacteraceae > Draconibacterium > Draconibacterium halophilum. The sequence continues at coordinate 993,348 of NZ_CP048409.1, forward strand.
GCGAGGGAAGTAATTTGATTATTCCTCCTGATAATTATGAAGTTTCGTGCATGCCCTACCTAAATGACAAAATAGAATCGGAAGGAATACAAATCCCTGGTACTAACTTTTATTTTATGGATAATATGAACGGAAGGATTTCATACACCGGCCGTTTACACTATCCCTTGGTTGATGGAGGAGAAGGGATAACTATTTATATTGATCTGGATTCTGATTTATTGTTCGAAGGAATTGGTTTCCCCGAGTTGCTGATCGATAAATCGATGGCTCGGTCAAATAGTTACCGCAAATACAATTATGCCAAATATTATGCGGGAGAATTACGAGATAAATATGGCGATTACAACTACAATTACAACGGGCATGTATACCTGAAATCGGATGATGAATTTTCGTTTCTTCGTCAGGGAAAATACGAACATTTGGTTTATCGTACCAGCCAGCAGAATTATGTGGTTGTTTCCAGGGAGTTGCTAACACCTATCGATTATCTGATTTCTTTCCCGTATTTGTTTGTATTCTATTTTCTTACCCTGCTGGTTGTTTTAATGATTGCTAATCGCTCCATTCGGGGACGAAGGGTATTTTTCGATCTGAAATTTAAGATTCAGGCAGCGATTATTTCCATTGTTTTTGTTTCGCTAATGGTTGTTGCCGGTGTCACCCTGTATTACAATGTAAAAGAGTATCGGCAAAAACACCAAGACGACCTGAATGAAAAAATGAAATCGATTGCTGAAGAAATTGACATGCGCCTGACCGATAAAAGTGAGATTACTCCGGAACTGGAAGATTGGCTGCGCGAGGAGCTGGCAAAACTCTCAAATATTTTCAGAACAGATATCAATATTTATGGTACTGACGGGCACCTTATCGCTTCATCTCGTTTCGAGATCTTTGAGCGTGGTTTGGTATCATCGCGAATTAATGCCCGTGCCAATTACGAGGTGTATCAGAACTATTCCATCAGCTATTTTCAGCCCGAGAATATTGGCAAATTGTCGTACCTGTCGGCTTACCGGCCAATTATAAATAATGATGGGAATTATTTGGGAGTGATTAATTTACCCTATTTTATCAGGCAGGATAATTACAGCCAGGAAATATCCACATTTATTGTAGCCTTTATAAATTTGTATGTGCTACTGTTTTTAGCCAGTATTATTGCCGCAGTTTTTATTGCAAACCAAATTACCCGGCCCTTGGTTGTTATTCAGGAAAACCTGCGAAAAATGCAGTTGGGTAAACGTAACGAACCTATTCAGTATAATAAGAAAGACGAAATTGGAAGTTTAGTAAGAGAATACAATAAAAAGGTTGATGAGCTGGCGGTAAGTGCAGATTTACTCGCACGCTCGGAAAGAGAATCGGCATGGCGTGAAATGGCCAAACAAATTGCACACGAGATAAAAAATCCACTGACACCAATGAAACTGAACATACAGTATTTGCAGCGTGCCAAAGGAAAAAACGAAGAGTACAATGAATTTGTAGATCGGGTAACATCAACATTAATAGAGCAGATCGATAACTTATCGAATATTGCTACCGAGTTCTCGAACTTTGCAAAAATACCAACTGCCCGCAACCAGGTATTTTGTTTGGCCGAGCAGCTAAAAAAGTCGATCGATCTTTACGAAACACATGACGAAATTGACATTAAATTTGACTCGAACGGTTATGAAGATCTTGAAGTGAATGCCGACAGAGAACAGTTGTCGCGGGCCATTATAAACCTGATTCGAAATGCCATTCAGGCAATTCCCGAAGATCGAAAGGGAGTGATAAAACTTAAACTCGACCGGCGCCAGCACATGGCATTAATTTCGGTTGAAGACAACGGCGCCGGTATTGATGCCGAGTTGCGCGATAAATTGTTTAGCCCCAGTTTTACTACTAAAACCAGAGGAATGGGATTGGGCCTATCAATTGTAAAAAATATTGTTGAAAATTTTGCCGGGAGAATATGGTTTGAAACCAAGATGGGGAAAGGGACAACGTTCTATCTGGAAATTCCGGTACATCAGGAAACCAATAATAAATAAAACAGAGATAAAACATGGTTACTTTATTATTTAAAGAAATAACTGAACGACTGAAAATAATTGAATTCCCCAAGATTGATGTCGTAATTGGTATTGGGACCGGAGGTGTTCCGGCAGCAACAATGGTGGCTTATCATTTGGATGCCGAGCTTTTAGTAATGACACTGAATTACCGCGACGAGCAAAATAACCCGCGCTACAACGAACCCAAAGTGCTTGAAAAAGCCAACTGGAACCTGGACGGGAAACGAATTTTGTTGGTCGACGATGTGTCGGTATCGGGAAAAACCATGGAGGCGGCTCTCTTGCAACTCAAAGGTTTAAATGTTAAAACCTGCGCCATGAAAGGAACAGCAGATTATGTGCTGTTTCCCGAAATTAAAGATTGTGTAAAGTGGCCCTGGAAACCTTAATGGGGTTGAAATAAAAATTGAAAATGAAGTATTCAACGTATTTTATTGTGTGCTGTTTGGTTGGGCTGGTGGCGTGTGCAACTCCAACATCAAAACAAGATTACCTCAATCGGTTTGAAGGTTTTGTTGAGCGGGTAGAGGATAATCATAAAAAGTACAGCCGAAAAGACTGGGAATGGGCTGATGAGAAATTTGAAAAGTACAATTCGGAATGGTATCTCGAATTTAGCGACGATTTTACGCTTGAAGATCAGATAAAAATAAAAGGACTGATAATAAAATATCACGCACTAAAAAATAAGGAAAGCGTGGGCGATATGCTTCGTGATCTTTTTAAAGATGATGCAAATAAAATTGGCGACAAGGTAGAGAAATATATTGATGAGGATTTTGACGAAGATCTGGATAAAATTATTGATGGTGCTACAGAAATCGGCGACTCAGCAGTAAAAGTAATAGAGGATGCTGTTCGGGTACTGGATGAGTCTTTTTAATTTTGGTGAAATTTTATTCAACGTATCGATTCATTAATTTTTTAGGAACCGATAAAAACAATGAAATATTGGCATAAGGCGCCCCTGAAACTTTCGATGTTATCAGGTAATCTGTATCCGGTTTTAACAGGGTGCTTCCCAACTTAAAATTCGATTCAGTAACATTAAAATTAATGTTGTTTGAATAGCCAAATTTAGCCTCAAATCCCACCCATTTATGAATTTTGACCAGGACCCCAACAGTTGCATCAATTGTAGATTGACGTAGCTGAATACTTTCCATTTCATTAAGTACTGTATCATCGACGCGCACGGTGTAACTGGTTCCCGATATTTCGGCGTCGCATAAAAGGTACAATTTTTTGTTTATTTGTTTCCAAGCTTTAAAGCCTTGTGGCAGAAGTATATCAAGACCAATGCCATTGGCAAAACGTTTGGAGTAGTTAATTACCGGGTAAATCGCCGGATCGCCAAATGTATAGCCAAAATAAGCACCAAAAGCATAATAGGTGTTTCTGTTTTTGCGCGTGGCATAACCAACGGCGAGAGAGGATTTTAGTAAGTCGCCAACCGAAAAATATTTATGGTCATGAATGTGAAAATCTCCCGCCAAACTCCAACTGGTTTGCATTATAATTGAATGATTGTCGCGCAGATGAAACAAACCTTTCATATCAACACCCAAACGGCGCAGATTGCGATCGTTTAGTCCAACATACATAGGGTAGTCGCCGGGTTTAATGTCTTCAAAATAAAACTGCTCGTTTACATAGCGAAATCCGCCGGTTAGTTTTACACGCTGTTTATTCAAAATCGGAAATTTTAGACGCGCGGTTACTGTTCTGTTTCCGGTAATTTCGGCCGATCCGTTGCCAATTTGTGGTAGTTCCGATGTTGATGAAATATTATATTGAAAGGGACCTTCCATTTTCAGGTAAAGAAAACGGGTGGGCAAATTGCTTTCAAAATAGGGTGTCCAGTCTTCGCGCGAGAGGGTGTCCTGCGCAAACCCTGTTATTGAAACAAGAATTAATATGAGTCCTAAAAAATATTTCACAAGCCTATTAACGTACAATTGGTTTAATTATTTTCTTAATACTGTGGCTCCCAGGTTTTTTCTACCATTATTTTGTATTATATGCCAGCCGCGTTTTTCAAGCTCTATAGCAATGTTTCGGTTTATAAAACCATGTGTTACCAATATTGCCTGTTTGTTTTGCTCAGCCTTTCTTTCAATAAAAGAACTAACGTTGTCTACCCGGTCGCGGGCTTCCTGAAACGATTCTGTTCCAGGTCTTTTAAGCCCCATCAGCCACATTGTTCTCGATAGGGAAGTCCATACTTTATAGGGCAGGAACAAGGGGAGCCAAACCATGTGCATTTCAAATTCGTTGAGGTCTTTTAACGATACGATGGTTGCCGAATCGCCAAAAAGTTTTAAGCCGGTTGCGATTGAACGCGACAAGCCACTAACATAAATGGTGTCGGTAATACGCTCCGGAATTTTGCTTAATACCGTGTCAGGATTGAATTGACGGATTGGGGCAGTGTCGTATGCATCGCGCATTGCGGAGGCCGTTTTTGCTCCCATCCAGCCGTGGCGATCCAGTTTCACTGCTGCGTGCCGAATCAAAATCACTTCTTGTGCCAAGCTCTGTTGCCCGCCTAAAATGATTACCAGAAAAAATATGAGTTGGGTAAGTGTCTTCAAAACAAAAAGCTAAAGTTAAATTGAACTAACGTTTCTTCGCTGCTTTTGTTTAAGGTGGCAGTTACAATGGCCATCTTAAATGGCGAAAGCCAAATTCCCCCGCCGTAGCCGTTGTGCCAGTCATCGGATTTCTCTCCATCGAGCCAAACACGGCCAATATCGTCGAATAAAATAACACCAAGTTCGCCGGTTAACAGGTAATTTTTAAAATCGATGACTTTAAAACGTATCTCGGAGTTGAGATAAGCACTTGCATCGCCATAAAAACGAGTTTTTCTGTAACCGCGCAGGTTTGTTTTTCCATCTAAAATGGCAGCGTCGTGAAAAAAGTAATCGCCAACTATTTTTTCGCCACCAGCTCTGAACGCAAAAACCGTTCGCGGATATTTATTAAAACTCAACAAGGTAGCAGCCGAGCCGCCTATCTTGGTAAAATCGGGTTCTCTGCCCTGTATATTCAGGTATCGATTGGCCGAAGCATCTACAACAAAACCACGTGTTGGTCTAAAATCTTTATTCAGTTTTTGATAGCTGTAATACCCTCCCACAACAGCATAATGGATTTGTGCAAGATTTGCGGCACTCAGTCCGTTTTTATCAAAATTGGTAATAAATTTATTTTCTTCATCCTTGGTATCGTTGAGTTTCCATTGCACCCTTACTCCTATTTTGTGCTCGTTTGTCGGATGATCTTTGTGTTCGTCTTCTTCGTCGTAACGTACCCAAACCGATTCGCCAAACCTTTTCTGAACGGACAGCTGAGCAATAATGTGTCGTTGTTTTACCTTATAATAGTCGTTGTCGAAACCACTGTTGGTGTATGATGAGTTGTTCCCGAAACCAAAAAAGTTGGTTGTGTAGTTCTCGGTACTTGCGTCAACGCCAAATAGGGCATCGAATCCATTGTTGGTGGAAAGTGATTCGTATTGTGCTTTTAAAATAAGAGATGAATTTACAAGCGAATAATCACCCAAAATTGAGGTTCTGTTATCGCGCCGAAATTTTTGTTTGTACCACGACCGGCCATAACCCAGATAAATCCCATCGTCGGCGTTGTAACCTCCACTGGCCAATGGCATTCCTACATCGCGTTTAAAATATTTTCGGTCGTAATCGTGAATGATTTTATTGTCGGTGAGTTTGGCATTTGTTCTTCCGTTTCCTTTAATTTCAGTACTTTTTTTCAGGTCGTAAACCAGAGTTTTGGTTTTTATTCCGCTTACTTTTGAGTTGTTCACAACCACATCTTTATCCTGCCCTCCAATTATTCTGATTATCGGACCTTTGTTTACTTGCCCGCTAATTTCAAATCGGTCTTCTTCATCCAATCCGTAACATACAATTTCACGTGTTTCGCTTGTTTTTATTGTACGCTCATAAATGAGTTTTCCTTTGCTTTCGTCCTTTTTTATATGGTGAACAGTAATTGTTGTTTCTTCGTCATTTTCCCGCTTAATCTCGAACAGATCTTTTCGGTCGGTTCCCGGAATATTTATTCTTTTTGCCTGGTAAAGGTAGAGCTCGTGCGCCATTTCTTCCATGTACTTTTTACGCTCTAGCAGAATTTTTGCGGTAGAATCGGCAACCAGCGGCTGTACTTCTTTGGGGAAAGTTGCCATTGCTTTGTTAATGGCTTCCGGCGTCATTCGCTTCATTAGCTCGGTGTTCGCTTCTTGCCAGTCTTCCCACTCCATTTGATTGAGAAAAGTACGGTCGAAATAGCGGGCATTAAAACCCAGCCCGATTACATAATTTGTGCGCGGCTGAAAATTCTGAAGCTTTGGAAGCATAAAAGGCATCGCTGCAATTCCGGGTATAATTCCCTGGTTTACAAAAAACGTTTGATCGCGGTCTCGTGGAATGGGTTTATAAATGGTTTTACTGCCTTCTTCAAACGAAGCCCAGCGCCATTGGTCGTCGTGCCGATCCCAGTCGTTTATAAAAATGTCGAGTAAGCGGGCGCGCAGAACAGCGTGTTGATCCACCTGATGATCTTCACTTTCTGTGATTTTTTCAATCACATCGTCTGTTCCAATAATGTCTTCCGAGTAACCAAAACTTTCCAGATCGCTTCTGTCTTTTGCCGGTCGTTCTTCAAGTAGAAACAATCCGCTGCGCATGTCATCCTGGTATTGTTCAAGAAGAGGATCTTGTGGCACATAAACCACCTCGGGGTTGGTGTGAAAAACGCCGGCATATTCAGCTAAAACGGCTGCCGGCATTGCAGAATAAGGATTCGATGCGGAAATCTGATCTTGTACAATATCTTTGGCAAATGTAGGCTTCATTTCTTTTGGGAGTGCACCTTCAGCAAATTTCTCCAGCGAGCGCAGAACGTACTGATGGCCTTCATCTGTTTCCATACGAAGCGATTTGGTTTGTTGGCCACCTCCCCGTTTTAATACGGTAAGTCCCCCTTTTTCTTTTGTGATATCGAAAATACGGGCCTCAACCGGTGTTTCCCAAACTTCGCGGTAGTTGGCGCCCATCCATTTTTCGTAGCTTTTTGTAGCCTGATATTGGTGGCTCGCGTATGTGGTGTGTGTTGAATCTTCAAAAAGTTCTTGTCGTTTATCAATTAAATTTTCCGGTGTTTCTGTAGTTTGGTTGTACAACAGCCGACTGAAAACCGGCTCTTTTGTGCCGTTTTTAACAGTAAAAAAGTTGAGTGTTACATCGCCGTTTTCGTAAACATCAACACGTGAGATGCCGGCACTACTGCTTGCAAATTCTGCTTTATTGGTGTTTGCGAAAGATTGCTTCACCAACGATCCGCTGATCACCTGGTGAATGTTGTCTGTTTTAATATACTGCAGACTGTTCTCCAGCGCCGATGCATAAATTACATTTGGAAAACGATGTAAAACAGCATGCAATTGTTGGCGTAGGTTTCTGTAATTGGGGTGAACCAGATCGTTTTTTCCGCCCAACGTATTTTTAAAAATGGCATACGGAAATCCCAGAATACTTGTTGCTGTTGAGAAGTGGCTGCCATGGGGCCCACTGATTCAATTGGGTGGTAGCCAACTACAATAACTGTTTTATTCTCGTTAAGGCGCAGTGCATCCTGTAGCCAGATAAAAACATCCTCGTCTTTTTCAATGCCGCATTTCCCGTAGCGGGTGTCAAGTGCCGTGAGCCACCAGTATGTATCTATAAGAATTACAGTTAATTGATCGCTTAGCTGCACTTCTGTTGGTCCGGGACACCCCCAATCGTTGGTATAAACTTCATTATCCGGGAAATAATTACGAATGGCTTTGCGTACCTTTTTTGTCTGTTTTTTACCGTTGTTCCATTCCTTAATTCCGTTGGTAAAAAGTAAGGGCGTATTTTCATTTTCTATTTGTGGATAGAAATGAAACTCCAGCTCATCATCACTAGTGGTGTAGTCGGAGTAATTGCCCAAATAAACAAAAGCATGAGCTTGGGGGATGTTTGTTAACTCATCAATAAATTCATTGAATTCAGCATCGTCATCAGGGGCTGTATTTCCGGCTAAAAATACACTGTAATTTATGTTGCTTTGAGCAAAGGCAGGGGAATAGCAGCCTGCAAAAAATGCAAAAAAAACAAAGCTAATTTTAATCAGGTTTTTAATCATCACAACAAGGTCGTTTGTGCGTTGTAATACACATTTGTCATTTAATCGTTGGCGTTATTGATTTATCTTCTTCGCTAAAAAATAGATTAAAAAATTAAAGTTCTGTGTATTTTGTTGTTTTCTTTGATTCAAAAGTAGTTATTTTTAACTTCAGTAAAATTAATAAGAGTTACTGTTTACTAGTTGACAGATTCTGAATATTCAGAAAATAAAAAAAAATTGGCAGATGAAGATTGTTGAAGAGGTTAAGGCGTTTGCTATCAGATATTACGAGGAAAAAGTTTCGGCTTTGTTAAATTATCATTCCATTGAACACACCCGCTTGGTTGCTCAGGTATCGGGAACCATTGCCGACGCAGAAGGTTTGAACGAAAGAAGTAAAGATATTGTGGTGGTGGCAGCCTGGTTTCACGATATTGGTCATGCCGTTTCGTTAAAAGACCATGAAGCGGAGGGCTGTAAAATTGCACGGCAATTTCTCTCTGAAAAAGGAATGGATGAGGAATTTATTGTTGAAGTGGAAAAGTGCATTGGTGCAACAAAAATAGGAGCGCCAAAGAATTCATTACTGGAAGAAATAATTGGCGATGCAGATTTTGCGCATGCAGGAATGGATAATTTTATGGAAATCTCGAATTTGCTGCGTAAAGAGATGTGCAACTTTGTGGAACGAAAATGTTCGAAACGAGACTATTGGAAACAAACGCTTGATTTTATTTTGGGGATTAAATATTATACCAACTACGCCAAAAATACTTTTGAACCGGTTCGATTAAAAAATATCAGGAAAGTAGAAAAACGCATCAAAAAATTGTCGGGCAATAAAAAAACGAGTGTGCCTAAAAGTGCTCAGAAAAGTACAGCGCGTGGTATCGAAACCATGTTCAGGCTAACAGCCCGTAACCAAATTAATTTAAGTTCTATTGCCGACAATAAAGCCAATATCATGCTCACAATTAATGCGGTGTTGGTTTCAGTGTTAATGAGTACAAGTGCGCTAACGCTGCAAACCAGCGAACATAATTTCCTGGTTCCGGGGATTATATTAATTATAGGCTGTTTAATATCGCTTGTATTTGCTATTTTTTCAGTTATTCCAAAGTATGGAACGGGAAATTACAGCGATGAAGACCTGAAAAAACGAAAGCTCAACCTGCTGTTTTTTGGAAACTTTTTTAAAATGCCTTATGAGACGTATGAAAAGGGCGTGAAAGAGATGATGAACGATTACGATTATTTGTACGGAACATTAACCAAAGATCAATACAATCTGGGAAAGGTTTTGGCTAAAAAATATAAACTGCTAAGTTATTCCTACCGCGTATTTTTGGTCAGTTTTGTAGTGGCGGTGCTCACGTTCTTATTCCAGTATCTCTCAAAATATTTGTAACTATTGTTAAATGCCAAGACTTGAAAGAACATATAAAGGGGCAGTACGGCGACACCAGCTTTTACTGCTGGGGTTAACCTTATTATACTGGAATTTGGTAATCCGATTTGCCCTTTTTATGCGTTTGCTTGGTGCCCGCGACGACCACATGGGCGATATGTTATCAAAAGGAATGAGCTTTTTAGTTGAAGAAGTAGTGTGGTCATCGGTGGTTATTTCGCTGTTTGCTACCTTAAGTTGGTTTACGCTTAATAAGTTGTATCCTCGCCTGGTACGCAACTTTAAAATGCGCAAGCTGGCAGTGGGTGTTGTTTTTCTCGATATCCTTATCTTTTTAATAATAAGTATTCTGTTAGGAATTGTACATTACAGTGTAGCACAAGACCTGAGTTTCGCCGAGTCTATATCGCATTTACCAAAGTTTTTATTCAATTCAACCATCCTTTTTTTTCTAATTGTATTGTTTGTTGGAGGTTACGTTTACCAGTTAATTAATACACTTTTACAACAGGTTGGGTATGTTCCACTCGGGAAAATTATGATGGGGTACTACCAAAAACCCAGGGAAGAAGAGTTGATATTTATGTTTCTTGATTTAGAATCGTCAACCGCGGTGGCCGAAAAATTGGGGCACGAAAAGTACAGCTATTTTATTCAGGATTGTTTTAAATGTGTATCAAATTCGCTGCTGGCAACGCGCGGGCGCGTATATCAGTTTGTTGGCGACGAGGTGGTAATATCGTGGGATGCCAAACGAGAACCGTCGTATAAAAGGGCAGTAGATTTCTTTTTTCTGTATGAAAAAGCATTGAACAAACGACGCGATTATTTTGAACAGGAGTATGGCATGATGCCTGTTTTTACGGCATCGTTAAATGTTGGAAAAGTTATGGCTGCTGAAGTTGGCGAGATTAAGCGCGAGTTGGCTTTTCATGGCGATGTGTTAAACACTGCTGCGCGCATTCAAAAACAGTGTAAGCGCTACAGTAAAAAGATTTTGGTAACCAACAAATTTGCCGTAAAACTGATAAAAAGTACCAAAGAATATAAAATTGAATACGTTGACCTGATTAAGTTTTTTGGTAAGAAGAGATCGATAAAAATTTACGAAGTACATCAGGCTTAAAACAAAGGCCTTATCACTCCAGGTAGTAGTTTTATCATTTCACGAATTTCCTCTCGCTTCACTCCATTCTTCCGATTTATATTCGCTCCCGAAAACAGAAAACAATGAAAACAAGCATTATTGTTTGTACTTATAACGAAGAGGAAACCATTTTTAATGTGGTTGCTTCGTGTTGCAAACATAACCCAGATGCCGAAGTAATTGTAGTTGATGATGGATCAACTGATGAAACAGAGAGTGTTCTGAAAGCTCTGGTCCCGCATTATCATTTCGAGTATTTAAAGCTGCCTGAAAGCCATGGAAAGAGTTATGCAATGGCTTGTGGCGTTGAGTTTGCCAGCAACGAAATCGTGCTGTTTATCAACGCCAATCTGGTTCATTTGCGGAAAGATCATTTCGCAGCCATGTTAGCCCCAATTCAAAATCAACAGGCTGATATGGTTATTGGCAATCCGGCCAGTTTTACCATTAATTATGGTGCCGACCCATACGAAACGGCGATGAGTGAGAAAGCCATGTTGAGAGCGGATTTGCTTCCCATTTTAAACGATGTGAAAGAGATATTTTTTGGGGTAGAGGCTTTTCTTACTATTTATTATCAGGCATTGGGAAAGCGGGTTTGCCACCAGGCATTGAACGACCTGGAGCGGACGGAGCGCAAGACGGACAGCCAGACCGTTCGGCTAAGGCAAGAAGGCGATAAAGAAATTGCAAATGCGCTGATCTCCAACTTCGACCTAATGATGAAACGTGTGCAGAATAACATCCAGAATTCGCAGAATTATACCCAATCAACTATTTCAAGTGTACAATTGCAGTTGAACAAGTATATGAAACACCTGAAAGAGCGCATTACAAATGTTGAAACGTTTTAAGTGCATTTCAGGAGTTCATTTTGTCATTCGGTACACAAATCTAAATCTTTAATAATCAGCACAGTTACTTTTGTTATGTGATTAGAAAACAAAAACAATATAGTAGTATGAAACGAACATGAACTTATTTAATCATAACTACACGAAAAGGATGATTAAAAAAGTTTATTTGAGAGCGGAGCGCTTACATCCGTTCTCAAATTTTAAAGCAAATATTACAAAACTTGAAAATTTTAAACGGATGAAATTCAAAACCATTTTTCTCGTATTAGCAGCTGCTCTTTTTGCCTTTACAGGGTGCAATAGCAGTACAGGAGAAGAGCCTCAGGCCGAAACAATTAAAAATGTAAAAATTGAGACAGTTACCGATGCTGACACGCAGAACTTGATGACACTCAACGGAAAGATTAAGGAGAAAAGCCTTACCTCGCTCTCTTTTCGTGTTGGTGGGCCATTGTTTAAACTGGATGTAAAACAAGGCGACTACGTTAAACAAGGAGATGTGATTGCAGAGATTGATAAGCGCGATTACAAACTGCAGATAGAAACCACTAAAGCTCAGTTTGAGCAAACCGAAGGTGAGTATAAACGTTACAAGCAGTTGGTTGAGCAAGACAAGATTCCTGAAAATACCTTTGAAAAGATTAAGTCGGGATACCTGATGACTAAAACAGCTTACGAAAACGCACAAAACCAATTGCGCGACACCGAGCTGAAAGCACCTTTTTCAGGCTATATCTACGAGAAGTTTGTAGAGAATTTTCAAACGGTGGGAGCCGGAACACCGATTGTTTCAATTATTGATAATTCGCATCTTGAAGCTGTTGTTTCAGTTTCTGAAAGTCAGCTTCAGCGAGTAAATAATGCTAAAGAAAGTTATTTGAATGTAGCCAATGCAGGCATTAGCCAATTGCCGGTGAAATTGTTCAGCGTTAGCGAAAAAGCCATGCAGGATGGTTTGTACGAAGTGAAATTTTCGTTCGAAAACAAGAATAATTTAAAAGTAGCTCCGGGAATGACAGCGAATGTTACGGTATATAACAGTGCCGAGGAAAATCAGCTCTCGGTGGCAGCTTCAGCAGTTTTCCACGAAAAAACAAGCACTTACGTTTGGGTATTCAATCCATCAACAAATAAAGTTGAAAAGCGTGAAGTTAAAATTGCACTCGACGGAAATCAGGGACGTGTAAACATTGTAAGAGGTGTAAACAACGGCGAACAAGTTGTTACTGCCGGCGTACATTTCCTGGTTGAAGGACAAAAAGTTCAACCCATTAAAACACCATCGGTAACTAACATTGGAGGGTTGTTGTAATGCTGGAAAAGTTACTGAATCAAAAAGCAATGATCTCCACCATACTCGTTGCAGTATTGCTGGGAGGTGTAATTGCTTACAATAATATTGGGAAACTGGAGGATGCTGAGATTCCGATTAAGGCGGCTACAGTAGTTACGGTTTATCAGGGAGCAACGGCACACGAAGTTGAACTGGAAGTGACCGACCCACTTGAAAAAGCTATTCAGAAACTGGAAAATATTGATGAGATTCAATCTGTTTCGCGCCCCGGTTTGTCGTTAATTACCATATACATTCAACCAACAGTAAAAACACCACAGTTGCCACAGCTTTGGGATCACCTGAGGCGAAAAGTTAATGATGCAAAAGGGGCGTTGCCACCAGGCGCTATGGAGCCGATTGTGAATGATGATTTTGCCGATGTTTACGGGATTTTATATTCAATCACTGCCGACGGATATTCGCATCACGAGTTGACAAAATACACCGAATACATCGAACGCGAGCTTCTAAGTGTAAATGGTGTTCGTCGTTCGCAGATTTTTGGTGAGCAAACCGAAACTATCGATATTGTTTTTTCGCCCGAAAAACTGGCCGGGTTAAGTGTAAATCCAATGTACATTGCTGCAGCCATTCAAAACGAAACGGCTATTATCAATCCCGGATCCATTGTAACCGGCGACGAGTCGATTCGTGTTGGTGTTGGACAGAAAATTACATCGATAGAAGAAATTGAAAACCTTTTGATACAAGTTCCCGGTGGTGGGAATTTCCGTTTGGGAGATATTGCGACCATAGAAAGATCGTACCTGGAGCCCAAAAACGAGGCGCTTTTTTACAACAATAAAGTGGGTTTAACGCTGGGCTTATCGAACGAGAGTGGAATTAACGTTGTAAAATTGGGAGATCGGCTGGATGAGAAACTGGCTGAGATACAAAAAGATTTACCTGTTGGTATCGAGATTAACCAGGTTTATTACCAGCCCGACCGCGTGGATGATGCGGTAAAAGATTTTATGATGAACCTTGCCATGTCGGTAGGAATCGTAATCATTGTGCTGATGTTTGCCATGGGATTTCGATCGGGGCTACTTATCTCAAGCGGTTTGATTTTTACCATCATGGGAACCTTAATTGTGATGATGGCCATTGGCTTACCACTACACCGGGTTACGCTGGCAGCCATTATTCTGGCAATGGGTATGTTGGTTGATAATGCTATTGTTGTTGCCGATGGAATTCTGGTCGACTTAAAATCCGGAATGAAGAGAAGTAAAGCATTTGTAAATACCGCACAAAGAACGGCGTTGCCATTGCTTGGTGCAACGGCGGTTGCAATTCTGGCTTTCTTGCCATTGCGGATGTCGCCCAACGAAGCCGGCGAGTTTCTCGCATCGCTGTTTACGGTACTTATTATATCGCTTACGTTAAGCTGGATCTTTGCCATGATTCAAACACCATTTAATGCCAAATATTTTTACCGTAAAGAACGCCCGAAAGGTGAACATGCTGAGACATACGACCGCGGATTGTACAAGATATTTGGCACTTTTTTAAAATGGGCAGTGCGCAATAAATACATGTTTGCCCTTGGTTCATTTGCCATTCTGATTTTTGCATTCTGGTCGTTCCGTTTTGTGAAGGTTGACTTTATGTCGAAAATTGAATACGACCAGTTTTATATTGAATATTTCTTGCCACAGGGAGCCGACATTGAAGCAGTGGAGAAAGATATTCAACAAATTCAGGAAGGTATTTTGGAAATGGATGACGTTCATTCGGTTACAGCAGCCGTTGGTCGCCCGCCCGCCCGCTACTTGTTAATGCGTTACATGCAAACCGGTGGAACAAACTATGCCGATTTAATTGTGCAAACAGAAAGTACCGACAGGGTGCCAACAATTATTCCTGAAATAGAAAAGTATTTAAATAATAATTATCCGAATGCATTTTTCAGGGTACAGGAATACGGTGCCGCATTTGCCGCTGCTGATATTGAAGCACAGTTTATAGGTCCTGATCCTGCCGTATTAAAGGATTTGGCCAACCAGGCAAAAAAGATCTTTTTGGAAGAGCCGACAGCTATTCATGTTACCGACGACTGGAAAAATCAAACTAAAAAAATTGTTCCTGCTTATTCTGTTGAACGTGCACAACCGCTCGGATTATCGCGTGCCGATATGGGTAACTCTATTTTGGTAGCCACCAACGGACGACCAATTGGAGCCATTTACGAAGGCGATAGAATGATGCCGATTGTATTACGCACCGATAACAGAGTGGCCGAAAACATAGAACAACTAATGAATATTCCGGTTTGGGGACAACAAAGCCGTGCAAGTGTGCCGCTGTCGCAAATTGTTGATACCATGAAAGTAACATGGGATTACGAACTCATTCACCGTTTGGATAACAGGCGTGCAATAAAAGCACAATGCGATGCTGCAGACGGGTATACAGCTGCTGAAGTTCA
Source organism: Draconibacterium halophilum (assembly GCF_010448835.1). Classification (NCBI taxonomy): domain Bacteria; kingdom Pseudomonadati; phylum Bacteroidota; class Bacteroidia; order Marinilabiliales; family Prolixibacteraceae; genus Draconibacterium; species Draconibacterium halophilum. The sequence goes on from NZ_CP048409.1 coordinate 1,008,779, forward strand.
GGCGAAATTTCAGGATAAAGTAGAGGCTATTGATTTGCCCGAAGGATACGAGTTAAAATGGGAAGGAGCTACCGCACGTTCGGGAGAAGCCAACTCGGCGTTGTTTATGTTCCTGCCGCTCGCAATTGGATTGATGGCGATTATTATCATCGGTTTATTTAATAACCTGAAACAGCCGATCATTATCTTCCTTATAGTGCCATTTGCATTTGTGGGTATCGTACTTGGTTTGGCAACAACAGGTGTTTACCTCACGTTTGCCGGTATTATTGGCGCACTCGGATTAATTGGAATGATGATTAAAAATGCGGTGGTACTTCTTGATGAAATAAACCGAAATATCAAGGACGGGAAAGATCGCTTAAAAGCTACTATCGATGCAGCATTATCACGTTTGCGTCCGGTAATGATGGCTTCGCTGACAACCATTTTAGGAATGGCACCACTGATTACTGATTCGATGTTTAACTCAACAGCCATCGTTATTATGTTTGGATTGGCCGTTGGTTCCATAATTACATTGGTAGTTGTACCGGTTCTTTACACGGTTTTGTACCGTGTTGATGGAAGTAAATTAAAAGCATTAAAGTCAAATGTAGAGTAGATAGATAGTGAAAAAGGTGGCCCCGTTTTTTGAATGGTCGGGGGACGACAGTTTCTGACCTTTGGTCAGATAGAAGATCGGGGTTATCCTTTTTTGCAAAAAGAAAACAGAAAGAATTCAATCTAAAAATTAGTATACAGATGAATCAATCAATAAAATATATAGCCGGCACAGTTATCGTTTTGCTTACTGTGTTTGGCAACACTTTCGGACAAAAAATAATGACGCTTGAAGAATGTCGTGAGCAGGCTGTGGCTTTCAATAAAGAATTGAAAAATGCAGCCTTACAAAACCGCGAGGCACAGGTAAACCAAGAAGTGGCCAGAACGGCTTTTTTACCGTCGCTTGGCTTTTCTTCGTCGTTAATGCATCGGCCCAATATGGATCCAATTAGCATGCCAGGTTATTTCTTGCAAACAGCCGATAGTGAAGAAGATGCATTAAACGGAAAGTTCTCGGGAACAAGCAATGTTTGGAAACCGGGGACTACAATCGACATTAGTAGCCTGACACTTATAAACAGTGGTTTTGAAATTAACCAGGCGATTTATGCCGGAGGTAAAATAAGGTATTCAAACCAGCAGGCTGATGCCGGTGTATCTATTGCAGATATGGCATTGAACATGAAATACTCGGAAGTGATTGAAGAAACCGACCGGGCTTTTTGGCAGGTAGCAACTGTTAAAGAGAATATTATTATCGCCACCGAATACATTAAACTACTTACCGAGTTGGAAGAGCAAATGACTGCTATGTATGAAGTGGGGCTTCAGCCTGCCAGCGAGAAATTGCGGGTAACAGTACAGAAAAACGAAGCCGAATTGAATTTGTTAAAAGCGCGAAACGGTTTAAAAGTGGCCAAAATGTATTTGAACCAGATTCTGGGACAGCCATTGGATAATGAGATTCAAATTAGTCACGAGGCCAATCCTGAAGTAAAATTGTTTAACCTGGAAGATGGAATGATACAGGCAAGTAACAAGCGAAACGAACTTAAAATTCTGGAAAAGCAAAAAGAAATTTCGGAGCTGGATGCAAAAATTACACATGCCGATTATTTACCAACTGTAGGTGTTAGCGCCCAATATACCAGTTATTGGGTAAAAGATCTCAACGAAAATATCGATTTTCAGCCGATGCTGGCAGCACAGGTTTCCATCCCAATTTTTCAGTGGGGGCAAGGGAAAAAGAAACAGCGTGCCGCACAATTAAAAGTACAACAGGCCGAAACCGATTTGCAACATACAAATGATTTGATTAATCTTGAAGTAATGCAGGTTCAGGTTCAGGTTGAAGAAGCTTATGAGTCAATTCGTTTGGCAAAAAAGAATGTTGCCGAAGCTGAAGAAAGTAGGGATGAAACTCAAGCCAGTTTTGAAGTAGGCTTGAATACAACCACTGATATATTGGATGCACAAGCGCAGTGGGTTAAGGCAAAAGCACAGTTAATACAGGCAATAGCGAGTTTTGAAGTGTTGAAAACCAAATGGCAAAGCGTAACCGGCAATCTTTATATGCCTGATGAAGAAAGTTAGAAAATTATTTGAGGAGTAATGAAGTGTTTGGATTTACATAGCCCAAAAAAGCAAAACCTTGCTACGAGGTTGCCCAGCTACGAGCCTTTTAGCATATTGGGAAGGTTTGTAATAATTAGCATTATTGCTGTTCTTATATTACATTTTATTTCATACGTAACATTAGTACCAAAAGGGTTCGATGAGAAAATCCCATTTGTAATTTATCTGGTGATTATTTTATCATTTAATGGTGCTGCCGAATTGCAAATAGCTCTTGACAATATTCTGGAGCGTTTTCTTCCGGTACCCAAAAAAATTAAATTACGGCTTTTTCTTCAAATTGGTGTGGGAATGTTATTTCTGTATGTTGCTCACCGCATAATTATGTATTTTGTTGAGCCAAAGCTTACTCTTGATGATTCTCGTTCGGGCGTAATTATGGGCATGATAACCGGATTGGTATTTGTGCAAATGGTAGCTAACTCGCTTACTATTGCCCGCTTTACTCAAAAGTGGTTCGATTCGCAGGAACAGATTGCCGAAATGAAACGCGAAAAGTTACGTATGGATTACAACTCTTTGCAAGATCAGTTAAATCCACACTTTCTGTTCAATAACCTGAGTGTACTAAAATCCTTAATTATTTACAATCCGGAAGTGGCAGTAGTGTTTACCGAAAACTTTACCGACGTATATAGGTATGTACTGCAAAGTAAAGATAAACGACTGGTAAAATTAGCCGATGAAATGGATTTTATGAAAGCCTATTCGGCTCTGCACAAAGAGCGGTTGGGCGATGGGATTGAGATTGAAAACCTCGTGGCAGATAGCATTTTAGATAAAGATATAGCGCCTCTTACCGGGCAGCTATTAATCGAAAATGCCATTAAACACAACATTACAAGCCGGGAAACGCCTTTGCAGATAAAGCTTTTTGTGGAAGATGATTATTTAGTAGTATCGAATAATTTGAATCGAAGAGCCGCGTCCTATTCCACAAAAACAGGATTAAAAAACCTGGTGAAACGATACGAGATATTAACAGAAAAAGAAATTGCTGTTCAGTACGACGAAAAATATTTTGAGGTGAAAGTGCCTTTGTTATAAAGCCGCAAAACAATGCGACAAGGGTTACAGTGAAATATAAAAACAATGAAGATATTGCGACCCAGATTAGTGGGGTGAAAAATGAATTCTGAGAATTTAAAAAACGGAAGAAGTGAGAGTTATTATTGTTGAAGATGAACTGCACAATTACCGCTTGCTAAGAGGAATGGTTGAAAAACTACGCCCCGACTGGCAAATTGTTGAGTGGTTTGAAAGTGTAAAGAGCACGGTGGCCTGGCTGAAAAGTAATCCGGCACCCGACATGATCTTTTTAGATATTCAACTAACCGATGGTATCAGTTTCTCCATATTCGACCAGGTAGACGTAACCAGCATGGTAATATTTACTACTGCCTACGACGAATATGCTTTGCGGGCTTTCCAGGTGAATAGTATCGACTATTTGCTGAAACCCATGAAAGAGGATAAGCTGCGTTTGGCAATCGAAAAATTCGAGCACATGGTTGCTGCATCAAACGAGAAGCCCGAAAACACTCCCGATTATAAAGAATTGTTACAGGCAATAACTTCCAGAGAAAAGAAATACAGACAACGTTTCCTGATAAGCGGAGCAACATCCTATTTTAAACTTGATGTGGAAGATGTAGCCTGGTTTTATACCGAAAACCGGGTTACAACAGCAGTAACTTTCCAGGGAAAAGAACATGTAATTGATTTAACGATTGAAAAACTGGAAGAACAACTCGATTCGGAATTATTCTTTCGCACCAACCGGAGTTCAATTGTGAACATTGATGCCATACGTAAATTCGAAAATCATTTTGGAGGGAAATTGATTTTGAGATTAATTCCGCCTATAGATGAACCGATTACTATAAGCCGGTTAAAGGCTACAGAGTTTAAAGAATGGGTAGGGAAATAAGTAAAATGCAGGTACTATCTATAAGATTATAATATATTTGTCAGTTAAACTAGAATCAGAATGAAGTATAGAGACCAGTTATACCAGGAAGCAATTGCAATGATAGAACATGCTACTCCACAGAAAGAGAGTCTTTTGTATCACAATATTTATTCATTACAAACCAACGGTGGTTATCCATTTTCATCAAAAAAAGATGTGCACGAATTGGTTAATTTCTTAAATTCATGCGATTAAAATAAAGTTGGTCCGGATTTAACACTATTTCCCGGGTCTGAATTGTTTTAATCTTAATGAAACAAGAAAATCAACTTAGCCATTCGGGTATGAAAAATTTGATCCTCACAACTTATCATCTCGTAGCCATTATAATTCTTCTACTGGCTGTTTTTCCTGTCTGTTCACAAGAAGTAAATACATCAGAGAAACCCAAAATAGCTTTGGTATTAAGCGGGGGTGGAGCTAAAGGCCTGGCACATATTGGTGTGCTTAAAGTGCTTGAAGAAGCTGGTATACGCCCCGATATAATTACCGGAACAAGTATGGGAAGTATTGTTGGTAGTTTGTATGCTGTGGGTTATACGTCAGATGAGCTTGCACAGATAAACGAAAATGCCAATTGGGACTTATTATTGACTGACAAAGAAAGATTGCGTAATGTTGCAATGGACGAAAAACAGGAAACAGAGAAGTACCTGTTTGAAATTCCCATAAAAGAAAAAAGAGTAAACCTGCCCGCCGGTCTTATTAACGGACAGCATTTGGAAGCCTATTTTTCGGAATTGTTTTGGCCGCTTACTTCGCACGAAGATTTTAACCAGTTGCCTATCCCGTTTCATTGTATGTCGGTTGATATGATATCGGGAAAAACAGTAGAGCACAGTTCCGGCGATTTGGTTCGGGCCATTCGCTCAAGTATGTCTATTCCAACCGTTTTTTCGCCTGTACGAATGGATTCCATGTTATTGGTTGATGGGGGTGTGGCGCGGAATTTTCCCGTTCAGGAAGCGATTAATATGGGCGCTGATATTATTATTGGTGTTTATGTTGGTTTTCAGAACGATGTAACGGCCGAAGATATGACATCGATAACCGATATCCTGCAGCGATCAATAGCTTTGGGCGGAATTCTTGATGCAAAAGAACAGTTCAGCAAATGCGAAGTGTTGATCATTCCCGACCTTCATGATTATTCAGCGGCAGATTTTTCGAAAGGATTGGAAATTGAGCAGGCCGGAGAAGATGCTGCACGTGAAAAGTTTAACGACCTAAAAGTGCTTGCCCAAAAACACAATCGCAGTTTCGAGCCTGTTACCAAGATCCGGCAACCGGACAAAATAAAATTATCATCGATTGAAATTGAAGGTTTACAATACCTGAACAAGAACTTTGTTTTGTCAAAATCAGGACTGGAGGGAGGAGATTCAGTTAGTTATAAAGATATTGACGAAGCCGTTGAATTTATGTACGGCACACGACACTTTGCCAAACTAACCTATTCGTTAAAAAAGGATGAAGCCCCCAATTCTTATATTTTGAAATTTAGCATTAAAGAAACGCCTCGGGCAATGTTAAAGCTGGCTCCGCGTTACAACAATGATTTAGGGGTTGGAATAACCACTAATTTCACCTTGCGAAATATGATTGCTCCCGCAACCCGGATGTTAATCTCTTTTGATATTGCTGAAAACCCGGGAATGGAGATTAAACTAAATAGGTTTGTTGGCAAGAAACAACGACTGTCTGATTATTTCTTTATTAGTAGTTACAGCTTTAAACTTCCGTTTTATGACGGAGGCAAGCGCTCAGGTAATTATAAACGCGATTATTTTGGCGGAGGATACGGGCTGGAGTATTTGTTTGGTTTAAATCATCAACTTGGAGGAAATGCATTCTATAAATACAACCGTTTAACACCACGTGCAGATTTGCAATCAATCTTTCCTGAAGCCGATTTCGATTACCTGAAGTCTCATGATTGGGGCTATCAGTTGTATTATAAAATAAATACCACCGATGACCTTTATTTCCCAAAAAAAGGAATAAAACTAGATATTGGATTTCAGCACATTTTTTCGGCTAACAGTGATTTGAATTTAAACACTACAGAGCCGAGAGACTATTTAATTGGCGAAGTTAATGATGCTTATGCAACCTTAACAATCGATCATAACTGGTATAAAACATTTGCCCGCAAGCTGACCTATAATTTTGAAGTGGGAGCCGGTTTTAGTTCGGAAGATGCCGGTGCTAACGGAATTTATATGTTAGGCGGATCGCAATTCGACCCCAACAAACTGCAGTCTATAGATCTTACCGGCTTTAATTATGCCGAGCTTTATACCTACAATTATGCGCTAGCCAAATCGTCGCTTAGTTGGGAAATAGCTTCCGGGCTTTACATAACAACTAAAGTTAATGTGGCTGCCACTGCCGATTCTTACGAAGATTTATTCGATCATTTAACAACACAGCCTTTTGGTAATCATATTTGGGGATATAGTTGCGGATTGAAGTACGATTCCTTGTTAGGACCAGTACAGTTGCTCATTTCGGGCAATAACCAGGATAATGAATCGCGGTTTCATTTAAGTGTCGGATACCCATTTTAATTTAATAGATACTTACTCCGTAAAATTGAAAAAAGCTTAATTTTTCTCTTAATTGTTGTTGTGTAAAGGCGACATATTCTTTTGATTTTGAAGTTTTATGCAAAATCTTTCTAATTTTAAACCCTCTCAAAAAAATAACTCATTATTTTTAGAGTTTTAATTGAAATAAATTGAATAACAGTATAACTAACTAAAATAAAAATCATGAAGGATAGAAGAGAATTTCTGAGAATTTCTACGGCAGGTGCTGTTGGTGTTTTGGCACTTGGAACTTATGCCTGTGGATCGGGAGGCAAAAAATCTGCAGAGCAAGCTGAAGCAACAGTTAAGGCAGCAACCGGAATGGGTGTTGGTCTGCAACTGTACACCATTCGCGATGCTATGGCAGCCGATGCGGCAGGTTCGTTAAAAAGAATTGCCGACATGGGCTACAAATTTGTTGAAATGGCCTCGTATTCCGATGGTAAATTTTATGGCATGGCACCAAAAGAATTCCAAAAAATGGTGGAAGACAATGGCATGAAAGTAGTAAGTAGCCATACCAGTGTTGAGGCCGAAGGTATTACTACTGCAAGTGCCCAGAAAATGGCCGATGCACATGCCGAAATTGGTATAGAATATTGTGTTCAGCCCTGGATTGAAGAAAAAGACCGAAATATAGAAACTTACAAAAGGATGATTGCCGAGTGGAATAAAGTTGGCGAGATCATGAAAAATGTAGGTATTCAGTTTGGTTACCACAACCATAACTTCGAGTTTAAACCAACCGACGGTATGGTGCCTTATTATGATGTATTCCTGAAAGAAATGGATGCGGACCTGATTACTATGGAATTGGATTGTTATTGGGCAATGAAAGCAGGTCAGGATCCTGTTGAAATGTTCAATAAATATCCCGGACGTTTCCAACTGCTTCACTTTAAAGGTATGGGCGACGAGGTTGTTGAGCCATTTTATACTGTAGACAAAGACGATATTGTGGCTGTTGGTGCTGGTGTTGCAGATTACAAAAGTATTTTAGACGCAAGCGAAACTGCAGGAATGAAATATTTCTTTGTGGAAGACGACAACCAGGGTAATGGTAAACCTTTTGAAGGAGTGAAGGCAAGTATCGATAATATACAATCGAAAATATTCGTTTAAGCAAACAATAGCTTAACTGAAAACCGGGTTCAAATAGAATCCGGTTTTTTTGTGCCCGTTTATGTTATCTCATCCTAAAATTTTATCATTTCGGAAAAAGAACCAACTGTCATTTCTAAAAAGCAACTACATTTGCATTAATGAATGAACGTTCATTAATTAATTCGAAGATATGGCACGGATTACAGATCAAACAAAAATTGAAAGACTGAAACAGTCGACCATGAAAATGGTAGTAGACCATGGTTTTGGAGGAGCTTCGGTGGCACTTATTTCAAAAGATGCACAAGTGGCTTCGGGCTATTTCTATATGCATTACAAAGGTAAATACGAGTTGGTAAACACCATTTTACAAGAGGTTTACAGCGAAGTGTTCGGCATGTTCGAAAAACTAATAGAACAGGGTAACCCCTTTCATGAAACCATTGAAAATATAATTCGCCATTTTGTTGAATTGGCAAACAAGGAGCCAATCCGGGTGAAATTTTTATACGTGCTTACCAACGATTATAATTTCGTAATCGATAAACATATCCAGGAAAATACACAGATGCTGCTTGAAAAATTGATGGAACTGGGACGATCAAGCAACGATTTGGACAAGACACTCATCGTTAGTGATTTGTACCTGATATTGATAATAACCACCATTCAGTTTATCAATCAAAAATACAGAAACAACGATCGGGATATCATTGCCGAAGAGGATATTAAGCATTTACTAAAACTGATTTTTAAGTTTTTGAAATAGGCAAAAACAACAGATTTGAATTTTTGAGAATACAACAGAATACAGCTTACAATAATAGAAATGAAAACAATTAAACAACAGAAAACAGTCTTATTATTCCTTTTGCTTTTGGCTGTGGGAATAACGGTTCACGGGCAGTCGCAGGACCAATTGTTGTCATTCGACCAGGCGATGCAAATTATGCTGGAACAAAATCCGGCACTGTTGCGCCAAAAAGAAGAGATCAGGCAGAAAGAATTCGAGATCAAATCGAAAAAAGGAATGCGTTTGCCACAGGTTTCGCTAAATGCAACAGCGGTGGCCATGTCCGATCCTTTGCATCTCGATTTAACTCCGGTGGGCGAAGCCATCAGTCCCTTGTACGAAACTCTGGGAACTTATGGTGTTTTTAGCGGCGTTCCAAATCCCGATCCGGCAACCAATGCACTTTATCCTTATTTAAGCGACGACATGAGTACCCAAATTGTACGTCAGCAATTGCTTGAAGGAGGCGAAGAGATTGCCGCTCACGATTGGGATGAGATCATTCAGGACAAAAATTTTGCTTTGCTGACAGCGAGTTTTACGATGCCAATTTATGCCGGAAGTAAAATAAATGGTGCGAACCAGGCTGCCGAAGTAAATCTGGATATTAGTCAGCAGGAATTGCGCCATACTGAAGGCGTTCTGTTAACGGAGCTGGTGACACGTTATTATGGACTGGCCCTCGGGTTGCAAGTGGAAAAACTTCGTAAAGAAATGCTGAAAAGTATGGAAAACCATCACAACGATGCAAAAAAACTATACGATAACGGAATGATTGCAAAAGTTGAATTGCTTCATGCCGAGGTGGCAAAAAATGAGGCTGAACGCGAAGTGAAGCAGGCCGTGCGGAATGTTGAGATATTGCGAACCGGCTTAAGAGCAACATTGGCAACTGATTCGATGGGGCAGGTTATTCCAGCCAATAATTTGTTTATAAATAACGAGTTAACAGGTCTGGCTGCGTGGTTAGATCGCGCCAAAGAATTAAACCCTCAATTGAAACAGATACAGGGGAAAAAGGAACTTGTTGAGATAAAACACCGGGTAGAAAAAAACGAATATTTACCAACGATTGCAGCAATGGGAAATTACAACATTGCCGATAAAAACTTTTCGCCATACATGCCCGAATGGGAGCTTGGAATTGGAATGAAGTGGAACTTGTTTCAGGGAATGAGCCGCAGGAACAACATACTGGCCAGCGAAACCATGCATAACCAGGTTGAATACGCAGAACAAAAAGCCAATAACGATTTGGAAGCCTACCTGGTAAAGCTATACAACGAATTGCAAATGCAAATGGAGCAAAAGACCGAGTTGGAAACAACGCTTGAGTTGGCAAACGAATACCGCCAGAGTACCGAGAAAGCATTTAACGAAGGATTGGCAACCTCTACCGATGTGGTGGAGGCGAATACAAAAGTGCTGCAGGTGAAAACGCTGCGCCTTAGTGTTTTATATAAATACGATGTTGGGTTGGCTAATTTCCTTCAAACAGCAGGTGTTCCCGAACAATACATCAATTTCTCGAGTGGAGATAATACTGTAACCGAATCACTTTAAGAAAACCAAAAGCAAAAAACATAGAATATGAATAAGAAGACCTTAAGCTCAATAATTGTACTTGTAGCTATCGTAGCGTTTATAGTGTACACATTTATTGTTGTAACAAAACCCGAGCCCGTAATTCTGCAAGGAGAAGTTGAGGCTCAACAATACAATATCGCATCAAAAGTTCCGGGAAGGATACAGAAAGTAGCTGTTGATCGTGGACAGAAAGTGAAAAAGGGCGACTTTATTTTTTCTATTGACAGCCCCGAAATTAATGCAAAACTGGCCAACGCAAATGCCGCGCGTACTGCCGCAAGTGCACAAAGCCGAAAGGCTCAAAACGGAGCGCAACAAGAAGATATTACAGCTGCCTACAGTACCTATGTAAAAGCTGAAGCAGCTGCACAGTTTGCTGAAAAGACATTTGCACGAATTCAGAATTTATATGATGAAGGAGTGGTGCCGGCACAAAAACGCGATGAGGTTGAAACGCAAATGAAAGCCGCCCGCGAAACGGCAAATGCAGCAAAAGCCATTTGGCAGAAAGCTGAAAAGGGAGCCCGCGAAGAAGATAAAACCGCTGCTGCTGCAATGGTAAAACGTGCCGATGCCGCCATTGCCGAGGTGCAAGCTTACCTGAAAGAAACAACAATTAATGCTATTGCCGACGGAGAAGTGTCGGGAGTAAATGTTGAAGAAGGCGAGTTAGTTTCAACAGGTTTTCCGGTAGTTACCCTACTCGATTTGAACGATATTTGGGTTACACTTTACATTCGCGAAGATTATATGACTCATTTTAAAATGGGTAGTGTGTTTAAAGCTAAAATCCCTGGATTGGATGGGCAGGAGTTCGACTTTAAAGTAAAATACATAAGTCCGTCGGCCGATTTTGCCCGATGGAATGCGACAAAAACTTCAGGAGAGTTCGATTTAAAATCGTTTGAAGTTGAGGCGCGTCCGGTCAATAAAATTGAAGGTTTGCGTCCCGGAATGACTGCCGTTGTTACCTTACCCGAAATGAAATAAAATGGACGGGAAAAAGAGACATCCTATTTTTGAGGTCATGGTTCGTGAGGCCAGGCGGATTCAGCAAAATCCTGCTTACCGGTTTTTGCTTTTAATCGGGCCGATCACGGGTATTCTGCTTCTCTTTTTTATCTTTCAACAAGGAGCAGCAAAACGTTTGCCCATTGCTTTGGTCGATCAGGATAATTCATCACTTTCCGTAAAAGTAGGAAATGCATTAAACGCTTCACCCGATGTGCAAATTGTGACTGGTTCACCGGATATCTTCCAGGCGCGGGAGTGGTTAAAACAAGGTCTTGTTCAGGCAATTGTTGTATTGCCCAACGATTTGGAGAAAAAAGTGTTTCAGGGAGTTGAAGCACCTGTTCCGGTTTATATAAACGGAACAAATGTAACGGTTGCCGGAGTTGTACAACGTTCGGTTTTAACCACACTAAATACCTTGTCTGCCGGAATTCAGCTAAAAAAACTGGCACTTAACGGTAACAATGCACAAAAGGCCATGGCTCGTGTTGTCCCTGTGATAATTCAAAAGCATGTCTTGTTCAATCCGTATACAAATTATGCCTACTTTCTTAACTCGGCAATGATGTATTTTACCTTGTTTTTATTTGCTTTTATGAGTTCGGTTTACACCTTCGGCAATGAACTGAAACGAGGAACAGGGCTAAGTCTTTTGGAAGCCGGAAACAACAGCGTACGAATGGCAATTGTTGGGAAACTTTTTCCATACACCGTTATTTATTCTGGTTTTGCAATGTTAATTGCCTACCTGCTTTATGTGGTTGAAGGCATGCCCTTAAATGGCAGTTTCGTAATTATCTTTTGCGGGCAGTTTATTACAATTCTTGCCTACCAAATGCTGGGATTAATATTTGTTGCTTTAACCAAAAACCTGCGTTTGTCGCTGTCGGTGGGGAGTGCCTATATAATGATGGGAATAACATTTTCCGGCCTTACTTTTCCGGTAGAAGGAATGATGCCATTTGTAAAAGCACTCACAGCCATTTTCCCTTTTACCTGGTGGGAGAAACTTTTTATTTCGCAATCGTTACGTGGAGCTCCAATAAAAGAAGCGTTGCCGTATTTGTGCTACATTATCCTATTTATGCTGTCGGGTATGGCTGCATTTAATCTGTATAAGAAAAGTTTGAGCGATCCGAAACACTGGGGAAAACAATAGGAACTATGACAAAAGACAAAAATAAAATATACAGCTTCGAGTTAATGGCTTTTCATTTTAAGAATGAATTGAAAGCAATTTTTACAGATAGCGGTGCAGTGTTGATTTTGGTGGGGGCGCTATTGATATATCCGCTGTTATACTCGTTCGGATATTTTAACGAGGTGCTTACCAACTTGCCGGTTGGTGTTGTTGATTTAGATCAAACAGCTACCAGTCGGAAATACACCAATATGCTTGATGCCTCGCGTGAAGTGCAGGTTACATACAATCCACAAAGTTTAAAAGAGGCTGAACAGCTTTTTCTGGAAAATAAAATTGATGGTGTTTTACTTATACCAAAAGGATTTCAGAAAAATGTGCTATCGACAAAACAGGCCAATGTTGCCGTTTATGCCGATGGTAGTTACCTGTTGAAATACAAAACATTTTACACAGCGGCACAAGCCGTTAATGCTTATTTTGGGGCAGGTGTTGGCGTGCAACATTACCTTGCCGAAGGAAAATCGTTACGACAGGCAAAAGTTTCGGCCAGTCCCTTGAGTATTCAAACCCACATGCTTTACATTCCTTCAGGTTCGTATGGCAGTTTTATCATGCCCGGATTAATATTAATTATTATTCAGCAAACCTTGCTTATCGGTATTGGGATTATGGGGGGACCTTCTCCGAATCAAAAGAGTCTCCGTTCCGGTTACCGGAAAACAAACGCCGGCGCGAAATTATTCCGTTAGTCTTTGGTAGAGTAGGAGCTTATTTGCTCATTTCTGCATTTAATATTTGCCTTGCATTGATCATTATCCACCATTGGTTCAACTATCCCGACAAAGGCAATATGTTTGATGTGCTGATGTTATTATTCCCCTTCTTATTGTCGGTAATATTTTTCGGAATTGGTCTGTCAACCTTATTTAAACATCGCGAGTCGGCCATTGTATTTATGATGTTTTTATCGCCGATTGCCTTGTTCTTAAGCGGTATTTCCTGGCCGGTATCTGCTATGCCCGATTGGCTGGTAGGCTTATCCAAAATTCTGCCCGGAACAACAGCTGTACCAGCCTATTTGCGTTTACGCACAATGGGTGTTGGAATTACTGAGGTAAAATCAGAGGTGCTAAAGTTATATTTTCAGGCAGGAAGTTATGCCTTTCTAACTATTGCATATTTCTATGTACGGCTTTTTACTGGCAAAATAAGAAAGAGGGAGAATTCTTAAATTCATAAGGATCTCAATGAGGGACCAGAAAAAATAAAAAGTGGATCTATAAATAAGGTTTCCTCTAATGTCAGACGGATTTTACTCTTTGGCTTAGCCCAAAGAGTAAACGGAAAGCCCAAGGCTGCGTTCGCTTCACTCGGAAAAGCCCTGCCTACCGGCAGGCAGGTACGCGATGCCGCCTAAAATTCCTGAAACTTCCCGATACTACGATCGGGACAGGCTGTCGTGCCTCCTCAAACCTGCCGGCCGGCAGGCGGGCACCAGTAATTTTTTAACGCCGTTACCACTTGTTTTCCGGCTCATCGGTCGAGGCCAGGCTTCGATGTGACGACGTTACCTCAGCGGATGGCCTCTTTTGGTCGTTGCCCGGAGTTGAAGTAAAACCTTAGTGAGAGCGGGAAGCTCCGAGGAATCGAGGAGATCACCCGTCCGAATTTAGGTTTTATGAAAATGTAGCGGAAAGGCTAAAAGCAGCCTTGACTTTTTTGTTTCATTTTTGTGTCAAGACAAAAATGATAGCCTCCGGCAGGAAAAACATGGATAGGATTCCTAATCAACCATTTGCCTATTTAATTATTATTGAAATAAGAATATTATAGGTGTTTGACCTATTTGATTTCGTGGGTTTTTACCCAATGTTATAACAGAATAAAAAAAGCTTTGATCCAATCGCGGTCAAAGCTTTTTATTTAATTCAAAATTACTTTTAGTTTCAGTATTCGGGCTTTTTTATAAAGCCTGATGGAATCTTCAGAAACGGCAGTTGGAATGTCAACTTTAACGCTCCACACTGGCCCTGTTTCTTTTAGTTCCGGTTTTCCGTTTTTGAAATTGTCTTTCATTGTTTATATGGCTTTTCTGCAATGTATGGTATTTTACAAATATTATGCCGAAAACCCTTGTTAGTTATCACCAGAACTTTGTGAACAGTAGCTGTTTAACTGTTGCAGGGACTTAATTCACGGCTTTTATAGTGTATCCGCGCTTTTCAATGCTTTTTTCAATTTCATCGATTGACACTGCCGATGCGTTGTATGTTACAATGGCAGTTGAATCTGCGAGTGTCACTTTTACCGATTCAATCCCACTCAGGGAATTTACTCCCTTTTCTACCGAGGTGACACACGCATCGCAATGTAACCCGCCAATATCAATAGTTGATTCAACAATTTGTTCCGGCTGTGCAACTTCAGTGTGTTTTTTTGTTCCTGAATTACAGGCAACAAATCCTAAAAGAATAAAGAGATAAAATAGTTTCTTCATGGTATTTTTTTTAATGTTTACTTATCGAATAACCGGGGCAAGTATTTGTTTGTTTTCTTCGCTGGCTGCACCCATCACGGTTTTAACTTTGTTTCCCATAAATCTTGAGAACAGGCCCGAGTTCAACATCGAAACATAGGTTTTGCCGTTGCGTTCGTATACGGCAACGCGGCAAGGCATAAGTGCCGAAACCACACGTTCCTGGTCACTGCTCAAAATCTGGTAGGCATGATCGGGTTTGCACAGCGAAAATACTTTCACCGGTTTTACATCAAAACCATGTTTTTTCATGGTTGCCTGGAGATCATATAAATGCGGCATGCTCCAGTTATGGTCTTTTGCCGATTGTTCAATGGCGGCAACGGTTTCGTCAAAATCGAGTTTACTTTCGTTTACCACAAACATTTGTTTGGGCATTATAACAATCAATACAATTACGGTTAAAAGTATGCCTGCAATAAGTCCGGTTAAAAACATAGTTAATCCTTTCATTTTTAGTTGTGTTAATTTACACAAAGAAACAACATACCGTAAACTTTTGTTTGATAGATTTGCCTGATAGTGCTTAGAAGCATAGAAAATAAAAAAGGGAACCACTCATTCGAATGATTCCCTTCATATATATTGACGTTAGTTTTAATACAATCCTTCAATCGATAAATAGCGCTCGCCGTGATCGTACGAGAAAGTAAGAATTCGCGATCCTTTTGGTAGTTCTTTGATCTTTTTGGCAACGGCAGCAAAAGATGCTCCCGATGAAATACCAACAAACAAACCTTCTTCTCTTGCCGCTTTCTGAGCATATTCAAAAGCTTCCTCTTTACTAATTTCTACTGTTCCATCAAGAAGATCAGTATTTAGGTTGTTCGGAATAAATCCGGCACCAATTCCCTGAATCCCATGAGGGCCAGGATCTTTACCGCTAATTACAGGGCTTGAATCCGGTTCAACCGCAAAAACTTTTAGGTTCGGAAATTTTGCTTTTAAAACTTCGGCAACTCCAGTTATATGACCTCCGGTACCAACACCGGTAATCAGGTAATCGAAACCTTCGGGGAAATCTTTTAAAATTTCCTGAGCAGTAAAATTGTGGTGTACAGCAACGTTTGCCGGGTTGTTAAACTGTTGCGGAATCCAGGCGTTATCCAGTTCGTTGGCCAGTTCTTCGGCTTTGGCAATGGCACCTTTCATTCCTTTTTCCTTTGGTGTTAATTCCAGCTCGGCACCAAATGCTTTTAATGCTCTTCTTCTTTCCAGCGACATTGACTCCGGCATAGTAAGAATTAAACGATAACCTTTTACGGCTGCCACCAATGCCAATCCGATTCCGGTATTTCCCGACGTTGGTTCAATAATCACCGAACCTTCTTTCAGCAGTCCTTTTTTCTCGGCATCCTCAACCATTGCGAGTGCAATACGGTCTTTTATGCTTCCTCCCGGGTTTGTTTTTTCTACTTTCACCCAAACTTCGTAATCCTCCGGATAGAGGCGGTTGATCTTTACATGTGGCGTGTTGCCAATGGTTTCTAAAATGTTCTTTGCTTTCATTTCACTATGAATTTAATTTTTGAGTTATTTCGGTAAATACTTTTTAAACAAAAAAAAAGCCTTTCCGTTCACGGAAAGGCCTTGTATAATCATGCAATTAAGCTCAAGCTAAAACACTACAACACCTTTCCCTTTTTTAAGGAAACAACAACACATCATCATATTGTTACCGGTGTTTTTCTTTTTCATAATGGACGCAATATATGCAATTTTTATTTATTCTAAATAGTAAATATGAAAAAAATCATGTTTTTGTCTACTTTGTTAAGAAAAGCGGGTATTTGTCTGGCTGTCTTAAAGATTTTGTTTCGTCATCCTGAACTTGTTTCAGGATCTTTTAAGAATTTGAAACCAGGTTCTATAGATGCTAAAATAAATTCAGAATGACATTGTTGCTACCTTTTTTAGCCAGCCTCATTATCTTTGTTACTAGCCTTTATATCTAAGCCATTTAATCAGCTCTTTAATATTTACCTTTTTTCCGTACATCAGTAATCCAATGCGATAGATTTTGGCGGCAGCCATAATGCATACAATTGTAGTAATTACTAAAAGACCCATTGATAAAAGTAGCTCCCAAATTGGCAGATCGTAAGGAACGCGTGCCATCATTGCCACCGGCGAGGTAAATGGAATTATAGAACACCAGAAAGCCAGTGGCCCCTCAGGATTTTTGGCAATGGGGAAGAGCAGCATAATAGAAAGGATCAGCGGAAAAGTTACCGGGAATACCATCTGTTGCGAGTCTTCGTCGTTATCAACAGCGGCACCAACGGCACCAAGCAGAGCGCTGTAAAGCAGGTAGCCCACCAAAAAGTAAAACACAAACGAAAACAGAATAAGCGGCAGGTTTAGATTGCCGATCATTTCCATAATTTCCATTACCTGATTGGATTGTGTAGCCTGCACGGCAGCCGGGTTCATTTGTCCCTGCGACTCCATAATACTTTGTCCCATTTGTTGTGCCGACTCGGGCGTGAAAAAGAGGCTTTGTACCACAACCAGTCCAATGCCACCCAGAAGTATCCAAATGGCAACCTGTGTTAAGCCTACCAAGGCCGTTCCGATAATTTTCCCGGCCATCAGTTGGCTTGGCTTCACTGAAGAAATAATCACCTCGATAATGCGGCTTTTCTTTTCTTCCATCACGCTGCGCATAACCATGGCGCCATACATAAACACAAAGAAATAAATGAGCAATCCCATGGCATAACTGGCAATAAAGGCTACTACCGACGAACTTTTCTTTGTTTCGCCTGATTGCGAAACCTTAAGCGTGCTAAGATTTACGTTGGTGCGCGTTTGGCTCAGGCGGTCTTCCAGATCAGGGATCCCCGAATCGGCTATCACTTTTTGTCGTTTATCGTTTTCGATAAAGCGGCTTAGTTTGCGCTCAATTTGTTCGGTAAGCTCAAACGGCAACTGTTTTTCGGAGAAAAGCTGCGCCTGGTTGTTCGAGTAAATATCCGATGGAATGTAAAGTACGCCGTAATAACCGCTGCCTTTTACATTGGTTTTTAAGGTTGCAAATTCTTCTTGCGGAATAAAATGATAACTCGTTGTTCCTTCTTCGCTGAATTCGCCAAGAAATAAATTAGTGGCGTCGTACACGGCAATAGTGCGTTCTTCAGTGTCGTCTTTTATCGAGAAATAGATAACAAGCCCGTAAACGCCGGCAATTAAAAACGGCGTCAGGATGGTTAATATGATGAACGATTTCTTTTTTACCCGTTTCAGGTATTCTTGTTTTAATATCAGTAATGTGTTGTTCATTGTGGCAAGTTTAGTTTTGGTTCGACTCTTCAACGGCAGTAATAAATACATCGTTCATACTCGGAATAAGTTCTTCGAATGCCAGAATTTCGGCTGCCGGCATTAACGCCGACAACAATTCGTTATTCGAATTCCCGTTCAGATACTGCACTTTCAAGGTGTTTGCCTTTTCCGACTCATCGTGGCTGATGATTTTGTAGTTGGAGCCTAACGCCAGGTCAATAGCTTTAAATTCGCCCCTGTATTTTATATCGAAAATATTCGTTTTATATTTCATTCGTATTTCATCGGTTGGGCCGTCTTCAATCTTTTTCGATTTGTTGATTAGTGCAATGTGGTCGCATAATTCCTCCACCGATCCCATATTGTGGGTAGAGAAAATAATGGTAGCACCTTCTGCTTTAAGGTTTAGAATCTCCTTTTTTAGCAGCTTGGCATTTATGGGGTCGAAGCCACTGAAAGGCTCATCGAATATCAGCAGTTTGGGCTGATGAACAACAGTGGTAATAAACTGCACTTTTTGCTGCATCCCTTTCGATAATTCTTCCACCTTTTTGTTCCACCAAGGCATAATATCGAATTTCTCGAACCATTGTTTCAGGTTCTTCGACGCATCGCGGTGCGACATACCTTTTAACTGAGCCAGGTAAATAGCCTGCTCACCAATTTTCATTTTTTTATAAAGTCCGCGTTCTTCGGGCAGATACCCAATATGCGAAATGTCTGACCGGTTCATTTTTTTCCCGTTCAAAAAAATCTCGCCACTATCGGGGGCCGTAATTTGGTTAATAATGCGGATGAGGGTGGTTTTGCCCGCGCCATTAGGGCCAAGCAACCCAAAAATACTTTGTTCTTTCACCGAAATGCTAACATCGGTTAATGCCTGTGTGGCAGCAAAAACCTTGTTTACATTGTGCGCTTCGAATAATTCCATGTTGTTTTTTATTGAATAGTAAGATTTAACCTGTGCAAATTACAGGTTTGGTTTTAAATATGCATAAAGAAAGCCTGAAAATAGTGCCCCTTGAAATAAATATCGGCGAATGGGGATTATTGGAGGATGAATCGGAATTGTTGTTCATATTTTTCCAATTAATCCGGTCGGAATTGTTTCGACGCATTATGAATTCAATAAAAGTTTCTATGGAATTGTTTTGCGGACACGACGAATTGTCTCGCGGCAATAAAGAATTATAGGTATTATCTAAAGAATAGGGATTATTCGATAGAAAACCTCTATTATTTCAAAGAGAATTGTCTCTCGGAGTTATGGAATAGCTTTAAGGCAACACGGAATCATAGATATTCCATTTGGAAGCAAGGTTGTTTCATAGAGAATTTCTATAGTTCTTACTGGAATCAATCTTCAGCACAGTAGCCAAAGATCGCCAAAACATTTGCTTTAAAAATGATGCTGAATACTTTCTTCCAGATAAGGATGCTTTTTCGGAACCAAACTGGCTTTGGTAAGTGTTGTTCCTACTACCCACGAAAATAATCCGGCATACCCCAGGAAACTACCGATTTCAAGCAGGCCAAACTTGGCTTCGTGAACCGTTGCCGGCCAAATAATGTAGTACAGTTCGGTGTATTGTCCGATTATCAGCAGAAGGATTACCGGAATCATAAATAATTTGCTCCTCGAACTCTTTCGCGGCATCAGTACCAAAAACGGAATTCCCCAGTTAATTACGATATTGGCGAAGAATAGCACTTTGTATACGCCATGCCAGCGGTGCACAAAAAACGATGTTTCTTCCGGAATGTTTCCGTACCATATTAGCATGAACTCAGCAAAATTAAAGTAACCCCAAACTATACTCGACATAAAAATATAACGGGTAAAATCGTGCAAATGACTGTGGTTCAGCAAAGGAAATTTTCCTTGTTTTGATAAAATTATTACAATCAGTGCAATTATTGAAGAGGCGTGTAAAACTCCGGCCATAAAGCTTTTGCCGGCAAACATGGTACTGAACCAGTGGGGTTCGAGCGACATCAGCATATCAACCGAAAACAGGCTGAATGAAAGTGCCAGCACAAAAATCAGAATCTTGGAATAGAACTCCGATTTTTCGAAATAATACATGCCGCCAACTTCGTCTTCTTTTAACGAGAATTTGCGCAACACTTTCGACAGAATAATCCATGCGGCAAAGAATAAAACTACCCGTGCAAAAAAGAACGGTACATTCAGGTATGGCGATTTGTGCTGTAAGATATGGTCGTGCGAAACAACTTCGTGGTGTGTCCATTCAAAAACGGAATGCATGCCAAAATAAAGAATCAGGAAGAATACCGCTGCAAACGGAAGGTACGCGGCCATAGCCTCGGGCACACGCTTAAACATAGCCGACCAGCCCGATTGCGTAATGTATTGTATGGCGGCAAAAAAAGCAGCACCAATGGCCAGCGATACAAAATAATAATTGTTTAAAAGGTAGTTTGCCCAGGTGCGCTCGGCATCAAAAACAAAACCCAGTGCAAAGGATACTACGCCAACGCCCATTAGCGCGTAGGTGAGCATTTTAAACTTGTTGGAAAGTATTAATCGGTCTTCCATATCTGTTGCTTTTGTTCTTCTTAGTTTATCGTTCAAATCATTCATAGTTGTCATTTCGAAGGAGGTACGACTGAGAAATCTTATTCATGAGACAGATTTCTCCTCATTCTTCGTCGAAATGACAGCTTTTATATTCTACTTCCTAATTTTTATACCCATGATATTTTAGATGAACTCTCATCATATAATTCTCAATTTTGTAATACCTCTTTTACATACATCGCAATTTTCCAGCGGTCGGCTGGCCGGATCATCGACCCGTGCTCGCCCATAATTCCCTGGCCAACCGTAATTACATGGTAAATGTCCGCTTCGGGATTGGCCAACATCTTTTCGCTTAGTAAACTGGCTGGAGGAAAGGTGTATTTTTTACTTACATACAACGATCCCTGCCCGTCGCCCTTTTCTCCATGGCACTGCATGCAGTAAATGCCGTACATTTTTTTCCCACGATCCAGATTTTTTTTATCAAACACCACCGGGTTTTCCAGAGTGGCTGCTGCCAGCGCACGGTCTTCTTCCGTTTTTTCGTAAGCGTAAGGAACGGTGCCACGTGGAATTGTTCCCGGAACAGGTGGCTGCATGGTTTTTCCGTCGGCAAAATTGGGATTGGGCGTGTAGCTCTCGTAAGCCGGAGAGGCAACCATATCATCGAAATACTGCCAGCCTGTTGTTCGGCGGTTGTAATCGCAGGAAGAAATCAAGGCAAGAGTAAAAAGTAAAAAGGCAAACTTTAAACCGTCCTTTAGGGCGGTGTGGACATTGTTTGGCTTCCTGATATTGAAACTTTGAAAATTGTTAACTTGTAAAATAACAATTTTCAAAGTTTCAATTAGCTGCTGTACCTGCGTGATCACCGCCCTAAAGGACGGTGCAAAATATTTTCTAATTGATTTTATTAAGTCCATAGTTATTCAATTTTACCATGTTCTGTGAGGATCGATTTAACTGATTCGCTGTTGCTTGCCATTCCGGCCTCGTCGAATACCATAACAAATTTATCGTCGGTGGCACGCTCGTGAAATATCTCTGCTCTTTTGCCGGGAAAAATTTTTGCCCTTGCCGAAAAGGTAAAAAGCGTGAGCAATGTAATAGCAAGAATAGTAGCAACAATTGTTACCACAATAAACGACGGAAAAGCATTATAGGGTTTCCCTCCATAACGCAAGGGCCAATCGATAACTGCCGCATAAGTTAGAAATCCAAGAATCCCAATTGCGGCAAACAGTCCGTAGAAGAAAGCGGCATGCGTAATACGTGTTTTAATGGGCATTCCTTCCAGAATCTCGTGCACCGGGTAAGGCGTATAAACCTCAACCGGAGTAACTCCTTTGTCTTTTAATTTCTCAAAAGCATCAACTAAAGTTGCTTCGTCGTCAAAAACGCCAAGGATATATTTTTTACTCATGACTCTTTGCTTTTAGTTGTCCGTTATTTGGTTTGTCGAATTTGGCCACACTTTTTAATTCAGAAATGGCAATCATTGGAATGTAGCGGAAGAACAACAGTACGCCGGCAAGAAACATTCCGAGTGTCCCGACAAAGAATCCTATTTCAACCCAGGAAGGCGAGTAGTTCGCCCAATTGGCTGGTAAGTAATCGCGGCTAAGCGTGGTAACCACAATGTTAAAGCGCTCGAACCACATACCAATATTGATAATGATTGAAATGATGAAAACAATCCACATGCGTTTACGAACGGCTTTAAACCAAAACAGCTGTGGAACCACGGCATTGGCGGTAAACATGATCCAAAACTGAAGTGCATAATCGCCAAACAAACGGTTTTGGAAGAACATATAAGTTTCGTATTCCGAGGCTGAATACCAGGCAATAAAAATCTCTGTCATGTAGGCTGTTCCCATAATGAGTGAAATAAATATCAGAATCCGGCAAATCGCATCAATATGTCTGTCGGTAATAAAATCGTTCATTTTGTATAGGCCACGCATCGTAATTACCAAGGTGAGCACCATTGCAAATCCCGAGAAGATTGCCCCGATTACAAAATACGGTGGAAAAATGGTGGTGTGCCAACCGGCTTGTACCGAAACAGCAAAGTCAGTAGCTACAATCGAGTGTACCGAAACGACCAAAACGGCAGCAATTCCGCCAAGTACAAAACTCAGGCCTTCAAAACGCAGCCACTCGCGGCTAGAACCGGTCCAGCCAAAGGCAAAAAATCCGTAAACTGCTTTTTTAATTTTCGATTTAGCAGTGTCGCGTATGGTGGCAAAATCAGGTACCATTCCAAAATACCAGAAGCTTGCTGATATAAGCAGGTAGGCCGAAATAGCCACAAAGTCCCAGAAAAGGGGAGAGTTAAAATTCACCCAAAGTGGTCCCCGCGTATTCGGATACGGGAAAATAAAGAAAAACAACCACGGACGCCCCATGTGTAACAGCGGGAAAAGACTGGCACAGAAAACGGCAACAACGGTCATTGCCTCTGCAGCACGGTTAATGGCTGTTCTCCATTTTTGTCGTAAGATGAGCAGGAAAATGGAAAATGCTGTTCCGGCATGTCCGATACCAATCCACCAAACAAAATTGATGATGGCCCAACCCCAGGCAACCGAGTTGTTAACTCCCCAGGTGCCAATTCCGGTTGAAATGGTTACGTATTTGCAATACAAACCAAATCCGAACATGCCCAAACTCACCAGCATGGCTGCATACCACCATAACGGTGTTTTGGCATGGATGGGTGCTAATATCTCCCTCGATATCTGGCTATGCGATTTTTCGCCATCAATTAGCTTTCCCCTTACGGCTGAATTATACATAGGCGTTTATGCTTTTTTGTTTCTTACTTTAGTTAAATAACCTACCGATGGCAGGGTGTGCAGCTCTTCCAGTAAATGGTAATTTCGCTCGTTTTTAAACATTTTATTAATCTTGCTGCTCTCATTGTTTAAATCTCCAAAAACCAGTGCATCGGCTGGGCATGACTGAACACAGGCAGGTTGAACCTCTCCGTCCTCCAATTTTCTACCGTCAACTTTGGCTTCTGCTTTCTTCTCCTGAATACGTTGTACACAGAACGAGCATTTTTCAACCACACCACGCGAGCGTACGGTAACATCAGGGTTTAGCACCATACGTCCTAAATCGCTGTTTGAGTTAAAATCGAATTTATCGTTGTTTACATACTGAAACCAGTTAAAACGACGCACCTTATACGGGCAGTTGTTCACACAATATTTGGTTCCTACGCATCGGTTGTAGGCCATTTGGTTTAATCCTTCCTCGCTGTGTGGAGTGGCCGAAACGGGGCATACATTTTCGCATGGTGCATTATCGCAATGCTGGCACATTACCGGCTGATGATATACATCCGGATTTTCAGCATCGTTAGAAAAATAGCGGTCAACACGAATCCAGTGCATAATCCGCCGATTCCGAACCTGCTCTTTCCCGATTACCTGCACGTTGTTTTCGGCCTGGCACGAGATAGAACAGTTTCCACATCCCACACAGCTTCCCAAATCAACTGCCATTGCCCAGTGATGGCCTTTGAACTCCTGCTCAGGATACAAAGAAACGTGATGTTTTTGATGCTCTTCGCGGATTTCATTTCCCGAAGCCGGATCAAGTTGCCACTTATCAAAATTTGTTTCACGAACAATTGGCCGGCCTTCCATTGAATGGTGCGTTTGCGATAAAGCCAGTTCGAATGTTTTTTCTGTTGTTTGCACATCGGCACCACTTATCCAAAGTTGTTTGGCATTGTTTTGAATCGATGCCAGCTTGTACATGTTTTTACCAACTCCGTCGCCCACTTTTCCGGCAATTTGGCGGCCGTAGCCTAATGCCACCGAAATCGTTTCAGGCGCTTGTCCGGGTTGCACAAAAACGGGCATTTCAATACCGTTAATGCTGATTACCGATTCGTTTTGAACGCCATTTTCTTCGGCCCATTTTACGGGTACTGCAGCAAAATTATCCCAGCTGATCTTCGCAACTGGGTCGGGTAGTTCCTGCAACCACGGATTGTTGGCCGAGCTTCCGTCTTTTAATGCTACACTTTGGTAGAGGGTAATTTCCCAGCCCCGAGATTCAGCACTGCCGAGTTCTAATGCATCTTCCAATCCATTTTCGTTATAAAGCGGGGCATCAGAAGTTATTTCTGTTTCGAATACTCCCTTTTGTAATGCATAGTTCCAGAACAAACGGGTATCGGAATATTTTGATTGTGAGGCTGAGAAGTTCTCTTCCCAGTTCGTTTTTACAATTTCGTAATAGTTAGGCTGCTCTTCTCCTGCCCATTTTAGCAGTGTTTCCTGTACCTGTCGGCTATCGAAAAGTTTTGAGATGGTAGGTTGCACCAAGCTGAAAATTCCTTTTTTGGTTCGGCATCGTTCCACGCTTCGAGGTAATGTGGCGCAGGACATACCCAGTAACTGGCGGCAGTAGTTTCGTCTTTTCTGTCGGAAAACGAAACAGAAAGTTCGGTACCCGAAATCAAATTTTCTATTTCTTCACCATTCGGATGATTATAAACCGGATTTACACCCCAGCATAGCAGGCCGGCAACTTCTTTATTTTTTAGTTCTGAAATTAATTTCTCGAAATCGGCATCAATAGCCTGGTGGGTATGTAATGGCCTGTCGAGTAAAATCGTTGAGCTGTAATTTCCCAAAAGATTATTAATGGCATTTACAATCAGGTGTATAGTTACATCGTTGCTTCCTGAAATAACCATCGACTTCCCTTCGTTTGCCAGCAGATCGTCGGCCAGTCCTTTTATATCAACCGGACTGCCAGGCGCTGCAATGGTCACAAACCCTTTTGCCTGCATTAATTGGTAGTAGAGGGCTTTTAAAATCGTCTTTTCTTCTGATGGTTTTATGGGAACACGCACATCGGCATTTGAGCCAGTCAGAGTCATTCCCGACTCGAACTGATAATGACGACTCATTTCGTCGCCTTTATCCAGCACTTTTCTTCCGGCTGCGTAACCTTTTGTATATTCTGTTGAAGAAAGCCAGGTACCTAAAAAGTCGGCACCAAAACTGGCAATTACTTTTGCACGCTCAAAACGGTAGTCGGGAATTAGTGCAGCTCCAAAACTTTGTTGATTGGCCTGCAGCATTCCGCTTGCCGAAACCGAATCGTATTGAACCCACTCAACATTGGGGAATTTCTCCTGAAAGCTTCCGATTACTTTTTTTGTTGT
Organism: Draconibacterium halophilum; assembly: GCF_010448835.1. Classification (NCBI taxonomy): domain Bacteria; kingdom Pseudomonadati; phylum Bacteroidota; class Bacteroidia; order Marinilabiliales; family Prolixibacteraceae; genus Draconibacterium; species Draconibacterium halophilum. Next base: position 1,034,725 of record NZ_CP048409.1, read on the forward strand.
TGGCGAAATTATGGTTGACGTAAGCAAAACAACTTTTTTATTGTCGTTATTCAGTTGCTCCAGTTTTTTTGTGATGTAACTGTCTACTTCCTCCCAGTTTGTTGCTTTTCCTTTTTTTTGCGGTGTTTTAAATCGGGCATCATCGTATAGATCAAGAACGGAAGCCTGAACCCGGGCAGATGTTCCTTTTTGTGAAATGGATGACAAATCGTTGCCCTCAATTTTAATGGGGCGACCGTCGCGTACTTTCACCAAAACACTGCAGTATTCGTTGGCTTCAAAATAGCTTGAGGCATAATAGTTGGCCATTCCGGGGGTTACTTCTTCTGGTTTTACCAAATAAGGAATGGCTTTGTTAACCGGGCGTTTACAGCTGGCAACAACCGCTGCCGTTGCAACACTGAAACCAAACGTTTTCAGAAAATCGCGCCTTGATGAACCGGAAGCTTTTTTCATAGTGGCACGCTTCGCATCCAGTTCCAGTTTAATCTCGTTTTGCTTAAACTCTGCCGGATTATTAAACTCGTCTAAACTTCTCCAATATTTTGTCATAGTTTGTTTGATTCTGCTTTAAACTTGAACTTATTAGTAGTGGCAGCGCATACAATCGTTAGCACCAATATCAGCTGCTGTTACCGAATCGATAGCTCCGGAATTCAGCTCTTCATGTAATTTTACGTAATGTTCGTAATAACCATTGTTTCCAAAGTCCACTTCGGTATCGCGGTGACAGTTTACACACCATCCCATCGACAAATCGCTGTGTTGTTCCATAATATCCATCTCCTCAACGGGGCCATGACATTGCATGCAGTCGAGTTTTCCAGAACCAACATGCACCGCATGACTGAAATATACGTGGTCGGGAAGATTATGAATACGTTTCCACTCAATTGGTTGCCCGTTCTCGGAGGCATCAACCACCTTCGAAATTTCAAATTTGCCACTGTTGGTACCTTCTCTAATAAGTATGTGGCAATTCATGCAAAGATCGGTGGCCGGAATGCCCGCCGATTTGCTGTGCTCCACTGTTGTGTGGCAATACATACAATCAATTCCATTATCGCCGGCATGCACTTTATGCGAAAATTTTATGGGTTGATCGGGAGCATAATTTTCTTGTCGGCCCAGGCGAATAGCATCGGTAACAATCATTTTTACCTGCCAGCCAAAAGCAGCAAACAATATTAGTAGAGGAATGAATTTCAGTTTTATTTTGCGCAGAAAGATCAGTTCTACAACTGCCCAGGTAATCAGTAATCCTAAAAACAGGAACAGAATAAGGTTGTAATGTGTTGGTTTTGCCGGAGGAACTCCGGTGTGTGCCAGATTGTCTAAATAAATTTTTACGGTTTTCAGGTCTTCTTCCTCAATTTTGAAGTTAACGTGCGATGCTTCCGTTTTTACGCCTGTCGGATTCATTACCGTTGTTTGAAAAGCTTCAAAATCCTTATCCACGTATTTTATTGCTATATCCATGGCTGAAGGATTCCAGTTTAAGGTGTCAACCCGGTTTAAATTGTGGCAGGAAACGCACGATGCAAAGTCACGATCGAAAGGTAATAATCCTTTAAAGAAACGCTCCCCGCGTTTAACATCCTGGTTTGAATGTCCATCGGATATTACCGATTCAGTTGAATCGGCATAAGAACTAATTGATAGCAAAATACAAGTAACAAATGCGAACAGGGATATGAAAATCTGCGTTTTTTTCATGAAACCTCCCCTTAAGAAGTGTTCTCTCATTCTGTTAAGTTTAGTATTAAAATAAAGGCCTTTTTATGTAGACTCAATCTATTAACAATAAAAAGACCTGAAGGTTCTGCAAATGATTAAACTTTTACGTTAAATAGCTGAGAATGTTCTGAAATAGCGATAGCTTACATTTATGAGAAATGAAATTTTTATTTCCTATGTCGATAAACTATGACGTTTAAAGGCTTTAGGTTTTCTCTTTTTCGAGTTGTTCTGTTAATTTTCGTACCAGTTTCATATTCTCAAAAAATTCTGCGGCAATTACCCTGATAATGGTATAAACAGGAATGGCCAGGATCATTCCTATTATTCCGGCCATACTTCCGGCTGCCATAATTACAAGAAATATTTCGAGCGGGTGTGCTTTTACGCTACTGGAATAAATAAGGGGCTGATAAAGTACGTTGTCGATCACCTGAACAGAAAGAAAAACCAGTGTCATCCATCCTAATGTGGGTAAAACCTCATTCATAAAATCGAGATTAATATGTAAAGCTGCTCCGATGAGTAAGCCAAGCGCTGCTCCCATCCACGGGCCGAGATAAGGAATAACATTGAACATGCCACAGAACAGACCAATTACAACCGCATGGTTGAATTCGATACCAATAATGGTAAGACCGATGGTGTCGAGCAACATAACCATAAAAACCTCGAAAAGCAGTCCGATGAAATAACGCCGTAACAAGTAGGAAATTGACTCCAGGATATGGCTTACTTTTTCTTCGAAACGGGTAGGAACCAGTAAAATAATAAATGTGCGGAACATGGTTTCTTCTTTCAAAAAGAAAAAGGTGATAAAAGATACCGCGAAAAATCCGATCAGCAATTCCCCGATGGTTCCTGCCACCAAGCCAAACCAATTTGAGACTTGTGAAAAATCGATTTGGGCACCAAGACTTTCTGTAACGATATCAAGAAAATTCTTCGATTCAATGCCCACTGCATCTTTGTTGAAAAACTGCATCAGATTAAGCAAAGGTTCTTCTATTGAATCGAGAACAAGTGTAAAGTCAATCTGCGATAATGTTTCCACTTCGCTTATCAGCAGCGGGATCATAAACCGAAAAAATGAAATAAAAACGATCCACAAAGATACCAGGCTTGCAAACGCAGCCAGTCCTTTGGGCATTTTAAATCGTTTGTATTTAATTCTCATCAGCCAGCGAGTTAACGGGCGGCCGATAAACGAAAGTACTACCGAAATAAGAATGTAGGTAACTATGGCACTAAAATACCACAGTAGAAAAATGATAAAAAGTAGCCCAACAATAAAAAGCGTGTTGCGGGTCCAGCCTTTAAGTTGAATCATTTTTGTTCGTTTTTAACAAATATAACCAAATTTGGGACGAACGGAAGCGATTTCTATTGGGATTGGGAAGCAATAAAATGCAGGTACCACTGAACGATATATGCATTAAAAGAATGCGGTTTTAGCGGATGCTTTATTTTTATATTTTGCCGCAATTGCTGCGTTATTTCACGATAAAAAATTCCGTCGTTCATGGGGTAATACAAGGTTTTTAATTGATGGGGAGCCAGTTTTATCAGCCAGTTTTTTAGTGACGGGGCTTTGGTTGTTTCTTTTTCTGTAATCTGCTTCAGATCAAAATCAAGCTCATGCTTTTTGAAAAAATGATCTTCGAGCGTTTTATTATATAGTCGCTCCCGGTTTTTGTTTCGGGCATCAATGCCGGCAAAAAACTGAAGGCATTGTTTATCAAAAAGTGGCATAAAAACATCAACCCCGAAAAATGAATAAACCTGGTTTGAATTACTTATAAATTTACATTGTCGCTCTTGTAAATCCCAGTATTCAAATGCTTCAGCAGGACTAAGCTTACTTTGTTTTAACAGATATTCGTCGAGGTATTTCTGTAATTCAGCTTGAAAATCTGGCTTTGCCGGAAGCGAAGTGCCTAAAGTTTTTGTCAAGGTAGTTCCGAGCTCCGATGTTTTTAGATCCAGTATTGAATTGTTAAGGTGATCACCTCTTAAAAAATCTCCGGGATGGCCGGGAAGTACAACGGTGTTCTCGTCGATAAACTTATTTTCTTTCAAAAACTTTATGGCAAAATAATCCTGCAAATAAGGCATCGACGACCAGTGTGATGAATATTTTGCATAGTCGGTAAATGTTTTTTCCTGCTGAAAATTCTCAATTAACGCTTCATTGTATTCAATAAATTGGTATTGAAATCCTAGTTTCCGGGCAACCTTTTCAGCTGTTGCTTTTTCGGTATTATTTTTTCTTCCCCATGTAGCACATATTACATTTTTATGCCCGAATTCTGCCAGCAGACAAGCCAGTAACCGCGAGTCGTAGCCTCGGGTAAGCGGCAGCAAAACCTGTTTGTTTTTTAGATGCTTGTAGTATTTTTCAAATGTTGCGCTTAAATGACCCGATACAGTTTTTGGAGTCTGTTCTTTGTTTGCTTTCTGATGGAGTTGAAACACAAAATCAGAAAAAACCTTACCTGAACTATTTTCAACGTTGATAATCTCGCCAGGTTGTATTTGTGCTATGTTTTTGCTGAGTGTTTGGTTAAAAGGCGTTACTCCAAACTGTAGAAAATGAGAAGATGCAAACGTGCCAATATCTATGTCTTCAAGTGTTTGTTGCAACTTCTCCGGTTGGTCGCTAATTGAAAGTTCAACATTATCTTTTTTATAAAAGAATGGAAAACTCCAGGTATGCGAACACGTTGCCCAGGTTTCTTCTTCGTTTTTTATAATGATAGAGAATTGTCCGTTTAGCCCGGAAACAAAATCTTTAAATTGCCGGAAATCAGAACTGTTTTTTTGTATCTGTTCCAAAAAATCTTGTTCGCGTAAAAACGTTTCATTCAGCCAGGCAAACCCGGTAACACTGGCATTTTTTTCTGTCGACCATTTATATTTTTCAAGATACAGCATGCTTACAACCAAATTTTAAGAAGCGCAATGGGAATAATCAAAAGTATCATTTTAAAAAAGTATATACCTGCTTGTTTCAAATTTACGCCTGCCAAAAACAACGAATAAATCGTTAAAAATGCAAAAAACAGTACGCCCGATAAACTATACAAAACAACGGTGGAAACCACATCCTTTAGAATTAAACCACCAACCACCAAACTTGCCACTCTGGTAATCAGTAAAAGGATATTGTACCACATCGATACGTTTTGTTTTTCTTTAACAATAAGGATTGCGGATAGTGGAGAACCCAGCATTACAAAATAAAGCCAGGGCGCAATAAACTGCGCCAGGTAACCTGAAAATGCCCATTCGCTGCCAAAGAGTACACTGAAAATCTGTTGACCCCAGAAACCGAGAATGGCAAAAGGAACCAGACCAATGAAAACTTGTTTCCGAAAAAGAGAATAGGTAAGCTCTTTTAATTTAGCAGGTGTTTGGTCGAGTGTTTTTGCATTTTGAATGTAAACACTGGATATTGAAATGCTTAACAACTGAACGGGCACGCTGATGTAGCGATGCGAAAAGGAATAAAGGCCCAGCATTTTATCGCCAAAAAATGGTTTGAAAAGAAATACGGGGAGTTGACTGCTTACAAAATTCATCACCTCTGAAACGATTGAAAACTTAGGAAATTTAATGTAACGCTGTGCCAGCGCCTTTTCCTCAACATTAAATTTTCCGAGACGGAAATGACTTGCTTCATCAACTTTAAACGAGAATATGATAAAGGTTAAAAGTTGCGCAACTACAGCTCCCAAAAACAGTCCTGTGGACGGAAATAAAAAAAATGCGCATTGCAAAACGCCTGTCAAAAAAGCACGGCTAATTTCTAAAATCGAAAGCCGGCGAAACTGTTTTTTGCTGATATAAATATTCCGGATCAATTGAATAGCACTAAAAAAGTAGGCATATAAAGGGACAAGGAGTAAATGCAGTTTTTGGTTGGTATCCGGCTGCCAAACCAGAATAATTAGACCAACTATTGCCAGCATAATTAAATTTACTCCGGAATTAATTTTCTGGGCAAAACTGCCAATGAGTTTTCGTTCGTTTGGTGTATCAACCAGAATAATTGCTTTTTCGTATTTGCCCGTTGATACAATCGAAAGTACCGATGCAATGGTCAGGTAAAGTACAAAATCGCCAAACTGTTCAGGAGCATACAAACGGGCAATCGCCAAGGCAAAAACAAAAGGAACAGCACGGGCTAGCACCATTCCGGTAAAAAGGGAGGCAATGTTTTTATAAAAATCACTTTGATTAAACCGGTGAAATCTATTTCTGAAATAACTGGAAATATTCATGCGTTTAAAACACGATGTTTTTATTTATGTAAATATCATAAAAATAATTGCTTTGATTAAGCTTTTTCGTGAAAACGAAGAAATACTGGCGCTTTTTATATTTTTGCTCACTGAACATTAAAACGGGAAACAGTAATAATGGATTTTATTCTCGATAATCAGGAAACGGAAAAAAAATTTCAGCAGCTGATAAAAGTTATCAGGCTACGGCAAAGTGGAGAAGTGGCAGAGGCAATGAAAGAGCGTGGAATTTCGTATAAAGTAAGTTGGGGCGTGTCGTTGCTCGATATGCGCGAAATTGCCCAATCGTATGAAGCCGATCATTTACTGGCGCTTAAACTTTGGAACAAACAATGGCGCGAAACCATGATATTAGCCACTCTCATTGATAATCCGGCGGAAGTGACCGAGGAACAAATGGATTTTTGGACAAAAAGTTTTGAGAATATCGAAATTGCTGAGCAAGCCTCAACCAACCTTTGGGTGAAAAGTAAGTTTGCATTTGTAAAAGCGCTGGAGTGGTGCCGCGGTAAAAAACATCTGGTGCGCTTTACCGGAGTTCACCTGATTGGGCGACTGGCAATAACCGACAAAAAAGCAATCGACGAAATGTTTGAACCGTTTTTCGAGGAGCTGACAACACTGGCAAAAGACAAAAAATTGTATACCCCAATCTATCGTTCGGTAATTGGTATGGGAAGCCGCTCGAAAGTGCTGAACGAACAATGCATTGAGCTGACAAAACAATTTCAGTTGAGCGAATCGGAAAATGCCGTGAAGCTCGGCGAGAGTTTATTCGACGAATTAGGCAGTGAGTATGTTCAGGAACGATTTCAGGAATAATTGCATTAACTTTCTTTAACTGCAAAGCTGTCATGCCGAAACTTCATGGCAGGTTCTTTGTTATCATTGTCTCGACTCAGTAAAAAACAGAAAACTGGGAATTGTACGTTTAATCTTAATAAAATGATGAATCTTTCAAAATCTTCAAATCCTGTTTTAAAAGAAAAAGCTTTTAGCAGGAACTATACAGCACAGTCGGATGTGATGACTGTACATGGAACAATAAACAAAACTGCTTTAATGTTGCTACTGGTAATTGCCGGTGCGGTATTTACCTGGAACAAATTTTTCGATGCCGGTGCAACTACCCTCGAAGGAGGTTTGGCAGCAGTTGGCCCTTGGTTGGCAATTGGCGGAATTGGTGGTTTTATTACCGTTTTAGTTACCGTTTTTCGCCCTCAGAGTTCGGGAATATCTGCACCGATATATGCTGTGTTTCAAGGCCTGTTTTTAGGTGGAATATCGGCCCTTTTCGAGGCGCAGTATTCTAATATTGTGATGCGTGCCGTAATGCTTACACTCGCCGTTTTTATGATGATGTTGTTTTTGTATCGCTCGGGAATCATTAAGGTTACAAAAAGATTTATGATGGGTGTTATGGCAGCCACAGCAGGTATTGCCTTGGTTTACTTTGTCAGTTTTATTGCCGGTATGTTTGGTGCCCAAATGTCATTTCTGCATGGTAATTCTAATCTCAGCATCGGAATTAGCCTGGTTGTTGTTGCCGTTGCGGCATTAAATCTGGTGCTCGATTTTTCATTTATCGAACGTGCTTCAGAATCCGGCGCTCCAAAATATATGGAATGGTACGGAGCATTTGGTTTAATGGTAACGCTCATCTGGTTATACCTTGAAATTTTGCGTTTGCTATCGAAATTAGCCAGCCGAAATTAAAATATATCAACTTTAAAAAAGAGGATTTATGCTGAATGAAAGGGTAAGTCCTTTTTTGTTTTTAATGCTGAAGTATTATTTTCGAATATTGTTCAACCATAAACCAGAATGGAATGGAGCTTATTCAGGTTACCGGTAAACACCTGGTAGACGATTTTCATAAAGTACCGAAAGTAATTTACAAAAAGGATAGAAACTGGATCCCCCAGCTTCGGGCGATGATCGAAAATACGTTTGATCCGGCAAAGAACAGCCGTTTTCAGAAAGGCGATGCCCGGCGATGGATTCTAAAAAGTGACGAGAAGCTAATTGGAAGGATTGCCGCATTTTATGACGATGATTATTCCTCGAGCTACGATCAGCCAACAGGCTGTTGTGGTTTTTTCGAGTGTGTAAACAACGAGCGCGCTGCTTTTAAACTGTTCAATGTGGCTTACGAGTGGCTAAAAGAAAATGGGATGGAAGCTATGGATGGCCCGGTAAATTTCGATGAGAATTTCTTTTTCTGGGGATTGCTAAAAGACGGATTTCGGCCGCAAACGTTTGGAATGAATTACAATCCGCCCTACTACAATGATTTATTCGCCACCTACGGTTTTAAAACCTATTACGAACAGTACAGCTATTCGTTAGACATAACGAACCCTGATTTGCCCGATCGTTTCTGGAAAATTGCAGAATGGGTGGCAAAAAAGCCGGGCTATTCTTTCGAGCACTTTTCTTTAAAAAATCAGGATAAATACCTTCGCGACTTTATTGAGATTCATGAAAAAGCCTGGGGGAATCACAGTAACTATAAACCAATTGAATTTAAGCTGTTGAAAGATCTTTTGGCGAGCGCAAAAGTTATTTTAGATGAGGAATTTATTTGGTATGCATACCACAACGGAAAACCCATTGCCTTTTTTATGCAGGTACTTGATTTGAACCAAATTATTAAAAAGCTAAAAACAGGGAAACTGAGCTTTTGGGACGGAATTAAACTGCTGTATTTAAAAAAACGAAAAACAATCACTCGCTGCCGGGTTATTGTTTTGGGGGTGGTTCCGGGCTACCAGGGTAAAGGAATTGAATCAGCTATTTTTTATCATCTGAAGAAAGTGCTGTTACGGAAATCGTGGTACAATGATATGGAAATGAGTTGGATTGGAGACTTTAATCCAAAGATGATTGCCATGTTTAAAGCGTTTGGAGCTGACCAAACACAAACGCACTCTACACTGCGTTATTTGTTCGACCGGGAAAAAGAATTTGTACGGGCTCCGATTATTGATTAAAATTAGTTCTTATTGTAGTTTTTTAAATTATAATTGCCACAAAATTAAAGAATGCAGTTACTAGAAGTTGTAGACAAACGGACAAAAAAACAATTTCACCAGGTACCGAACATCATTTATAAGAATGATCCGAACTGGGCCGCTCCTTTGCAGGGGATGGTTGAAGGAATTTTCGATCCAAAAAAGAATAAGACTTTTCGCAATGGGAAAGCCATTCGCTGGGTTTTGGTTGACGACAATGACAATTTAATTGGCCGGATTGCTGCATTTATAAATTTCAACCTCGCAAAAACATACGAGCAACCAACAGGTGGCTGTGGTTTTTTCGAGTGTATTGATGATCAGGAAGCAGCAAATTTACTATTCAAAGCGGCTGCCGATTGGAATACGGAAAATGGTATGGAAGCCATGGACGGGCCGATAAATTTTGGCGAGAATTACGTAAACTGGGGCTTGCTGGTTGATGGATTTATGCCACAGGGATTTGGCATGCCCTATAATCCAAAATATTACGAAAAGCTTTTTCGCGAGTTTGGTTTCGAGGTTTATTTCGAGCAGTATTCTTTTCACCTCGATTATACCGTTCCGTTTCCCGAACGTTTTTGGAAAATTGCCGGCTGGGTAGCTAAAAAACCACAATATCAGTTTAAACATTTCGATTTTAAACAGGCTCATAAGTTTGTGAAAGATTTCTGTACGGTTTATGATGCAGCCTGGTCGTTTCACGAACATTACAAACCGCTTGATCCGGACGATCTTCACGATTTTCTGACAGAGTCGAAAGCGATTCTCGACCCCGAGATGATCTGGTATGCGTACGCTGATGGTAGGCCGATTGCTGTGTTTGTGATGATTCCTGATATTAATCAGCTACTCATAAAACTAAATGGAAAACTGAATTTGCCGGGTATTTTAAAGTTTTTTTACTACAAAAAGAAAAAGGTAATTAACCGTACCCGAATCTTCCTGATGGGGGTAGATCCGAAATTCCAGCGAGCTGGAATTGAATCAGGGATATTCTGGCACCAGGAACAAATAATGAAAAAGAAATCGCACCAACATTATAAAGAAGTTGAATTGTCGTGGGCGGGTGATTTCAACCCGAAAATTATTGCCATATACGAGGCAACAGGCGCTAAAAAGGCCAAAACACATTACACAATGCGGTATATGTTCGACCGGAGTAAAAAGGTGACAAAAGCACCATCGATCAGTTAGGATTAACAACTTGTTTAAGAAGCAAATAAATAGAGTAAGTTTTTGGAAAGTTGCAAACTATATATATCTTTGCAGCCCGAAAATTAGAGTAGAAATATAAATTTTCGAATGGATTGCACAACGAGAGTGTAACCATTCAACAAAAAATAAAGCAAAATGAAAAAAGAAATTCATCCAAAGGAATACAGACTGGTAGCTTTTAAGGACATGTCGAACGGACATACTTTTATTACCCGCTCTACTGTTGATACAAAAGAGAAAGAAACTATCGACGGTGTTGAATACCCGATTTATAAACTGGAGATTTCAAACACTTCTCACCCGTTTTACACAGGTAAAACCAAACTTGTGGATACTGCAGGACGTGTTGATAAATTCATGAACCGTTACGGGAAACACATGGAGAATAGAAAGAAATAATTTTTCTTACAGATATAAGGAAAAGCATTCGTCGAATAGATGAGTGCTTTTTTTATTTCTAAAAGCTCAGAAATGTCTTGTTCCGGGATGTTTTTGTGCAATTTTGTCGGTTGGTTTCCCGAATTCCGGTGAACAATCCGACAATGTAAGCAGTCTGTGTAAATGGCATGGCAATTGCTTTATTGTACCCCGCACATAAAACCGGCAATGTTTTGCCCGTTCTGCGTAATTAGCGACAGAATGTCATTATAATTAATAAGAAACATGGGTAAATATAAAAATACAGCTTTTCAAAAAATGTTCGGATCGGGAATGATGGATAACGAATCAGACTTTCTTCCAATTATTGCTGATGGCGATGACAAGGATTTAAAGAATGTGGAAGTACCGTCAGTTCTTCCAATTTTGCCCTTACGTAATACCGTTTTGTTTCCGGGGGTGGTTTTACCAATTACCGTTGGTCGCGAGCGATCGTTAAAATTAATTCGCGATGTAAACCAGGGAAGCAAATTACTGGGTACCGTTGCGCAAAAGGATTATACGATTGACAAGCCCGAAGCAAGCGACTTGTACGGAATAGGTACGGTGGCCGAAATTATGAAGGTGTTGGAAATGCCCGACGGATCGACTTCTGTAATTATTCAGGGAAAACGACGATTTCGAATTAATGAGTTTGTAGACGAAGATCCTTATTTTAAAGCATCGGTTGAACCGTTGACTGATATTACTCCTGAGGACGACAATGAGTTTAATGCCATTGTTGGATCGTTGAAAGACTTGTCGATAAAAGTTGCGCAGTTTTCGGCCAATGTGCCGCCCGAAGCAACTTTTGCCGTTAAAAATATCGAGAATTCAACTTTTCTGATCAACTTTATTTGTTCGAATACCGACATAAATGTTGACGATAAACAAAAGCTGCTGGAGATTGGAAGCCTGAAAGAACGTGGAGTGCAAGCCATTAGCTTTTTGGTGAAGGAAGTGCAGATGCTGGAGTTGAAACAGGATATTCAGAAAAAGGTGAAAACCGACATGGACAAGCAGCAACGCGATTTCATGTTGAACCAGCAAATGAAAACCATTCAGGACGAGCTGGGAGGTAATCCGGTAGAACAAGAAATAAATGCTTTAAAAGAAAAGGCAAAAGAGAAAAAGTGGAACAAAGATGTGGATGAATTTTTTCATCGCGAGGTGGAAAAACTGGGCCGATTGAATCCGGCAGCCGGCGAATATTCGGTACAGTTCACTTTCTGTCAGACTTTGCTCGATTTGCCCTGGAACGAATATACCAAAGATAATTTCGACCTGAAACATGCCAACAAAGTGTTGGATGAAGATCATTACGGTCTGGAGAAAGTGAAAGAACGTATGCTTGAGCACCTGGCCGTGTTGAAATTAAAAAACGATATGAAAGCGCCGATTCTTTGTTTATACGGCCCTCCGGGAGTTGGAAAAACATCGCTGGGGAAATCGGTTGCACGCGCTTTAGGGCGAAAATATGCACGAATGAGTTTAGGTGGGTTGCACGATGAATCAGAGATTCGCGGACACCGTAAAACGTATATCGGTGCAATGCCGGGGCGTATTATACAAAACGTAAAAAAGGCAAAATCATCGAATCCGGTGTTTATTCTGGATGAGATCGATAAAGTGTCGAAGCACTTTCATGGCGATCCGGCTTCAGCGCTGCTTGAAGTACTCGACCCGGAACAAAACGGCGAATTTCATGATAACTACATCGAACAGGATTACGACCTGTCGAAAGTAATGTTTATTGCTACAGCCAACTCACTGAGCACAATTGCACCACCATTGCGCGATCGATTGGAGTTGATTGAGGTGAGTGGTTATCTTGTAGAGGAAAAGGTAGAGATTGCAAAACGTCACCTGATTCCAAAACAGTTGGAGAATCATGGTTTAACGAAAGGGGATATTACTTTTCCTAAAGAGGTTATCGAGTTGATTATTGATGGCTACACCCGCGAAAGTGGTGTGCGTGAACTGGACAAAAAGCTGGCGAAAGTTGTTCGTCGGATTGCTAAAAAAATTGCTTTTGAGGAAACCTACAATAAAAAGCTGACCAAAACTGATGTGCGCGAATACCTTGGTGTAACCGAGTATTCAAAGGAAAAGTACCAGGGAAATCACTTTGCCGGTGTTGTAACCGGTTTGGCCTGGACTGCTGTAGGTGGCGAGATACTATTTGTGGAAACCAGCCTGAGCAAAGGAAAAGGAGCGTTAACGCTTACCGGAAACCTGGGCGATGTAATGAAAGAATCGGCAATGTTGGCACACGAGTATTTAAAATCGCATGCTTTCGAATTGAATTTAAAACCCGAGGTATTCGAGAAATGGAATGTGCATGTACACGTGCCCGAAGGCGCTATACCAAAAGATGGTCCGTCGGCCGGAGTGACAATGGTAACATCGCTGGCATCGGCATTTACACAACGTAAAGTCAAGAAAAACCTGGCAATGACTGGAGAGATAACCTTGCGCGGAAAGGTACTTCCTGTTGGAGGTATTAAGGAGAAAATTCTTGCTGCAAAACGTGCCGGAATTACTGAGATTATTCTTTCAGAACAAAACAAGAAAAATCTCGAAGATATTAAAGAGGCTTACATTAAAGGCTTGAAGTTCCACTTTGTAAATACCATTATGGATGTGCTGGATATTGCACTGCTAAAGGCTAAAGTGGATAAGCCGATGAAAATTGAGTAAATTTGGAAGAATCAAGAATAAAAAACGGGCTGCTATTTCAAAATAGCAGCCCGTTTTAATTTTTTTACTAAAAGAATCCCAGTTCCAGCCGGGCTTCTTCGCTCATCATCGATTTATCCCATGGTGGTTCGAACGTTAATTCTACATCAACTTTTTCTACACCGTCAACCGATTGAGCAGCTTGCGTAATATCATCTACCAAAATATCAACCACCGGACAGCCCGGTGCAGTAAGTGTCATTAATATATTGGCCTGGTTATTTTCGTCGATATCAACATTGTAAATCAGTCCCAGGTCGTATACGTTTACCGGAATCTCCGGGTCGTAAACCTCTTTCAGGTTATTTATTATTAAGTCTATTCTTTTATCCATTTCGTATCCTCCTTATCCTGCAATCTTGCTATAAGCAACAGCATATAAACGAATTTGTTTTACCATGGCCAACAGTCCATTTGAACGGGTAGGCGACAGGTGTTGTTTTAATCCCAGATCGTCGATGAAATGCAGCTCTGTTTCAAGCAATTCTTTTGGTGTACGCCCCGAAACAACACGAAGTAACAGCGCTACCAAACCTTTTACAATAACGGCATCGCTTTCGCCACGGAAGTAAATTTTTCCATCCTTCATATCAGCTACCAACCATACACGCGACTGGCATCCTTTTATAAGGTTTTGGTCATTTTTATCTTTCGCGTCAAGATCTTCCAAATCGTTTCCCAATTCAATCAGGTATCCATATTTATCCATCCAGTCTTCGTACATCGAAAACTCCTCAATTATCTCCTGCTGAATTTCTTCCATGCTCATAACTATCATTTTTAGCGTTAGCAAAGATCGTAATTTTCTGCTTTATGGCAATGATGAAAGCCGTTTATTCAGACTAATTCAAAACTATCTTTTTGTATAGTTTACAAATGTCGAAATCTTTATCTTTATCGCTACGAACAGAAAAACGAAAGATCAGTAGTAAAATGACAAAGTTAAAAGGTACAAAAACCGAACAGAATTTATTAAAAGCATTTGCCGGAGAATCGCAGGCACGTATGCGTTACGATTATTTTGCGAAGCAGGCAAAAAAAGAAGGTCTGGAACAAATAGCGGCAATTTTTGAAGAAACAGCGATGAATGAAAAAGAGCATGCCAAACGTTTCTTTAAATTTTTGGAGGATGGAAATGCTGTTGAAATCACTGCAAGTTACCCGGCCGGAAAGATTGGTACTACCATGGAAAACCTGAAAGCCTCTGCCGAAGGTGAAAATGAAGAGTGGATGGATCTTTATCCTGAGTTTGCGAAAGTGGCAGAGGAAGAAGGATTTCGAGATATTGCACTTGCGTTTAAATTAATTGCCCGAGTTGAGGAGGCACATGAAAATCGCTTCCGTACTTTGTACAACAACCTTGAAGAAGGGAAAGTATTTAAGCGTGGCGATAAAGTGGTGTGGAAATGCCGTAATTGTGGTTTTATCCACGAAGGAACTGCTGCACCGAAATTATGTCCGGCTTGTCAGCACTCGCAGGCTTATTTCGAAATTAAAGAGGCAAATTATTAAGCTAACTTTAGTAGAACTTTCATTATAAAAAATGCCATCCGATTGCTAGTTCAATCCGGATGGCATTTTCTTTTGTGTCAAGGTCTGAAACTATAACATCATAATCGCTTTATTCAGTGCCTCCATAAAAATATCAATCTCTTTTTTGGTGTTATACATACCAAATGAAATACGCGCACAGGCCGACATTTTGAAATGTTGCATCATAGGATAAGCACAGTGATGCCCTGTCCGAATGGCGATTCCCATTTTGTCAATTAGTATACCCAGGTCGTACGAGTGAATTCCTTCAATATTAAAACAGATTACTCCCGATTTTTGTGGTGCTTCTCCATAAATCTTCAAGCCTTTGATGGCTTTTAGTTTTTCGGTAGCATATTCCAGTAGCTCGTGTTCGTGGCGGCCAATGTTCTCAATGCCAATTTCGTTAACCAAATCGATGGCTGCACCAAAACCTGCAAGACTGGTAATATTTGGAGTTCCGGCTTCAAATTTATAAGGCAATTCATTAAATGTTGTTCCATCAAACGATACTTCCGATATCATTTGCCCGCCACCTTGGTAGGGAGGCATTTCTTCCAGCCACTTTTCTTTTCCATACAAAACACCAACACCGTTGGGGCCATACACTTTGTGGGCAGAGAATGCATAAAAGTCAACATCCAACTGCTGCACATCAATTTTTATATGTGCCGTAGCCTGAGCGCCGTCAACCAAAACAGCAACATTGTTTTTGTGGGCAATTTCAATAATTTCGGCGATAGGATTTATTGTGCCCAATACATTCGAGACGTGATTAACCGCAATCAACTTTGTTTTTGATGTAATCAGCCCCGGTAGCTTTTCTATTTCAAGTAAGCCTGTGTCGTTAAATGGAAGTTTTACAATTTTTGCATTACGTTTTTGGGCGGCAATTTGCCAGGGAACGATGTTTGAATGATGCTCCATTTCTGAAACGATGATCTCATCGCCTTCCGAAACATATTTTTCGCAAAAACTGCTTGCAACCAGATTAATGCTTTCGGTAGTTCCTTTTGTAAAGATTACTTCTTTGCGCGAAGCAGCGTTTATGAAAGTCTGTACTTTATCGCGAACCTCTTCATATTCAACCGTTGCTTTGTCGGCCATATAGTGTGCACCACGGTGAATGTTGCCATAGTAATCGTTGTGCAACTGTTCCAATTTCAGAAGCACCTGAACCGGTTTCTGTGCCGATGCTGCTGTATCAAGGTAAACAAGTGGCCTATTATATACTTTCTGCTGAAGTATGGGGAAATATGATCTGATTTTTTCGATATCGTAATTCATACACTTTGTAAAATACTGAGCCGGTGAATGCGATTCACTTTCTCAGTCGTTCTTTTAGTAATCGCACTGGTAAGCACAATCGTGACAACGGGCAACTTCGCCGCGCAGACGTTTGTCAACCAGTTCGTCGATACGATCGCGCAGTGGTTCCAGTTTGATTTCTTTTACCACCTCATGCGCAAATGCATTCATCATCATCAGGCGTGCACTGTCCTCCTTAATTCCGCGGGCACGCAGGTAAAATAAAGCTTCTTCGTCAATCTGACCAACCGTTGCCCCGTGACTACATTTTACATCGTCAGCATCAATAATCAGCTGAGGTTTTGTTTGCATGGTAGCTTCGTCGGTCAGCAACAAGTTGTTATTGCGCTGGAAAGCATTGGTTTTTTGTGCATCGCGAACCACGTGTATTCTTCCGGAAAATGCACCGGTCGATTTTTCGTCAAGCACATTCTTATAAACCTGGTTACTTTCGCAGTGCGGTGCGGCGTGAATCACTTCGGTGAAATTATCAACATGCTGTTTCTTGTCCATAAACGACATGCCATACATGTTTGCCTCGGCGTTCTCACCATTTAATGCAAATTTCAGGTTGTTACGAATTAATCCGCCGTGTAACGATGCGGTGTGCGTTGTAACTCGCGAATCGCGCTGCTGATCGATAAATACCGAGTTAATATTTGTTGCTTTGTTATGCTGATTTTGTAGTGCGTAAAACTCTACTTCTGAATTGTTACCGGCAAAAATTTCGGTAACCGAGTTGTTCAGGTACTGGTTAAGGTTTAGGGTATGATCGCATAACAATACCTGTACTTTAGCACCATCTTCAACCAAAATAAAATTCCGCTGTGTTGAGAAGGTATCTTTTTCATCCTGCAACAGATTGATGATCTGAATCGGACTTTCAACGGCTACATTCTTCGGAACATAAAGGAAAAAACCGTCTTTGGCAAAAGCAGTATTCAGCGCTACCATCGGGTCTTCTTCAACATTTGCCAGGCTGGCATATTTTTCCAGTAACTCAGGTCTTTCTTTCGAAATGCTGTCGAGGCTGTCGAAAATTACGCCTTCAGGAAGATCTCCTTTTTCTGTTTCGTTTTTGCTAAACCATCCGTTAAGAACCAGTGCCAGGTTGGTGTTCAGCTGCGGAACATCACAACGAAAAACCTCGTTCAAATCGGCTTTCTTCTCTTCCTTGGTATGGATGAATTTAAAATCGGGCAAAAATGCCGGATTGAGGTTGGTGTATTTGTAATTTTCATTTTTTCGCGTTGGTATACCCTGCACAACAAAGTTCTGAAACGCCTTATTTCGTTGAGCGTTCAAAATATCGGACGAGTTTGCAAAAAGCTCGTCTTTTACTTCGTTGTAATGCGCGGTATATTTTAGCGATAAATCTGTATTGTCAACTAAAACGCTCATGTTAATTTTCTATTTCTGATTTAATCCAGTCGTACCCTTTTTCTTCCAACTGGTGCGCCAGTTCTTTTCCGGCTGTTTTTACAATTTTTCCCTGGTAAAGAATATGAACAAAGTCGGGTACAATATAATCGAGTAGACGTTGGTAGTGTGTTACTACAATTGTTGCCCTTTCGGGAGATTTTAGCGCATTTACTCCGTTGGCTACCGTTTTTAATGCATCAATATCAAGTCCCGAATCGGTTTCGTCAAGAATTGCAAGTTTAGGCTCAAGCAGTGCCATTTGGAAAATCTCGTTTTTCTTTTTCTCTCCACCCGAGAATCCTTCGTTAACCGAACGGTTGGTCAACTTGGCGTGCATGTCAACCATGTCCATCTTTTCACGCATAAGTTTCAGAAACTCCCCGGCCGTAAGTTCTTTTAATCCTTTGTGCTTGCGGTGTTCGTTAACCGACGTTTTCAGGAAGTTTACCATTGGTACGCCCGGAATTTCAACCGGGTACTGGAAACTTAAAAAGATTCCTTCTTTTGCACGATCTTCAGGAGACTTGTCCAGTAAATCTGCTCCTTCGTAAAAAACTTCTCCGTGTGTAATTTCGTATTCTTCTTTTCCGGCAAGAACATTTGCAAGGGTGCTTTTCCCCGAACCGTTAGGTCCCATAATTGCGTGAACTTCTCCGGGTTTTACTTCAAGATTGATTCCTTTCAGGATTTCCATTCCTTCAACGGAAGCATATAAGTCTTTAATTTTTAACATCTTTACTATTATGGTGTTGCGGGAAAGAGATTAGACTCTCGCCCTGAGTTATTTATAATTTGTTTATCCTACACTGCCTTCAAGGCTGATCTGCAGAAGCTTCTGGGCTTCAACGGCAAATTCCATCGGAAGTTTGTTTAATACTTCCTTTGCATAACCGTTCACAATCATTCCAATTGCGGTTTCTGTGTCTATTCCACGCTGGTTGCAGTAAAAAATCTGGTCTTCACCAATTTTCGATGTTGTGGCCTCGTGCTCAACAACCGATGATTTATTTCCAACCTCGATGTATGGGAAAGTGTGTGCCCACAAGTATCGTTTAGAAGTAAGGAATCACACTGCGAAAAGTTACGTGAGTTTTTGGCTTTTGGCATCACTTTTACTAATCCGCGGTACGAGTTGTCGCTTTTACCGGCAGAAATACCTTTTGATATAATTGTTGATTTGGAATTGCGTCCAATGTGAATCATTTTAGATCCCGTATCGGCTTGCTGATGATTGTTGGTAACGGCCACCGAGTTGAACTCTCCAACCGAATTGTCGCCCATAAGAATACAACTTGGGTATTTCCATGTAATAGCCGATCCGGTTTCTACCTGTGTCCAGCTAATTTTTGACGATTCGCCACGGCAAATACCACGTTTTGTTACAAAGTTGTAAATTCCACCTTTGCCGTTTTTATCTCCCGGATACCAGTTTTGTACGGTTGAATATTTCACTTCAGCACGATCGAGCGCTATGATTTCAACAACGGCAGCGTGCAACTGGTTTTCGTCGCGCATTGGTGCAGTACAACCTTCGAGGTAACTTACATAACTATCGTCGTCGGCCACAATAAGTGTACGCTCAAACTGCCCGGTGTTGGCTGAGTTTATCCTAAAATAGGTTGATAATTCCATGGGGCAACGAACGCCTTTTGGAATGTAACAAAACGAACCGTCGCTAAATACTGCTGAGTTTAATGCTGCAAAATAGTTATCGGCTACTGGCACAGATTGTCCCAGGTATTTTTTTACCAGGTCGGGATGATCTTTTACCGCTTCCGAGAATGAACAGAATATTATTCCTTTTTCAGCCAACGTTTCTTTGAAAGTTGTTTTTACTGATACAGAGTCAATGACTGCATCAACGGCAACTCCGGCCAGTTGTTTTTGCTCTTCCAGCGGAATGCCCAGCTTACTAAAGGTGTCTAGTAATTCCGGATCAACTTCGTCAAGACTTTCATATTTAGGGCCTTTTTTTGGGGCTGCGTAATAACTTATTTCCTGAAAATCAATGGGCGGAACTTTTAAATAGGCCCAGTTTGGCATTTTCATTTTCTGCCATTTTTTAAAGGCGTCTAACCTGAAATTCAACATGAACTCCGGTTCTTCCTTTTTGGCAGATATTATACGAATCACGTCTTCGTTAAGGCCTTTATCAATAATGTCGGTTTCAATATTGGTCGTAAAACCGTATTTGTATTCGCCTTGTGTTACGTCATTCAATATTTTATCTTGTTCTTCCATTTTCTGACTCTCTTTCTCTCTCTTGAATGATTAAAAAATATGTGTCTTTTTTAAGGTGCTACTATTGCCGAATTAACTGTCCGGATCTTTGTTTTGACACTTCCGCTCATGAAATTTCCGGAGCTTAATATTATAAATAACAGCAATTTCGATTAAATAACAACGCTTTTTTATTCCTGTTCACGTATAAATTGCAAAGATATAAAACTATAGGTACTTTTGCAGGTGAAAAGCATATAAAAACATACCAATTGGTCTTTAATTAACAATGAATAAAGAAAGAAAACAAACGAATATTTCGGAGTTGGGTGAATTTGGTTTGATAGACCGCTTAACCAAGGGAATAACTATAAAAAACGAAAGCACGGTTAAAGGAGTTGGAGATGATGCTGCAATTCTTGATTTTAAGGAAAAACAAGTGGTTGTTTCATCCGACCTGCTAACCGAAGGGATTCATTTTAACCTGATGTATGTGCCATTGAAACATCTTGGATACAAGGCCGTAGTTGTAAATTTGTCGGACATTTTTGCCATGAATGCAACTCCCAAACAGGTAACAGTTAGTATGGCGGTTTCGGGAAAATTTTCGGTAGAAGCGTTAGAAGATTTGTATGAAGGAATTCACATGGCCTGCGAACAATATAAGGTTGATTTGGTAGGTGGAGATACAACCAGCTCGTTAACTGGATTAACACTGAGCATTACTGCAATTGGCGAGGTTGAAAAGGAGAATGTTGTGATGCGAAGCGGCGCACAACCAAACGATATTTTGTGTGTATCGGGCGACCTTGGCGGTGCTTACATGGGGCTTCAGTTGCTTGAAAGAGAAAATGAAGTTTATAAAGTAAACGAGAACATGCAGCCAAAGCTCGATGGTTACGATTATATTCTTGAACGCCAGTTGAAACCCGAGGCGAGAGGAGATATAATTGCCGCTTTTAAACGACTGGGATTAAAACCTACGTCGATGATTGATATTTCCGATGGGTTGTCGTCAGAAATTATGCATTTGTGCAAAAACTCGGGGGTTGGATGCAGTTTGTTTGAAGAGAAAGTTCCGATGGATTATCAGACCAAACAAATGGCTGAAGAATTAAGCATTAATCCGATTGTGGCAGCGCTGAATGGTGGTGAAGATTACGAATTACTTTTTACGCTTTCGTTAGACGATTATGAGAAAGTAAAAAATGATCCCGACTTTACCATTATTGGTCATATGACTGAAGTAGGTGAAGGGATAAATCTGGTAACCTCAGGCGGTTCTTCAATTCCATTGGAAGCGCAGGGATGGAACCATGGTCAATAAGTTGGTTTACCAATAAACAAAAAATGCCATCGGATTTCCGATGACATTTTTTTATACGATTCTGTTTGGTAATTAATCGGGGAAATAACCACGAATAATACCACGTTTTGAGTCTTTTACAAAAAGTAACACTTCGTCGCGCTCAGGTGTTGCCGCCATTTCTGCCTCAATAATTTCAACCGCCTGCGCAGTATTCAATCCTTTTTGGTAAATGTAACGGTAAATGTCCTGTACTTCACGAATTTTATCGTTGTTGTACTGACGGCGGCGCAAGCCAATTGAGTTGATTCCAACATATGATAGTGGTTCGCGACCTGCTTTAATAAAAGGAGGAACATCTTTACGAACCAACGATCCGCCGGAAATCATTACATGAGAGCCAACTCTTACAAACTGGTGAACGGCAGACATTCCGCCAAGAATGGCCCAGTCGTCTACCTGAACTTCGCCGGCCAACTGTACATTATTTACTAAAATAATATTGTTTCCAACTTTACAATCGTGCGCAACGTGCACGTAGGCCATTAAAAGGTTATTGTTTCCAAGTACTGTTTTCCCTTTTGCAGATGTACCTCTGTTTATGGTAACAAATTCGCGAATGGTGTTGTTATCGCCAATTTCAACGGTTGAATATTCTCCATTGAATTTAAGATCCTGCGGAACACCTCCGATTACAGCACCCGGGAAAATATTGCAATTCTTACCAATTCGTGTTCCGGGTAAAATAGTTACACTTGAACCAATTCTTGTCCCTTCACCGATTTCAACATCATGATCAATGGAAACAAAAGGCTCGATAACTACGTTATCAGCAACTTTTGCATCGGGATGGACATAGGCTAATGGTTGTTTCATTTTATATTTTTTAACTGTCTTTAATTATCTACTTCTTTACAATCTGTGCCATAAACTCACCTTCGGCAATAACTTTATCTCCAATATATGTTGTTCCTTTCATATTGGCAATTCCTCTCCGAATCGGCGAAGTTAATTTTAATTTAAAAATCAGGGTGTCGCCAGGTACAACTTTCTTCCTGAATTTAACATTGTCAATGCGAATAAAATAGGTTGCAAATTGTCCTTCTTGTTTGTTAAGTACCAATAAACCACCGCATTGCGCCATTGCTTCAACCAGCAAAACCCCTGGCATAATAGGTTCGTCGGGGAAGTGCCCCTGGAAGAATGGTTCATTAACAGTAACGTTTTTTACGCCAATTATTTCATCGTCCTGAATGCACACCACTTTATCTACCATTAAGAAGGGGTAACGGTGTGGGAGTAATTCTCTAATTCGGTTAACGTCCATCAACGGCTCGTCATTCGGATTGCATTTTGGAGCAGCATCAGCTTCTTTTTTCAATTGCTTCTTTAGGGCTTTGGCAAACATGGTGTTTGGGCCATGACCCGGTTTCGAAGCTATTATTCTGCCTTTTATGTGCTTGCCCAGCAATGCAAGGTCGCCAATTACATCCAGGAGTTTATGGCGGGCACATTCGTTGTCGAAATGCAAATCAAGGTTATTTAAAATGCCCTGAGGTTTTACTTCAACTCTTGCATGATTGGTTAAATCCGCCAAATGGTCAAGTTCTTCCTGGCTAATCTCTTTGTCGATAATAACAATTGCATTATTAAGGTCGCCGCCTTTAATCAGATTGTGGCTCAGCAAAAATTCAATTTCGCGAAGAAAAACAAAGGTTCTGCAACCGGCAATCTCTGTTTTGAAATCTTTTATTGATTCGAGCGTTGCATATTGATTGTTGAGAACGGCCGATGGGAAGGAAATCATTACATTTAAGCTGTAATCGTTGTCGGGCAGTGCAATAATATGCGAGCCTGACTTTTCGTCAAAAAGTTCAACTTTTTCACTGATTTCAAAATAATCCCGGTCAGCTTCTTGTTCAACAATGCCTGCTTTTTCAATGGCTTCAACAAAATATTTTGAGCTTCCGTCAATAATCGGAGCTTCTTCGTTGTTTACTTCAACTAAAACGTTGTCAAGATCCATCCCAACAAGTGCGGCGAGTGCATGCTCTATTGTTCCTATGCGTGCACCATTTTTTTCAAGTAGTGTGCCACGCGATGTGTCGACAACCAGGTCAACATCAGCGTCAATAATTGGTTGGTTCTCCAGATCTACACGTTTGAATTTAAACCCATGATTCTCCGTTGCCGGCAGAAAATTCATTGTTACATTAACCCCTGTGTGTAATCCTTTCCCCTCAATTTTAAATGAGTTTTTTAATGTCTTTTGTTTTACAACCATTGGAAAGTGAAATATTTCTTATTTTTTTTTGTCTGTATTGATTGTTTTCTTCAACTGAAGCACATCTCTGCGGATTTCGGGAAGGTCTTTCAGAAGAACATAGGCGCGCATGGCCGTTTTAATTTCGATGGCCGGGGAGCCAAGAAGTGTTTGGTTACTTTTGAGGTTTGAAACAACGCCCGATTGAGCACCAAGTGTAACGTTGTCGCCGATTGTAATATGGCCTCCAAGACCAACCTGCCCGCCAAACATGCAGTTTTTACCCACTTTGGCCGAGCCCGAAATTCCGGTTTGTGCAGCCATAACAGAGTTGTCGCCAACTTCAACGTTATGTGCAATTTGAATAAGGTTATCGAGTTTTACGCCTTTACGGATAATTGTAGAATCCATTGTGCCACAATCGATAGTTGTATTTGCGCCAATTTCTACATCGTCTTCTAACACGGCGTTGCCAATTTGGTGTATCTTTTTGAAAGTACCGTCTTCCTGCGGGGCAAAGCCAAAACCATCAGAACCAATAACTGCTCCTGAGTGTACGATGCAGCGGTTGCCGATTACACAATCGTCGTAAATTTTTGCGCCTGGGTATAAAACACAGTCGTTTCCAATTTTAACATTATCACCAACATGTACCTGCGGATAAATTTTTACGTTATTTCCAATCGATGCATTGTTGCCAATATAGGCGAATGCTCCAACGTAACCATCTTCTCCAAGAGTTGCCGTTTCTGCAATGTAGCTGGGTTGCTCAATACCTTGTTTCATGCTGGCTTTAGCCTGTGCATATAAATCAAGCAACGACGCAAATGCCTGATAGGCATCATCAACCTTTATTAAGGTCGCTGAAATCTCTTCCTTTGGAGAAAAACCTTTATTTACCAATACCACTGAGGCCTTGGTTGTATAAATGTAATGCTCGTATTTTGGATTGGCAAGGAAAGCCAAAGTGCCTGGTTTTCCGTCTTCTATCTTCGAAACATTTGATACTCTTGCATCACTATCACCAACAATTTCTCCATTCAAAAATGAGGCGATATCAGTAGCTTTAAAATCCATTATCTGTTTTTTTGGCGATGCAAATATAGGTTTTAACTAGTAAATGTCCAATTCTTTAGGATAACACACAAAATACTTCTTCACTGTTTTTGATAAAGTAGAGAGGTTTATATCGGAAGCATCGTTGATTTCTTTTACTGTTCCATCCTTGTATAAAACCGATATGTTTTCGTAGTGTTTGTTGTAGGCGTTGTTGGTTATAACACCCGTCATCAGGAAGTATTTAGCCAGGTCGGGGTCAGAAATAATATGCTTCTCGATTTGCTTTAAATACTTCTGTTCTTTGGCAGGCGAAATGGGTTTATCACTGAATTTTGTTCGTGGCAACTTGCGGTTGGTAATGCTTTTTGCCATTTGCGACAATACCGGATCCGGATGATTTTGCCATTCTTTAATCGAGATTAAAATGTCATTGTCATCAAGCAGCGTGTACCATTGCAATACATTTTTCCCCTGAATTTCAATATTTGAATGAAAATCCTCAGCGGTGAAATTATTTGTTAAGAATACGTTTAAGGTAGGAGGGGCAAACAATTCTCCTCCGTTTGTGATAATCTCTTTGGCCCGTTTTAATACATTTATTAATAGGAACTCGGCAGCAACAACTGTTTTGTGAAGATAGACCTGCCAGTACATCAGTCGTCGCGAGATCAGGAATTTTTCGATGGAATAAATTCCTTTTACATCAACCACTAATTGGTCGTTGTGAATATTTAGCATTTTTATAATGCGATCGATACCTATGGTGCCCTCAACCACTCCGGTAAAAAAGCTGTCGCGACTCAGGTAGTCCAGGCGGTCCATATCGAGTTGGCTGGCTACAAGTTGGTGCAAAAATTGTTTTTTGTATTTATTGGTGAAAACCTTGATTGCCAGATCTAATTTGCTATTAAACTCGCGGTTTAACTCCTGCATCAGCATTAAGGAAATTTCTTCGTGCGAAATATTTACGAGCGTATTTTCCAAAACGTGCGAAAATGGTGCATGCCCAATATCGTGCAACAATATTGCAATAGCAACTGCTTCGGCCTCTTCATCGGTAATTTCGTGCCCTTTTATTTGCAAAACAGAAATGGCCTGGCGCATTAAATGTACTGTGCCAATTGCATGCTCGAAACGAGTATGGTTAGCGCCAGGAAAGACGAGATACGATAAACCTAATTGCTTGATATGGCGAAGACGTTGAAATATTGGGTGTTCCAGTAAATCGAATATAATGTCTGATTGAAGGTTGATAAATCCAAAAACGGGGTCGTTTATTATTTTCTTTTTGTTGAGATGAATTTGTTGCACTAAGCTATTTATTCGATTGGTTTAAAACTACAAAACTTTCTGTAATACAAATGACAATGTTTTTTTTAGGAAATAAAACGTAAAGGCAGGTAAAAATGAAATTGTTATGCACAGAATGCGGTTAATGATTTTTTAGTTTAAAATCAGCTATTTATGTAGGAGTGGTTATTTGTTAATGTTGGATAATATTACTATTTTTGCCGAGAATTTTCTAAAAAGCGAAGTTTTTAGGGGACCGTTGGTTCCCTATTTTGTTACATATAGAGAAATGATTGCAAAACAGAAAGTTATAGAATTGGCAAGTGAACGTCTTGATGATCAGATGTTTATTGTTGATGTGACGATAAGTTCAGCCAACGATATTAATGTTTACGTTGATGGATTTAATGGTGTCACAATCGAACAATGTATTGCTGTCAGTCGTAATGTAGAGCACAATCTCGACAGGGATGAGGAGGACTTTTCATTGCAGGTTTCGTCTCCGGGGCTTACCGAAAGCTTTAAAGTTAGGCAACAATACGAAAAACATACCGGCAAAGAAATTGAAGTTGTAACAGCCGAAAGTCAGAAATTAGTGGGGCTGCTTTTAGAAAATAATGAAGATGGCATAGTGCTTGAGACTTCTAAACGAGAAAAAGTGGAAGGTCACAAGAAAAAGCAATTGGTAGTAAAAAAACATATTTTAAAATACGACGAAATAAAAAGTGCGAAAGCGGTTATTTCATTTAAATAAAGCGATGCAAGATGGAAAATATTAACCTGATAGATACTTTTGCTGAATTTAAAGAGCTAAAAAACATTGACAGGGTTACAATGATGAGCGTGCTGGAAGAAGTTTTCCGCAGTGTGCTTATCCGTCAGTATGGAACCGACGAGAACTTTGATGTGATTATCAATATTGATAAAGGCGACTTTGAGATTTGGAGAAACCGCGAAGTTGTTGCAGACGGTGAGATTGAAGATCCGAATGTGCAAATAACGTTAAGCGATGCACTGAAAATTGACGACGATTACGAAGTAGGCGAAGAAGTTACCGACGAGGTTAAGTTAGCCGATTTTGGTCGCCGTGCCATTTTGAATCTGCGTCAGAACCTGGCCAGTAAAATTCTGGAACTGGAGAAAGACCATATCTACGGAAAATATAAAGATAAGATTGGCGACATTGTAACTGGTGAAGTTTATCAGGTTTGGAAAAAAGAGATTTTGATTCTTGATGATGAAGGAAACGAACTCATTCTTCCAAAATCAGAACAAATTCCGTCAGATTATTTCCGAAAAGGAGATAACGTTCGTGCAATTGTATACAAAGTAGAATTACGAAATAACAACCCGCTGATTATTTTGTCGCGCACAGCTCCGACTTTCCTCGAGCGTTTGTTCGAGTTGGAAATTCCGGAAATTTACGATGGTTTAATTACCATCAAGAAAATTGTTCGTGTTCCGGGTGAACGTGCTAAAGTTGCGGTTGAATCGTACGATGAGCGTATCGACCCTGTTGGAGCATGTGTGGGAATGAAAGGATCGAGAATCCACGGTATCGTTCGCGAGTTGCGTAACGAAAATATTGATGTAATAAATTATTCGTCAAATCTTCAGTTATTTATAAAGCGATCACTGAATCCGGCGAAAATTAATTCCATTAAAATTATTGAAGACGATAAGAGAGCCGAAGTTTATCTGAAACCCGAAGAAGTGTCGTTGGCAATTGGTAAAGGCGGTTTAAACATTCGTTTGGCCAGCCAGTTAACCGGATATGAGATCGATGTTTACCGTGAGATGGAAGAAGATGATGAGGATGTAAACCTTGAAGAGTTTGCAGATGAAATTGAAAGCTGGGTAATTGATGCGTTAAAGGGAATCGGATGCGATACCGCAAAAAACGTATTGAACATTCCGCGTGCTGAATTGATTAAAAGAACCGACCTCGAAGACGAAACTATCGACGACGTTCTGAAAGTTCTTAATTCAGAATTTGAATAACAACCGACAATATTCATTGGTTTTTATTCACACAAATTAGAAAAGTAAATAAAGAAGTATATGGTAGCAGGCAAAACAACAAGACTTAGTAAACTTGCAAGACAGTTCAACGTAGGTATTCATACCATTGTTGAGTTTTTGCATAAAAAAGGGTATGAAATTGATTCGAACCCTAATACTAAAGTTGCAGAAGACGCCGTGCAACTTCTTGAAAAGGAATATAAAATAGATATTACCATCAAGAAAGAGTCGGAAAAAATGAACCTAAAGAGTCATCGTCCAAAGAAAGAAGTTATTTCGATGGATCCGGAGGCTGCTGATCGGGAGAAAGAAGAACCAAAGAGTGAAGAGCCTGCTGCTGAAAAAAAGGTTGAAAAAAAGGTTGAAGAAAAACCGGCAGAAGAAGTTGTTGAAAAACCTGAGGTAAAAGTTACAGTTCTTGATAAGATTGATCTGGACAAGTTTAACAAGCCAAAAAAGAAGGCTGAAAAACCTGTTGAAGAGAAAACTGTTGAAGAAAAACCTGCCAAAGAAAAAGAAGAAAAGGAATCTGTAACAGAGAAACCTGCAAAAGAGGTTCCTGCAAAAGAAGAAGAAAAAGAGGCACCTGCATCCGAAACAAAAAAAGAAGCTGCTCCTAAAGCTGAAAAGGAGAAAGCTGAAAAAACAACGGAAAGTACTCCGAAGGAAGAAGAGAAAGAGGTTGTTGAGAAAAAGGCGCCCAAATCTGAAGATAAGATAAAGGTGGTTGGCAGGATTGATCTGAGCAATATGAATCAGAAAACACGCCCGGCCAAAAAAACAAAAGAAGAGCGCGAAAAAGAACGTAAAGAGCGCAAAAAGCAGAGAACTGTCGAGCGCCAGGGACAAAATAAAGTTAAAGGAGAAGGTCCTAGCGTTATAAAAGCTAAAGCTAACAAGCTTAATGGTCCAACTGTTCTTGGTAAAATTGATCTTCCCGATAAAAAACAAGAAGGAGGCGACCAAAGCAACAGGAAAAAACGCAGAAAACGTATTACTAAAGATACTGGAAAAGTAAGTGTCGACAGACAACAAAAACCAGGAGAACGTCAGCGAGGGAAATTCCAGCCAACTAAACAAGGGGCAGGAAAGAAAAGACGACCACTTAAAAAAGAGGTTAACGAGGAAGACGTACAAAAACAAATTAAAGATACACTTGCCCGTTTAACAACAAAGGGTAAATCCAATAAAAGAGGTGCAAAACACCGTAGAGACAAACGAGCCGCTGCCAGTGAAAAAGTACAGGCAGATATGGAACAGCAAATGCTGGATCAAAATATCCTGAAAGTAACAGAGTTTGTTACCGTTGCTGAATTGGCTACCATGATGAATGTTACTGTAACTGAGATTATTTCATCATGTATGTCGTTAGGTATGTTTGTGTCTATCAACCAACGTCTTGATGCTGAAACACTAGCTGTTGTGGCCGAAGAATTTGGCTACAAAGTAGAGTTTGTGAGTGTTGAAATTGCAGAAGCAATTGAGGAAGAAGTAGATAATCCGGAAGATTTGAAAGCTCGTCCGCCAATTGTAACCGTTATGGGGCACGTCGACCACGGTAAAACCTCACTGCTCGACCATATTCGAAGTACAAACGTAATAGCCGGTGAGGCCGGTGGTATTACGCAGCACATTGGAGCATACCACGTAAGCCTGGAAGACGGAAGAGATATTTCTTTCCTTGATACTCCGGGCCACGAAGCGTTTACCGCAATGCGTGCCCGTGGTGCACAGGTAACCGATATTGCAATTATTATTGTAGCAGCCGACGATAATGTGATGCCTCAAACCATTGAGGCAATCAACCACGCATCTGCTGCGGGTGTACCTATTGTTTTTGCAATTAACAAGATTGATAAACCGGGAGCAAATCCTGAAAAGATAAAAGAAGAACTGGCCAATATGAATTACCTGGTGGAAGAGTGGGGTGGTAAATACCAATCGCACGATATTTCGGCCAAAAATGGAATAGGAATTGAGGAACTTCTTGAAAAAGTATTGCTTGAGGCAGAAATGCTTGAATTGAAGGCGAATGCGAATAAAAAGGCTCAGGGTACAATTATTGAATCGGAGCTTGACCGCGGTAGAGGTTACGTATCAACCTTGCTGGTTGAAAGCGGGACATTAAAAGTTGGCGATATAATTATTGCGGGTCAGTATTACGGTCACGTAAAGGCAATGTTCAACGAGCGTAATCAAAATATTGAAAAAGTTGGACCTGCACAGCCTGCTATTATTCTTGGATTGAACGGTGCACCACAAGCGGGTGATAAGTTTAATGTGATGGAGAGCGAGCGTGAAGCACGAAGCATTACCAATAAGCGCGAGCAATTGGCCCGCGAACAGGGACTGCGTACTCAGAAACATATTACACTTGATGAGATTGGTCGCCGTATTGCAATTGGTAATTTCCAGGAGCTGAACCTGATTGTTAAAGGTGACGTGGACGGATCTATCGAAGCACTGTCTGATTCATTGATCAAGTTGTCGACCGAAGAAATTCAGATTAATATCATTCATAAAGCAGTGGGGCAGATTTCTGAATCTGATATTTCGCTGGCTATTGCATCAGAAGCGATTGTAGTTGGGTTCCAGGTGAGGCCATCGTTAAATGCGCGTAAAATGGCAGAAAGAGAACAAATCGATATTCGATTGTACTCAATTATTTACGATGCGATTAACGAGATTAAGGCCGCAATGGAAGGAATGCTTTCTCCTGAAATTAAGGAAGAAATTACCGGAACTGTTGAGGTGCTTGAAGTATTTAAAATCACGAAAGTGGGAACCGTTGCAGGTTGCCTCGTTCGTGATGGAAAAGTATCACGTAACTCGAAAGTTCGTGTAATCCGCGATGGTATCGTAATCTACGATGGATTGTTAGGTTCCCTTAAACGTTTTAAAGAAGACGTGAAAGAAGTGAAGAACGGTTACGAGTGCGGATTGAACATCGAAAAATTTAACGACATTAAGGTTGGCGACCACGTGGAAGCCTACCATGAAATTGAAGTTGCAAAGACATTATAAAAAACGATAATTCTATAAAAGAGAAGGCCGGGGAGACCCGGCCTTTTTTGTTGCCCTTAAATTATTAACAGTCAATGTTTAATTTCGTAAACCAAAAAGGTAGTTTGAAGCGTTAGCTAATTATTACATTTGACAAAAAGAATAAAAAATGAAGCGGTACCTCATAATCATACTTTTTATTTTGGCAGTTGCTGTAGCCGGGTTTCTGTATTTTTCAAAAGAAAAAGTTGTATTTCAACAAGAATCGTCGTTGTATAAAGCAGTTCCGTTAACAACGCCACTCTTTATTGAAGCTGAAGGATTAAAACCCATTCCTGCCGATAACCCTGTGGTAGCAGAATTATCAGGAATTCCTGAATTTAGCAGATTGTTAAGCCAGGTGTCGAGTATCCAAAATATTATCGATACTGAACCTCAGATTCAGAAGCAGCTTGGAAAACGTAAGGTTGTGCTGGCACTCGATTTTGTTGGAAAAAATGTGTTACATCCGGTAATTATTAGCAACTTAAAAAGTGCAAAAGAGCGAGAGGGGCTCGAGTTATTAATCGAGAAGCTGACCGGTATCTCAAGAACTTCATTTCAAAAACGAAATTATAATGGATATGCAATAATTGATGTTGCCGATTCAAATGGAAACAACAAGCTCAGTTTCAGTGTTGCCGGCAAACTGGTAATTATCAGTCCCGAAGTAATTCTGGTGGAGAAATGTATCAGGCAATTAAATGCACGCGGTATTACCGATAACCAGTATTTTAACCTGGTGAACAGAACTGTTGGCAACCAGTCGGAAGTAGCGTGGTATATTAATCACAGACGCTTCCCTGAACTGTGGGCCAATTTCCTGAATTCGAAAACCCAAAAGCAGGATAATGAATTTGGCGAGACCGACAGGATTAACCTGAAACGAGATGTGCTTAAAATAAAGGATTACGCCAGCTGGAGTGAACTCGATTTAAGTTTTTATGACAACCGCTTAACATTGAATGGAATTACTGCTGCCGATGATTCTTTAAATCATTTCCTTTCCGTTTTTCAGGGGCAGCAAGCAGTAAGTTGTAACGCCGACCGTATGTTGCCAAAGTCAACCTCTTTTTATGTTGGATTTTCGTTCTCCGATAAGGAGCTGTTTTTTACGAATCTGGAAAACTATTTTGTGCATTCCGAAGCCTACTACGACCGGGAAGAGAAAATAAAAAAAATGGAGCAGGATTTCCGTACTGATAGTCGCGAGAAATTGAGAAACCTGGTGAAAGATAAAGTGGTGGCAGCAATAACCTCTGTTCCTACAGAAGCAGAGATGGGATCGCTTTTTATTATAAGCGGGCAGTCGCGGAAAGAAAGCCGGGAACTTTTTGAAGGGATGTTGACCAATTATGCCAAACGGAAAGATATTGAATTTGAAAGTTTGGCGAGCTCGTTTACATCATCAGAAGAACAAAACTATCGAATTTATGAATTCCCCTATCCAAGGCTACCTGGTATTTGGTTAGGAGGAGCTTTCGATTTTGCACGTGCCAGATTTGCTGCCTTTCGAGATGAGTTGTTGATTTTTGCCAGTTCGAAAAAAGGTTTGGAGAAGTATCTCAACGATATGGATTCAGGAACGTCCTTAAGAACGGCTGCCGATTACGAAACAGTAAGAAAGTCGGCCGAGAGCAAGGCAAACCTGAATGTTTACGCCAATATAAATAATCTTTATGCACTGCGCCACGATTTGTTTAATTCAGAAATAAACAAAGGGTTGGAGAAGAATGAAGCGATTTTCAGGAAGTTTAATGCGATAAGCTGGCAGGTGGTATGCGAAAACAATATTTATTTTAACGCTGTAAATTTGGGTTACGAACCGAAACCGAAAAAAGATGTGCGTGCAAAATGGGAGTGTCGGCTGGGTGCCGAAGTGGCGATAAAACCGCAGCTGGTCATTAATCACAATAATAAAGCTGAGAAGGAAATAATTGTTCAGGATGTGAATAATCAGCTTCATTTGATTAGTGCCGGTGGAAAAATTATTTGGAGCGCTCCCGTTAGCGGAAAGATTCTGGGAGAAATTCACCAGGTAGATTACTACAACAATGGCAAATTACAGTACCTGTTTAATACCAGCGAGAAAATCTATCTTATCGACCGAAACGGCACCAGCGTTGCAAACTTCCCCATTATTCTAAAATCGCCGGCTACCAACGGTGTTAATGTTTTCGATTACAACAATAATAACAGTTATCGTTATTTTGTGGCTTGTAAGGATAAAAAAGTTTACGCCTACAATCACGAAGGTAAAATTATAAGTGGCTGGGAATTTGGGAAGACCAGTGGAACGGTAACCAACCCGGTGCATCATTTTAGAGTGAGTAATAAAGATTATATTGTTTTTAGCGATGAAACAAAGGTTTATATCCAAAACCGAAGAGGACAGACACGTGTCAACTCATCGGCAAAATTTTCGCCATCAGCTAACGATGTAACTTTAAATGCGCAAGGCCTCACTAAAATAGTAACCACCAGCAAAAATGGAGATGTTTTCTATCTGTTCTTTGATGGGAAATTTGCACAAAAGAAAACCGAAAAGTTTTCACCAGACCATCAGTTTAAGGTGGACGATATTAACGGCGATGGAAAACCAGAATTTGTATTTGTTGATGAAGACAGATTGGTTGTTTTTGATGAGGGCGGAGATAAACTGTTTGAGGAAGAGTTCGACAATGATCTGCACGGGATAAATCTGTATGCTTTTACAGCCACTAAAAAAATGATTGGTGTAACCGATCCCGATGAAAACGAAATTTTCTTATTTGATTCTACCGGAAAACAATATGATGGGTTTCCGTTGAGTGGCAACAGTGAATTCTCGATTGGTAAACTTACAAATGGTGGTTCGTTGAGTCTGGTTGTTGGAGATGAAGACGGTAGCTTATTCTGTTATGAACTGGAATAAAAAAACCACGAAATAAATTCCGTGGCTTTCTGTATAGTAGTAAAATTTACTTATCAAATAATTAGCATAGCATCGCCATAAGTACCAAAGCGGTAATCGTGTTTAGTTGCAACTTCGTATGCTTCCATCACAAAATCGTATCCGCCAAATGCGGCAACCATCATCAACAATGTTGAATAAGGCAGGTGGAAGTTTGTAATCATGCTGTTTGCTACGCTAAACTCGTAAGGAGGGAAAATGAATTTATTTGTCCATCCTTCAAACGGCTTCAAATGGCCTTGAGTTGATACCGAACTTTCAAGAGTTCGCATTACGGTTGTTCCAACGGCACAAACATTACGTTTCTCCTGTTTTGCTGAGTTTACCATCTCGCAAGCTTCATTGTTAATCCAAATCTGCTCCGAGTCCATTTTGTGTTTTGTCAGGTCTTCAACATCAACACTGCGGAAGTTTCCTAATCCCACATGCAACGTAACATACGAGAAATCAACACCTCTGATCTCCAGCCGCTTTAACAACTCGCGACTAAAGTGCAAACCAGCTGTAGGTGCAGCAACTGCGCCTTCGTGTTTTGCAAAAATAGTTTGGTAACGGTCTTTATCTTCGGGCTGAACCGGGCGATTGATAAATTTAGGAAGTGGAGTTTCTCCCAGGCTGTAAAGCGTTTGTTTGAATTCGTCGTAAGGACCATCAAACAAGAAACGTAAAGTGCGTCCGCGCGATGTGGTGTTATCGATTACTTCCGCAACCAACAGGTCGTCGTCGCCAAAATACAGCTTGTTCCCAATACGTATTTTTCTTGCCGGGTCAACCAAAACATCCCACAAACGTTGCTCGCGGTTTAATTCGCGAAGAAGAAAAACTTCGATTTCTGCTCCGGTTTTTTCTTTGTTACCATGCAAACGTGCTGGAAACACTTTGGTATCGTTAAAAACCATCACATCTTTATCATCAAAATAATCAAGCAGGTCTTTAAACAATTTGTGTTCAATTGTTTTTGTTGCTCTGTTTAATACCATAAGTTTCGATTCGTCACGGTTATCGGCCGGGTGCAAAGCAATCTTTTCCTGATCTAAATCGTACTTGAATTTTGATAACTTCATATTGTAATTTATTTATTAATAGTCTTTTTTATGCGATCTGCAAAAATAATACAGTAAGTTGGATTTTTTGTTCAGAACCACTTTATACGGTGAAATTTTCAATTGGTTTCATCTAAATTTAAGTTTTCCAGAAAATAATTCACCTTAAACGCTTCTTCTATTTTGTAATCGCCAATTCTTGTTCTTTGTAAACCGGTTAAGTAGGCTCCACATTTTAAAGCCTCGCCAATGTCGCGGGCCAACGATCGGATGTAAGTGCCTTTTCCACAAACAATCTTTAGTTTTACCTCCGGAAGATCAAACGATTCAATTTCGATGCTTCTTATAACAATTTTTTTTGCTTTAAGTTTTACCTCTTCTCCATTTCGGGCATAATCGAATGCGCGTTTTCCTTTTACTTTTACTGCTGAAAATACCGGTGGAACCTGCTCTATTTCTCCAATAAACTGCGGCAGTACCTTTTCAAAACTTTCGCGTGTTACATGCGAAAAATCGAATTGGCTATCTTCTTCGGTTTCTAAATCGAAAGACGGAGTAGTTGCTCCTGTTTTTAGCGTAGCAATGTATTCCTTTTCGCCCAGTTGTAACTGCTCTATTTGCTTGGTAGCTTTGCCTGTACACAAAATTACCAGCCCTGTTGCCAGTGGATCAAGCGTTCCCGCATGACCAACTTTCAGCTTTTTTATGCCCAGTTTCCGACATAAAATGTACCTCACTTTGTTAACAACATCAAACGATGTCCATTCCAATTCTTTATCGAAAAGTAAAATTTCCCCACCAGGGAAATCATATGTTTTTTTGAAATCGGGCATTAAGAATCTATCTTCCAGTATTTTAAGCCTGTTTTGAAAAATCAGGCTGCAAAGATAGCAATTAGCCCAATAAGAGCGCAATAAATTGCAAAATAAATTAATTTGCCACGTTTTACTATCTTAATCATCCACGAGCAGGCCAGCCATCCTGAAATAAAAGCACTTACAAACCCAATAAGCAAAGGCATTAATTCTACTTTGGTTGATTTTAGTTCGCCTGTTACGATATCAATAAAAGCAGCTCCCAAAATAGGTATTAAAACCATTAGAAATGAAAAACGGGCCACATCTTCCTTTTTGCCTTTTAAGAGTAGTCCGGTTGCGATTGTTGCTCCACTGCGCGAAATTCCGGGCAGTACGGCAAGTGTTTGGGCAATTCCAATTAGCAGTGCTTTCCCAAAAGTGATCTTTCCATCACTTTTTTTAACAAATTGAGTGAGTGTAAGTAGGCAAGCCGTAAGAAGAAGCATGCAGCCAACAAAATATAGATTGCCGGTAAAAAGAGATTCCAGCTCATCGCGAAACAGAAATCCAACAATTACTATGGGAATTGACGAGAATAGAAGTTTGCTGATATATTTGGTGGAATCGTTCCATTGAAATGCAAAAAGATCTTTACATAAAACCAAAATGTCTTTTCTGAATACAAGAATGGTACTCAAAACTGTTGCAACATGAACGGTTAAAACAAAAAGCAGACTGTTTTCATCTTTTATTCCCAATAGTGTGTGACCTATTTCCAGGTGTCCGCTTGAACTGACGGGAAGAAACTCAGTAAGTCCCTGGATGATGCCGAGGAGTAATGCCTGGAGTTCTGTCATGAAAAAATGGGCTTAATCGTCTTTTGGTTTTTTCATAATGGCATAAATCTCGAACACAAATCCTAGCAGTAACAGGATGGGAGCCAGCGTAATTCGGCGAAAACTAAAAATATCTTCGCTAAAAACATTCGGATCGTCACTTCCGCCGCCGGCCATTAATATAAATCCAACAACGATTACGGCAAAACCGATTGCCATTAGTTTATAGTTTTCTTTGCCCAATGCAAAGCCTGCTGATTCTTTTACGTCTTTACTTTTTTTAGCCATTATTTTGTGAAATTGGTGGTGTAAAGATAATTAATAAAATAATTCATCAAATTTCATTCGAAGGAATTTGCCTAATGCCAGCCATGTTGATAGAAATGAAATGGAAAAGCCCAGTAAAAATACGATTCCAACAATGAGCAGGATTGTTTGCAGGTCGGCAAAGTTTATTAGGCCGTAAAGTTCTTTTTTGTATGTGTAAATACTGCCAATAAGAATAGTGCTGGCAAGAATTCCTCCTAATGCTCCCAATACTAAACTTTTAATTAAAAATGGTTTGCGAATAAAGCTTTTGCTGGCACCAACCATTTGCATTGTATTTATGGTAAATCGTTGCGAATAAATTAATAAACGAATGGTGTTGTTAATTAATCCGAAGAAAATAAAGGTAAGCAGTCCGCTCAGTATCAGCAGAGCCAGGCTAATCTTTCGTACATTTTCGTTAATAAGGGTAACCAGGTTTTTTTGGTAATATACTTCTGTAACTTGTGGATACGCCAAAAATTTCTGTTCCAAAACCCGAAGACTGTCGCTTTGTGTGTAAGCGGCATTTAGTTTTATATCGAGCGAGGCAAACAGCGGGTTGTAGCCCAGAAATCCCTGGAAATCTTCGCCCAGTTCCTTTGTCAGTTCCTGTGCTGCCAATTCTTTATCGATGTAGTTAACCGATTTTACAAAGTCGCCGGCACTTAAAATTTTCTGGAGACGAATAATTTCAGTTTCGCGCAAGTCGTCGGCCAATACCAGTGTGAAGCCGATTTTTTCGCGCACATAATCCGATAGTTTTTTACTGTTTATGAGAACAAAACTTAGCATACCCAGCAAGATTAGCACAAGCGTAATGCTGGTTAACGAAGTAACCCACGAATTGAAAAAACGCTTTTTAAACTTTTTAGGTTTTTTGCTCATACATCTATCAAATTTCTGCTCCTTACAAATGTATATAAATTTGTGAGCGACAATAAATTCCCTTTGCCTACTTTTTTTGCATCGGGGTATTAACATTAAATTCATCTGGTTGAATTGTTTTAGATACTCCGCGAAATAGAGGATCTTAGCTGTTTTTGTGAAAGGATTACAATTTGGCAATAAAATCATTTAACTAATTGAATTTTTGGCTGTTATTTCTTTGGAAATACGAAAAAAGAGAATACTTTTGCAGTCCCGATTATTATCCTTAGAAATAAGGAGTGTAAATAGTTGATTTTCTTTGCGTAAAGCAGTTTGTTGAAAAATTCCGTTGAGACAAAAAATGCGACAAAAAGTAAAATCTAGATGTTTTAAACAATAAAAAATTAAAGAAGTGGACACACTTAGTTATAAAACAGTTTCGGCAAACAAAACTACCACGAATAAAGAGTGGCTTGTTGTTGATGCTGAAAACATGGTATTGGGACGTTTGGCAAGTGTAGTTGCCAAAATGTTAAGAGGTAAATACAAGCCAAATTTCACACCTCACGTTGATTGTGGCGATAATGTAATTGTTATCAATGCTGAAAAAGTTGTTTTGAGTGGTAAAAAAATGACGGACAAAGTTTATGTACGTCACACTGGATACCCTGGAGGACAACGAACTCAGACTCCACGCGATATTTTAGCTAAATATCCTGAGCGTTTGGTAGAGAAAGCTGTAAAAGGTATGCTTCCTAAAAACAAATTAGGTAGCGACTTATTCAGAAATTTACATGTTGTTATTGGCGCAGAGCACAAATATGAGGCTCAAAAACCAAAAGTTGTTGATTTAAATACGATTAAATAATGGAAGTAATAAACACAATCGGACGTAGAAAATCAGCTGTTGCTCGTATTTACGTAAGCGAAGGTAAAGGAAATATTACCATCAATAAAAGGGAATTGAAAGAATACTTCCCTGCAGAAACATTGCAATACATCGCTATGCAACCACTAAATCTTTTAGAGATTGTAGAAAAATATGATGTAAAAGCCAACCTCGATGGTGGCGGCCCAAAAGGACAAGCAGAAGCTTTTCGCTTGGCACTTACTCGTGCGTTAATGGAAATTGATCCTGAGTCAAGAGCACAGCTAAAAGCTGCAGGATTTGTTACCAGAGATCCACGCGAAGTGGAACGTAAAAAACCTGGGCAACCAAAAGCAAGAAAACGTTTCCAGTTCTCAAAACGTTAAGATTATTTATTTATCAATTATATGGATCTAAAACGGCTGTGATTTCGTCGGATGGCGAACTACTCAGTGGTTGCTTTTAGAGCATAGAAAAAGTAAAAAGATGCCAAAAACAAATTTTCAAGAATTATTGGAAGCAGGTGCACACTTTGGACACCTGAAACGAAAGTGGAACCCAAAGATGGAGCCTTATATCTTCATGGAGAAAAACGGTATCCACATTATCGATCTGCAAAAAACAGTTGTAAAAATTGATGAAGCTGCTGCAGCTATCAAACAAATTGCAAAATCAGGTCGTAAAGTATTATTCGTTGCCACTAAAAAGCAAGCCAAAGAACTGGTTGCCGAGCAAGTAAAAGAGGTAGGAATGCCTTATGTTACTGAGCGCTGGCCAGGTGGTATGCTTACCAACTTCCCAACAATCCGTAAAGCGGTGAAAAAAATGATCTCCATCGATAAAATGATGAAGGACACCAGTTGGGATAACCTTTCAAAACGCGAAAAATTACAAATTACACGTCAGCGTGCTAAACTGGATAAAGTATTGGGTTCAATCTCAGACCTTACCCGTTTGCCAGCTGCATTATTTGTTGTTGACGTATTGAAAGAAAAAATTGCTGTTCGTGAAGCAAATAAATTAGGTATTCCAGTATTTGCTATCGTTGATACCAACTCGAATCCTAATGATATCGACTTTGTAATTCCTGCTAACGACGACGCTTCTCAATCAATCCGAATTATTGTTGGTGAGATGTGCGACGCTGTAAAGGCCGGTTTAAACGAGCGCAAAATCGAGAAAGATAAAGAAGAGGTAACTGCCGAAGCGTCTAAGAAGAAAGAAGCAAAAGCAGAAAAAACTTCTAAGGAGTAAATAAAGGTTAAGTATAATATAAACCATTTATAAGAAATTTAATTATGTCTTTTACAACCGCAGACGTAGTAAAATTGCGTAAAGTATCGGGCGCAGGGATGATGGATTGCAAAAATGCCCTGAAAGACGCCGAAGGTGACTTCGACAAGGCACTGGAAATCATCCGCGAAAAAGGTAAATTAATTGCTAACAAACGTGCAGACAGAGATGCTGCTGAAGGTGTAGCTATTGCAAAGGCAACAGAAGACGGTAAATTCGGTGCAATCGTTGTATTGAATTGCGAAACTGACTTTGTTGCTAAAAACGAAAGCTTTGTAGCATTTGCTGAGAAAATTCTTGCAAAAGCTCTTGAGACAAAAGTTGACAGTTTGGAAGCATTAAAAGCAATTGAGCTTGATGGATCTACCATTGAAGCACAAGTTACCGAACAAACCGGTGTAACTGGTGAGAAACTTGACCTTTCGTACTACAAATGTTTAGCTGACGAAGCTGTAGTTCCTTACATTCATCCTGGTAACAAATTGTCAACTCTTGTTGCTTTCAACAAAACTGTTGATACGCAGGTAGGCAAAGATATTGCAATGCAGGTTGCCGCTATGGCTCCGGTTGCTATCGACGAAGATTCAATTCCACAAGCTGAAATTGATAAAGAATTAGAGTTTGCAAAAGAAAAATACCGCAAAGAAGGTAAACCAGAAGCAATGCTTGAAAAAATTGCACAAGGTTCATTGAACAAGTGGTATAAAGATGTAACACTTTTAAACCAGGCTTTCGTTAAAGACGGGAAAATGCCTGTAAAAGATTACTTAAAGCAAGCTGATGCAGATTTAACTATAACTGCATTCGATCGCTATACTTTGAACGCTTAATAGATAGCAAAAAAATATATTTAAAAGCCATTCGATTTTTCGGATGGCTTTTTTTATAAACAAAAAAAGAGCCTTTTCAGAATTACTATCTGCAAAAGGCTCAAATTTTTATGTTGAGGAAAGCTTATCGTTTCAATACCATTTTCTTAACCTGGCTAACTTTGCCATCTTTTATAAAACGACACAGATAAACTCCTGAGGTCGCTGGTGCGCCATTCATGTCATCGCCTGACCATTTTATACGATGAACACCTTTGTTATACTTGCGTTCAGATAGAAGCTGAACACGTTGTCCAAACAGGTTGTAGATCTCAATTTGTATATCTGAAGCATCGCTAATCATAAACTGAATTGTGGCAGATGAACTAAATGGATTAGGATAGATCGTTAAATCAGCTTCAGGGATAGGTACAATATCTTCAACAGATGTGACGGCGTTACCTTGTTTTACAACAATAGTGCTGAAGTGAATAATATTAGCATAGATTTTATTTCTTACAGTATCGACAGCTACGTGCTCGTCAATCTCTTCAAAACCTGTGTTTTCTGCGAAAAATACATCCAGTTCTTCAGGTGTAACGCCCAACGAATCGAGCAAGTCATGTTTAAATACCAGGCTTAAATTAACAGGTACATTAAAGAAATAAGGTTCTACAATAGTATCCGATGCAACCGGTTTAACGCTAAATTTTACACCGGTAATTACCTCATCAGTAAAAGTTACTTGTGTACTGCTATCGCTAACCTCTGCATATTCTTCAGGAATAAACATGAAAATCTCAATGTCTTCATCAATGCATCCGAAAGGAAAATGAAGCATGCCAGCATTAAGTATATTTAAGGGATAGGGCAGACCACCGATTTTATAACTTTCTCCTTCTTTAAAGGTTTTAGCTTTTAGTTCTTGTCCATCGGGCAATACCCTGCGCATGGAGATGGTATTTACTTCCATATCAACTGTTGAGTCAACAACTAACAATTCAACTGAAGCTTTAAAATTGCTGTATTCTGCATGCACCAGTGTCATTCCTGTTTCGCCACTCAGGGTAAGTAAACCTTCGTTTGAAATTGCAGCAACACTAGTATCCGAAACGCTCCACAAGAATACAGCATCCTGGTGTTTCGTTCCGTTTGTTTTATAATCAGCAGCGTATTGAATTGCCTCATGTTCGGTGTATACTACCATGTCTCCCGGTTCAATCATTAGCTGTTTGCCCCTGTTGTTTTTAACTTGTTCATGCTTTTCTTTTTTCTCTTTTTTGGCCTTGCTTTCATAAATGGTAACTTTTGCCGTGTCGGCCAAGTCGCCCAGCATAGCAATTACAATTCCCTTTCCGGTAGTGTTGCCAGTGTAAAACATACTTGCCTCCGGATCGGGGAACAGACCCAATTCTTCGGGCTCAATCGACCATACAAACGAAGTGTCAATTTTTGTTCCTGTAGAATCGATATAAAAGGCACGAAGTTCTACCGAATCGCTCACTTCCACTTTTATATGGTCAGGAACAATTTTAATCTTCGGATATACATCCTCCATTTCATTCTCATCGTCTTCATCATCATCGTCTTTAACGGGGCCATTTACTTTCAATAGAACCGAATCGCGCAGCTCCTTGTACTTGGCAATCAGGAAACCTTCGCCTGAATGGTTTGTAATTAAATACCCATTTTTGTCAACTTTCCCAAGGTAGCCGGGCTCGGTGTTCCATTTAATTTTGGCATCGTCAATTGGAGTTCCGGTGCTGTCGGTATAAACAGCCGAAACAGCGTACATGGTGTCGGGGTTTAGTGTTAGGTCTCCGCCTATGATCTCAAGCGATTCCTGACTTGTTGCAGCGAATGACGTGAGCAGCGCGGTTAGTAACAGCAATAATTTTGAGTTTGTGTAAAATTTTTTCATAAGTAAAATTTTAAATTTTGCCAACTTAATTATCGCATATTGTAAGTAAGGGAAAAGACAAGTCAAGTTACAGATTACCGGCGTAAAAACAAAGTACCAAATACCTCTGTGCAGATGAGTTTCTTTTAATTGACTTTAAAAAATAATTAAATACGTCCTATTATAATATTCCGAAAAAGACGAAAAGGTAATCCTTTTGCCCTTGTTTCCCGTATAAGAAAGTGGCTTGACATAAACGTAATAATATGAAAGAAGAGTTGGGATTAGATGGGTGTGCTGACAATGATATAATGTATTTATTGGCCACCCAATTATTAAACAAGTTAAATAGCTGTTGTTATGGTAGTATTTTTATATGCAATCGTGATGATAGCCCTAATTATTGCAGAACTAATTTTGTGCTATCGCGATTTAAAACATAGCTAGTTGTATTTTGGTATGGTGCTGCAACCGGAAAATACCAATTAATGAATGGTTGTAAATGCCATAACAGGGAAATTTTGTGCTTGTTTAACTGCTTTTTTTATTGTGTAATTTCGCCCACACCACCTTGTTATTTTTGCTTGGAGATGCTGGAAAAATTCTACGTTTTTGTACTTCTAAA
Source organism: Draconibacterium halophilum (assembly GCF_010448835.1). Taxonomy (NCBI): domain Bacteria; kingdom Pseudomonadati; phylum Bacteroidota; class Bacteroidia; order Marinilabiliales; family Prolixibacteraceae; genus Draconibacterium; species Draconibacterium halophilum. Next base: position 1,077,919 of record NZ_CP048409.1, read on the forward strand.
CTTTTAAATTCCTCCTACATATTAACAATGGAAATTTGATAACTATCACATTTAAAGAGAAACAGCTATTCATTTAAAGCGTAACTTCAATTGCAATTTAAAAACAATGAGTGATGGCAGTACTTATTTATGGCGTATTATTTCTGATGGCAATATCTGTAATGATGTATAGAAGTTACCAGGATGTTAAACAGAATCATTGATTTTCTGTTAAGCAGTTAATCGTTAAATTATCTATTGTGGAGTAATGAGGTTTGTCAAACTTCGTAATATGGATTGCTGCTCCTTTTCAGAAAAACAAAACTCGATTTTAAAATAGGACTTCACCTTATTATTTCGCTCCAAATCACGCATCCTAAATTGGTTTTCTCCAAATATTCAAGGTCAAACTGTAACTCTTTTCCACAGTTAATGTGACTTTTTTTCCACAAAAAATTGCATTCATTTTCTATTTATTAAAATCCAGCAATGTTCTAACAGTCATTATGTCAGTATGATGTATTTTCTTTCTGAGTGGGGTTTTAACTATGGCACATGTTTAGATGAGATATTAATTACAAAATTAAAGAGTTATGAGAACAGAAGAAATAAAAATTCAGATTAATAAGCACAAAAGTGAAATGAATGGTCAGATTCTAAAATTGAAAGATCAGTCGAAGAAAGAACCGGATAATCAGGAACTTTTAATGTTAATTAATGACTTGGAAAGAAGAAGAGATGAGATTATTCTTCTTTATAATGCCATCGATTCGCTGGAACCAGGCGACTCGGAAAAACTGAGTGAGCTCGAAAGCAGTATTTTCGACTCAATTAGGTCGTTTAACGAGGCTTATCAGAAATCTGGTGGATTCATCAGTAGTGAAAGGATAAGCAGGAAAGATCACCACATTGATTTTAACAATCCCGGAAATACACGATAAAACAGTTCTGAAAACTAACGGGCGATGGTACATCTAAAAATATAAAATTAGTATTATGAAACTTAGCATTAGGGAATTATTGGGATATTCAATTAAAGCAAAAGATGGGGAAAAAGGAAAAGTAAATGATTTTTTGTTCGACGAAAAAAGTTGGATAATTCGTTACCTGGAGGCAGATTTAGGAAACTTTTTTAAAGAGAACAGGGTACTGATACCCCATAGTTTATTGGGTGAACCTGATGGGGAGGAAAAGGATTTTGAAATTGAGTTAAGTATTGACAATATTAAACGTTCTCCTAATCTGAGTTTTGACATGCCCGTTTCGCGAGTATATGAGAAAAAATTGGCTAGCCACTATGGAATAAAGTATCCATACTGGATGGTTGACTCCGCTGCTTTTACCGGAAATGAGGTGGTCTTTTATCCGGGAGTGGCATTTAGAGCTCCACGGCAAGTGATTAAAGAAGAGGATATAGACACCAGTTTGCGAAGTTTTAACGAAATTAGAGGGTATGGAATTAATGCCATTGACGACCAATTTGGGCATATTTCCGATATGATTATAGATGACACAGATTGGCAAATTCTGTATTTTGTGGTAGACACCAATAATTTATTCCCATGGAGTAAAAAAGTGATTCTTCCGATTGAAAAGATCGATAAAATAAGTTTCACAGATCGTGAAGCTCATGTTGATATGACAAAAGAAGCGATTAAAAATTCGCCGGAATACAATCCGGATGAAGCCGTAAATGCAGAGATAGAGAAAGTGCTGTACGATTATCACGGCAGAAAAAAATAGAACGAATTGAAATAGAATAGTGCATAACCGAAGACAGTTGGTCTTCGGTTTTTTTATTCAAATCTTGTAAAGTGTGTAAAATCAATGAATTAATGTAGAATTATTTCACACCTATTTTATAATTGATAACTAGCCGCAGCATAAATTAAATTTTTGGGTTAAATAGAAGGTTATTCAGGAGAATCGTTGAAATTCGCTACCACGTGATTTGTTTGGAATCGTTCTAAATAGCACACGACCAGTTGAATAGAAAGTTGAACGTTAATTTCAAAACGCCTGGTTTCCAAAATGATTTAAAGTCGAAAAGTATAGTTGTAACTGCCTGAAACCAGGGAAATACTAAAATAGAAACAAGTTGTGGCATAGTATTTTCAATTATAACAGTAAAACCTGAAATAGGTAGTTGAGCGGCCGATATCAGTTTTAAAGATTTCGGAAACGCACACTTGTTTCAGTCAACTTTCTTAACACATTTAATAGAAAAGGAGAAATTTAAGGTATGAAACGATTTAGAAAACAATTTTATTTTAAAACAATTTTAATAACACTGGGATTCTTGATAGCCGCGGCAGCCTTGCCATTAAAAGCTCAGGAAAACCATGTGAAAACGGTTTACACAGAGAACTCCATGGAGCATCACCACATGGAATATGCCGACCAGTTGAAAGCGATTATTGACAAGTATCCGGCTTTTACATTTAAATACAGTATTGAAAACGGAGAAGTACAAGATGTGGTTGTTTCAGGAATAGATGATAAAATCGACAGAAAAAGAATGGAAGTCGTGTTGTTCGATTTAAACAGCCATCATAATATGGTAAAACAAACCGATGAACGTGTTGGCGTGTTTTACGAACTTGAAAAGCAAGCACGTTACGAACATGGTGAAGATGCTTTAAATGATGAATTGATGAGCCACCTGGAATATTCGAAAGGTGCAAAAGACTGGGGTATTGAAGGAACCATATTTGTAAAAGTACTTGTGGATGATAATGGTACAATACCATTTGCAACTACAGCTACCAACATCGAAACTTCTGCTGACGGTTACCTTGACGATCTCGAGGAACAAGCAATTGCCGCAGTGCGCGAAACCTCGGGTGATTGGGAACCTGCAACGGTTGAAGGAGTAGAAGTGGCTTCGTTGGCAATAATTCCAATTACATTCGAACTTGAAAATCATCCGTATAAACCATAGAAAAACGGTTAAAATAAAAGAAACACCGGCCAAAATTTTGGTCGGTGTTTTTTATTTGGGTCTAAGCTGTGTTTTATTGTTCTTTGAGAGAAGAGATAAACTCGTAGTTATAGAGTAAACAGTACTTCTCCAACAAGCGAAATCCATTGGCCGACAGTTCGATCAGTTCAGGGAAGAAATGAATTAAAAGTTCTTTTGCTTTTTGGTGTGTTTGCCGGGCAAATTCAGATTCCCGAAAAAACGACGGATATTTCTCCATCGCCCGGGTCATGGCTTCCAGCTCCAGTGTTAATCTTATTTCGTTGTAATTTTGATCCTTGTCCGCAACCGAATCGGCACAACTAAACATATGGTTGGCATAGTTTTTAAGCTGATCTTCTAGTCCTTCCTTCGACAGATCAGAAACCACGTGCTCGTTTGCCATAAGCCATTGTTCGCGGATAAAGTGTTGCTGAAATTTCTCCAGGAACTTGTCGATTCGTTCAAACTCGGCATTTAATTTCAGGTGAAAGTCTTTGTTGAAATCCTGCTGTTCCATACTCTAATAACACAAAAGCGGTTAAAAAGATTTTGTCTGATTAAAATTACGCGAAACAGGAAATCTTTCAAAAGAAATGAATATGGTTTAGAGCATCTTAGTAAATGGAGTTAGGAGTTTTATATTTAAAAAAAGCCCCCTGCAAATACAGTGAGCTTAATCAAATAATATAAATCATTGCTGTCCACTTAAAATAGATTGAGGGACAGCTGTTTATAATTTAGTTCTTTGACATTTTTGTAATCTATATTTGTAAGAAGCTCATTTATAGGCGTTTTATCCAGTAGGGATATTCCTAAAATCTGTAATATTTCGTAGGTTGAGCGTTCAATTTTTAACTCTTTACCTACAATGGCAACTAAACAGTAAGCTATAATCGCTGAATGAATTTGTATCCTGACTGCGTTTTCTGACGTACCCCAGAATGCTTTAATCTTCAGGTGTTGTTTTATCCATTTAAAGAATAATTCAACCTGCCATCTGTTTTTGTATAGGAGCACAATCTCTTCGGCTGTCAATTCCATGTTGTTTGTCAAGTAAACGAAGTAGCGGTTACTTTCAGCATCAAAGAATTTGATTCTCCGTAATTTATCAGGATAATCTTTTGAGACATAGAAACCAGACAATTTTCCAATCTGATCGCAAATCAGACCTGATTGTCTATCGACTTTATTCGAATACATCCTGTTAAACTTCAGGTTTGCTTTTGCCCTTACTACAAAAAATGCAGAAAGTGTTGTTATCCGATAAAGGCGTTCAAAGTCAACATACCCACGGTCGAAAATGTAATATGCTCCTGTTTCGTATGGAATAACATCCATTACATTGACATCGTGAACCGAAGCTGCCGTAATGTGTATAAATGCTGGTATTTGCGTGGTAATATCGTAAAGCGTGTGGAGCTTTATACCTCCTTTTGTTTTACGAAAACTCGCCCACCAGAAAACGCTTAAACACAAATCGATGGTTGAAGAATCGAAAGCATAAATTTTTCCTTTTATTTCAAAATCATCGTTAGCAAGCTTTTTTCTGGCCAAGTCAATCATGTAATAAGCAAAATCTTCAAAGATTCTGTAATTGCGCTTTTCGTTAGCTTTGGCCAGGTTGCTTCTTGTTACTGATTTCCCAAAACCAAGATGATAAGCTTTGCTTCGGTGAGCATGAATAATAACTATCAAATCGCGCAAACTATCACGATTGGTCAGTTGACCGAAAATCATACAAAGCAACTGGTTCCAGCAGGTAAAGTGCCTTACATACTTGTTGCCGGAATAGTTGGTAACAAATTTATCGAATACCCTTTGTGGTAAAAAACCTATTAGTTGAGCGAAAACGTATTTTCCGGTGTTCATGTGATAATTAAAATCCACGAACTTAACTGATTCAAATCGTCACGCTCAAAAAAGCCGCGTAAAGTATAGATTTACAATTGTTTCAAAGAACGTTGTTTAATTTTTAGTGGACACTAATGATAAATGAATAATTTTTAATTTTAATCAGATTCTTGCCAATTCATCACAACTGATGCATAGCCATCTGAATCTACAATTGCTCTTGCCTTTTCTTCTGATACAAAATGATAAATTTTTCCATCAAGTTTGAATTGTACTGCAACTCTGTTTAAGGTAATTTTTTGCTTTCCTTTTGTTGGCCAAAAATCTGAGAGATCAATGTCTTCCTTGGGATTTCCTAGGTCAAATGTTGCCTTTAATTGTACATTGCCACTTGCTGAAACTAAAACGTACGCATCGACAAATAATACTCTATCTCCTTCAACTTCAATATTGCAAAACTGAATTTCAGCTTCACGAGATGCTTGAGCATTAGAAACATTAGGCGCAATAAAAGCCACCAACAAAAAACTAAATAATAAAATTTTGAAATTTTTCATAATAATTAATTTAAAGGTTTAAAAAATAAGTTTATAGGTTTTTAATAAATATTGTTTGATATCTGCATTAAAGCAGAATGAGAGTATACATCAGCCCAAAATGATACTGGTTTTATCACAAATTAATTGGTTCGCTGAGGGATCGTGTTTACTTCCGTAAACAAATGTCAGATTTGAACAACGACGTTCAAGAAAAAACCCTTATTTTTTATCTTAATGTCGCAAAATTTCATTGATAACACGGTTATCGTGCAACTCATTTCGAGTTAAGGTTCATAATTTCAAAAAATTATAAAATTATCCATAGTCGAAATATGTTAATCAAACATAATGCCATACTTTGTAAGTTTCAGTGTGTGAGTGCGATATGGGTAGTTTTATTTCTTCTGCCTTTTTTTCAGAATTGGAAAATATGGGTTTAATTAGTAAAAATGGGACAGCTAAAAAGAAAGGATATTTCCAAATAAGTGACACTCAGGATGAAATACCAAATTCTTTTGCACAAAAAAGCCCCTCCGAAAATCGAAGAGGCTTCTGTATTTTTAACCCCGATGCTTCGATCGGGATTTCGTCCGTTTTAACGGACTCAACTTTTTCCTTTTGACTTGTTTCTTATAACGCAGTCACCATCAACCCATCATCCGTATTTTCAACCTTTGCAACATTTTTCTTGGTAAGGCCTTTAATGGCTTTGTCCCATTTTTTGTTGCTCAATCCGGCTTTTTCTTTTAGTGCAGGTAATTCAACCGGTGATTCAGCTTTCAACAGTTCGAAAACAGTTTTCTCGTCATCAGTCATTTCCACTGCCTTTTTCTCCGGTTTCATTTGTGGGAAGAACAACACATCCTGAATCGACGGGCTGTTGGTCATAAACATTGTTAAGCGGTCCATTCCAATTCCCATTCCCGATGTTGGCGGCATACCATATTCCAGCGCACGCAGGAAATCCTGGTCGATAAACATCGCTTCGTCGTCACCTTTTTCCGACAATTTCAACTGGTCTTCAAAACGTTCGCGCTGATCGATCGGGTCGTTCAGCTCCGAGTAAGCGTTGGCCAGCTCTTTTCCGTTTACCATCAACTCAAAACGTTCGGTTAAATCCGGGTTGTCGCGGTGCTTTTTAGTAAGCGGCGACATTTCTTTTGGGTAGTCGGTAATAAAGGTTGGCTGAATGTAGTTGCCTTCACATTTTTCGCCAAATAGCTCATCAATCAGCTTGCCTTTACCCATAGTTTCGTCGATCTCAATATCGAGCTTATTGCAGATTTCGCGCAGCTCGTCTTCCGACTTGCCATTAATATCGTAACCGGTGTGTTCCATAATCGCTTCGGCCATGGTAACACGGGGGTAAGGTGCTTTGTAATCGATAATGTTATCGCCCAGCTGAACTTTTGTGGTTCCGTGTAGAGCTAATGCCACGCGCTCACAAATTTCTTCGGTAAAGCTCATCATCCATTTGTAGTCTTTGTAGGCTACATAAATTTCCATAACCGTAAACTCCGGGTTGTGGGTGCGGTCCATTCCTTCGTTACGGAAGTCTTTTGAAAATTCGTAAACGCCTTCAAAACCACCAACAATCAGTCGTTTTAGGTAAAGTTCGTTGGCAATACGCATGTACAACGGCATGTTCAAAGCATTGTGGTGCGTAACAAACGGACGCGCAGCTGCTCCTCCCGGAATCGGCTGCAAAATTGGCGTTTCCACCTCGTGATAACCATACTCGTTAAACATCTGGCGCATGGTATTGTATATGATCGTCCGTTTCTTGAACGTCTCTTTCACTTCTGGATTTACAATCAGGTCGATGTAACGCTGACGGTAACGTTGTTCCGGATCAGTAAAAGCATCAAAGGTTTTGCCGTCTTTTTCTTTTACAATTGGCAGCGGGCGCAACGATTTATTCAGCACAGTAAACTCCGTAACATGAATGGTTAATTCGCCCATTTGAGTAATAAAAGCATGCCCTTTTACGCCGATGATATCGCCGATGTCGAGTAATTTTTTGAATACCTCGTTGTACATCATTTTATCTTCACCGGTGCAAATCTCATCGCGGTTCACATAAATCTGAATACGTCCTTCGTGGTCCTGAATCTCAGCAAACGCGGCTTTTCCCATAATTCTGCGGCTCATCAAACGGCCCGCAATCACTACATCCTGAAAATTCTTTTCGTCTTCCTTGAAGTTCTGTTTTATTTCTTTGGTGTTGGTATTTACGTGGTACTGTGCTGCCGGGTAGGGTTCAACACCCAACTCGCGCATTCTTTGCAACGAATTTCGTCTGATGATCTCTTGTTCGCTTAATTCCTGATGACTCATTTCTTCTTCACTTTTAAATTCCTGTCATTCTTTTGTTTAAATGACAATTTATTGCCCGGGAAACGTTTGCTGAATCCCTCTAAAAAAATTTGGGCAAAGATAATAAAACAGATTGGTTGTAATTGTGTTGTAACATTGAATCAAATAAAAAATAATGTAGGGGGTGAATCATTTAATTTCCATATGCAATTGCATTTTGTATCTTTGTGAATTCACATCTTGATAAACACGATAACGCAGCATGGATAGAATTTGGAACTTAAAAAAACAAGGCGACCAAAACGAGGTTAAACATCTTTCAGCGGCGTTGAATGTGAATATGGTGATAGCCCGCTTGCTGGTGCAGCGGGGAATAGAAACCTACCCCGAAGCCAAAGCATTTTTCCGCCCCCGACTGAGTGACCTGCACGATCCGTTTTTGATGAAAGATATGGATAAAGCGGTTGCCCGATTGGATAAAGCAGTTGAAAATAAGGAAAAGGTAATTGTTTACGGCGATTACGATGTGGATGGAACTACATCGGTGGCGTTGATGTATTCGTTTTTGAAACAGCGGATTAAAGATATTGAATATTATATTCCGAACCGTTACAGCGAGGGATATGGAATTTCGCCAAAAAGTATTGATTATGCCATAGATAAAGGAGTAACGCTTATTGTTGCCCTCGACTGCGGTATTAAAGCTGTTGAAAAAATTGCCAAAGCCAAAGAGCGCGGGCTCGATTTTATTGTCTGTGATCATCATAATCCGGATGATGAAGTGCCGCCGGCTGTTGCAGTACTCGACGCAAAACAATCGGATTGTAACTATCCTTACAAAGAACTTTCGGGTTGCGGTGTAGGATTTAAATTATTGCAAGGGTACTGCAAAAAACACGAAATTGATTACGAAGAAATATATGATCTGCTCGATTTGGTAGCGGTGAGTATTGCTGCAGATATTGTTCCGATAACCGGAGAAAACAGGGTGCTGGCTTATTATGGCCTTAAGAAACTTAACTCGAATCCGGGAATTGGCTTGCAAACCATTATTAATTTTGCAGGAATTGCCGGTACCGAAATTACCATCAGCGATATTGTTTTTAAGATTGGGCCACGATTAAATGCCTCGGGCCGTATTGAGCACGGTAAAAAATCGGTGCAGATATTGGTTTCAACCGATGAAGATAAATCGGATCTATTAGGCGAAGAGATTGACTCTTTCAACGAGATCAGAAAAACATTAGACCGCGATATTACCCAGGATGCGCTGGATACCATTGAAAACAATCCCGAGTTTAAAGGTAAAAACAGCACAGTGCTTTATAACCGCGACTGGCACAAGGGAGTGGTTGGAATTGTGGCATCAAGAGTTACCGAGCAATATTACCGGCCAACGATAATTTTAACCGAATCAAACGGTTTGGCAACGGGATCGGCACGTTCGGTGCGCGATTTTGATCTTTACGAAGCTATTGGGCAGTGCAGCGATTTGCTGGAATCGTACGGTGGGCACATGTACGCTGCAGGATTAACAATGAGGATTGAGAACATTCCGGAATTCCGGCAACGTTTTGAGGAGATTGTTACCAAACAGATAACTGATAAACAACAAGTTCAATCTATTGAGGTGGATGCCAAAATTGCGCTTAGCGAAATTACGCCGCGCTTTTATCGCATTTTAAAACAATTTGCACCGTTTGGGCCGCACAATATGATGCCGGTTTTTGTTACCGAAGATGTTTTTGATGCCGGTACCAGCCGTTTGGTTGGTAAAAACCAGGAGCACTTAAAACTCGATTTGGTGGAGCCCGATGTTAATTCAGGAATATTCCCGGGCATTGCTTTTAATCAATCGGATGCTTACGATGTAATTACTTCAGGCTCGCCTTTTGATGTGTGCTATTCGATTAACGAAAATGAATACCGTGGTAAAACCAATCTTCAGTTATTTATAAGAGATATCAAGAAAAGAGAGTTCCTGAATTAAGGTAGTAGCGACTTTAGTTGCGGCAATTCTTCAATTACTCTGGCGCCCGTTGCCACCAGCCGCTGTTTCGACTGATGTCCGTCGGCCACCAAAATGCAATCTATTTCCAGTTGTTGAGCTACCTCAAAATCATGATTGGTGTCGCCAATAATAGTTGCCTGGCTTTTGTTGATGTTAAATTCGCTAATAAACTGTTTGCCACGTTCTATTTTCGAAGATGCATAATGATCGTTCAATCCGGCAACTCCCTCAAAATAGTCGAAAATATTCTGATGTTTTAAGGTTTGCTCCAACATGTTTTGTTGCATAGCGGAAAGTACAAATTGTTGGAGCCCCAAGCTTTTAAAATGCTGGAGTACGTCAATCGCTCCGGCATGTAATTTACACTGAGAAACTCCTGCGTTGTATATGTCCATATATTCCTGTGCCGAAATGGAGAAATCTTCTTTTGAAAAATCAAAACCGAGAGATTCGTAACAATCCTTTACAGGAAACGAGAATACCTCTTTATACGAATAATGATCAAGCAGATTTAGCTGCCGATTTTTCAGCAGCACATTTATCGTTGAAATGCAAAAATCAAGATCGTTGAGCAGTGTACCGTTCCAGTCCCAGATAATTGTATGCATTTTATACCGATTGTTTTTTAGAGTGAGCGTTAAGTGAAATGATAAATTTACAGTGGTTAATGCCGGTAGTAAAGCAAAAAGGCTTTGTAAATAGATGTAACAAAGGCTGCATTTGATTTCTAATCGGTACTATTTTTTAGGTCTGTCGAATTTGTTAATTACCGGGTAAGCATACAATTTCAGAAAACGTTCCTGAATGTCAGTTATCGGGAAATCGATATTCACCATGGCTTGCTCCACCATAATTTCAAATTTCTTTTGTTCTTCGCTGGTGTATCGATCTTTAAATCGGTGCTCCTGCATAAGCATGTCGTAGGCCACAAAATTGCTAGGCCACAGTTTAAAATTTTTGTAAATCTGGTCGTCGATCATTTCGGCCAGGCAACGAATGTAAGAATTACGTTGTTCGTTATTTTTTGCCAATTCAAAATGGGTTTCTATAGGTGTTCCAAAGGAAAAACGCATTCTCCCTTTTGGTGCGAACATTCCCATCGACATCGCTTTTAGGTCGTCTTTACTTCGTTTCGATTCGCCGTAATGTTCTTTTTTTATTAATTCGCGAAGTTTGGCCAATCCACAAGGTTCAATCTCGTACGAAATGGATACCGGCACAATATTTAATTCGTTAAATCCGTCCGATATGCCTCCTGTGTTACTCATGTTCAGCATTTTTAGAACACTGTCCTGTGTTTTGTCGTTCCCGTCTTTTGTACGGCCTTCGCGTTGAGCTATCCAAACCGACATTTTGTCTTCAGTAATGGACTTTCGGATAAAATGAGAGACCTTTTTTGATGCCATCATCAGTTCGCGTGGCGGCAAATTTCGTTTAATAACAAACGACCTGTTCAGCTTAACTGTATGTTCTATCCACTCGTATTGCAGCAGGTTGTCGCCAATGGCAATCTGGGTGGTGTTCATCCCGTGCTCAAAAATGAGAAAATTTAATAAAGCGGCATCTAAAATAATATCGCGGTGGTTCGAAATAAACAGATAGGGCTTGGAATTGTCCAGCTTATCCATTCCGGTAACTTTTAATCCGTCCGAAGTTTTGTCTACCAGCCAGTGCAAAAGATCGTAAATAAAAACGCCCTGAAGCTGTTTAACACTGCTTACCCGGCGCAACTGAAATTTTACCATTTCAACCTTTGGCCGGTTTTTAAACAAGAGATGCAGTACCCTGTCAAAGGTTTTATCCTTAACTAGTTTTCTGATCTTTGCTTTAACTTCTTTGTCGGTGTAGGGGCGAATATCATCAAAATTAATGTCTCGCATTATTTATAATTTTAACCCGACAAAGTAAGGTATTCAAAATCAGAATTTCAACCTCAATTGGAATTTTAACTCCGTTTTGTGGTGTCCTGTTATCTCGTTGTAGCCGGAACTTATGGTTTCACGGTCGGTCCACCACGTATTAGCCAGCTTTAGCCAGCACTCAATCTTTTTCGCCGGCTGGTATTTTAAATTGATATAATTTCTTATTCCCTTCCCGTAATAGGCAGGAATGGAAAAAGCATAAAGAATGTCGTTTTCGTACGCATAAATACGGCTGTTATAGCTTTTGGTATGAAACCAGGCCAGTCGTGCCGCAAGGTTCAACGGAAATTGTTTGGGCTTAAACTGGATGTCCTGGAAAAGCAGAAATCCGTTCTCACTATTCTCGCCTTTATAATAAACATGCTCGGCACGTGTTTTTAGCAAGATTGTTTCCGATATCTGAAACTGTGTATGAAAGCGCATTTTCTGAACGCGTTCTGGCAGATTGATATAGCGCCCATCGTTCTTGAATTTTTGATCTTTCTCCTCATTTTTAAAACGTAGGTAGGCGGTAATCTTTTCGCTGATCTGAAAATCTGCTTGTGTAAAAATATCCCACGAACGTGCAGGGCTGGCAGTGGAGTAGTTAAACCATTCTGATTGATAAACATCGGAATAGGCTGAAAGCTTAACAAATTTGGCCGGTAAAAGACGCACCCCAAAATAAAGTCCTGATTCGTTGCTGATGTTACTTCCTTCGGCCATCGTATTGGCCCAAAAAGCGTGGTAATCTTTATCGAAATGACGAAACAATGCCGAAAATGCCAATTGGTCGTTAACATGTACAATTGCTCCCTGTGTAACTGCTTTTCCTTTTGATTTTGATAGGGCAGCCTCGCCAAAAAGCGTATAGTTATTTTTGTTAAAAAGGTAATCGGCACCGACGGTATAATTATCGGTCCCTTGGAAACGAAATTTGTTGTAAAGCCGTTCGCTGCGAATAAATGGTTTGTCGAAATGTTGATATACAACGGTTACCCCAAGTTTAAGGTATTTAAAATGATGGGTAAAAACTCCGCCGGCATTGGTAAAATTTACCGTTTTTTCATCGGCAATTTCGCTGTCGGTGCGATGATAACCCGAAGTTTGCAAACTGGAGAAATGGTTTACTTCTGCATCCTTATAAACCAGGTTGCCATCGGCATTTTTGCGCGAATAGAATAGACTGAATCGTGAATTACCCAATTTTACGGTTCCGGCCGCCCCTCTGAAAAAGAAATTCTCATCCACAGAAGTGTAGCCCCGAACTCCCTGGCCGGTTTTTGTGATTCCCAAAACATTTTGCGATTTCCCGTTGGTGTAGCCTTGCCATAATACCAAACCCTGGCCGGTTCTAACAAGGTAGTCGCCGACCGAAATTTTTTCAAAAGTGCTATTGATTTTGAAACTAACATGCCCCGAATAGTAATCGAAACCACTTTTGTTAGAACCTTTAAAGAATGCTTCGCCGGGATCTTTCTCGGCCGTTATGCCAATAGAAAGTTTGTCATTGGCCCTAAAATTATAGCGCGTGTAATAGCGAAATCGGTTTCCTTCGTAAGGTGTGGTGTTATCGTCTTTTGTTTTGTATCCGCGTGCTTTCTGTAAATTACCCAGCGTTCGAATTAGCAATTGGTTATCGGCATATTTTAGCTGTTGTTTTAATGTTTGTTGTTCCTGTTCTTCGGGGCCAAATACAATAAAATACTGCAATTTTTGCAGCAAATCAGGTGAAAACCCATCAATGGTTTTTAGTTCGTAAATAGAATATACAGGGCCGTAAGTGTCAGTATATTCAAGTAATTTTTGAATTTGTATTTCATTTAACAAATAGAGCCGTGCCAATTCTGTGGTGCTTGTTGCGTTAATATTAACGGGATGTTCAAGAAAATACTCCAGATCCTCAATAATTAAGGCCGCATCAGTGCCTTCTTCAATTTTATCGAGATGCGATTCCAAAATCGATTCAATCAATTTATCGGGCGAGTTATTTTGCGCCGATGCCGCCAAAAATGTAAGCTCAAGTAACATGAAAATTATATGTTTGGCAATGCGTGTCATTTAAGATTGTATTGAATGGAAACCGAGGGTGTAAATCCTAAATTTCCATGGTAACTAAATGCAATATCTGTGCTGATATTTTTAAAAATGTAGCCAATTCCGGCAGTATATTGAACCGGCCGTCCCGAAATCCCAAAGCGAAAGGCCAGATTTTCAAGTGGCATAAATTCCAGTCCGCTTTTTATTAAAACATCCCGCTCCGATTCTTTTTGTGTTTCAAAGCTCACCAGCACATGCTGGTCGAAAGCATAGTGTGCACCAAGCCTGTAAATCGATGGGAGTTTTGTTTTTTCTTCGCGATAATTGTAGCCGTTTTTAACCGGATTAAAGGAGTGAACGCCTAATGTAATTTTCTCGGTAAGCTTATAACTTGCCCCGATTTCAAACGTAAGAAACGAAAAAGCATCCGCATTTTCCGGCATACGTTCTGCGAAATAATCGAATTGGATAGAAGCGTTAAGACGTTCAGAAAGTGGCTTGGCATAGGCAAGGCCCAGTTTATGCGCTTTAAAAATGCCCTTTCCAAATTGGTAAAAACTTAATCCGAAAGTTCCGGTGTTGGTTGGCAAAACAATACTTGATGCCGCCAATTCAAATTCATCAATTCCGAATTTTGATTCGTAAAATATTCCGGCGGAAAAATTGTTGAGTTGCGCTAATGTTGCCTGGTTATGAAAAGTGCTCCAGCTATCGGGAATGGATACAAAAGCATTTGATAGCGCAACAGAACGTGCACCTCCTGTGTAATTTTGAGAGGAGGCTACCGAAGCGATTATGGTAAAGCACGCCAACAGTATGTAAAAGGGTTTATGCATAAAAAAAGAGGTATTGATTAAATACCTCTTTAAAATTAAGTAAAATATTTTTAACTACAATTAGTTTGTTTTAAATCTGTACTTTACCTCCGATAACTCCTGGTTGGCTTTTACAATTTTTTGTTTCAGGTTTTCTTTGTAAGTAACCAGTTTGTTCATTAGTTCTTCGTCTCCGGTGGCCATCATTTGAGTAGCTAAAATAGCCGCATTCATTGATCCGTTAACTGCAACAGTAGCAACTGGAATACCCGGAGGCATTTGCAGAATAGCAAGAATAGAATCAAACCCCGACAGGCTGGCGTTAATCGGAACACCAATTACAGGAACCGGGGTCATTGCAGCAATTACACCCGGTAAGTGAGCAGCCATTCCGGCACCGGCAATAATAACTTTTATTCCGCGGTCTTTGGCTCCTTTGGCAAAGCTTTCTACCTCTTCCGGAGTACGATGTGCCGATAGCGCATTGATCTCGAAAGGAATTTCAAACTCATCGAACAATTTGGCCGCTTTTTCCATCACGCTTAAATCGGATGTGCTGCCCATAATAATACTAACTTTTGGAGTCATGTTTTATAATTTATTTGTTACTTTGTATCTTTTTATTTTCAGCACGAAAATACAGCAAATTAGCAATTAATAAAAATCAAAACCACATATGAAGAAGGTTAAAATTCTGGATAAAGAATTTGAGTTATTTATTCCATATGAGAAGATTCGTTCAGTTGTTGAGCAAATGGCTGAAACAATGAATAAGGAGTTGGCAGGCAAAGACCCGCTTTTTCTTTGTATATTAAACGGTTCGTTTATGTTTGCCGCCGAATTATTCAAGCGTATCGACTTTGTAGAGTCGGAGATTTCGTTTGTAAAACTGGCTTCGTATCAGGGCGATTCAACAACCGGAAGAGTGAAACATCTGATCGGGTTGAATGAAGAAATTGAAGGACGAACCGTAGTGATTCTGGAAGATATTGTTGATACGGGAATTACCATCAACAATATTATGGAGCAACTGGAACTAATGAAGCCCAAAGAAGTGCAGGTAGCCACCTTGTTATTAAAACCGGATGCGCTTCAGAAAGAAGTAGATCTTAAATATGTGGGAATGGAGATCCCGAATGATTTTATCGTAGGTTACGGACTTGACTACGACGGCTACGGTAGAAATCTGATCGATATTTACACGGTAGTAAAATAAAAAATAACCAAAAACTATGTTGAATCTCGTATTGTTTGGCCCACCGGGGGCAGGAAAAGGAACCCAGGCCGAATTTCTTACTAATTCATTTGAATTGATCCACTTATCGACCGGCGATTTGCTACGAAGCGAAATTGCCGAAGAAACCCCTCTGGGAAAGGAAGCAAAAAACTTTATGGATAAAGGCGAGTTGGTTCCCGATGAAGTGGTGATTGGAATGATAAAAAGTAAACTTGACGCAAACAAAGATGCGAAAGGTTTTATTTTCGACGGATTTCCACGTACCGTTGATCAGGCGAAAGCGCTGGATGTTTTGCTGAACGACAATGGAACACCAATCTCGGGAATGCTTTGCCTGCAGGTTGAGAAGCAGGAATTGATCGATCGTTTGTTAAGCCGCGGAAAAGTTTCGGGCCGTTCCGACGATCAAAACCAATCGATTATTGAAAACCGCATTGCAGTTTACACCGAAAAAACACTTCCTTTAATTGAATACTACAAACCGCAGGGTAAACATTTCGATGTTAATGGAATGGGAACTATTGAGGAAATTGCAGGTAGATTAAAAGACGTTGTAGAAAAATTATAACATCGATAGGTAAGTGAGAAGTTTGCCACATGGCAGGTTTCTCACTTTTTTTACTTGTATATTACAGAAAACGAACAGGAAAAATCAGATGGCAGAGACCAATTTTGTTGATTACGTAAGAATTCATTGTCAGTCGGGTAACGGAGGTTCCGGCTCAGCGCATTTGCGCAGAGAGAAATTTGTTGCCAAAGGAGGTCCCGATGGAGGCGATGGTGGTCGTGGTGGCCATGTTATTCTTGTGGGCAATGAGCAAATGTGGACACTGTTACATTTGAAGTTCCGCAAACATATTAAGGCTGGTCACGGAGATCCGGGGGGGAAACAACGCAGTAAAGGCGCCGATGGCGAGGATGTATACGTGGAGGTGCCACTGGGTACGGTTGCCCGCGATGTGGAAACCGGCGAATTCCTGTTTGAAATTACAAAGCACGGCGAAGAGCAAGTGCTGCTGGAGGGTGGTAGAGGTGGCCTGGGAAACGACCATTTTAAAACCTCGACCCATCAGACTCCACGATTTGCACAGCCCGGCGAAGAAGGCGAAGAAGGCTGGAAAATTCTGGAGCTAAAAGTGCTGGCCGATGTTGGTTTGGTTGGCTTCCCGAGTGCCGGGAAATCTACACTTTTATCGGTAGTTTCTGCGGCAAAACCAAAAATTGCTGATTACCCGTTTACTACCCTGGTGCCTAATTTAGGCATTGTGGGGCATCGCGAAAAACGATCGTTTGTAATGGCTGATATTCCGGGAATAATTGAAGGCGCGCACGAAGGTAAAGGCTTGGGGCTTCGTTTTTTAAGGCACATCGAGCGTAACTCGATGTTGTTATTTATGGTGCCGGCAGATAGTAAAGATCACCTGAATGAATATAAGGTATTGCTCAACGAACTGGAGAAATATAATCCTGAATTACTCGATAAACAGCGATTTTTAACCATCAGTAAAGCAGATATGCTGGATGAAGAACTGATGCAGGAAATCAGTAGTGAGCTGGGCGAAACTCCGCACATGTTTTTTTCGGCAGTATCCGGACTAAATATTCTACCACTTAAAGACCGAATCTGGGAAATTTTAAATAGTTAATGGAAATATTGCAACGAATACTGGAGCTGGATAAAGATTTGTTTTTATTCCTCAATGGATTACACAGCGATTTTTGGGATCCCATTATGGTGATGGTAACCCGCCAGGAAATATGGATTCCGTTTTTTGCCAGCATTCTATTTTTTATTGTCAAGAATTATCGAAGCAAAACCTTGCTGATTCTTATCACCCTGGCGATTTTAATTGCAGTTACCGATCAGTTTTCAGGATTAATAAAAGATACTTTTCAGCGTTTGCGGCCGGTGCACGATCCTGCAATCGCGCAATTGGTTCATATGGTAATGGGCAAAGGCGGATCTTTTGGTTTTGTTTCGGCTCATGCCGCTAATTCTGTTGCTCTTTTAGTGCTAATTTCCCGGATATTTAAAAGCCGCGGGTATTATTTTTTAATGCTGACTTGGGTGCTTGTGTTTTGTTATTCGCGTATTTATGTAGGGGTGCATTATCCTCTCGATCTTATTTGTGGTGGACTTGTCGGCTGGCTAATTGGTTGGGGGCTGTACAAGCTTATGATGTTTGTCGAAAACCATTTCTTTTTTGGGCGTTCGCCAAAAATTGAAAAAACGGCAATTTCAACAAAAGATACCGGTACTATGGTTTTAGTATTCTCGGTATTAGTAAGCACTTTTTTTATTGCTGTCTTCATCCTTCGCCATTATAATCTTTTATAAATGAGCAACCCGATCCGGCTTTATTCCGAAAAACTTTCATTTTACACTGATGAATTCAATAGTGTGTCGGCGAAAGTAAAACGTTTTGCCTGGTATCGTTTTGTTGCGTTTGTCGGAATATTTCTTCCGCTGATTATTCTGGGTTGGAAGATCACAACGCTCTACTCAACGCTTCCTTTAATTGTGCTGTTCTTTTTTCTCGTAAAACGGAATCTCATTCTCGAAAAGTTAAAGAAAACACTTGCTGTTAAAAAGATGTTGCTGGAAGATGAGCTAAAAGCATTGGATCATTCTTTTCTTCATTTTAAAAATGGCGAACAGTTTCTGAACGTGGAACATTCTTTTGCCTACGATCTCGATTTGTTTGGCGAAGGTTCATTGTTTCAGTATTTAAACCGAACCTCAACCGTTGAAGGTCAGCAGTTATTGGCCGATTGGATGCAAAGGCCATTAAAGGAAAAAGACGAAATTGAGCAGCGGCAAGGCGCCATTAAAGAGCTAGCTGAAATGCCTTTGTGGCGGCTCGACTTTTTAACTGAAGGCAAACTGTTTCAGGAATCGGAAGAACAGTATAACGAGATTCGTTCATGGACGGAAATGGAGCTTGGGCTGAATCATTCCAACCTGATGAAGTGGTTGATTCGTATTGTTCCGGCGATAACGATAGTGGCTGCAATTCCGGCAATAATGGGACTGAGTAACTTTTATCTTGTGGTAATGGTAGTTGCTCAGTTTTTGCTGCTGTTTGCCTGGTCGAAACGTGTGAATTATTACTTTGGTTTTTTTGGTCGGAAGTCGGAGCTGCTGGCGAAATACATGCAGTTGCTGAAAATTATTGAGCAGAAAGATTTCGATTCGAAATATTTAAGCGAACTAAAGAAAAAAGTAACTGAGCCCTCGGCCGGGAAGGTATTTGGTGAATTAAAAAACCTGGTAAAGGAGTTTGAATACCGCCAGAATTTTTTGGTGGGAGTTGTGCTCAACGGGTTATTAACCTGGGATATTCGTTGCGTATACAAGTTGTGGCAATGGCATAAAGAGAATCGGGGCAGGTTAGCCAATTGGTTGGAAATTATAGCGCAAATGGATGCGTTTATTAGCCTGGCAAATTATGCCAATAACCAACCTGGTTTTGTATATCCGGAAATCACAAATCAGGCTTTTTCGTTTTGTGCCAGCGAATTGGGGCATCCCCTGCTTAAAGAAGAAAAGCGGGTAAACAATGCTATTGAAATCCAGGGCTGGTCGAAAATAATGATCGTTACGGGGGCAAATATGGCCGGGAAAAGTACTTTCCTGCGCACCGTTGGAACAAATATTCTGTTGGCCGAAATTGGAGCGCCGGTTTGTGCCACATCGATGACGATCAGGCCCGTTGGTCTGTATACCAATATGCGCACAACCGACTCGTTACTAAAAGACGAATCGTATTTCTTTGCCGAGTTGAAAAGAATTAAAGCAGTTCTGGATCGTCTGGTGGCAGGCGAGCAAATTTTTGTCATCCTCGACGAAATGCTAAAAGGAACCAACTCGATTGATAAGTTGAATGGCTCGAAAGAACTGGTGCGAAAACTGGCGCAATACCAATGTTCAGCAATGATTGCAACGCACGATCTAAAATTGAGCGAAATGGAAAAGGAGCTTCCTCTGCAAGTCTTCAATAAATGTTTCGAGATACGGATTGAAAACAACGAGTTAATCTTTGATTACAAACTTTCGGATGGGGTTACTCAAACCATGAATGCCACTTTCCTGATGAAAAAAATGGGAATTATTTAGTTTTTCTTGAGCGGTTTTTCATCATCTGTGACTCAGTATTTTGTCATATTAGTAAATGAAAGGTGCATTGCGAACTTTCACAACAAGTTGGATGTGGATGTCCGTCTTCGCCCGCTCATACGCCTAATTTTATCCACACTTTTTCAACGGCCGATTGTTAGTTATTGCTGCTGCGAAACCCCTTGGCAAGTGGAGGATTTGATTATATTTGTGACAATTGGGTGAATTCTGTGTTTTTTGATAAAAACAAAGTCCCGCAAGCGCAAAACCAGTAAAAATACAGAGTTCACATAAATTTCGAAAGTTGATTCTGGAAATTGAAGTATGAGCGCAAACTACGACGAAGCTACTATTAAAACGTTAGACTGGCAGGAGCATATTCGGCGACGTCCGGGAATGTATATTGGTAAACTCGGTGACGGAACCTCTGCCGACGATGGTATTTATGTATTATTGAAAGAGGTAATGGATAACTCTGTCGACGAATTTATGATGGGGCACGGAAAACGGATTGTTGTAAATGTTGATCAGGATTCTGTTACTATCCGCGATTTTGGACGTGGAGTTCCGTTGGGAAAACTGGTGGATGTAGCCAGCAAAATGAATACCGGTGCAAAATACGACAACAAGGTTTTTAAAAAGTCGGTGGGATTGAACGGCGTTGGTATAAAGGCTGTAAATGCGCTTTCATCTGATTTTATGATAAAGGCAGTGCGCGAAGGCGTTGCCAAAGAAGTTTATTTTAGCCAGGGCGTAAAAACCGACGAGAAAGACATTAAAAATATTGATGAGGAAAACGGAACACAAGTAACCTTTATTCCCGATGAAAGCGTGTTCAAGAAGTATCGTTATATGAGCGATTATATCGTGAATATGATGAAAAACTACACTTTCCTGAACGCCGGGTTAACCATAGAATACAATGGCGATAAATTCTACTCGCGCAACGGATTGCGTGATTTGCTCGAGGAGAATATGGATCACGACCCAATTTACCCAATTATACATCTCAGAGGCGAAGATATTGAGGTGGCCATAACACATGGCAACCAATACGGAGAAGATTATTATTCGTTTGTTAATGGCCAGCATACCACTCAGGGTGGAACTCACTTACAGGCTTTTCGCGAGGTTTTAGTAAAAACAATCAGGGATTTTTACAAGAAGGATTTTGACCCGTCGGATATACGGGCATCGATTGTGGCGGCTGTTAGCATTAAAGTCGAAGAGCCTGTATTTGAGTCGCAAACCAAGACCAAACTAGGATCAAAAGATATTGGACCAGAAGGTCCGTCGGTGCGTGCACACGTTGGTAATTTCCTGCAGAAGGAACTGGATAACTTTCTGCATAAAAACCAGGAAACAGCAGAAATGTTGTTGAAGCGCATTGTAGAATCGGAGCGCGAAAGAAAAGCAATTTCGGGAGTAAAAAAACTAGCCCGGCAGCGCGCCAAAAAAGCCAATTTGCATAATAAAAATTGCGCGATTGCCGTATTCATTTCAATAGTAAGGATGATCGGAAAGAAGAATCGAGCATTTTTATTACAGAGGGAGACTCGGCAAGTGGATCGATCACAAAATCACGCGATGTAAATACTCAGGCGGTGTTTAGTTTGAAAGGGAAACCGCTGAATACTTATGGCCTCACAAAAAAAGTGGTTTACGAAAATGAGGAATTTAACCTCTTGCAGGCGGCACTGAATATTGAAGAGGGGATGGAAGATTTGCGCTACAACAACGTAGTTATCGCTACCGATGCTGACGTTGACGGAATGCACATCCGTTTGCTGCTCATAACTTTCTTTCTGCAGTTTTTCCCCGAGTTGATAAAAAAGGGGCATGTTTATATTTTGCAAACACCGCTTTTTAGGGTGCGTAACAAGCAAAAAACGTTCTATTGCTATTCGGACGAAGAGAAGCAGAAAGCCATTAATAAGCTGCGTGGTAAACCCGAAATTACGCGATTTAAAGGACTGGGTGAAATATCGCCGGATGAGTTTAAGCATTTCATTGGAAAAGACATCCGGTTGGATCCGGTGCAAATGAAAAAGCATGAATCGGTGGCAGAAATGCTATCCTATTACATGGGGAAAAATACCCCCGACAGACAGGAGTTCATCATCGAAAACCTGTATGTTGAAAAAGACGAAGTAATGTAATTGAAACGACCATGGCAAAAATATCCCATAAGAAGATGATTATATTCCCTGGGAGTTACATAAGTTACCATGGAAAATTAACAATTATAAACGAATGAAATAGCCTCGAAAGGGAGCACGATAAATTTCAAAGAAAAGAATGTCAGAAGAGAATTTAAATCAGGACGAAATTCAGGACGATAGCATTAAAGAGGAAGTAACGTACCTGTCGGGTATGTACCGCGACTGGTTTTTAGATTACGCCTCATATGTAATCCTCGAGCGGGCAGTTCCGTATATCAACGACGGGTTAAAACCCGTTCAGCGGCGTATTATGCATGCCATGCGCGAAATGGACGATGGGCGCTATAATAAGGTGGCAAACATTATTGGGCAAACCATGCAATATCACCCGCATGGCGATGCATCCATTGGCGACGCCATTGTGCAAATGGGGCAAAAAGAATTGCTGATCGATTCGCAGGGAAACTGGGGGAATATCCTAACCGGTGATGGGTCGGCTGCTCCACGTTATATCGAAGCCCGATTGACCAAATTTGCACTGGAGGTGCTTTTTAATCCGAAAACTACCAATTGGAAACTGTCGTACGACGGCCGTAAAAAAGAGCCGGTAACACTACCGGCTAAATTCCCGCTTTTGTTGGCGCAAGGCGTTGACGGAATTGCCGTTGGGCTGGCCTCAAAAATGTTTCCACACAATTTTGTCGAACTTATCGATGCTTCCATCAATTACTTGCGTGGGAAATCGTTTGAATTGTATCCTGATTTCCCAACCGGTGGCTCGGCCGATTTTAGTAAATACAACGATGGTTTGCGCGGAGGTTCGGTTAAAGTGCGTGCAAAAATTGAAAAACGTGATAATAAGACGCTGGTAATAAATGAGGTGCCTTTTGGAAAGACAACCACAACCTTGATTGAGTCGGTTATTAAGGCCAACGACAAAGGTAAAATAAAAGTAAAAAAGATTGATGATAATACGGCTGAACACGTGGAGATCATTGTGCATCTTGCAGCCGGTGTGTCGTCGGATAAAACCATCGATGCACTTTACGCGTTCACCGATTGTGAAGTTTCTTTGTCGCCAAATGCATGCATTATTAAAGATGATAAGCCGCATTTTATTGGTGTTTCCGAAATTCTGAAACGTTCAACTGATTCAACAAAAGCATTGCTGAAACTTGAACTGGAGATCCGTAAATCGGAACTGGAAGAGCAGTGGCATTTTTCTTCGCTGGAGAAAATTTTTATTGAAGAGCGACTCTACAAGGATAAAAAGTTTGAGGATTCGGAAAGCATGGATCAGGCAGTGGCACACATCGACAAGCGCCTTGATCCGTGGAAACCAAAACTGAAACGCGAAATTACCCGCGAAGATATTCTGAAACTGATGGAAATTCGTATGGCACGAATCCTGAAATTTAACAAGGATAAGGCCAACGATGTACTGAAATCAATTGAGGATGAAATTGCGGAGGTTGAGCACAACATCGAAAATATTATTGACTTTACCATTGCCTGGTTTAAGCACCTGAAAAAGAAATACGGTAAAGACAAGGTGCGGAAAACAGAGATTCGTAGTTTCGAAAACATTGTAGCCTCGAAGGTAGTGGTGAGAAATGAGAAACTGTATGTTGACCTCAAAGAAGGGTTTGTTGGTACATCGCTTAAAAAGGCGGAATTTGTTTGCGATTGTTCTGATATAGACGATATTATCGTTTTTCGTCGCGATGGTTCGTATTTTATCACCAAAGTATCTGATAAAGCTTTTATCGGTAAAAACATTTTACACCTGGCCCTTTTTAAGAAAAACGATAAACGCACCATCTACAATGTGGTGTATAAAGATGGCAAATCGGGGAATTTCTATATGAAACGGTTTTTTGTTACAGGTGTAACCCGCGACAAAGAGTACAACCTTACCAAAGAAACAAAGGGCTCGCGTATTGTTTATTTCTCGGCCAACCCGAATGGTGAAGCCGAAATATTGCGCGTAATGTTGAAACCGAAACCACGCTTGAAAAAGTTGGTTTTTGAAGAAGACATGGGTGAGCTGGCCATTAAAGGTCGCCAATCGATGGGAAATATTCTTAGCAAAAACGATATTCATAAAATTACCCTCAAAGAAAGGGGTGTTTCTACGCTGGGAGGTCGTAAAATATGGTTCGATCAGGATGTATTACGCCTGAATGCCGAAGGAAGAGGAACCTATCTTGGCGAGTTTACAGGAGAAGACAAAATTTTGGTGATCTATAAAAACGGCGAATTCCAGTTGTATAATTACGATCTGAGCAACCACTTTCAGCAAGATATTCTGGTAATTGAGAAATTCAATAAACGTAAAATTCTGTCGGCAGTTTATTACGATGCCGATCAGAAATATTACTATGTGAAACGTTTTGAAATTGATGAACCGGAAGGGAAGCTGGTGCGTTTTATTGGCGATAATAACGACAATAAACTCTTAAGTTTAACCTGGGTACATTATCCGCGACTTGAGCTAACGTTTGGCGGGAAAAATGCCGAACGTGAAAACGAGATTATTGAGGTGGCTGAATTTATCGGAGTGAAATCGTGGAAGGCAAAAGGTAAGCGTCTGAGTAATTACGAGGTGGATAATATTAAAGAAATTGAACCGGTAATAAAAGATGATTACGATCATCGGGAAGATGAGGAAGGCGAATCGGAAAATGAGCAGGATAGCAAAGCTGAAAAAGGGAAAGATGCTGATGATATCCCGTTTGAGGTAACCCGACCCAAAAAGGAAGATGACGGTCAAGGCTCTTTGTTTTAGTCAGTAACAAATAAAAAGATGCGAGTATATTTGATTGGATACATGGGATGCGGCAAGTCGCGATTGGGGCGCCTTTTATCGGAACACATGGGTGTACAGTTTGTCGACATGGATGATTACATTGAAGAAAGAAACTGCAAAACGGTACCACAGCTATTTGCCGATCACGGCGAAGAAGGTTTTCGTGAAAGGGAACGAAAGGCTTTGGAAGAACTGGCCGAATTCACCGACGTTATAGTTGCTACCGGAGGGGGAGCACCATGCTTTTTCGATAATATTGACCTGATGAATAAAACGGGAAAAACTATATTTCTGAATATCGATCCTGCGATTCTTGCTGATCGGTTGATGAATTCAAAAACCGAGCGGCCACTTATTAAAGGAAAATCGCGCGAAGAGCTGGTTGCGTTTATCGATGAAACACTAAAAAAACGAAAGCAATTTTATTCGCAGGCCCAGTTTGAAATTACCGAACTCGATTTAAGCCTGGACCGTATTCAGGAAATGATTTCCTAATTCAGGTAGTTCTTTCTCGTAATCCATTTTGCTTTTGCATTCTCCTGAAATGGCTTTAAATTAGCTTGGCGTTAGGTCAAATATCAATTTCTGGTAGTTATTTATACTATTGTTTGTATTGGTGGTAGATCCTTTTGCCTTTTTACTTGATATAAAACAGAATAAGCATGTCAACAGTTGCAGAAGTTTTTGCCCATACTTTAAAAGAAATTGGTATTCGTTATGTTTTTGGAGTGCCCAGTGGCAACATGATCGATTACATGGAAGCTTTACGAAAAGAGGTGGGTATCGATTTTATATTGGTGGGCCACGAAACAACGGCAGCTTTTATGGCTGGTGTTTGCGGCCGGCTGACCGGAGTGCCTGGTGCATGTTTTGCAACTTTTGGGCCGGGAGCAACAAATTTAAGCACCGGTGTTGGCGGCGCGCAACTCGACCGGTTTCCGCTATTGGCTTTTACCGACGAAATGCCCGATGATTTGTTAAAACGCACGGTGCAAATGAACATCAATCATCAGCAATTATTTTTCCCAATTACTAAATGGACAACTCGTCTAAATCCGAATAACATTGAAGAAATTATTTTGAAGGGAGCAGGTATAACTACTGACGATACTCCCGGTGCAGTTCATATAGGAATTCCTGCTGGGATAGGACGAAATCCGGTGAAGGAAGCAAAATCGGATGTGGACTACCTGCGACTGGAAAAGAAACGGTGGTCGCCATTGGTTGAAGATCAGGTAGCGAAAGTTGAAAAGTTAATTCATAAAAGTAAAAAGCCTGTTTTTGCTGTCGGTTTATCAGCAGTGCGTGCACAGGTAAGTGAGCAACTTATTGCATTAGCCGAAAAATGTCAGGTGCCCGTTGTTCTTACGCCCATGGCAAAAGGACTATTTCCCGAAGCTCATCCCTTGTATGCCGGTGTCCTTTTTCATGCTTTATCAAATGAAGTGGCTAAAGTTTATTCGCAGGCCGATCTGGTAATTGGAATTGGCTACGATCCTGTGGAGTTTAATTACGAAGACTGGATGCCGGAAGTTCCACTGATTCATATCAATAATTCAGAAGCTGATGTGGCACCCGGAAAATTCCCGGAAGTGTCTAATGTGGTTGGCGCTGTTGATGTTGCCTTGAATGAGTTGCTTAAACTTAACGTTGAACCAAAAGAATGGGACCTTCAGTTTTTGAAAGCAAATAAAAAGCAGATCGTTAAAAAACTGACGCCTGAAACCGATAGTTTTGGACCGCTGGCAGTGGTTGCAGAATTGCGAAACGCCATGTCCGATGATGGAATTCTTACTGTTGATGTGGGCGCTCATCTGCATTTAATCGGGCAGCAATGGCATACCCCCTCACCTGAAAAATTGTTGATCTCCAACGGATGGTCGAGTATGGGTTTTGCTATTCCGGCAGCTTTGGCCGCAAAACTCTGTAATCCGGGATTGCCGGTTGTTGCCTTAATGGGAGATGGTGGTTTTCTGATGACGGTAGGCGAGTTGGCGATAGCAAAACGACTTAACCTGAACATTGTTTTTGTGGTGATATATGATGATAGTTTATCGCTGATAAGTATTAAGCAGAATAAAAAGCACTTTGATCGTAGCTATGGAACAGATTTAAATGTGCTGGAGGGAGAGCCTACAAATCATTATTTTGGAGTACCTGTTGTTCGTGTAACAAACAGTAATGAATACAGAAGTGCATTAAAAAAAGCCTTTTCTGCTGCTGGCCCTATTGTAATTGAGGCTGTTGTTGGCAGCAAGGAATATGACCAACTTGTTTTACAGCCGAATAAATAATTTCATTCCTTTATAATTGTTTATTTTAAAGGAAACTCAAGTCTGCCTGACCGGTAGGCAGGGAATTCGTATAATCATGTTCCTGTTTATTAGAAAGACTTTTTTAATCTGCTCGTTTCTGCTTATATTTATTGTTCAAAATAATTACCAATCAGATTTTCTGAAAATGAGCTTTTGAATAAAATAGGATGAAAACCAACAAACAACTCCAATTAGCTTTCGATTTTGTACAATACACCGGACAAAATATCTTTCTAACCGGAAAAGCCGGAACCGGGAAAACAACCTTTCTGAAGAGTTTAAAAGAGCGTTCGCCTAAACGTATGATAGTGGTGGCACCAACAGGTGTTGCGGCTATAAACGCGGCAGGAGTTACCATTCACTCATTTTTCCAATTATCGTTTGCGCCGCAAGTGGGGCACGAGAGTAAACACAGTAGCGAGCAGCGGTTTACTAAAGAGAAGATCAATATTATGCGAAGCCTCGACTTATTAGTGATCGATGAGGTGAGTATGGTGAGGGCCGATATTTTGGATGCGATAGACCGCACCCTGCGCCGCTTTAAAAACAGGCGTAAACCTTTTGGAGGAGCACAGGTATTAATGATTGGCGATTTGCAACAGTTGGCACCGGTTGTAAAAAATGAAGAGTGGGGATTGTTGCGCCGCGAATACGAGACACCTTATTTTTTCAGCAGTAAAGCACTCCGCGAATTTCCGCATGTGAGTATCGAACTCACCGAAGTGTTTAGGCAGCAGGATGAAAAGTTTATTTCGGTGTTGAACAAGGTGCGCGAGAATAAATTGGATGAGGAAGCGCGGCAGCTTTTAAATACACGACATATCCCGAATTTTGAACCCGAAGATGAGGATGGATACATTACGCTTTGTACGCATAATGTGAGTGCGCAGCGGATAAACGATTCGAAACTGAGTGTTTTAACCGGTAAAAAGGAAGTTTTTACTGCAGCGGTGGAGGGGAAATTTCCTGAATATTCGTACCCCACAGATTTTAAGCTGGAG
This sequence comes from Draconibacterium halophilum, assembly GCF_010448835.1. Lineage (NCBI taxonomy): Bacteria > Pseudomonadati > Bacteroidota > Bacteroidia > Marinilabiliales > Prolixibacteraceae > Draconibacterium > Draconibacterium halophilum. Next base: position 1,105,974 of record NZ_CP048409.1, read on the forward strand.
CTAAAAGTTGGTGCCCAGGTGATGTTTGTTAAAAACGATTCCAATCCTGAGAAACGATTTTATAACGGAAAGATCGGGCAGGTGCAATCCATCGGTAAAAACTGTGTTTATGTCTTGTGCCCGGGCGAAGACGAGGAAATAGAAGTGGAACCACAAAACTGGGAGAACTATAAATATTCAATCGATAAAGAATCGGGCGACATTCGCGAAGAAATGGAAGGAATGTTTACCCAGATTCCCTTAAAACTGGCCTGGGGAATCACTATTCATAAAAGTCAGGGATTAACTTTCGAGAAAGCCATAATTGATGCAGAGGCTTCTTTTGCGCATGGTCAGGTTTATGTGGCGCTCAGTCGTTGTAAATCTTTGGAAGGCATGGTACTGTCATCGCCGATTGCCGGTCGTAGTATCATTAACGATAAAACAGTTAGCGGATTTATTCAGGAGGTGGAAGAAAACCAACCCGGCGATCAGGAATTACATGCTGCAAAACTGGCTTTCCAGAAAGAGCAGTTGATAGAAATATTTCGCTTTTACCGCTCGGAAAACTTATTGCGAAATATTGCAAAATTGGTTAACGAGAACAAGGGGAGTTTCCCGGAAGTAACAATCACGCAACTTGAAAAAATGCGTAATGAACATGAGAGTGAGATTGTTGCTGTAGCAGCCAAATTTCATCATCAGATTACTGATTTGTTGCGACAACAACCTGATGTTTATAAAAACGAAACGTTGCAGGAACGCGTAAAAAAAGCAGCTGCCTATTTTGGCGAAAAGGTGCAGCATATTTTGGCCGAAGGAATTAAAAAGGTCGACCTGGATGTTGATAATAAGGAGATTAAACGGCAGTTGAAACGCTACGTGAACGATCTGAAAGACGATGTGCAATTAAAATTATCGGCATTTGAATCGTGCCTTGAAGGATTTGACGTAAAACGCCTGATGGATTCGCGCGCTAAAACACTGGTAAAACAAAGCAAATCTTCTGGGAAACAAAAGGCAAAAGAGATTACCGATTTTGAAAATATACCAAACCCTGAATTGTTTGAGCAATTGCGTAACTACCGCACCGAAAAAGCCGGTGAATTGGAGATTCCTCCTTTTATGATCTTTTCTCAAAAGGTGTTGTACGCACTGGTAACATACTTGCCTGCCGACACCACTTCGTTAAAACTGATAAATGGCCTTGGTCCGCGAAAGATTACGCAGTTTGGTGCCGATATTATCGCTGTGATCGATTACTATTGTAAAGAAAACAACATCGATAAAGGAGAAATACCCCTACAGGAACCGAAGAAGAAAAAGAAGGAAAAAGTGGAAACCAAACTGTTAAGTTTTGAGCTGTTTAATAACGGAAAATCGATTGAGGACATTGCAACCGAACGTGCTCTTTCGGCCAATACCATCGAAAGTCATCTGGCACATTTTATAAAATTGGGAGATCTGGAGGCAACACGTTTAGTGGATGAAGAGAAACTGAAAAAAATAGCAGACTATTTTGCAAAGACAGAAGATAAATCATTCGGAACAGCGAAAGGCCACTTTGGTAACGAGGTTAGTTATGGCGAGTTGCGGATTGGGTTGAGTTATTGGGAGTTTGAAAAGTCGGCTCAGGATAAATAGAATTTCAGTAACGACTATGCTGAATCTCTTTTGGACAAAAAAAGCGGGTCACTAAAAGTTTCAAACTTTAGTAACCCGCTTTTTATTTTATCTTATTTGCCAGAGATCTCTAATCCTTTTTGATAATCTTATTAACGGTTAGCTTATCAAAGTTTAACACCTTTAAAAGATAGATACCTGAAGGAAGTTCAGATAAATCGACTCGGGTAAATGAAGATGTAATTTGTCCTTGAACCAGTGCTTTCCCACTCAGATCGTAAATTGAATACGAATCTTCAAATCCCACTTCATCAATACTGATATTAATAAAATCTTTTGCCGGATTCGGATAAACAGCAATTGTATTTTCTATTATCGATTCTGCAAAAGGGCTGGTTGCAGAAGCCTTTGGAGTGGCAAATGATATCACATAATCTTCAACTTCTCCGTCAAATCCGTCTTCACATGGTGCCGGTACTCCTCCAACTTTCATGGCAATTCGCATACGAGTTGATCCACTTGCATAGGTCGGGATGGAGATATAATCACTTACGGTTCCTTTTTTGTTATTCAGGGAAAATACCGTCTCGTCAGCATCCTCAAAGTCGCCATCCTGGTTAAAATCAATCCAGATTCTCCAGAAATTCCGAGTGGTTCGTAAAAGTGGATCTAACTCGGTAAGGGAACTCTGTCCCGGTGTAATTTCTGCGAATGTTATTCCCGATAGTTGGTAACCATTGGCTCCCGATTGTACTTCGGTGCCGGCAAATATTACATTGCGAATATAATTTGCAGAGGTGCTGATATTGCCGGGTGTACAATAGTCTAATACGGGGGTGTTCTGATCATAAACCGTAATGATCTCACTTTTCTGCGAACTACCCAACTCATTGGAAACAGTCAGCGTAACAGTATATTCTCCGGGACTATTATACGTAACAACAGGTTCCGGATCTATGCTGGAACTTGAAGCATAAGTGGAAATTCCAAAATCCCATGATAAACTAGTTGGATTATACAATGAGGTATTTGTAAACTGTACCGATTCGCCAACGGCAACATTGGTGCTGCTTACGGTAAAGTCAGCCACAGGTGCCGGTACAAACAGGTTAACGGTGTAATCCTCAATCTCTCCGGTTAAAGCATCACAGGCAGTTGGTTCTGAAGAACCCATTGCCACCCGCATTCGGGTTGTTATATTTTCCCCGGCAGGAATATTAATTGTACTGGAAACTGCTGATTTCGATTTGGAAGAAATAAACAGTCTTTCTGAATCTTCAAATGCCATATTCTGATTAAGATCGATCCAAACTGCCCAGTATTCAAATCTACTTCTGGGGCTAAAATCAGGTGTAAGTTTTATAAATTGGTCTGTTCCTCTCTCCAGATCAAAAATAAATGACGTGAAATCAGTATAACCATTTGATCCTGATATTTTTGATTGTCCGGAAATCTCAACGCCGGCAATCCATTGACCGCTGGCATCAGCTGTAGGAATACAATAGGAAGGAACATAATCATCCACCTGGATATAGTTGTCAAGAATTTTTGAATCGGAGCCACCACTGTTTGAAGCCACCAGTGTTACGCTATAGTTACCGGGAGTAGCATAGGTAACAGTTGGATTTTTCTGATTAGAAGTACCCGGAGTTCCACCTTCAAAGGTCCAGCTCCACGTTGTTGGTTCATTAGCCGAAAGATCGGAGAATGTTACTGTTTCCCCTTCTGTAATTGAAGTCTGATCTGCTGTAAAATTAACTGCCGGAGCTAGTACAGGGGCATTCACCTGTATATAACCCGTAACAGTTTTTGTATCCGATCCATCAGCATTAATTGCTTTTAAAGTTACGTTGTAAGTCCCTGCAGCATTATAACTAATCGTTGGATTTTGTGCTGTTGATGTCCCCGGTGTTCCTTCTTCAAAAGTCCAGTTCCATGCTGTTGCATCCGAAGACTGATCAGAGAAACTTACTGATTCGCCTGTGTTGATCGAAGTTTGGCTGGCTGAAAAATTAGCAACAGGAAGAAGTATAGGTTCGTTCACCTGAATGTAATCAATGCTTGTTTTTGTATCCGAGCCGTCAGCATTAGTTGCTGTTAAGCTTACATTGTAAGTACCGGCTTTGCTGTAAATGATTGATGGATTCTGAAGTGTTGATGAAGTTTTGTCCGCTCCTTCAAAAGTCCAGCTCCACGAAGTCGCATCGGATGAAAGATCAGAAAAATTAACCGACTTTCCTGTTGTAATTATCGTTTTGTCCGCAGCGAAATCAGCCACAGGAACAACAACAGTTACCGGATCGTTAACTGCTATGTAGTTGTCAAGAATTTTTGTATCCGATCCATCAGCATTTGTAGCTGTTACAGTTACCTTGTAGGTGCCTGCGGTATAGTAAGTTACTGCCGGATTTTGTGCTGTTGATGTTGTTGGTGAGCCTCCTTCAAAAGTCCAGCTTCGTGCTGTTGCATTCGACGACAGATCAGAAAAACTAACCGATTCGCCAGTGCTGATTATGGTTTTGTTTGCAGCGAAATCAGCGACAGGTAAAACTACAGGTTCAGTCACCTCGATGTAGTTGTATGCTGTTTTTGTGTCAGAACCACTGGCATTTGTTGCGGTTAAGATAACCTTGTAAGTTCCGGAAGTGTTATAAGTAACTGTCGGATTTTGTGCTGTTGATGTAGCAGGATTTCCACCTTCAAAAGTCCAGCTCCACGAGGTAGGGCTGTTTGACGAAAGATCGGAGAAGGTAACGTTTCCACCTTTTTCTAGCGATCTCGGATTGGCTGAAAAATCAGCAACCGGTGCAACTATCGGCACTGTAACTGTAATGTAGTTATCTACACTTTTTGTATTCGATCCATCAGCATTTGTTGCAGTTAAAGTTACTTTGTAGGTTCCAGCAGAACTATAGGTAACAGTTGGATTTTGTGCTGTTGATGTTGCCGGATTTCCTCCTGCGAATGTCCAGCTCCACGAAGTTGGGGTGTTGGTTGACAGGTCAGAGAAAGAAACAGTTTCATTTGTATTTACTGCCGTTTTGCTGGCTGTGAAGTTCGCGACAGGTACTGCTGTTCCTCCTAAGGGCATACAATAGCCGTATTCATCTAAAGGCCCCTTAGTGGCATCAGAATCATCACCATCTGCTAAATCAGGGCATGGAGGACAGTTTGCAGGTTTTTCTCCAAGTCCCCACCAGTAATAACCGTCTCCGTCGGCATCTGTGCATTTTACTTGATAGTTATTTACTTCACTTGTTATTGGGGTTTGAATAGCACAGGTCCAGCCCATATTTGTAATTGGTGTTTCTACATATGTATAACCTTCATCTCCCCAATCGGCACCCCAACTATTTTTAAATATCCAAACTAATTTGCCAATTAATGGATCGTCTGCTGTTACTGTTTTTGTATAATCAAATCCTCTTGGATCACTGTAGAAAAACACGTCTCCTTCTTTAACAATTTTATAGCCAACCAATACCATTGTATGATTCCAGTCTCCAAGGCCACCACTTATTGGCCCCTTTTCTATAAGCCATTGTTTTAAAAGATCTTCTGATTTAGGATAATCGATTGACCCAAATTGTAATTTCCCTTTGATTTTAATTAGTTCATTTGGATTTGTTCCTTTATCGGTACAAGCCTGATCAGAGCTTGAATAAGGGAAAGTTACTTCATCTACAATACCGCTTCTTGCGATATAGTCAAGGGCGTATTGAGGAACACCTCCAATACAGTCTCCGGCATTGCTGCATGATACTAAATCCTGTTCCGATAAATCAAGATTAAGTTGTTGATTAAAATAAACATTTACCATGGCTTCAGTTGCACCTGTTGATGCAAATGCCCAGCAAGAACCACAGGTTTGCTGATCTGTTACCGGAGTAATCCAATTTTTTGCATGCCGATCGCGCCAGTCCCAGTAATCCACATATGGACTTGATGTTGTGGTGGCAGATTTTAAGATGACATCACTGGTGCTGGTTGATTCTGTGCTTCCGGCGGTTATTACCCCTCCTGCATAATATTCAAATCCAGCAGGGAAGGTGCTTTGTCCGTATAACTTTTTCCGTTGGCCATAACTTAATTCCGAAACATTGGTTGGCCCGGCTACCCAGTGTTTCCCTTTCTCTTTTAGGTTTTTATTGATCTTGTTGATCTTGACCTCATTCTGGCCTTGTTTCTTTTCCTTTTTTGCCTGCTCTACATCAAGTCCGGAGTCGATACTGGTTGAGTAGCTCAGACTTTTTAGTTTCAACTGAGCATTCTCGATCTCAATTTGTAGCGAATAAGGCTTTACGCCATCCAGGATACTTGTTTCTTCGCAAATGTCTTTAATCGAAAAAGATTTTTCCGCCTCCAGTAAAAGGTTATAACTTTCGTAAATCAGATATTCATTAAAGTTATTGTCGATAAGCACCAGGCGAATCAACGAATTTTCGCCATTCAGCGTAATGTCTGCCGTGGCATCAAGTCCGTAAATTGGCTTTCCGATCTGTCCGAATGGGAGGATTTCTACTGTTTCCGAATAGGTTTGATTGATAAGAATAGATTGGGCGTTTTGCCCAACCATTTTGAATCTGTTGTCTGGATTTTGTCCAAACGATGCCCAGCTGATCACACATAGAACCAGCAGTGCTAAAAGCCCTGATTTTTTCATAGCATACCCTTGAAAGTGATTAAATGGTCCTGCCTTTTTTTTTGATCTGTCTGTTACAACAACAAACAGTGGGTTTGCAAAAACTTCAAATAACCCTAATCAAATTCTCTCAACTTAATTAAAATTAATACTTCAACATTTAAAATCTCTACGTTCTCAAAAGATGCATGGATAAATAAAAAGTAGTCCATCGACATTTAATGATCGCTGTATAGATAGGTTTGCATCGGCTAATGTATATGCTTAATTTTTTATTACCAAGCATTTTTGTTAACAAGAAAGGCTCTGGGTGAAAAACAGCTAGTTTAAAAGTGATTGGGATAGTAATGAATGCAGGTGTTTTTATGCGATTTGAAAAAATAAAGAAAAATAGAATAAAATTCCATAATCGACTGATAAACAGGATCGTGATAAACAGTTGCATTCTTATGTAAATGCTTTTTTGACTAAAAACTAACGGAATGAAACTTCTTATTTTAACTAAACTTAGCCATCCATTGTAAGGATGAACAGCATTAATATTAGTATATGAATCGCATCAGATTAATTCATGTTCATGGTGGCTTGTTATTAAAAAATCAGGCTATATTTTGTTTTTTACAAAAGTATTATAAGTGGTTTGTTTTCAGGAGTTAAAAAAGCTCATGGTTTGGTCGGGTTTAATTATGTAGTCTGTAATTTGACTTATGTTTAATTATTCCTACAGCTTTCCGCCATAGCTAAAAAGGCTGCCTTACTTCAAAGATAGCCGGTTAGCGACTTCCTTTTCCTGGTTTTTGAGGTCATGATCCGATGTTCAGAGTGGGCTGGCCCAATTTGTTTCTCCTGTAGTTTTGAATAAAAAAGAAGAAATACCAGATTTAACCTCGTAAACCCGGTTTATAATTTCGTTAGTTTGATTTTTTATTGAAACAGGCCTGGAAAAAGTTAGGAATTGCTTGCTTGTATTCGAATTCATGTCGTTAAAAATAACACTCAATCTTACTTTTTTTCGGGGCTGGAAGTCTGAAAACAAGGATATCCTCAAATTAAGTGAGAATTTCGATGTTATACAGGAGGGTTTCCTTGTTTAATTCGAGAAGTATTTTCGCTGAATCCGGACTCATCTTCATTTAAAGTCAAGATTATCTGATAATTTATCAGGTTTCCGGTGTATTAAATGGAATTAACGAATGATTTTCTGAATCTCTTTCTTCCCACACACATAATAATTGGGAGAGATACTAAAATGCATTTTTTCGTTTTTCCGGATTTAAAGAGCATGAAAAACGAAATAATTTTCAGGATAAACTATTGTTACGGGTAGTGAGCTGATCGCTTGAAACAATTCAACTTTAAAAAAAATGCCATTTAAATAGAGGATTTTTATACTCATGTTTAATCCTTTTCTAAGGAATTCCCAATTGAATAATACGGATTTTTACGGATTGATTTCCATTGAATATTGTCGTAACTTGTAATTCCATTGATACCAAAAGATCCCTTTTCCGGAACCAACCAGCAGAACTAACTTTTTGAAGATATGATTGAAATGCAAATAAAGTAAAGGCAAGATTGCTTTATTTGGAATACCAAAATGCAACATGAAAATATTGAATTGTTCAGAAAACTACATTTTGAGCGACAGTATTTCACTTACTCTGAATTTAAAGCCATGTGTAAAATTGCAATACTGGAAACGTTCACCTTCTTTGCTTCAGGAATAAGGGCAGTACTTCAAGGCAGAAACGAATGTGATATAGTTGCGTCGGCCACAGATTGTAATGGACTTTTTGTACAGCTAAAAGATGCTAAGCCCGATGTTATTATCATTGATGTTATTCATGGTGAGAACTCGGGCATGCGAACGCTAAAAAAGGTCAGGCGAGCTTACCCCAAAATACCGGTTTTATTAATTCTGAGTCAGCAATATTCCGATTGTTTTGAAGACTATATAAGATTAGGGGCAAAAGGTTTTATTTTTAACGATGCCAGTGGAGAGGACCTGCTCGAAGCCATTGAACAATTAAAAAACGGGGGAGAGTTTTTCCGAAAAAAAGTGTGGGATATTTTTAAATCATCCATTCAAAAGCGGAAATATCATACCCAAAAAGAACAAAAACTTACCGACCGGGAAGTTACTGTATTAAAATTATTCTGTCACGGGTTAAGCTACAAAGAAATTGGGAGACGTTTAAATATCAGTCCGCGTACGGTAGAAACGCATAAGCGGAATATCCTTTCGAAATTAAAAATTAATACTACAGCTGATATGGTACGCTATGCTTTCCATAATCATCTTTTATCGTAACAAACGCTAAAAAAACAAATTGGAGTGCAAACGTTTTATTTCCTTCAGGGAGAGCCTGTCCCGATCCTGGCACCAGTAACTAGGCTTTTGCAACAAAGGAGTGAAAGGTAGAACTGGTGATTAGTTACAACAGAACTTATTCGATATTAGATTTCACTATCTCACTGCTGAAAACGCGGTTTCCCTGTTGGGAATGCGGTGAAATGTTCGTGCGCAGGTTTTATCTTTACTTTCCCCAAAAAATATCGCTAAAAATCAAACAAATTCTTAAACTCTCACTCCATTTAATTACGTAATAAACCCGATTGACTTCTTAATGATTCCGCCGTAACTTTTTTTCGTGAAAATATTTAGAAAACTCGGACTTAACTCTGTACCCCTTAGAATTAAATCCAAATAAACCAATTTTATGAATAGTGACGCGTATGGAGGCTTTTTTTGATGATGTGATAAGACTAAAACACATTTTAACTAAAAATTATCAGATTATGAAAAAAAATTACACGCACTTCAAAAGATGGTATTGCTATCTTTTGTTACTCTTTGGTGCATTGCTGTTTAGTTATACGGGCAATGCACAAATTACTATTGACGGTAATCCAAGTACCATTTCTGGCGAGTGGGTAGACGTATTTACTGATGGAAATATTATTTCCTCATTTGTGATTGACGCAAAGCGACTTGATGGAACCGATAACCAGTTTACAGGTGGAACAAAAGACTATGATTTGGCCACAGGAATGTATTGGGAATGGGGACAGGTTTCAGACAAAGATGAACTCACCAATGCCGCAGTTGCTGTTATTAATGACACCATGTATTTCTGTACCGACAGGAATTCCACGTCAGGTTCGTCTGAAGTTGGTTTCTGGGTATTTCAGGACGGAACTGCTCCTTATGAAGCAGGAATCACTCCGGGTTTTGAAAATGAGGACAAAAATGCATTCTTCCCTGCAAAAGTCTATGGAGATATGCTTATTCTTGCAAAGTTTACTGAAGGTGGACGTGTTCCGAATATAGAGGTATACCAGTTTGATCCTTCACAAAAAGGGAAAAAAAGACTTATTGAAGCTACTGTATTTGCAGAAGCTGAAGTAAGCAGTGCAACGTATCTTGTTCCTGATTATTCTGATCCTGTAACCGGACTTAACTGGAATGAATACGAGCATAAAGACACCAAGACTTCTGGTAATTACTATCCTGGTTCTTTCTTCGAAGGTAGAGTTGATTTACTTGGACTTCCTATAGGAATAGATTTGTGTGGTGCCTGGTTCTTTTTCGAAAGTAGGAATTCGCATTCAACTGATGCTATGTTGAACGACTTTGTTGGCGGCACCGTTGGTGCCAGCCCTGAAATTGACCCTGTACCTGATATTGTTTGTGTGGGTGATGATGCTGTATTATGTGTTGAGCCAAAAGAAGCAGGTAGAGACATTAGCGAATCTACATTTTACTGGTTTATGGAGAAACCAGATCTAAACGAAGAAGGTATTGTAATATTAGTACCAGAAGATATAATCCAGGAAAGTTCAAGTCCTTGTTTAACACTTGTTGAGCCAGGAGTAGGACCACATTCTCGTTGGGCGGCTGAATTTGACAAAAACGACTGCTGCAGTAATCTTGTTGAGGTAACTGCAACAGTTGAGCCTCGCCCGGATTTAACCCCGGATGTATTAACTGTATGTGAAAACGAGCCTGGCGGAGATCTGGATGGCACTTTTGACCTGACCACCGCTGTGATAGGTATCGATGAATCGATGGATGTTGTATTTAGTGTTAATGGAGTTCCAATTCCAGAAACAGTGGATTTGACGACATATGCTGCCCTTAACGGAACAGAAGTAGATGTGGATGCCGACTATTCTGACAATACCCTGGACTGTTCGGAATCTACCACAATTACATTGGTAGTGGAACCACGTCCTGAATTAGAACCGGATAAATTAACCGTATGTGAGAACGAGCCTGGTGGTGATCTGGATGGTATATTTAATCTGACTTCAGCGGTAATTGGTATTGATGGATCGATGGATGTTGTATATAGTGTAAATGGAACTCCAATTCCAGAAACTGTTGATCTGACTTCGTATGATGCACTTGATGGTACAGTAGTGAATGTTGAAGCTGATTATACAGCCAATACGCTGGATTGTTCGGAATCTACTACAATTACATTGGTAGTAGAGCCACGCCCCGATCTGAGCCCTGATGAATTGACCGTATGTGAAAATATTACCGGCGGCGAACTGGATGGTACGTTTAACCTTACTTCAGTGTCAATAGGTATTGATGAAACGATGGATGTTGTATATAGTGTAAATGGAACTCCAATTCCAGAAACAGTGGATTTGACGACATATGCTGCCCTTAACGGAACAGAAGTAGATGTGGATGCCGACTATGCTGACAATACTGAGGATTGCACAGAGTCTACAACTATTACGCTGCACGTAAATCCAAATCCTGGCTTAACTGAACAGACTGCCTGGTGGTGTGAAGATGGAATACCGGAAGACTTTAATCCAAATAATTACAATGCTGACATTTTGGATGAAGGACAGGATATAAATGATTTTACATTCGATTGGGACAGATTAACCGATCCTGATTTGCCGGATGATAATTCTACACCTAAAGAGACTGAATACAATGTTACTGTAACAGACATGTCTCAGCCAACACATTGTCAAAGCCTGTCTAAGTTGACCGTAACACTATACCCGCTTCCGGAGTGTTATGTAAAAGTTAATAAAATTCCTACCAAATGGTGGACATCAGATGGAGAAGTAGAAGTTGTTGCAGAGGGCGGTACCGGTGATTATACATATAAATGGTATAACCATACTGAAGATCCAACTCATACGACTGTTATTGGTACAGATGCAGTACTTTCAGATATAGCTGGAGTACTTGAAAGCGATTTATTGGCAGATCCTCCTCAACAACGACCAGATGGTGTACTTTATTGGGTAGAAATTTGGGATGGACAAAATTGTTTCACAGAATGCTATGAGTATCTTATTCCTCCTGCAGCAGCCCTCAATTGCGATGTAACTACTGAACCTCCTATATGTGTTGATGGAATTGGATTAGCAACAGTTTCTGTTGACCCATCAAATACTGATGGACCTTATACCTACATGTGGTTTATTGGGGACGGTACGGGAAATCCGGTTGGTGAACCGATTAACACAACAACTGATACCATAATGAGACATCCCGGAGAATATATATGTGTGGTAACTGATGCCGCACGTTATACAGGAAGACCATGTTCCAATGAAATTCTGAATGCAGAGTTTGTTGATATTGAGCTACCTTGTCCGGATGTAAGTCCTTTGGAGGCATCTTGCCAGACTCAGGATACTATCGATGGTAAATTCGGAACCTGGTTAGATGGTTTTAGATTTAATAGCCTCGATGATTTAAAAGGAATTCCGCCTCTTACAGTGTTGTATTATGTTGACGATGTTAAAGTTGATAATTTAGACAATGTTCCTATTCCGGATCACTGTGGTGGCACAGTAAAAGTAGAGGTTGATGTTACAGATTTTTGTGGAACGCATAAAAATTGTACTCATACATTTACTGTAGAAAATACTCCTAAAATTGAAGTAGATTGCCCAGAGCCGGTGACATTAGGAGAGTGTGCTTCAGAAGCCACTATTAGAGCCCAATATGATGACTGGGTAGCAGGATTTGTAATCCTCGAAGCAGGCTGTTCCGGCGCAACTGTAGAAGGCATACCTCCACTGCCTGCAGATTTATGCGGTGAAATTAATTTGTACTTCGAATTGGATGTGTCTGACGATTGCAGCGATGATTACTGCAGTAGTACATTCTATAAACCAGCAGCAACACCAGTGGATGCTTATTGTGAAGCTGGCCCTGTATTAGCCGATTGTCTGTCTGATGGAGATATAGAAGCTGCATTCCAAACCTGGAAAGGTAAGTTTGGATATAAGGATGGTTGTGAACCTGTAACTACCAATCAGGAAGCACTTGATGCACTTGACTGGAGAGACTTTGGAAATTCAGTAGACGGTTATAACGTTTTATTTAGATACAAGGTTTCAGATGCTTGTTCAAATGATTTTGCAGAATGTTCATTCACTGTTCCTCCTTGTGATGTATGCGAAACCGCTTACGGTTTCTATGCCGCAAATAACGAGTGCTTCTTAAATACATTTACGGGTTCTGAAAATTGGGGTTGGACAAATAACTTTACTAGTACCGGTGAGTTCTCAATCCCAGTTTATGCAGGTACTCCGGTATGTGATCCAACAGGTCCAGAATGGAATGGCTATGAAGTGGGAACAGCAACAGTAAATATAACATCCACCGATGTTACCGTAACATTTGCACTTTATACTGCATTTGAACTTGCAGGTTATCATATAGATGATACTCACGTATATGCAGGTTTACTTCCTTATCCTCAGAAAAATGGTGAGAATACTATTTCTCCGGGACAATATGGTAATAAAGCTGGTGATGGAATAGAAGTTACATTCCCTACAACTGGTGGTGTATGGGTTATTGCACATGCTGTTGTTTGTGGCCCACCACTACCTGGTCCAGAAGCACTTCAATCAGCTCAAATACCAATTCCGGTTACTTTCGATGAAAGTACTCTGAAAGTTTACCCGAATCCATTTAGCGAAAAAGTTACTTTCGAATTTGTATCTGGAGTTGATGCATATGGAGTTCTTGAAATCTACAATATCACCGGTCAGAAAGTGGCAAGAATACTTGATCGTCCGGTTGAGGCTGGAGTAATGAATCGGATAGAATACGAACCGGAACACGATGTTACCGGAATATATCTCTATCGTTTAGATCTGGATGGAAAACTCCAGATTGGAAGAATTATTTACAAAGAATAATTTGACCCTTATTTTTTATCATGTATAAAGCCAAAGTCGCCCAGACTTTGGGCTGAGGATTCGTCCTTAGTGGGATTCTTAAAAGAGGCTGACTTCGTATGGTCAGCCTCTTTCTGTTATAAGCTACTGGAACAATAATGTAATATTACAACCTGCTATTTATCTACGCAATAGCATTTGATCTGTAATGAATTGTCGGCTGGAAAGACATATTTTGAAATAACCCAACTTATAACGAACTTCGCAATGCGTTGGTTGATTTCTCATCAGTTAATTACGAAACTTACCATGAAACGATTGTGCTGTTTTTTGATCTTTAACTTTGCGCTTCTTTCAGCTTTTTCCCAACAATACAATTTCAGTACTTATTCCATCAACGAAGGGCTGTCGCAAAGTGTTGTAAACTGTTTATTTCAGGATTCGAAAGGCTTTATCTGGATTGGCACACAAAATGGGCTAAATCGTTTTGATGGTGAAAATTTTAAGGTGTTTCGTTTTCAACCCGATGATTCAACGTCCATTTCAAATAACTGGATTTATGCCATTTCGGAAGACCGTGCGGGCGACCTTTGGATTGGAACCAAAGGAGGGCTTAACAAATACCTGATAACTGAAGATCGGTTTGTACGCGTGCGATACCAAACAAACTATTCGCCTGATGTTACAACTCACAGTTACGATAACCTGCTTTTAAACGACGGTCGAATAGTAATAAATACACCACCGTTAGTTTCTGTCTTCAATTTCGATACAAATACATTTTCGCATTTTCGCAGCGAGGCTCCATTCAATCCGGCTGTCCAAGATGTTAAGCAGCCCGTTTTGGAAGATCGGTCAGGTATAATATGGACAGGTTGTACAACCGGAATTAATGCATTCTCGTTCAGGAACGAAGATTTCATGTGTTACCCTTTTCTTTCTGTTGCTGGCGATTCATTAAAATCGGTCAACGTAACGGCATTGTTTCAGGATAAAGAACACCGCATCTGGGCTGGTACCAGAATTGGATTGTATTGTTTAAATCCGAAGCAAAAAAGTTTTGAGGAACAGGAATTCAAACTGAAAGATGGAGGTGTTTTTTCTTTTACTACCTGCATAAGAAGCATTGTTGAACCCCAATCGGGAGAATTGATAGTTGGAACGGAAGGGAATGGAATTTTTGTACTTTCCGAAGATTCGGCTGGCAGGTATGTAATTCAGAATTTTACCTCGGAGAACAGCCAGCTGGCGCATAATATAGTACAGAGTTTGTTAATCGACCGGTCGGAAAACCTGTGGGTGGGCACCTTGTCGGGGATGAGTAAAACCGACCTTAAACGAGACAAGTTTCAGCTTTATCGAAGTGGTAATTCACCATCGTCGGTAGATTTGTTGGGGAATGTTATTGCCGGAATATTAAAAAATGACGATGGTAAACTGTGGATTGGGAACTGGGGGCAAGGACTAAATATTGTGGATCCGGAAACCAATGAAGTGGAACATTTTTCTTCGCAACAAACGGGTAAAAATTATCTGCCTAACGATTTTGTTCATGTTATTTTTAAAGATGCTGACCGGAATATCTGGTTAGGTACGCGGGACGGCATTTTTATCTGGAATGCGGTAAATAATAGTTTCAACGATTGGCGGCAATTCTTTGACCGGCCTAACTGGCCAGCGTTTGAAAATACGCGGATCTATCATATTATTCAGGATCGGCACCAATTAATTTGGATCGGCACATCAAACGGACTTTTTAGGGTAAATGGTAGAACAGGCCATGTTGAGCGGTTTAATCAACAGTTGGAAGGAAGCCGGCAAGTTAGTTCTAACCTCATTTATAGTTTGCTTGAAGATTCGGATGGATTGATTTGGATTGCCACAATAGGTGGGCTGGATGTGTATAATACAACAACGAACGAGCTAAAAGAATACAAAAAAACGGATAGTGGACTGAGCAGCGATTTTGTTATTTCGTTGTGTGAGGACAGCCTTCGGCGTATTTGGATCGGTACCAATGCAGCCATAAATATCTTTGATAAAAACACGCAGGAGTTCAGCTATTTTAGCGAAAAAGACGGATTACCCAGTAATTATATTTATGAAATTATTAAAGATAAAAACAATGATCTGTGGCTTGCCACTGGAAATGGATTATGCCGTTTTTTAGTAAAAGAAAATGAATTGCAAACTTATACTTCCGACGATGGCTTGCAGAGTTCCGAATTTAATTTGCGCGCTGCTTATTGTGCCAGTGACGGCGAATTATTATTTGGCGGGATGAATGGTTTTAACACCTTTTATCCCGACTCATTGAAAGGAAATCCGCATATACCCAATATTGTGTTTACCGCTTTTAACTCAATAAGTGGGGCACAACAAAAGGAGGTAAATATTGCAGGTACATCAAAGGTTGTATTGCGCCACAACGTGCAGTCGTTTACCATTGAGTTTGCTGCACTTGAGTTTACTAATCCGCAAAAAAACAATTACGCTTATAAAATGCAAGGTGTTTCCAACGAGTGGATCGAAGTTGGTAACCGGAAATTTGTGCCCTTTTTTGCGCTACCTTCCGGCGATTATACGTTTTTTGTAAAAGGATCGAATAACGATGGTCGTTGGAATAATGATGGAATACAGTTGCAAATTGTAGTTCTTCCTCCGTGGTGGCGAAGTATTTACGCTTACCTGGCTTACTTTGTTATTATTGTGTTTGCTGTTTGGGGATTTATAAAACTACGCGAACACCGGCTGCGACTGGAAAATATTCGCCTGGAGAAAAAAGTGTTGGAGCGTACCATTCAGATTGATAAACAGAACCGTATAATTACCGCTAAAAATGATGAGTTAAATGAGCTAAACCGGACAAAGGATAAATTCTTCTCCATCATCGGGCACGATTTGCGCAATCATTTTAACATTATAGTAGGCTTCTCAGAAAACTTGCTTTTGGATTTTAAATCAATGGATCAACTTCGCTTACAGCACCACATTTCAAATATTTACAAATCATCGGTACTGGCCGACGACCTTTTGGGGAATCTGCTTACCTGGGCACGTTTGCAGCGTAATGCCATTGTTTTTCAGCCTGAAATGATAAAAATTCCGGAGAAAATAAGAGCATTGCTGCGTTTCCACGAAGAGGCGGCATTAAAGAAAAATATCCTGATTGAGGTGTTTGCCAGAGAAGAGATTGAAGCCTGGGTAGATGTAAATATGTTCTCAGCAATCATCCGAAATTTACTCGCCAATGCCATTAAATTTACACACAAAGATGGGGAGATAACAGTACATATAACACGCGAAAATGGTTGGTGTGTAATAAAAGTTAAAGACTATGGAATCGGGATTTCAAAAGAAAATCTTGACAAAATATTCACGATCGAAAATAATGTCAGCAGTCGTGGTACCGGAGGCGAAAAAGGTACCGGGCTGGGATTGGTAATTTGTAAAGAATTTATTGAGAGACACGGAGGTCAGATAAGCGTTAGCAGTGAAGTTGGGAAAGGCAGTGAATTTATTTTTACTTTGCCTCTAAATGGAACAACTAAATAAAATAATAATCTTTTTTTTGGTGTTATTTCTGCTATTTTCCTGTAAATCGACGGTAGAAAAGCAGCAGGAAACGGGGCAGGAAATACTGGATAGAATTGCTACAACGAATTTGTCGGGCATAAAACAGGTGCTGTTAGTTTATAACATCAGGGCAAACGATCATCAGGCATTTCTGTTAGCTTACGAAAAAACAGAGCAAGGCTGGCAAGCTGTTTTTGATGTTATTCCGGCAGGAATTGGCGAAAATGGTTTTGCGCCAATTAACCAGAAAATTGAAGGCGACAGCAAATCACCAACTGGCATTTTTGCACTTGGGAAATTATTTACTTACCTCGATAGTGTCGATACAAAAATGCCTTTTCAGAAAACTACGATTGAGGACAAATGGATTGACGACCCGGAGTCGGAAAACTACAATCGTTATGTGCAGGGCGAAACCGATGCCCAATCCTACGAAAATCTGCTGCTAAAAAGCGATGCCTACAAATATTGTATGGTAATTGAATACAACACAAATCCGGTTGTAAAAGGAAAAGGAAGTGCCATTTTTTTTCATCTGAATAAAACCGGCAACGAGTCAACAGCAGGGTGTGTGGCCGTAAGCGAAGAGAATATGCAAAGGGTGCTAAAATGGCTCGATCCCAAAAGCAATCCACACATTATTATGGGAAATAAGGATGAATTGCTTTCAGGAATAAGCCGTTAATTCATTTTACGTTAAAAGATATTGTATAATCCTTCGCCGTCTTTTTCAAACTGCGCAATGCTAATGTCGGTCATTGGGTGCTTTATCAGTTGAAAAAGCAGTTCGGGACTAATGGTCGCCGACTGTGCTCCGGCCATGCTAACGCGGTGAATTTGGTCGACTGTTTTGAAACTGGCTGCCAGTACTTTTGTATCCAGATTAAATTCTTTTGTGTTTTTTACAATGTCACCAACTACCTCAATTCCATGCGACGAAATGTTGTCTAAACGGCTAACGTACGGTGCCACAAAATCGGCTCCGGCACGTGAGGCCACCAATGCCTGTTGTTGCGTAAAAATGGCTGTTGCGGTAACATTTATTCCCGCATCCTTTAGCATACGCATGGCTTTGTAACCTTCGATGGATACCGGAATTTTGGCGTAAAAATTATCGCCCAGGTTAAAGTAATTTTTGTAGGTTTTGGCCTCATTTACCATATCCTCGGCTTTGTCACTCATCACCTGAACGTGAATGCTGCCTTTGCCAACTATTTCAATAATATTCTGAACGGCTTCTGAGAGTTTTAATCCCGATTGTTTTAAAATAGTAGGATTTGTTGTTACGCCGGTTAATGGGAAAAACTCGTACAGATGTTTTAATGCCTGAATGTCTGCGGTGTCTGCCAGATAAATCATCTTTTTTATTTTTTGTTGTTGTATAAAAGTTAAGTGATCAGCTCTGGTTAAGTCGGTACTGCAAAGATAATCATGAATTTTCGGAGACGGATGATTTCGAGCTATTCTCTTTATTTATTAACATGAAATTATTTCGCACAGAATATTCTTCTTTGTTTCTCGTTTTCGATTTCAGAATCTTTTAACTTTTTTTGTAGCATGTTTAGGAGAAGAGGGGTAATTTTTTGTTTGCTGTTTTTGGCAGTTTTTTTGGCCTTCGGGCAACATAGAGTGGTTGATAATTTGGTTGTGCCGGATGTGGTAAAACCATTAGATGTAGAGGGCTTCAGAACAACTCTGGATAGTTTTCCCGAGTCGGCAAAACAAGGCTATCTGGAGCAGTTTATCCTTCCCGGTAGCGATGGTTATATTATCAGTCGTTTCGGACCGCGCTCCGGTCGTATGCACTACGGCACCGATATTAAAATGTATAAAGGCGATACGGTAATGGCCACACAAAGTGGAGTGATAGCCCGTGCAAACTGGGGCTATGGATTTGGCCGGTTGGTGGTTGTGCAGCATCGAAATAATATTCAAACGTATTACGCTCACCTCACCAAATTCCTGAAGAATAAAGGCGATAAGGTGGAAAAGGGAGAACCGATAGGTTTAGCCGGAAGTACAGGGCGTGCCCGTGGTCCACATTTGCATTTTGAGATGCGTGAAAACGGACAGCCTTTTGATCCCGAGCTGGTGTTTGATTTTAAAGAAGAAAAAATACGCGACGATGCTTTTGATATGGAGAGTTTAATGGCTTTGCATAAGAAGCTAAAACCAAAAGGCTACTCCACAAATGTTGCTATTCCGGAATATTACAAAGTGCGCTCGGGCGATTCGCTTTGGGTGATCTCCAGAAAGTTTAAAACCTCGATAAATGAGTTGTGCCGCCTGAACAATATTTCGGAAAACTTCGTATTGCAAATTGGGCAAGCGCTGCGTATGTATTAACAGAAGACAACTTATTCTTCCTGATTTTGGAATCTCGCCAATAAAACGAAAAAACAATAATGACTGATATAGCAGAATTTCCACAGGCCATAAACGCTGCCGGTGTGCATGCAACTTTTGCAAACGAACGCTACGGCGATCATGAACGAAATACTTTTGATATTTGGTTAGCGGATACGGATAAACCTACTCCGCTTGTAATTTATATCCATGGAGGCGGTTTTATTGGTGGCGATAAAAGCCGCTATTACGATTCCGAAGATTGGGTGCGTTTACTCAATGCCGGGATCTCGGTTGCCAGTATCAATTACCGTTACATGAGCGAGCCTCCATACGGAATTTTAGGAAGTATGAACGACTCAAAACGGTGCTTGCAGTATATCAGAGCCAACGCCGAAAAATATAATCTCGATAAGAATCGAATTGCTTGTAGTGGCGGATCTGCCGGAGCAGGAACTTCTTTGTGGCTGGCTTTTTCAGCTGATATGACCGACGCAGAAAGTAATGATCCTGTTTTAAGGGAATCGACAAAAATTAAGTGTGCGGCAGCTTTTTCCACACAGTCGACTTACGATATTTTACGCTGGCCCGATTTACTGGGAATACCTCCCTACAAGACCCCCGAAGAGTTGTTGTCAGTTGCCCGGGTTTTTGGTTTCAAGTCAGCAGAGGGAGTGGATTTGTTTGCGCAAAATGAAATTCGTAAGGAACTCGATTTCCTGGCGAAAATGACAAAAGATGCTGTGCCCTTTTTTGTGTTCAATCATTATGAAGGAGGCGTGCCAACCAACGAAGATGAATTGAATCATCATCCGCTGCATGCCAAAGCGCTTAAAGACCGTGCCAATGAAGTTGGAGCCGAAGCTATTGTTTATGCGCCGGCCATCGGTATTTCAGATCCCTCGGGGAAAGATGTTGTTGAATTCTTTATCGAAAAGTTACGGTAAAAAAGGCTGTTCGTGTTTTTGAATAAACAGCCTCCG
This sequence comes from Draconibacterium halophilum, assembly GCF_010448835.1. Lineage (NCBI taxonomy): Bacteria > Pseudomonadati > Bacteroidota > Bacteroidia > Marinilabiliales > Prolixibacteraceae > Draconibacterium > Draconibacterium halophilum. Next base: position 1,126,299 of record NZ_CP048409.1, read on the forward strand.
TTTTTATTCAGTAAGTTTTTCCAGTGACTTTTTAATGTCGCCCGGTGTGCTCATAATCTTCATGAAAGTGCCCATAGTAAGTTCGGGCCAATGCAGTGCAATTCTGTATTTCCCGGGAAGTATACTTGCGGTATTTCCCTGAAGAATGATTTCGTAAGGCATGGCTGCCACATGTTCGTCGCCAATTATCGGTAAAAAATGCGCTTCTCCATCTTCTGCGTTTTTCAGTCCTACTCCCCAAACAGCTATCTTTTTATTGGAATAAACCAACTCATAAACTTTTTGAGTTTCTCCTTTGCCGGTTTTCAGATTTTGTTGGATGGTTTTTAATCCTTCATCAAACGAATTAAAACTCTTCAACACCTCGGCATCGGTAAAGTACGGCATCATTATTTTGTAGTGGTATTTTTGCAGTTTATTCTTTTCCACTGTTCCGCCAAAAGGTTCATTCAGTATTCCAATTGTTTGCATGGCTTCAATTGCCTGATCTGATATTTCGCGCAATGCCTCTTCCTGTTCATCAATGCCATCAACAAAATAGGAGTAAAACAGATACATTGGATTTAGCATGCTTATTTTTAATGTTTCGCCTTCTTTCTTAAAACCTATTTTTAACACCGCAGCTAAAGCTCCTCGATCGTTAAAACCAAGCGCTATTTTTTCCAGTTCGGGATGAGTATAACATATAATGCCCAGGTCCTGCGACTGGGCTGGATTGTACTCTCCAATAACCTTGAACCCCGATTCGCTTAACGCCGATTTGGCTTTTGAAATCCCATCTGCTACTGATTCTGCCGATTTGCTGATGAGCAAATACGGTGATTCTTCTTGCGCTTTAACTACAGAGAAAGAAAAAAGGTAAATAATGGTTATTAGAAAAATACGTGTCATTTATTACTGATTTAGTTTTTGCCAAATGTACCTTTTGCCTTATAATCGTTTTTAGGAAAGGATGTGATACTTATCATAGCAAAATGTTAATATATATGCAAAACAACTGCATGTATATGCAGGAAGAGTAGAAAACTTTTCTTTTAAGTTAAAAATTATTCATATTTGCACCACTAAAAATTTGAATTAAAGAGAGATGAAAGTTTTAAAATTCGGAGGAACATCGGTTGGCTCGCCCGAGAATATGCGGGCTGTTATGGATTTAGTAACTGATGGAGAGCAAAAGATTGTGGTTCTATCAGCTATGTCGGGAACAACCAATGCTTTGGTGGAAATTTCAAATTATCTTAAAAAGAAGAACAAGGATACTGCGCGTATTATTATTGGCAAATTGGAGAATAATTACAAAAAGGTAGTTGCCGAACTTTTTACTTCTGAAGAAAACAAGAAAAAGGGATTACAATTAATAAACGACGTTTTTCAAACCATAAAATCTTTTACATCGGGGACTTTTGGCAGTGTTGGCGAGAATACAATTCTGGCTCAGGGCGAGATTATTTCAACCAACCTGGTAACCATGCTAATGAATGAAAACGGGCATGATACAAAGTTGTTACCAGCGCTTGATTTTATGAAAATTGATGAGGACAAAGCTGCTGATCTGAATTTCATTCGCAACCATATAAAACCGGTGATGAAAGAGGTTGGTGAAGCTAAATATTATATCACTCAGGGATTTATTTGCAGAGATGCCGAAGGCGAAATTAACAACCTGCAACGTGGCGGTAGCGATTACACGGCATCGTTAATTGGTGCGGCACTTGATGCCGAAGAAATTCAAATTTGGACTGATATTGACGGTTTCCATAACAACGATCCGCGCTTTGTGGATAATACCAAAAAGATCGATCAGCTGTCGTATAACGAAGCGGCAGAGTTAGCCTTTTTTGGCGCAAAAATCCTTCATCCGCAAACTGTTCTTCCGGCGCGGATTCAGAATACTCCGGTTCGCCTGAAAAACACCATGAATCCTACGGATAGTGGCACATTAATTACGGCAGAATCGGATGGACAAGGAATAAAAGCAGTTGCCGCTAAAGATAATATTACTGCGGTGAAGATTCGGTCGGGAAGGATGTTAAATACTTACGGTTTTCTGGCAAATGTTTTTAAAATTTTTGAAGATTTCCGTACACCGATTGATATGATTTCAACATCGGAGGTAGCCGTTTCTTTGTCTGTCGACGATACCCGTAACCTTGATTCAATTAAAGAGGAGTTGGATAAATTTGGCAGTGTGGTGATCGACAGGGATATGACGATTGTTTGCATAGTTGGCGATATTATTCAGGAAGAAAAGGGGTTTGCATCGAAGGTTTTTAATGCGCTTGATGGCATTCCAATTCGTATGATTTCTTACGGCGGAAGTCGTCATAATATTTCGATACTGGTGCCTACACAACGAAAAGATCAAACGCTGCAGGCTTTAAGCGATAATTTACTAAATAGTTAGGAGTTATTCCAAACTGTCGACAGATCTCAAATAAGTTCATTAAAATTCGGGAAACCGGAGTTTTAAATTCTGTGACTTGTTCGGGATTTGTTTTTTATGGCCGTTGTTGGATGAGAGCTGGTAAACTTCCGATGCCTCAAACCGTGATGCAATATTTATCTCAAACTTTTCTGTAAGCGTTTGCATCGTTTTTAAAGCCTTTTCGTGTGTGTTGTTATCTTTTGAGATGTGACTAAGGAACACACATCTCAGTTCGCCGTTGGTGTGTTCATTCAACAGCTCAAAAGCCTGGTTGTTGGAGAGGTGTCCAACTTTCGAGGCAACTCTTTCTTTTAGGAATTGAGGATATCGGCCTGCCCAAAGCATTTTTTCGTCGTAGTTCGATTCCAGAAAAAGTGCATTACATTTTCCAACATGTGCTTTTACATTTTCACATGCTTCGCCAATATCGGTAAAAACGCCAATATTCAGATTCTTGTAACTTATTCTGAATGAATAGGGCTCGGCAGCATCGTGGTATTTTTTTACCGGATGAACTGTAAATTCGTCGACTGCAATTGTTTCGTCGCAGGTAAAAAAACGTGGATAATCGGGGCGCAGATTTTTATACGAACCATCGTAAGTCTTTGCGCTCATGTATACAGGAATTTGAAGCCGTTTTCCCAAAACCCGCGCACCGCGCATGTGATCGCTGTGTTCATGGGTAATAAAAACTGCCCGCAGTTTGTCGGCATCCAAACCACGTTCGCTCATCCGGCGTAGAATCTGCTTGGTAGAAATTCCGGCGTCAACCAAAATGGCCGAATTTTCGTTGCCAATGTAATAGCAGTTTCCGTTACTTCCTGATGCGATGGCACAAATTTCGAGCATATTTGATTTTATTAATTGTCACCGCCTGAATTTATCCAAACGATGACTAGTATTTCTTTTATTTCACGAGTTTTGAAATGGCGCGGAACGAAGGGTCGCCAGCCGATGCAGTTAGTTCAAACAGTATCGATTCGTACGAAGTCATCATAATTCCTTCGTAGCGGAAACGCTCTTTTGCCAGTTCAACATTAGCAGCTGTGCGCGATGAAACACAATCCATTACTACAATTGGGTTTAATCCGGCAGCTTTCAGATCAAGTGCAGTTTGCAGCACGCAAACATGCGACTCGATACCGCAAATAACGATGTTTTTAACTTTCAGCTCCTTTAATTGATCAACTATTTCCGGTACCTGAAAACAGCTAAAGTCTTTCTTCTCAAAGTAGCTGAATTCATCAAAAACTGCCTGAATTTCTGTTACTGTTTCGCCCAATCCTTTTGTGTATTGTTGCGATACCAGCATTGGTATTTCCAGTTCTTTTAACCCTTGCGATAAAGTGGTGCAATTTTTCAGCAAGGTCTCTTTTTCGTTCATTACAGCAATTAAGCGCTCCTGAATATCGATAACTAATCCAACCGTATTTTGTTTTGTAATTCTCATCTTCAATTTTTGGTTATAATTTACTAATTATCACTCTTGTCGGTATAATACAATCTCTAACAATCGTTTTTATCACTCTCGGCCTGCAAACGCGATTTGCTACCCAAATATCCACCGTGGTGGCGTTTGGCGTAATCGACGTTAGTAAAAGCAATTTTTTTCATCATCGATACTACCAGCGCATCACCAATTACAGTCATTACCGTGGTAGATGTTGTTGGTGAAAGCCCCAACGGACAAACTTCCTGTGGGTTGCCGGTGTATATAAAAGCGTTGGCATTTTTTGCCAGCACACCTTCCGGATTGCTAGAAATTACGATGAACGGAAGTCCTGCATATAAATTTTCTGCCAGCTCAATCAATTCTATAATTTCGCGGGTTTTTCCTGAGTTCGAAATAACCAGTAAAACATCATTTTGTTGCAGCACTCCCAAATCGCCGTGTTGCGATTCGCTGGGGTGAAGAAAAATAGCCGGCGTTCCGGTTGAGCTAAATGTGGTGGCAATATTTGCGGCAATTTGCCCGGCTTTGCCCATTCCGCTGGTAACCAGTTTCCCATTCTTTTGGTGTACCTGGCGGTGTATCAGTTCAATAGCCTCAAGCATCCCATCTTCAACGGGAATAGCCTGGATTGCTTTTGCTTCGTGTTCAATAACTTGTCTGATCGCTTCTTTCATCTTATTAAAATTGTTTGTTTCCAGGTGTATAAGATGGAACTTCCATGATTTTATTTATGTGTCTAAATGGCAAAAGTCTTATCATGGTCGTTTCATTCGTAATCTGTTTTAAGTGCTGCAAATCTACTGAAAAAAAAGAAGTGACTAAGTACGGCATTCCTGTTTTAAAAGAATTTTACAATCAAGTGATTTTGGTTACAGAAAAAATGTGTTGTAAGTCATAAAATTTCAAAACAAAATGAAGGGTTTAACGGTTAAATAATCGTTACATTTAACATTAATTTTTAAAAACTGAAAGTCAATTAGGAATGAACTAGTGCTTTAACCATGTTTTGCTCCTGGTCCGGTTATAGTTGGCTTTCGATGACAAACAATTAATATATATGAAAATTCACGAATATCAAGCCCGAAATTTATTCAGGAAGTACGGGATTCCTGTACCGGAAGGCGTTGTTTGCCATACGGTTGATGAAGTAAAACAAAATGTGTCGGACAAAGACAAGCTACGTGTTGTAAAAGCACAGGTACATGTTGGGGGCCGCGGCAAAGCCGGCGGTGTAAAACTGGCAAATACAAAAGCTGAAGCCGTTGAAAAAGCCGAACAAATACTTGGCATGGACATTAAAGGAATATGCGTTGAAAAAGTATTGGTTGCCGATGCTGTCGACATTGAAAAGGAGTTTTACGTAGGTTTGATCAACGATAGGAACACCAAGTCGGTAACTTTGATGGCCAGTGCTGAAGGTGGCGTCGAAATTGAAGAAGTGGCAAAAGTATCGCCGGAGAAAATTATTAAAATGGCAATTGATCCGTCGATGGGATTAATGCCGTGGCAGGCACGAAAAGTTGCATTGCAGTTATTTGGCGATCCAAAAGAGATTAGACAGTGCGCCAATATTCTGGTAAAACTTTACCAGCTTTATATTGATACCGACTCGTCGTTAGCCGAGATCAATCCACTGGTTCTTACACCCGACAAACAAGTTTTAGCTATCGACGGGAAAATGAATTTTGATGACAATGCGTTGTATCGTCAGAACGAAATTCTGAATATGCGGGAGGCCGATAAAGAAGAGCTAAAAGAGATTGAAGCCAATGCAAAAGGTCTTTCGTACATTAAACTCGATGGAAATATCGGTTGTATGGTAAACGGCGCCGGTTTGGCCATGGCTACCATGGATATGATAAAATTGTATGGCGGCGAACCTGCTAACTTCCTTGATATTGGCGGATCATCGAATCCGCAAAAGGTAGTGGATGCCATGAATATCCTGCTGAGCGATCAAAATGTAAATTCGGTAATGATCAACATTTTTGGGGGTATTACCCGTTGCGATGATGTAGCACGAGGTTTAGTAACAGCACTCGACCAGATAAAAACTGATGTGCCCATCGTAATCCGTTTGTCGGGAACCAATGCCAAAGAAGGCCTTGAGATTATCGAGCAAACAGGATTGCCGGTAGTGAAAACTATGCGCGAAGCGGCTCAGAAAGCAATTGAGTTAAGTAAATAGGATTTCAGAAAGAAGAAAAAAATTGAAAAATGAGCATATTAATAAATAAAGATACAAAAGTAATAGTTCAGGGAATTACCGGTCGCGACGGAGCTTTTCATACCTCAAAAATGAAAGCATACGGAACCAATATCGTTGGTGGAACTTCGCCAGGTAAAGCCGGTCAGGAAGTTGAAGGCGTACCGGTTTTTAACAGTGTTGAAGATGCCGTTAAAGCTACTGGTGCCAATGCATCGGTAATATTTGTGCCGGCGGCTTTTGCTGCCGATGCCATTATGGAAGCCAGTTATGCAGGTATTGAATTGGTGGTTTGTATTACCGAACACGTTCCGGTTCAGGATATGATTAAAGTAACGCCGGTTTTAAAAAAGCACGGAACAAAATTAATCGGTGCTAATTGTCCCGGATTGATAACTCCGGATGAGTGTTTGATTGGTATTTTACCGGCAATGATATTCAAAAAAGGAAATGTTGGTTTAATCTCGCGTTCAGGAACATTAACCTACGAAGTGGTGAATATGTTGACCGAAAGCGGGCTGGGTCAAACGACTTGTGTAGGGATTGGTGGAGACGCCGTTTCTGGCCTGTATTTTATCGACTTGCTGGAGATGTACGAGAACGATCCGGCTACAGAGGCTGTTGTTTTAATTGGTGAAATAGGCGGTGATGCGGAAGAGCAGGCAGCCCGTTTTATTAAGGAGAAAATGACTAAGCCGGTAGTTGCATTTATTGCCGGGCAATCAGCTCCAGCAGGAAAACGTATGGGACACGCCGGTGCTATTATTTCTAGCGGATCGGGAACTGCAGAAGAAAAGATAAAAGCTTTTGAAGCGGCAGATGTTCCGGTGGCAAAGGAACCACGTGAGATTCCTGATTTGGTTAAGGGAAAATTGGGATTGTAATAATTTTGCGAGATAATAATAAAGCCGGTAATAATTATTGCCGGCTTTGTTTTTTATAGAATATCGTCAATATTTTCGGGAGGATTTCCCAGAATTGCTTTATCGCCATTTACCACAATCGGGCGATGTAATAACTTCGGATTCTCGACTAATACTTTAATCCATTCATTGTCGCTCAGCATTTTCCCTTTGTATTGCTCTTTGTAATCTTTTTCGTGCTGACGAACAAAATCAAAAGGTTTTTTCCCTGTTTTCGCAATTATTTCGGTTAATTCTTTTTCAGCTAAGCCTTCATTCAGGTAGTTTATAATTTCAAATTCACACCCTTTCTCATCAAGGTACTGCAGCCCTTTTCGGCTTTTCGAGCAGCGTGGATTGTGGTATATCTTCATTTTAAATCTTTTATTTATTCTTTAGTTATCGATTTTATGTAATTGTAATAGTCTTCCTGGGCACGGTATTTTTTATCGTTATTATTTCTCCGTGCATATTTATTTGATAACTCAGGATCGAGAATTCTTGCTTTTGAATTATCCTGAAGTTGAATCTCCAGCATTTTCTTCAACTCCATTTTAATGTTTTCATCGTAAATAGGACAGGCCACTTCAATGCGTCGGTTCAAATTTCGGGGCATCCAGTCGGCCGATGAAATATACATTTTCTCCTCGCCGCCGGCACCAAACAAAAATATACGTGAGTGTTCCAGGTATTTATCTACAATACTAATTGCAGTAATGTTTTCGCTGAATCCGTTCAACCCAATCTGCAGTCCGAAAATACCACGTACAATAAGTTTAACTTTCACTCCTGCCTGAGCTGCTTTGTAGACCTTTTTCATCATTTTCGGATCGATGAGGCTATTCATTTTCAATGTCATCCATGCTGGTTTTCCCTGTTTGGCCAGCACAATCTCATCTTCAATATTTTTTTCCCATTGTTTACGCATGGTAAAAGGACTAACAACGAGGTGTTTATAGTCGTGGCGCAGGAAGTTCTGTTTAAAGAAATCAAATATTTTTTCTACTTCATTCGCCAATCTCGGATCGGCAGTTAACAGGCCATCGTCGGCATAAACACGGGCAGTTCCCTCGTGAAAATTACCCGTCCCGATGTAAGCGTAATTCCGCATTATACCATCTTCCTCGCGGTGCACCCACGCCAGTTTGCTATGTACTTTCATTCCCGGAATTCCGTTTATTACGGTAGCACCCTCTTCCTGCAATTTGTTCGACCAGAATATGTTAGCCTCCTCGTCGAAACGCGCCTGAAGTTCAATAACTACAGTCACTTTTTTCCCGTTTCTAACAGCGTTTAAAAGGGCATTTACAACTTTTGATGCCGAAGCAACGCGGTAAATGGTCAGCCCAATTTCTTTAACCTTCGGATCGATAGCTGCTTCGCGCAAAAAGTCGATAAAGTGATTAAACGTTTGGTACGGATAGTGGAGCATGATGTCCTTTTGGCGCATCATTTTCATTATACTGGTAAATGGCGGCAAATCTTTATGCCTGAATGGAGGTAACTTGGTATAATAGTGTTCTTTTTTCCCTATCTCGGGGAAATTCATAAAGTCTTTGTGGTTGTGATAACGACCTCCCGGAATGGCATCGCTTCCTTCAGCTAGTTTCATCTTTTTCAGTAGAAATTTCAGCAGATCTTTGGGCATATCGCGGTCGTAAATTAAACGAACGGGTTTTCCCTTTTTTCGCTTTTTCAAGCTGTGGCTCATTTTCTCCACAAAACTTGTAGAAATGTCATCATCAAGATCGAGTTCGGCATCGCGGGTAATTTTTATTGTATACGCTCCGTACATGTCGTAATCAAAATAGAAGAAAATATCGCTCATGCAGAAACGAATAATATCGTCGAGAAAAAGTACAAACTGTTTTCCATTCTCCTCAGGGAGCACCAAAAAACGAGGTACCGAGCGTCCCGGAATCCTGATTAGTGAGTAAGCCAAATCTTCAGGATCTTCTTTCTTCCACAGTTTAACAGCCAGATACACCGAGCGATCTCTCAGGTAGGGGAACTTATTTTTTTTGCTCAGCATAATAGGTACCAGGTTGGGCAGTACTTTTTCGTAAAAGTAATTGCGCACAAACTCGCCTTGCTTTTCTGTCAGGTCCTTTTCGTCTATGATTGAAATATTATTCTCCTCCAGTTCATCAATAATGTTGGCATAAATCTCCTGAACCTTATTTTGTTGCTCAATTACAATTTCCTGGATATTATTATGAAGTTCTTCGGGAGTTATTGCTCCCAGTAGGTTTTCTTCATCTTTACCGAGCGCAACCATTCTCCGAACAGCTGCCACCCGCACCCTGAAAAATTCATCAAGGTTATTCGAGAAAATACCTATAAAACGAATCCGTTCGAAAAGAGGAGTTTCCGGATCTTCAGCCTCCTGAAGAACTCTTTCGTTAAATGATAACCAACTTATTTCCCGATTTATGAACTTTTCTTCTGAGTACATATTATATGACGATTTGAAAGGTTTCTAAATTACCTGATGACTTTTACAAGATGTAAAAAGCCAGTGAGAAAAGCAAGGATAAAGCGGGTTTTCGGAGTTTTATTGCCCGCCAAATTCCATAAGATATGCTTTGATAAATCCGTCAAGATCACCGTTGAGCACAGCATCAACATTGCCCGTTTCGAAATTGGTGCGTACGTCCTTAACCATTTTGTAGGGTTGCAACACATACGACCGGATTTGAGATCCCCATTCAATCTTCTTTTTTTGCGATTCTATGGCGGCAGTTTTTTCATAGCGTTTGCGCAACTCTATTTCGTAAAGCTGTGATTTTAAAAGGCGCATTGCATTTTCTTTGTTGCCCAACTGGGAACGACTTTCGGTATTTTCAATGATAATTCCTGTTGGTGCATGGCGTAAACGAACACCGGTTTCCACCTTGTTTACGTTCTGTCCTCCGGCGCCTCCACTTCTGAAAGTATCCCAGGTAATGTCAGCCGGGTTGATTTCCACTTCAATGGTGTCGTCAATTAGCGGTGCCACATAAACCGATGTAAACGAGGTCATTCGTTTGTTTTGCGCGTTAAATGGCGACAGACGCACCAGCCGGTGAACGCCGTTTTCGCTTTTCAGAAAACCGTAGGCAAATTCGCCTTCAATTTCTATGGTGCAACTTTTTATGCCCACTTCGTCGCCGGCCTGCATGTCGGCCACTTTCATTTTGTAACCCTGCTTTTCAATCCAGCGGCTGTACATCCGAAACAGCATATCAGCCCAGTCGTTACTTTCGGTACCACCGGCACCGGCGTTAATACGCAAAACTGCGCCAAGCCGATCCTCTTCGTTACGAAGCATATTTTGTGTTTCCAGCTCTTCAATTAGTGTCAGCGTTTCGGCAAACATCGCATCAACTTCTTTTTCGCTGGCTTCTTCCATTTCAAAAAATTCGTAGAGAACCAAAAAGTCTTCGGTGGCTTCGTGTACTTTGTTGAAACCGTCGGTCCACACTTTTATCGTGCGGATTTTTTTCATTTGTGCTTCGGCTTCTTTTGGATTATTCCAGAATTCAGGATCCTGGGTTTTTAATTCTTCTTCTTCCTGCTCAATTAGCTTTGCATCGTAGTCAAAGATGCCTCCTCAGCGCATCCCGGCGCTCAACAAGGTCTTTTACCTGTTCCTTTAAAATCATTTAGTGTTTTTTTAATAGGACACAAATGTACGATGAAAAGTTCAGAGTTTAAAGTGCTGTGTTCGGTGTTTTGGGTTATTTTTTATTCCAGCACTTCATTCATGTGTCGATGAATTAATTCCGGCTCAAACCCACGACCCTGTGTATAACGAATGATTTGCCCCATTTTCGTGAATTTGTCTTTCTTTTTAATGGTTTTGGCTTTGTCTTTCATGATTTTGACGAGCACCTTTTTGTATTTTTCTTCATCGATTTTATCCATTCCTTTTTGAATGGTAGCATCAGAAAGTCCTTTTTGTCGCAGGTAATGACGTATTTTTATACGTCCCCATTTGTTGAATTTAAATTTGTCATTCACATAGGCTTTCACGAATCGTTCGTTATCGATGTATTTTTCCTCGATTAGTTTTTCGATGATCTCATCCACTATTTCATCCACAATTTCGTAGGCGAGTATTTTTTTACGTATATCAGCAGAGCATTGCTCCGAACGGCTACAGAGTTGTGCCATTTTAGAAAAAGCCTGTTGTGCTTGTTGTTCTTGATTTTCCATTCGCTCAAAACAATTTTTAAAGGAAAATAAAAATAGTGAAAAATCTAATTTAATCCTATTCTGCTATTGCACAGCATAAAAGGTTATAATTATTACGAATAGAAAAACGAAAATGTACTCTTACTTTTCAACTGCAAAAACAAAAGTATGTTCAGGATCTGCATTGATATAATTGTAACCGGATGCGTATATATTTCCTTTATGGTCGATAAAAAGTCGATGTTGATATGTTGACAAGCTTATTAAATGCTCAAAGTCTTTAAAGTCTCTTGTTTTCCATACACCACTACTCGGAACCATAATATAATAATTGTTTTTAAACTTGTTGTAGGTATGCCAATGCTCTCCACGCCCCATGGTTGTATAAGGGGCTAGAACCAATTTGAAGCTTTCTCCGTCATCTGTTGATTTATGTAATTTGAATCCTCCCTGGTTTTGAGCGATAATTGTTGAGTCGTTAGGAACATACATGGATAATGAATACTCGGGTGTGTTGATCGTATCCCAGGTAATTCCTTCATCTTTTGTTTGTATAATAGATGTCGGATTACTACTCATTGTGAGGTACGAGCTTCCATATTTGTAGATTGGCCCGAGTGTTGATTCTTTAATCATTGTAGTACTGTCCTGAGTCCATGTTAGCCCTTTGTCTTTTGAGCAATATACTCCAAACGCAGCTTTGCTTGCCCACAGGTAATCGTCGCTTGTAATATTAAAAGAATAGTAATAATCATTATTAGGAATTGGCTTGGTAATGTATGACCAGTTTTCGCCCCAATCCTCAGATTTGTAAAGAGTTCCGTTCCAAACAGCAGCAAAAACAGTTCCATCGCTACTCATGTCAAGCATTCTAATATTGCCGGGAAATGGGAATCCCAAACGAATCCATGAGTAAGGCTCGGAGGATGATTTCCAGATGTCTCCATGACTAAGCATCATGCTTCTGTGGTTAATAGTGTCGGCAATCATATCCTGTATGCCTATCAAATTACCTTGTGTAATAGTATTCCAATTATTGTAGAAATAGGCAGTAGCTACAATTGTAAATTCTACATATTGTTTGTTGTCTGAATCCAGAATACGGCATGTTAGAAGCTGGTTGTTTGTGTCGTTGCCAAGTTGCCATTTTGTTGTCATTACCCCGTTTTCATCGGGATATAAAACGTCGTTGTCAACAATTCCACCGCCTTCGCTTACTGTTATTTCCATTTTGAATTCTCCAACTTCTGACGTAATCAGAGAATTGAAATCGATCTGTGCACCAACTTCTTCTGAAAGATACTGTAGTCCTTCAGCAGATTGGTTATTGCCAATTACAGAGCAGTAAAATTGTTCCAATGTTTCGCTTCCTGGTTCGGGATAGTGTTCGCAGGAAAGAAGCAAGGCAAAGATAATTATAGTGTAGAGTGATCTTTTCATGCGGAATAATTTTAATTAACGGGAATTGTTAAGCCGATAAGGATGGAAGTTGCACGATTGTATATTTTCTCATTACCTGTATTTATGTAAGCTCCTGGCGTCTCTTCATCGTTGTTTAATATATTTTTGACTCCAAACGATTGGTTAAACCACAAAAACATATTTGCCCATTGAAATATGGGGTAACCGATTCTGTACGAAAGCATAATCCCCGTGTCTGTATTTCGGAACCATTCATCGGCACTATCATTAAAATAGCTTTTGGTTATCTGGTAACTTTGATTGTTCGTGTAGGTTTCAATTCGTTCACCTTCTGCAAAAGCATTTTGAAGTAATGAAAAGTAACATCCTAAATTAATGCTTGACTGTATTTTATTGCCCATTTCAATGTTAAACATTAATGGAATGGTGAGGTAGTCGAGTTGTACTTCAGATTCGATTTGTGGTGCATTTTCTCTTTCAGACTGTATCGGATTCTTATAAATGGCGTTGTGATAGCCTTGGTAATTAAGTCCGTAACCTTTTCGTTCGTACCAGGCACCTGTAAGCAATGCAATGTTCTGACCCAACAGGAACTTTAATGAGACGCCTGAACTTAAGCCAAGCGATGTTTTGTATTCGCTTTTGTTTTCTGTACTTTTTGTATTTGAAACGAGAATCCCGGAGTGTGCAAGTATGCTAATATTTTGACCAAGCGAATCTGACGAAATATTTGATATATTTTTGTTGAAGGGTTTATATCCAATTCCAAAAGTAAGCTCGGTCGATCCTGTTTTACCTTCCACATTTTCGAAATATTCTTCTTTGCCATAAGTTACCCTTCCGCTAGCAAATACACTCCATTTATCGTTGATGTTGTAATTCACCGAACTTTCCAAAATCCAGCCTCGGTCATGCATTTTTGGAAAGTTTTCATCGCGGTATTCTTTGGTGAAATTATCGCGGTCTTTACCCCTGTATTCGTCATTGGTTAGGAAAGCATAATAGGCACCTCCTCCAATCTCAAAATTTAATTTTCCAGGTGTTCTGAACTTCAAAGTCAAAGGAACTCTTAAGAAGCTATAATATGATCGGCCTGTTGAGTAATAAGGTGCAAAACTGGAGGAGAGTGTAGGATCGTAGGAGGAAGTTGGGAAGAAGTCTGTGTAATAGTAATTGTATTGTCGTTCGTTGTAGTGGAAAGTTGCGTGGTTCACTCCTGATTGGAGAAGGAAAAAGTTTCCCAATTGATATTGGGCAAATATTCCGTTAACCGGGCCGGCTAGAGCAGCGAATCTGTCGTAATCGTATTTTTTATGTACGTTGGAATAGTTAATACCATTTTCAATTCCAAAAGTGAATTTCTGGGCATGGCATATCTGCAACGAGAATAAAATGATAATAAAACTCAGGATTAGTTTGGTTTTCATAGGAAACGGTTTTAGTATGAGATGGAATTTGGCGGAAAAAGGTTGCGTTTATTAAAAAAATGGCCATTGAAAATATCAATGGCCATTAAAGAATTATAATTTAGTCTTCCATAAAATCAGGTTCTTCTTTGCGCACTCCGGTAAAGAATTCTTCCAAATCGGCCAGTGTCGATTCTGTTTTTTCCACATCGCGCACTACTTCGCCTTTATCGAGAATAACAATACGCGAGCAAACATCTGCAACATGGTCGAGGTCGTGGCTCGAAATAAGCAGCGTTTTTTCCTTTTGTTTTGAAATGTCTTTAATAATATTTCGCAGCTGGTATTGCGACGAAGGGTCGAGATTGGCAAAAGGTTCGTCCAGTACAATTACTTCAGGATTTCCGAGAAAAGCGCCAACAACACCCACTTTTTTCTGGTTTCCTTTCGACAGGTCGCGGATAAATTTCTTTTTACCCAAAATCTCGTCTTTAAAGAAGTCGGTGTAATCTTCCAGGAAATTGGAAACGTCTTTGGCATTCAAACCGCGTAATTCGCCAATAAATTCGAAATACTCATCGGGCGTTAGGTAGCCAATGGTAAAACTTTCGTCGATGTAAGCAGCTACTAGCTCTTTCCACTCTTCTGTTTTCGAAACTTGAATACCATTGATTACTACTTCTCCTTTGCTGGCCCGAATCAGGTCGAGGACAAGAGAGAAAAAAGTTGTTTTTCCGGCTCCGTTGTTACCAACCAAACCAAATACTTCGCCTTTGGCAATGTGTAATTCTTCAAGATTAAGAACTGTTGTTCCGTTGTATATTTTTTGTAAGTCTTTTACTTGTATCATGATTTAAAAAGTTTGAAGCAGGAAGCGCGAAGTTGGAAGATTTGTGCTCCCGGCGTATTGTTGTTATTAATTTTGTTTCTTAATGCAATTGTTGTCTTCTAACTCGACTTGTAGTTGTAAACCATTTTGTGTTTACGTTTCAGGTATTGGCCCGTAAAATAGTCGATTAAGCGCGGGTGAAGAATGATTCCGATAACGCCCAAAGAACCAAAAACGACATACGCAGCGATACTTCCGAAAGCCCACGAAAGCAATCCGTAGAGTGCCACCGGACCAAAAATAACAGGGAAACTCATCAACCACTGCGTAGCGCCAACGCCCTGGTAGTTAAATGCTGCTCTTTGGTTTAATTCGATTGCTTTTTTACTATTTAGGCCGAGTGCAAAAATCACCCACGAGTTTACGCCAACGTTGTAAAGCATAACCACTAAATGAATGTACAGTACCTTTGGCGAAATGTACATGTAGCCCAACGAAAGAAGGTAAAAAACAACGTTCGTTACTGCCATCAGAAAAAAGGCCGATTGAATAACTTGTTTCATGCGTACGTTTTGAGCCATTAGCAGCGGGTAGTATTTCCCGTGCCAGGCTGGGAAAAACTGACCGTACATCATGCTGAAAATACCGGTCATAAACATGCCGCCAAGAACGAGAATAAACTCCGGAACTGCTTCTCCTCCATTGGTTTTGTAAATTAGAAGCCCGTAAAAAAGAAACAGCACCGACATCATGGCTGTATTTTTCGGTCGTTTGTTTCGCATAATCATTTTTACTTCCAACGACAACATTTTTCCATAGTCGCCAACATTGTTAAGCCAGGAGAAATCGTGCGTAGATCCTTGTTTTTTCTTTTTGCTGAGTTCGTCGAGATAAAAGCGGCTGTTGATATACGATTGGTTTAAAAAGTATAAAGCAACAATTGCAAGAGGGAAGATTATTGCTGCGTATGGATTTGCCACAACAAAATCGAAGAGTTTTCCGAAACCTCCGGTCAGGTCAACAATATTAAAATAGTCGATGGCGGTTAAGCCCGCGGCTAATCCCAGGAAACTGTAGAACAGAATATCCGATTCATTAGTTCGCCATTTAATGTACAGCGCCAGAAAGTGGTTAACGAAAATCATACAAAAAAGTGCTGCCAGCCAGGCCCAAAATACGGGGGGTGCCAGTGTTGGCGCAGCAATGCGTATAACAAACGGTAGTCCGAGTATTAATGGTAAAACATTAAAAAAATGCAGCAACGATTTGTTGAGCAGATAGCGCGCAATACGTTTGCGTTTTACCGGCAAAAGTAAAAACGGCTGAAACCCGAAAGTTGGCAGGTTTTGGATCATAATTCGCAGAACGAGCTCGTAGCCAAAGTAAATCAGCAATAGGGCATTAAATGCCTGAATTGGATTTTCAAGATCTTTTAATTTTTCAGTGAGCTGGAAGCCCATAAAAACGGCCACCAGCGAAAAATAGATGGCAAAAAAAATGAGAATGCCTTTGGTGGCCATGTTTTTGTTTTTCGATGCCGAGCGGAGAAATTCGCGCCAGGCAAAGTAGAAGAAGTTTCGTTTCATAAAGCACAATTATGTATTTAAAAGTTGAATGTTGTTTTTGTTTTTCTTATTTGTTGGTCAGCCGGAACATGAAAAAGTTACAAAGCAAACTCGGCAAATTGTTCTAGAAAGTGTTCTTTTATCTTTTTGGGTAAGTAAAAAAGCTGCCCGTAAAGCAACACGGTTAAGGCTACCATGATAAATGAAATAGCTAAAAGAATCCATGAATTCTTAATTGCAAAGGTGCCTGATAAATTAAAAAGCTGGACGCTTATATTTGGTAGTTGGATTGCCAAAACATAAACTGATGTGACTTTTTCTAACTGATCAGCAAGTAGAAATGATTTACCGGGAATGATCTGTAACTTGATTTTTTTTAAGAAAAAGCGGTGGTAAATAATAACACCAAAAAGAACGAGGAAAGCAAAAGTTGCAATTATCCAAAAGGTTTGATCTACGATTTGAAACAGCAAAAACAATCCAAGCGTACATATGAATGTTGTAATTACTTTTGGCCAGCGGTAAAACTTCACTAAATATTTCCAGAGCAAACGGTTGTACTTTCGCTTCAGTTCTCTTTCTTTTTGCTTTTTAATCTTGCTAAACCCATAAATGCCAAATTTTTTAAAGGAGTTTTTCAAAACTTCGTCAAAACTCAGTTCCGGGTTTTGTTGCCATTGTTCTTCAATTGCCGATGCCAGGTGATCCACCAGTTCAATTTGTACATCGTAATGATACACGTAATGTCTTCGACAAAATTGGAAGAGCTGTTCGTTTTCTTCTTGGGTTATGGTTCGGTTCATGGTACTTCTATTTTACAAATCCGGGGAATTGTTGGGTGAAATGTTCTTTGATTTTTTGAGGAATGAAAAAAAGATAAGCAAACAGAACAATGGTTGAGCTTACTATGAAAAAGGAGACTGGGAACAAAACAATGAAATTTGCTGGCATACTTATGCTTTGTTCCTCAAGTAATTGAAATGGCAGATTTGCCCCAATAGGTAAATAGCATAGAAACATTGCAAAGTATTGAATGTGTTTAAGTTGGTCTAATAATAAAAAGGATTTATCAGAAATGGGGTTTGTTTTGTTTATTGATTTATACCGAAGATGATAAACAAGGTTGCCACAAACCAACACCAAAATGTAAATAGCAAATAGCCAATGCAGTTGAGGAACAATTTTAAACAGTAAAACTACTGCCAAACTTAAGGCCAGGGTTAACAGCATTTTGGGCCAGCGATAAAATTCAAGCAGATATTGCCACAGAATACGATTGTACTTTTGGGTCAGTGCCCGTTGTTTTTGTTGTTTTACCTGTTGAAACCCGGTTGGCCCGAATTTTTGGAGTGCTTTATAAACGGCGTACTTAAAGGGATCTTCCGGTTTCTCTACCCAGTGTTGTTCAATTAAGGATGCCAGATGGTCAACCAGTTCAATTTGTAAATCGTATTGAGAAACATCGTGGTTTTCGCAAACTTTAAAAAGATGATCGGTTTCTTCCTCTGTAATTTGTCGGTTCATTTAAGCCAGTTTTGGGTTAATCAATACTTCCATGTTCGAAATAAAACTTTTCATTTCATTCAACAGGTTGGCGGTTTCTTTTTTCCCTTTCGCTGTGATATAATAATACTTCCGTATACGGTTGTTTACTTTGGCCATTTCAACGCTTAAAAGTCCTTTGGCTTCCAGTTTGTGCAGGGTGGGGTAGAGTGCACCTTCGGTAACTTTAAGTTGTCCGCTGGTAATTTTTTCCACCTCACGGGTAATTTGGTAGCCGTACATTTTGCCCTGCTCTTTTAACAGCGAAAGCACTATGGTTGAAAGACTTCCCTTGTACAAGTTGTTTTTTTGCATGGATTAAAATTATGAAAAATATAATACCTAAGCAAATTAGGTATGGGCTTTTTGGGATTTGCGGTTTTTAACCGCAATTTTAGCTGCGGTTAAAAACCGCAGGTCCCTTCTGTCGCAAGTTCCTTATTCAAACCTGTCAGTTAAGACCACGCCGTCTTTAAAACGTTCAACCGTTCCATCGGTATTAAAAACTTCAACCATTACAATATATGGGCCGGTTGCCAGTTGGTTTCCGTTTTCATCTTCTCCGTTCCATGTAATTTGTTCGTTTATTCCCAAAACCGCATTTTCGGCCAGTTTCCACAGGCGGCGCCCACCGGAATCGAATATCAGAATGTTGCAAATGTAACCAGGTTTGTCCATCGTTAAATCTATGGAATACGTGTCGTTATAACCATCGTTGTTGGGCGAAAAGGCTTCCGGTTGAAAAGTAACTGATATTTTTTGTGCTTCATGATTCATAAATTGTGAATTCTGATAACCCGGAGTTCCATAAACCGATTGTGTGGATGCAGAGTGCCAGTTCGAAACGTCGTTGGTAGCCTGCGAAAAAGAAATTCGTTCGAGTGCAATTCCCTCACGGTCGTAAAAAATTGGTGAATGCATTTTTTCGTAGTAGTAAAATTCATCGATGATTTGCAGATCGTTGTTCAGTAAAACCACATAATCATCATCGTTATTAAACGACGGAAATTTTTCCATTTGCAAAAAACATTCGGGGCACACTATGGTAAACCATGGGAAAACGCCGAGTGTGTCTTTGGTTAAAGCCAGGTATTCGTTTGGAAGAAGTTTTTTCCGTTCGCTGGTGAGGGCATACACCTGCGTAAGTTCCATGTCGTTGTCGCGCGAGGCAAGGTGGATTTTATTCAGCGCAATTTCTTTGTCAGAGTTGTTATAAATCTCCACATAATCTTCACCATCGGGAACCGGATTAAAAAGCACCTCGTTCAAAACAATATCGCCGGGCTCGATGATAATGGGATTTTTTTCCTCGCCCGAAACAATCACTTCATCCAAAATCACTTTATTCGATGAGTAATGGTTGTTCATATAAATCACGATTTGCAATTCATTTCCATTAAGACCGGTTTGTTCGGCTACAGCTTGCCCCCAGTTTCCCTGATTATCGCCATTGGTTTCAAAAGCTTCCTCTTCACCCTGATCAAGAATATAAAATGCTCTCAAGTACTTGTTTTCTTCGTTTTCACTGCTGCCTGTTTCGTTGGCATTTAGCTGAATGATGATGTTTTTGTAGGCAGTAATATCGATAATTTCCGAGCGCCAAACTACTTCACCATTAATATCGCAGCATTCAAAACGCCCGCCGGAAGTCGTAACTGTTTTAGCATAGTCATCCTCGTTTTCGAGAGTGATCTGGCTAAAATCGAGAGTCCATTTTGTAATGCCGGTGAAGTCAGAATTGATACCTGCTCCATCGCTATTTCCCCAAACGCCTTTGCCGGGAACAGAAAAACTTTCGTGCCAGATTTCCTGCGCATTTATCGGGTTGAAAAACAGGATGAAAGAGTATGTTAACAATTTTAGAAGATTGGGTTTCATAGCATTTACAATTAGAAGCAAAATACTAACTTTGAAGCACATTTAGACAGAAAAAGACTTTAAATTTTTTAAAATTAAAATTAACATGAAGGTTGCAATTGTTGGAGTGAGCGGCGCTGTTGGACAGGAGTTCCTGAAAGTGCTTGCTGAGCGGGATTTCCCGATGGACGAATTGGTACTATTTGGATCGGCAAGAAGTGCCGGAAAAACTTACGAATTTAAGGGTAAACAGCTTACAGTTAAAGAACTCAAACACGGCGACGATTTTAAAGATATTGATATTGCATTGACTTCTGCCGGTGCAGGCGTTTCGAAAGAATATGCGGAGACCATCACTAAGCACGGTGCGATAATGATCGACAATTCGAGTGCATTCCGCTATGTTGATGATGTACCGCTGGTAGTTCCTGAGGTAAATCCTGAAGATTCGAAAAACCGTCCACGTAATATTATTGCCAATCCAAACTGTTCAACCATTCAAATGGTTGTGGCACTGAAACCGATTGAGAATTTGTCGAAGATCAAACGTGTTCGTGTAGCTACTTATCAGGCGGCAAGTGGTGCCGGTGCACAGGGAATAGCCGAGTTGGAAGATCAGGTAAAAGATATTGCAGAAGGTAAGCCTGTGAAAGTAGAGAAATTCTCACATCAGCTGGCCATGAATATCATCCCGCACATCGATGTTTTCCTTGATAATGATTACACCAAGGAAGAGATGAAAATGAACTGGGAAACCAAAAAAATTATGCATACTGAAGCTGAGGTGAGCGCAACTTGTGTTCGTATTCCTGTAGCACGTGCACACTCGGAAGCAATTTGGGTGGAGACTGAAAAACCACTGACAGCAGAAGCTGTAACAAAAGCTTTCGAAGCATTTGAAGGTTTGACAGTGATCGACAATCCGGCGAAAAACGAGTATCCGATGCCGTTGTTTGTTTCAGGTAAAGACGATGTTTATGTTGGTCGTATTCGTCAGGATGTTACTGATCCGAACAGCATTACTTTCTGGTGTGTTGGCGATCAGATAAAAAAAGGAGCTGCACTTAACGCTGTTCAGATTGCCGAGTGGCTGATCAAAAATGGCGAAGTGAAATAAGACTTTGAAATACCGATATAAAAAAGCCCGGAAGATTTTTCTTCCGGGCTTTTTGCTTCTTGGGATTCATCGGATGACTATATGTTGTTAATAATAGTCACCCGATGAATAAAGTATTTAGCTAATCATGTCAAAACCAGTAAACGGAACCAGTACCTCAGGAATTTTAATTCCTTCCGGAGTTTGGTTGTTTTCAAGCAATGCTGCCACAATACGAGGCAATGCCAGCGCACTTCCGTTAAGTGTGTGTGCAATTTGTGGTTTTTTTACACCTTCTTCGCGGAAACGTAATTTCAGGCGGTTGGCCTGGAACGATTCGAAATTGGAAACCGAACTTACTTCCAGCCATTTTTCCTGGGCTGCAGAGAAAACCTCAAAATCGAAAGTTAATGCTGCGGTAAAACTAATATCGCCGCCACACAAACGAAGAATGCGGTAAGGCAACCCAAGTTTGGCAACCAAACCTTCAACGTGAGCTACCATTGTATCTAGTGTCTGGTATGAGTTCTCCGGATGTGCGATTTGTACAATTTCCACTTTGTCGAATTGGTGCAGGCGGTTCAAGCCGCGAACATCTTTACCGTACGAACCGGCTTCGCGACGGAAACAGGCACTGTAGGCAGTGTTTTTATAAGGCAAGTCTTTGGCATCCAGTATTACATCGCGATAAATATTGGTTACCGGAACTTCTGCTGTTGGAATCAGGTAAAGGTTGTCTTCGGTAATGTGGTACATCTGGCCCTCTTTATCGGGCAGTTGACCGGTTCCAAAACCCGAAGCCTCGTTAACTGCCAGTGGTGGTTGAATTTCTTCGTAACCTGCTTTTGAGGCTTCGGCTAAAAAGAAATTGATAAGTGCGCGTTGCAGTTGCGCTCCTTTGCCACGGTAAACCGGAAATCCTGCTCCTGTAAGTTTTACGCCCAGTTCAAAATCAATCAGGTTGTATTTGGCAGCCAGTTCCCAGTGAGGCAATGCTTTTTCATGCATTTCCGGAATGTTGCCAACTTTTTTAACCACTTCGTTGTCTTCCTCGCTTTTTCCGGCGGGAACCGAATTGTGTGGTAAATTAGGTAGTTGAACCTGCAAGTTGTACACTTTTTCTTCGATAGCTGCAAAATCAGTATCAAAGTTTTTAATGTTTTCCTTTATTTCGGCAGTACGGGTTTTAGCGGCATTGGCTTCTTCTTGTTTTCCTTCGCGGAAAAGCTGGCCAATTTCTTTCGAAATTTTATTCATTTCAGCTTTTGCCGTATCAGCTTCGCCTTGCAGTTTGTTTTTCTGTGCGTAAAGATCTATAATGGTTGAAACAATTTCCGAGGCATCGAAATTCTTACGTTTTAGTTTTTCTACTACTAACTCCGGATTGTCTTGTATAAATTTTATGTTGAGCATGTCTTTTCCATTTATTAGACTGCAAATTTAATAAATGAATTGGCACTTTATTATTAAACCTATTTCTAATTTTCAATCTAATAGTATAAGTTTAAAACCCTGTTTGTGAAATAAAGAAATCGCAACCTTTTTTTAGAAGAGTTCACTTAATCAGCTATTTTTATGAAACAAATAAAAAATTTATGAAAAGATTATCTTTTTTCCTTTTAACTGTAATTGCGCTAACAAGCTCTGTAAACGTTCTTTTTGCTCAACAAGAAAAACAAGAACGAAAAACTATCCCCGGTATGGGAAATCTATTAATTCCGCTTGAAATTAAACCTTCAGATAACAGCACCAGTATTGTGCTAGAAGATATTTCCGGTACTCCCAAAATGCATAGGGAGGTTCCTGAAAACCTTACGCTTACTGAAAATGTGATTTTTCACGAAACCAAAAGTTCCGATGGCGATCCCATGTCGATGAAAATGGATATTGTCAGGCCGGCAGATGAGGAGATCTATCCGTGCGTAATTTTTATTACCGGAGGAGGTTTTATGTGGGCTCCTAAAAACAGTAATTTGTATAACCGGTGCGAGATTGCCACAGCCGGATATGTTGTGGCCAGTATTGAATATCATGTTGTGTCGAACGGCTTGTATAGCGATGCTGTTAAAGATGTAAAGGCTGCCATTCGTTTTATGCGTGGCAATGCTCAAAAGTATAAGTTAAATCCTTTAAAAGTTGCTGTTTGGGGCGAGTCGGCAGGTGGATACCTAACTGCAATGACGGCAACAACCAATGGAGTTAATGATTTTGACGTAGGTGAATACCTAAATGAGAGCAGTAATGTGCAGGCAGCAATTGATGCGTATGGATTATCCGATCTTACAAAAATTGGAGCCGACTACGATAAAGAGGCAGAGGCAGCGCATTTTACAGCAGATGCTCCAGAGGCAAGGTATGTGCACGGTAAAAACAGTGGTTTAACAATCCTGGATAAACCTGAAATTGTTGCCAAATCAAATCCGGTAAATTATGTGGATAAAAAAGATCCCCATTTCTTTTTATTCACGGATCTGCTGATCAACTTGTTTCGCCCAGTCAAACTCTGCTAGTGCACACTGCATTGAGAGCGTCGGGAGCGAAGTCAACGCGTTATGTAATAACCGGAGCCAATCATGGCGGTGGGCATTTCTCCGACCCAAAAGTGATTGAGATTATGGTTGATTTTCTGGATAAAACCTTAAAGTAGAAACACTAAAAAATTTCCATAAAAAAACTCCTGTCGAAACCGACAGGAGTTTTGTATTTCCTTTGAGGGAGGTTAAACCCTCTGGTTTATCAATATCTTAAGCTAAACCTTTAGCTTCTTCAATCCATGGTTGTGGATCTTTTGAAGCGTAACGGCTTCCTGCTGCTTCAAGAACTTTCTGAATTGCTTCAACAGATGCTGCAGCAATTTCAGCATAAGTTGTAAAACCACCTTCAGCTAATACTTCAGCTAATTTTGGTCCAACACCAGTTAATTTCGTAAGATCGTCGCCTTCTGCTGTTGCTTTTGCCTCAGCTTTAGGAGCTTCTTCTTTTACTTCTTCAACAACCGGAGCAGCTTCTTTTTTAGGAGCAGCTTTTGCAGGAGCTTCTGCAACTGCAACATCAACTTCAGGAGCTACCGATACGTATGAGCGGTTGTTTCTTTTCTTTCTGAAAACAACAGTTCCTTCAATCAATGCAAATAAAGTATGGTCTTTACCCATACCTACATTGTCTCCAGGAAAATGTTGAGTACCACGCTGGCGAACTAAAATATTACCAGCTTTTGCAAACTGACCTCCGAAGATTTTTACTCCCAGTCGTTTACTTTCCGATTCGCGTCCGTTTTTCGAACTACCTACACCTTTTTTGTGAGCCATGGTAAATTTCTTTTATTAATTATCCAACTATGGTTTCTACTTGAATTTGAGTAAATTGCTGACGGTGACCATTCATTTTTTGATAGCCTTTACGACGTTTCTTTTTGAATACGATCACTTTGTCACCTTGAACATGTTCCAGCACTTTGGCTGTAATTTTAGCACCTTTTACGGTTGGAGTACCAACGGCAACTTTACCGTCGTTGTCAACTAACAATACTTTATCGAAATCAACTGATGCACCTTCTTCTGCATCCAGTAGATGTACGAAAAGCTTCTTGTCTTTTTCTACTTTGAATTGCTGTCCTGCAATATCAACAATCGCGTACATATTTATACTTTTAATGTTTACACCGTCAGGCGGATACCTTTCCAGATTTCACTTATTCGAGCCTGAACGATTCAAAATTCGGACTGCAAAAGTAGTTATTTTTAGATAATTAGCAAATAAATGCCAATAAATTGATGGCTAATTTTTGTGCTTATCTACTATTCACCGAAAATCAACTTTTGCAGTGGCTCCCATTGGCTCTGAAGATTGGCTTAACATTTGGAACAATGGACACTACTTCGCCGTGCAAATTATTTAAAAATTGCTCAAGTATTTGCTGATCTTCATTCATATTAACTTTTAGTTTGTGCACTTTGTATTCCATGGCTGCAGTTTTTAAAGTTCAATTTGTTTTTTCAAATAAACGCTTACATATATCAGCATTCTAACAACTTCATTTTTATCATTTCTTACAAACTCAACTTCATTTTTGCCGACTTCATCCTTCCATAAACCGGTATTGGTTTGCGTTGTTAGTGTTACTGTTTCATTCGCGATAGGATTTACGAATGCCAGTACTCCGTTTTCATAAATTACTTTAAAATCGGCCTGTGCCTGTGCCAGCCAGTAATTTCCAACAAGTGGTTTTATTTCGTTTGGCACTTCAGAGGCAATGCTGTCCTGTTCAAACTTTTTACCTAAAGGAATTACCTGTTGCAATTTCATGATAGAAATATTCCCATAGATGTCTTTTCCGAAAGAAAAATTCAGTTGCCTGGATACCGTTGGATAAAACACCCCGTTTTCATCGGGTGGATTAAGTGCCAGCACTTGTGCATTGGGAATATCAACAGCGAGACTTCCATCTTGGTAGAGAATCTTAAAAATGCTGTTTCGTTCTTCAAACAGGTAATTGCCGAGGTATTTTTTGTATTCATCAGGAACGGTATTATCAACCATTGCGTTCTCCATTTGATAGTCCAGAATTTTCATGGCTTTCGGATTGAAGGAAGTTTTTTCACCCAACCTGATATGTCCGGCATCTACAAAATCAAACTCGTGTGCAGTCGCATCAACAGCTACCCATCCGGCATCGCCCATATAAACCTCTGTCCAGGCGTGTTGGTAAAAGCAACCACCGGCATATGAAATGTACATGCATCCGATTGAAAGGCGAGCCGGAATGCCAACCGCACGGCAAAAAGCTGTCAGTAATCGCGAATGGGAGCCGCATTCTCCTTCGCGGGTATTGTAAGTATTAATGGCTGATGTGCCGCCCGGAATAGCTGCCATAATATTTTCGCCAACCCATGTGCTGAGTTTAACGGTTGCTTCCCAGGCATCTTTTGAATCTTTTGTAATACGTTCCGCCTCCTGAACTAAAACGGGATGATCCGATTCAATCAGTCTTTCCGGTTCAAGGTATTTTTTAAGTTTTTCATCAGCAAACTTCGGTGGAAAAGGTGGGGCATTTTCTCCTGTGTAATGCTGTCGGTCAACTTCAAATACTCCTTCAATTAAATTATTGCTTACAGTTCCTTCGAATTTCTGCCCCGGAAAATTTAAGTTCTTCGCTGTAATGACTTCTCCTTCTGATTGTATGGTTGCTTCAATTCTCATGGAAGAAATAGCGTGAACATTGGCGATAACCTTATCTACCCGGGCAAAAAGCAAATTATCGACATCAACAACCTGAATGCTCTTTTTTATGGATTCGTCGGCAAGGTAAATGAGCCGGTTTGAACCTTCGGTTTTTAACGCGCGACTGTTTTCTTTATCCAGCCAGAATTTTGCAGTAGTACCTGTTTGATGATTGAATTCTTCTAATACAATTGTATTATAATTGGCTCCCGCCAGTTCCAGTTTTTCTTCACCGATCCTTTCATAGGTTTTCGATATTATATCCCCACTCTGGATATCGAAAACCCTGTATTCTTTTGTTGCTGCATTTCCCTGAATAAAATCGTTCATTAAATGGGGGTAGGAGAGTGTATTCTCTAAAATTACACCATTGGGTAATTGGATTTCCCGAGGTTTTCCTCCTACAACGGCAGTATAATAAGCAACACCGTTGTTAAATGTGGCACACGAGTAGATCTCGGCTCTGGTTTTAAAACGCTGTTCAACAAAAACGGGGAGTTCTGTTTCAGGTGTAATTAATACATTCTCTGTAATGATTAACTCCACATTTCCGCCCAGTGCACGCTGTTTTACGAACGCTTCTGTATTTACGCTTAATAATTTCCGGCCATCTTTTTCAGTAGAAGTTATGGACATCTCAGAATAGCCGCAAAGTACACCGCTTATCTCAACGGCGTAAGTCATTTTTTTCGGCATGTCGTTTAGGCTCTGCCCAGGTGCTGCTATCCATAAAAAAGTAGACAGCAATAGCCAACTTATGGTTTTTATTGTTTTCATGGCAGTAAATTTTTGGTTGATGAACAGTACGTTCACTGTTCCTCGTTCGGTTTATTTGACAATAAAACCGATGTTTTTAAGTACAATAACAAGCAGTAGAATTCCGGTAACAAGAACCAATGCCAACAGTATTTTATTGGACCGGTCGCGTTTTCGTTGTAGTTCAATGTTTTCAGAAACCAGTTCCAGGTTTTTGTCATTTAGATCATTCAAACAGATTTCGAGGTGTTTAATGTGGTATTTTACCTGTCCCTGGTTAACAAAGAAGTTAAGAGCAATACCTATAAGGATAAAAGTTAGAAATACCACAAAATCTACACCGTTGAGCGGTCGCACATAACCGTAGGCAGTGTAAAAATAAACCAACGATCCGGCGATAAAGCCAAAGAGGTAAGTGCCCGATACGGAAAGTAGAGTAGTAAAGAACTTTGTTTTTAGGTAAGTGAGCATGTAAGCCAGCTTGTCGCGAGTGTTTTGTCCGTTGTCAGCAGCCTCGGAAAAGCGGTTCAACATTTTGTATTGCATGAAAATTAAAGGAATAAGTAATACCATTCCTGCAACCGTAACTGACATTACGTTGGTAGTACCAAAATAAAGAACAAAGTCTATGGCCAGCACGCATAGTGCGAGTGCTTTCAAAACCAGATCTAAAATAATTATATTCTTTATTTTTTGTGTCGTATCGTTCGAGCGTCCCGAAATAAATTGTTCGATGGACGAGCTTTTGTAATCCGAAGCTTCCATCAGGGTTTCTGCTTTGTTCCACATAGCTTTTAATTTTTCGTCGTTTTTGTTCATGACTCTTGCTTTTCTGTTTCTGAAACCAGTTCTTCCAGCTTCCGCTTTATGCGCACCAGTTTCACGCTTACATTGCCTTTAGTTGTCCCCATAATCGCTGCTATCTCGTCGTAACTTTTTTCTTCGAGCCAAAGCAGAATTAGCGCTTTGTCAATCCGGTTGAGTTTTGAAATAGCCCGGTAAAGTAGTTTCATTTGTTCCTTCTCGTCAGAAGGTTCCGTTTCCATACGATCGTTGTCGCGCAGCTGTTCAAAATGAAGATCCTTATTCTTTTTCCGCACATCGCTGATTGCTGTATTCAGCGCTACCCGGTACATCCAGGTACTGAATTTTGCTTCTTCCCTGAAATTTGGATACGATCTCCATAGCTGCAGGCAGATTTCCTGAAAAAGGTCTTCGCGGTCGGCCGGCCCATTGGTATAAACCATTGTGACTTTATGAATGATCGCCTGGTATTTTTCGATCAATTCACTGAATTCCTTTTTCTTTGATCTCAGCACTTTCATTTTTTTTGTTTCACTTTGTTGGTCGCAACGAAACGAGAAAAACTACATTTTTTTTAGAAAAAGTTTTGGACGCCGGGAATTTCTTCAACTACTTCCTCAGCCAATAACTTCAATAACTTTGTATTGAATGAGATCTTCAACCAGATCTTTGATTTCGGGCATATGCTCCGGTTCAACACCGGCTTTTACCCGAATCTCTTCAAGAGACAGATGTTCACCATCGGGGAATGGTAAATTATAGAGGAACTTCCCCTGTGCGGTAGTAAGATTGATTTTCTTTTCAGACCGTTCGCGCCCTTTGCCAACCCAAATAGCAAGATTGCTAAAGTACTGCCCATTACGGGCGAGCGAGAAACGTACACCGGCATTTCTTTTTTCGCGAATTTTTGATTGCTCCAAACTTCTGTCGCCGAAATTTCTCAACTCTTCCAGTAAATCAATTTCAAAGGCAATTTTTTGTTTCTCCAATGTGTAGCGGAAATAAGGGCGTTTGCGTTCAATGGTTTCTTTTTTTGAGACGATTCCCAAACTGGCCATGGCTTCCAGGAAATCCTGAACGGTTTGTATGTGCATGCCCAGTCGCGATGCAGCTTCCGACGCCGAAATGTCGCGGTAATTGTTCAAAAGCCTGAAAATATCTTTCGAATAATTTTTTGATATGTATGTGCCAAATCTGGCAGCGTCTTCAAAGTTCATGTTATGAAAATATTCCAAGTTTAACCGAATTCAACCGGTCTAAAATTCTCACTTTATCGCCCCGCATATAAAAATCGGCAAAGGTGATAAACAACTTTCCCATCGATTCGCAAAGGTGATCGAATGCGAGATCTTCTTTGTAATCGAGGTAATCTTTTCGCGAAATATGCACCGATACCTGTCCGTCGAAATTGAAAGCGATCCAGGTTTTTTCGAGGTAATTAAAATTAGGGTTGTACAAAGCAGCCCACTCATGTCCGTACTTTATGGGAACAATCAACACCCTGTTTTCTTCCTGGTAGGTCATTCCAACCATAATGCGTTTCAGGTAATTGGTGAAATCAATAATATCGTATTTTGAGTATTCGACTACTCCTGCAGGTCGTGGCCGCTCTGTATATGATTCAGGGCCTTCGTCTACATCCCATGCTGCCAATTCCAGCACTTCACGCCCCCGGTAATTAAATCGTTTGGTAATCATTCCATAGATTAACCAAAACAACAAAAGATAAAAAAACACCAGGACCGCTTTGAATTCATTGGGGAGTTGGGGGACCGGTGCATTTAGACTTTCAGGTACTTTCATCAATAACATTACCCCACCTAACGATAGCAGGTAAAAAGCGCTCACCAGCATATAATAATTGCCTGTTTTATAAAACGACCAGAATCCGAATGCCAGTGAATAACATAGAATCAGGATCCCCAGCGCTGTAAAAGCTACTCTGAGATCGAAAAAAATGAAACATAAGAAGAAGATTACAAGTGAGATGATGGCCGGAACCAATCCTTGTATACCTCTGTCTGCTTTTAACTTTTTCATGGCCTGAATACTTTAGTTAATAAATACTACAAAAAATATGAACTATACAAAGTTAATACCTTTTCAGCCTGTTTGTCAAGACCTACGATGATGTTGTTCAGCATAGATTAGTCTTGCAATAAATCATTTTTAATAATTACCAACATAACCAAAATGATTGTTATATTTGTTTGCATCGAAAAAAAGATACAGGGCAAACGTTAGTATGCAAAAAAAAATACGCTTAAACATTTTAGGATTATCGGTAAGCCAAACCCAATCAGGGGCTTACGCGTTGGTGTTGGCAGAAGAAGAAGGTGAACGTAGAATCCCTATTATTATCGGACCGGTTGAAGCACAGGCGATTGCCATTCAGCTAGAAGGATTAAAACCTCCGCGCCCACTTACCCACGATTTAATAAAAAATATGGCTCTGGCTTTTGATATTGCCCTGCTGGAAGTAACCATATACAAGTTGGAAGAAGGCATATTTTATTCGGAGCTATTGTGTGAGATGAACGGCAAAGAGGTTCGGATAGATTCGCGAACATCAGATGCAGTAGCTTTGGCGCTGCGTTTCAGGTGTCCGATTTATACTGCGGAAGAAATTCTGCAGAAAGCCGGAATTGTATTGGAGACCGATGATGAAAACTCTCCGGTGCGCAGTATGATGGATGAAGATGAAACAGAAATAGTAGGCTCTTCTTATGCGCAGTACTCAACCAGCGATCTACAGGAGCTGCTGAATGAGGCCATTGCGGAAGAGGATTATGAAAAGGCATCGATAATACGCGATGAATTAAATAAACGAGAGAAATAAATCGATTATGGAGTTCAAAAATCACCCCTGTCGCCCGTTGGGCTCCTGTCCCCTTGGGGGACAATCGCTGCGAAGAAGGGATAGGGGTGAAAAAAAAGAGAAATATATTAATATGAAACGCATAATGTTGTTGCTGGTAGTAATTACCGGCATTTTCTTTTTGCAACCGTTAGCGGCACATGCCGGAGATACAGTACTTGCGGCAGCCGACGCGGCATCACAACAAACCGATACTTCAAATATTCTTTTGGCAAAGGAACGACAAACGCCTTTCTCAATTATGACCCTTTTTCGGGGATTGTTAGGAATGGTTGTATTGGTTTTTGTCGGTTTTCTTTTTAGCTCTGATCGCCGCAATATTCCCTGGCGAACAGTTGGAATTGGTCTGTTAATGCAGATTTTATTGGCATTGGGAGTTTTGTATGTGCCTATTGTGGAGGCTGGTTTTGCATTTTTTGGAAAGATATTCGTTAAGGTCCTCGACTTTACCAAAGAGGGGAGTATTTTTCTTTTGGGCGATCTGATGGATGCCGATACCTATGGTTATATTTTTCTTTTCCAGGTGTTACCAACCATTATCTTCTTTTCAGCCTTAACCAGTTTGTTGTTTTACTGGGGAATAATCCAAAAGATTGTGTACGGACTCGCGTGGGTGTTTACCAAAGTTCTTCGGATTTCAGGTGCAGAAGCTCTTTCGGTAGCCGGGAATATTTTTCTTGGGCAAACCGAATCGCCGCTGATGATTAAAGCCTATCTTGATAAAATGAGCAAATCGGAGATTCTGCTGGTTATGACCGGTGGAATGGCAACACTTGCCGGAGGAGTTTTGGCGGCTTATATTGCACTCCTTGGCGGCGATGATCCTCAGCTTAGGCTCGAGTTTGCCAAGCACCTGCTTACGGCATCAGTAATGGCTGCACCTGCGGCAATTGTATTTTCAAAAATGCTGGTACCGCCCACCGAAGCGATTAACAAAACCATTGAAGTAAACCGCGATAAAATTGGAAGTAATGTGCTTGATGCGATTACAAATGGAACTACCGAAGGTGTAAAATTAGCCGTGAACGTTGCAGCAATGCTTTTGGCTTTTATTGCTTTTATTGCCATGTTCAATTTTATTTTTACTAAGGTAGGAGCGTGGACACACCTCAACGATTTAATTGCCAACGTTACCAATGGTAAATATGAAGAGCTTTCGCTGCAATTTATTTTGGGTTATACGTTTTCGCCAATTATGTGGTTAATTGGAGTGTGTCCTGAAGATATTGCAGTAGTTGGTCGTTTATTGGGTGAGAAACTGATTCTAACCGAATTTATTGGTTATGTATCTTTGGCAGATTTAAAAGCTGCCGGTGCATTTACCGAGAGCAAGTCGATTATTATGGCGACATATATATTATGTGGTTTTGCTAATTTTTCATCAATCGGAATTCAAATTGGTGGAATTGGAGCCCTGGCACCAAAACGCCGGGTGTTGTTGTCGCAATACGGAATGCGTGCATTGCTGGCCGGAACACTGGCTTCGTTGATGTCGGCAACTATTATTGGTATGATTCTCGGGTAATATAAAAACATGTTAATTAATACTTTGGAAAAGTAAACCAACTGCGAATAAAGCAATCACAGTGCTATGTTTTGTTTTTAAAAGCAAATAATCCACTGTTTTTTTACTGGTTCAGCATGGTGGAAGTGAACTGAACAACAGCGATTTTCAGTTTATCGGAATAAAAGATTGTTACTTTTTATCCTTATTCTGGTGCAGCACGCCAAACTCTGATCTCTGAACATTGAACTCTAAACTTTTAATGTTACTTTTGCACCTCAAATTTTTAGCTAGATATTTCAAAATGAGTCAAATGGAAATTCCGAGCAAGTACAACCCCGCCGAGGTTGAAGATAAATGGTACAAATACTGGATGGATAACAACTATTTCCATTCAACACCCGACGAGCGTGAACCTTATACAATTGTAATTCCACCACCAAACGTAACCGGTGTGTTACACATGGGGCACATGCTTAACAATACCATTCAGGATATTCTGGTCCGCCGTGCGCGCATGACCGGTAAAAATGCCTGCTGGGTGCCGGGAACCGACCATGCATCGATTGCTACCGAAGCCAAAGTGGTAAATAAACTAAATACTGAAGGAATTGATAAATATGATCTTTCGCGCGATGAATTCTTGAAACATGCCTGGGAATGGACCGATAAACACGGTGGCATTATCCTCGAGCAGCTTAAAAAACTGGGTGCCTCGTGCGACTGGGATCGTACAGCTTTTACCATGGACGAAGCCCGCAGCGAATCGGTAATCAAAGTTTTTGTCGACCTGTTCAACAAAGGAATGATTTACCGCGGTGTACGCATGGTAAACTGGGACCCGGCAGCTAAAACTGCACTTTCTGATGAGGAAGTGATCTACAAAGAAATGCAGGGAAAACTGTATTACCTGAATTATAAAATTGAAGAAGACGAAGCCCCTCTGACTCCCCGAGGGGGAGGACAAACAGCCGCTATATAAAACTGCACGCAAAGCAGATTATGAACTGTTGAAGAAAAATGCGAAAGAACTTCGTAAGTTCTCTACAGAAGCAGAAAGTGCTTTGTGGAAAATGGTTCGTGCAAAGAAATTAGGCGACAAGTTTAGAAGACAACATATAATCAATGATATTATTGTGGATTTTGTTTGTCTGGATAAAAAGCTGGTAATTGAAGTTGATGGAGGATATCACAATAAACCTGAAATCCAGGAATTAGATCAGCTTAAAACTGATATTCTAAATGAGTTAGGATATAAAGTTATTCGGTTTACAAATGAAGAAGTACTTGTAAATATAGATGCTGTAATGGACTCTATCCAGAGAGCACTTCTTAGCTCTCCCCCCACGGGGGAGTCGGAGGGGCCTTCGTTACAATCGCAACTACTCGTCCTGAAACGATTTTGGGCGATACGGCCGTATGTGTAAATCCAAACGATGAGCGTTTTGCCCACCTGAAAGGAAAACGTGTTTTGGTGCCGCTGATCAACCGTTCAATCCCGATTATTGAGGACGAATATGTTGACATGGAGTTTGGTACCGGATGTTTGAAAATTACACCTGCCCACGATATAAATGACTATGAAATTGGCCTGAAATATAACCTGCCATCCATCGATATTTTTAACGACAACGGAACGCTGAATGAAAAGGCGGAGATGTTTGTTGGTGAAGATCGTTTTGATGTTCGCGATAAAATTGTTTCAGAATTGGAGAAGGCAGGAAATCTGGCTAAAATAGAAGACTATACCAATAAAGTTGGTTTCTCGGAGCGTACCGATGTAATTATTGAGCCAAAACTATCGGCGCAGTGGTTCCTGAAAATGGAAGAACTGGTAAAACCGGCGTTGGAGAATGTGATGAACGACACCATTGCGTTTCATCCTCCGAAATTTAAAAATACCTATAAGCACTGGATGGGCAACATCAAAGACTGGTGTATTAGCCGCCAGTTGTGGTGGGGCCACCAAATTCCGGTGTATTATATAGAAGCCCCCAAAGTCCCCCGAAGGAGGGAATTGGGGCTACGTGGTAGCTGAAACGGAGGAGGAGGCCCGGAAACTTGCAGTAGCTAAACACCCCTCCCTTGGAGGGGAAGGGGGAGGCTTCTCTTTGAAACAAGACGAAGATGCATTGGATACTTGGTTCTCGAGTTGGTTGTGGCCAATAGCGGTTTTCGATGGCATTCGCGAACCGGAAAACGAAGAGGTAAACTATTATTATCCAAGTTCCGATTTGGTAACTGCTCCCGATATTATTTTCTTCTGGGTAGCACGTATGATTATTGCCGGTTACGAGTACCGCGACGATTTCCCGTTCAAAAACGTATATTTTACCGGAATGGTGCGTGATGCACAACGCCGTAAAATGTCGAAATCGCTGGGTAACTCGCCCGATCCGCTGGACTTAATCGCCAAATACGGTGCCGACGGTGTTCGTGTGGGAATGTTGCTTTGTTCTCCTGCAGGTGGCGATTTATTGTTCGACGAAGGACTGCCGCAACAGGGAGCAGGTTTCTCAACAAAAATATGGAATGCTTTCCGCCTGGTGAAAAACTGGGAAGTATCTTTTGATATCGAACAACCGGAACATTCGAAACTGGCCATCGAGTGGTTTAAAAATAAACTGGCTCAGGTGGTGGAAACTTTAAATACACAGTTTGATGGTTTCCGAATCTCGGAAGCTTTGATGACGGTTTACACAACTGTTCGCGACGAATTCTCGGGGTGGTTGCTTGAAATGGTAAAACCTGCCTATCAACAACCGATTGATGAGAAAACCTACGCCGAAGTTGTGGAGCTGTTCGACCAGATGTTGCGACTAATGCACCCGTTTATGCCGTTTATTACTGAAGAAATCTGGCAGTTGCTTACCGAGCGAAAAGAAGATGAAAGTATCATGATCAGTCAGTTGCCTGCAGATACAAACTACGATGCGGCATTGCTTGCAGCTTTTGAAGATGTAAAAGAAGCGGTATCGGGAATTCGTAAAATTCGTAAAGACAAAAATATTGCCTTTAAAGATGCGATTGATCTTTCAGTGCAAAAAGGCGATAAAGGTTTTGATGCTAAATTCAATAGTATTCTTATTAAGTTGGGTAATCTAACTGATTTGACAGCTGTTGAAGAGGAAGTTAAAGGTGCAGCCTCGTTCCGGGTAAAATCAACTAACTTTTACATTCCGCTTGAAGGATTTATTGATGTGGAAGAAGAGTTGGAAAAATTGGAGGAGGAATTGAAATACGCCAAAGGATTCCTGAATTCAGTAATGAAAAAACTGAGCAACGAACGTTTTGTAAATAATGCGCCCGAAGCGGTAGTTGCCAAAGAAAAAGCAAAACAGGCCGATGCTGAAGCCAATATTAAAGTATTGGAAGAACGCATCGCTTCAATGAAATAAATTAATTTAGTCATAGTATGACTCTAAGTCATGCTATGACTATTTCTATACCTCCTTAACATCTGTTAAAAACCAGTTAAATAGTGTTATCTTCAATAGTGTTAAATTCTTTTGCATAGATTTGTGGAACGAATAGAACTACGCAATGATGTATAAATATTTACTACTGCTGTTAATTGTTTTTACCTGTTTTTCTGGTTGGGCGCAGGACGAGGAATATCCGGTAGATCCGATGTTAATAGAGCTGAAGGCAAAAATATTGAGTTCTTCCGATAGTTCAGCAGTTCCTTATGCCAACATAATTAATCATCGCACACACAGCGGAACAATCACCAATGGCGAGGGTATTTTTACACTTGAAATGCTTAACATCGATTCGCTTGAAATTACTTCGGTGGGGTTTAAAACCTTTATTCTGAAAGTGCCATCCTATTACACTGGCTACGAAATGCTTACTTTTTACATCGATCCTGTACTTTATAACGTTGGAGAAGTTACAGTTGAAGGTAAGGCGCAGCAGCTGGAATATTTTGATCATGGAAATCCAACAGATCTTGACCCAACCCTGAGAGGAGATGCATTTAATGAAAAACCACCTGTTCTCGCCGCACTTTTAAGTCCCTTATCATTTGCACAATATTACGGTAAGCGCGAAAAACGCAAACGAAAGGTGCGAGAAGACATGGCGATGATGAAAAACTGGGAAATGCACTCGGAAAACTACAATAAGGAAATGGTAATGAAACTTACCGGATTGAATGAAGTATACGCCGATACCTTTATGATGTGGTTTAACGGACAAAATGTGCTCCCTTATACCGCCACCGAATATCAGGTTAGGGAGTCGATTGTGCAGTATTACGAATTGTTTAAGCTGGATTATGATTTAGAATAATTGAACGAAAAATTCGACAAATGATCAATGACTTGTTAATAAAGAACAATTAAGTATTTTTCTTTTTTTTCTTTCATCTTTTATATTAAATATAAAAAGGCATTAATATCTTTAAAATGAAACCAAATATTTGTATTTACTTCCAAATTGATTATTAAGAGTGTTTAGTGTTGACGAAGCATCAAACGCAATGTTTCGAATCACATTCAAAACATGTTATTCAGCATGACCTTATGGATTTGAATGGTTGTAAATTCGTGTTGCAATCATTTAATATTCAAAGTTATGAAACGATTAATGTTTATTTTAGTGGTCATTGTTCTGGCCATGGGAGTCGCTGTAGCAGGCGATTACAAAATTCCCTTAATAGGATCAAAAGCTCCTAAATTTAGTGCAAACACAACAAACGGGAAGATTACTTTTCCAAATGATTTTGGGGATAATTGGAAGATTCTCTTTAGTCATCCGGCCGATTTCACTCCGGTATGTTCGTCCGAATTACTCGAATTGGCACACTTACAAAAAGAGTTCAAAAAACTTGGCGTTAAGGTAGCAGTAATATCTACAGATAATGTAGAGTTACATACCATGTGGAAAGCACATCTTGAAGACCTTGACTACAAACAAAGAGGAACAATAGATATTGAGTTCCCGCTTATTGAAGATCCTGATGGTATAACTTCGCGACTTTATGGTATGTTGCATGATCCAACAAGTACCAATCGCGATATCAGAGGAGTTTTTATTATCGATGATAAAAACATCGTTCGTTCGGTAAATTTCTATCCGGTAGAAGTTGGAAGAAACATGAATGAGTATGTTCGAATAGTAGAAGCATTACAACTTACAAAATCGAAATTTGTTTATACTCCTGCTAACTGGCAAAACGGGGACGATGTTATTGTTCCTTACCACCCTTATACAACCGCAGAATTGGAAGCCAATCCTGAATTATCGGATAGGTATTATATGGTGGGCGACCGAATGTGGTTCGAAAACGTAAAAGGTGCAACTGTTAAGGTTGAAAGTGAGAAAGACTAGGAAACGCAATTTTTTCATAGAAGAATGTTAAAGTCCGAACACTAAAAAAGGTATTTGCGTTTGCAGGTACCTTTTTTCTCCCCCAGAAATTTTTATTAAAAAAGAAAGCCCGGTGGTGACCAGGCTTCCCAATGAAAGAGTTAACCTTTCATTATTTTTGCAATCAAATAATAAACACAGTTAGAACTGGTTCACTATTGTAATTTTCCTTAACAAGCAAATGCTTATTTTGTTTGTTAAAAATTAGCTTAATTATTTGTAAGTGTTTCAGAAAAGAAGGCAAAAAGGAATTAGTTACCAATCTGATCTTTCAGCAATTTAACCTGATTAGACAGTTTGGTAATTTGTTCGTCTTTTTCTTTTAACTGATTTTGTAACTGCTGCGTTTCCGAACGTACATTTTCAAGTTGTCCCTGCAAGTTTTCAAGGTCTTTCTCTCCGGCTTTTATTTTGCCTTCCAGGACCTTGGCTTCTTCGTTTAGCCTGTTTATCTGAAAGTTCTTTTGGTCGATCGCAGAGTTCTTTTCAGAAACTTCGCTTTCCAGTGTGCTTACTTCGTTTTGCAACGATTGAACTGACGCTTCTTTACTTTCTAAGGCGTTGGTTAAGCGTTGTTTTTCAAAATCGAGGTTAAAACTGGTTTCCTGCAACGATTCCTGTTTGCTGTTTAATTCTTCATTCAGCACAGCCATTTCTTTTTTCAAGTTAGCAATGTCCTGTTCTTTCATGGCATTACTTTCCATCAATTCGTTTTTCATCGCTTCAAAATCGGCAATCAAAACTTTAATACGTTCGGCCTTGGCATTGTTTTCGGCATCAAGTTTTCGCGAAAGTTCTTCGGCTTGTAATCTGCCGGCTTCCATTTCAAGGTATTTCTTTTTTGAAACACACGATGTTAGTCCAATTAATACAACACTGATAACAAGAACGATATATTTCCTACTCATAATACTCTTTTTATGTTCAAAACAAATATACACAATAATAATTGGGTATAAAGCCTGAGTTCGATATTAAAATAGTTCACAGCTTTAGCTATTTATAGTTAGAAACTTTCACCGGTTTTCGAAGTACTATCGGGATAATGCAAGAAAATCGGGGGAAGTTTATGGCAAAAAGAGCAAAGCCAAAAGTCCTTCTTCCGCCATCTTTGCATTTAAAATTCTTTGAAATAACCCGTTAGTACTGCAGGATTTTAAATACAAATCTGACGCAATTATGACTTTCTGTGAAAACATTTTAATGCCGAATTCAGGTTAACAACGTTTAACTAGGTAGGAATGGTATTTATTTCTTACTTTTATTTTTTAAAATTGATGGTCATGAAGAAAACAATTATATTCATTTTTACAGTTTGTTTAGCCCTTACAACGCTGGGGCAGAATGGTTCAAAGGTGGCACACACCATTAAAGGAAAGGTGGTTGATGCCAATACAAATCGTCCGGTTTCGTACACAAATATTGGTTTGGAAGGTACTTTTTTTGGCACTGCCAGTGATAGCGAGGGAAATTTTGAATTAAAGATTCCTGAAGATATGGTGGAGAAAGATATATACTTTTCGGCGGTGGGATTTACCAACAAACAGTTTCCGGTAAAAGATCTTTTTGCGAAAGAGTTTGCAGTGGTAAAACTTGAATCGCAGTCGTACGGTGTTGATGAGGTTGATGTTGCCGCACAAAATAAAGTACTGATCCGTATTTTACGTATGGCTTCCGAAAATATTAAATACAACTACGGCTCCGGGCCTTTTAACATGCACTTTGCCTATTCGAACGAAACAGCGGTTAACGGACAGGTGAAAGCACCGCAAATTGCAAAGGTAATGCTCTACGATAAAACCGGATATACACATCCTTCGAAAGCTGATGCTTTTAAAGCACGAAATTACTTGGTGAACAAAGAGCAGAGCGACGATGATTACCGTTTTTCAAGCGCACAAATAAACCTCGATGATTTGCTTGGATTTGACTGGGTGCGTTCGGCATCGGGTATTTTGAGCCCGGCCTTGTTAGGCAATTATCAGTTAACATTGGAAAGCCAGCCGGTTATCAACGGAAAAGAATACTGGCTTATTTCTTTTAGCCCACGAGTTCCGTCATTGACAACTACCGGCGACTATTACGCCGGCACTTTTAAAGGGAAGATCACTATTAAAAAGGAAGACTATTCTATATTGAAAATTGTAGGTCAGGCAGTAGCTCCAAAAAACAATCGACAAAGCCGTGCGTTGGCCATAGGAGAAAGCAATAATGATTTTTATACCGATGTACTTTATACTTTTGAAGTGGATTACGACAATTTATTGCTAAAACGTGTGGCGCTGGATAAAACTTATTCGTACAAAGGCGAAAAGTTCTCCCAACAATCGGTATTGGAAATGAAGCGTGCACACACCAATAATCTTACTGTTATTGATTCACGCGACTATTTCCCGGGTGAGTAAATTAATATTGGCAAAAATAAAAACAGGGTTACGATTTAATTCGCAACCCTGTTTTTGTTTATATGGAGATGTCTTTAGTCCTCAGATGTAAACAAATCGTCTGCGTTTACTTGTTTAACCAGCATACTGTCTTTCAGCGTACGGTTAATAATAGTATAAGGAGCAGTAACTACTTCGTCGCCCTCCTTAATTCCTTTCAGAATTTCAATGCTGTTGTTATCCTGAATTCCGGTTTCCACTTCAGTTTTCATCACACGGCCATCGGTATATACAAAAACCACTTCTTGTTTTTCATCGCGCTGGACAGTGTTTTCTTCGTCCGAAGAATTTTCCGAATCGGCGTCGACTTCCTTAGTGCCTCCATCTGCTTTTTTAATACGGGTGGTCACTGCTGAAATAGGCACAGAGATCACATTCTCACGTGTCTCGGTAAGAATATCAACAGTGGCCGACATTCCCGGACGGAAAGGATAGCGGTTACCGTTCTCCGAATCGATCAGATCTTCGTAAGAATCTTTTAGCAGAAGTACTTTTACATCGAAGTTGGTTACCTGGTCGGAACTGGTACCCGTAACACTTGCCGAGTTGGCAATTTCGGTAACAATACCTTTAAATTTGCGGTTCAGGTAAGCGTCCACTTCTACCAGGGCAGTGTCGCCTTTCATTACCTTTACAATATCGTTTTCGTTAACTTCAACCTGTACTTCCATTTTGTTCAGGTCGGCAACGGTCATCATTTCTGTTCCCACCATCATGCTGGTTCCTACCACGCGTTCGCCTTTTTCCACATTCAGTGCCGAGA
Organism: Draconibacterium halophilum; assembly: GCF_010448835.1. Classification (NCBI taxonomy): domain Bacteria; kingdom Pseudomonadati; phylum Bacteroidota; class Bacteroidia; order Marinilabiliales; family Prolixibacteraceae; genus Draconibacterium; species Draconibacterium halophilum. The sequence goes on from NZ_CP048409.1 coordinate 1,166,920, forward strand.
TGGTTCCGGTAATGGGTGCGTAAATTTTTGTTTTTATCAGCTGTTCTTCTGCTTCATCAAGCGATGCCTGTGCACTCAATACTGAATATTGCGCAGCACGAGCTTCGGCCTGGGCAACTTTATATGCTGCTTCTGCCGATTCGAATTGCGAAACCGGAATGGTACCTTTTTCATACAATTGTTTGGAGCGTTTGTACGAAAGTTCGTTTTCAATTAGTTGTGCCTCGGCCTGTGCCTGTCTGGCTTTCGACGAGTTTACCGCTGCCTCGGATCGGTTTACTGCCGAAACATACATTTCGGGTTTTATCACGCAAAGGAGTTTTCCGCGCTCAACGGCATCGCCATCTTCAACATGTAATTCAACGATTTCACCGGCCACATCAGGGCTGATTTTTACCTCGGTTTCAGGTTGAATTTTCCCGTTGGCTGTTATAAACTCGGTAATGGTTTTACTTTCCACTGTTTCGGTTGACACTTTTACGCTAACATCGCTGCCCAGCCATCCTTGCTTTTTGCCCACAATGAGCACAATCATAATTACAACAGCAATTCCAATTATATAAGGTAATGTCTTTTTTTGCTTCATTTTAGTCAGCTATTTTTGTTTATAGGTAATAAATTGGCTTCTAAAATTACAAGAAAAATCGATTCCTTTACATTTAAAGTCCATTCGCTTCCAAAAGCAATTCCTGAAGTTACGCAAAACCGAAACATATCGGTTGCCGGGAATTTTGGATGTAGTATGAATTATTTATTCTTTAATCAGCATCCGCGCCGTTAAACGACTGTGCTGTTCCAGGTAAATATCCTTTTCTTTTACCATCCAATCGAGCACTTCTTCGGTGTAATGCCGGATGGTTACCAGCGTAAGATCGGTGTTGTATCTAATATTGTAATCTGTTGAAAGTTCGCTGAAGATCTCCACCAGGTTTTCGTCCGATGCATCGGCAACAATGTTTAGGTCGATGGCCGATTGTTGCATTAGCGTAACCTTGATCAGTTTTTCCATCAGAAATTTTACCACCCGCTCAATATCGCTGATTGAGATGATCGAGAAATCCAATGCTGAAAGTGTAATCAGCACCTGGTTTTCTTTTAGGATAAAAATAGGAGGCAGCTCAATTTTATGATCGATCTTATGAATAACAGTGCCCGGATTTTGAGGCTCAACAAACGATTTTACCAGCAGCGGAATCCCCTCGTTGTGTAGTGGCTGCATGGTTTTTGGGTGAATTACCTTTGCTCCCGAGTGCGTCATCTCCACGGCCTCTTTATACGACAGTTCGTTAATCATTACCGTGTCGCTCATTTTTTTAGGATCGGCACTTAAAACTCCCGGTACGTCTTTCCATATCGACACGCTCTCAACCTTTAACGAGCTACCGATAATGGCAGCCGTAAAATCCGATCCCTCGCGCCCTAAAGTAGTTGTGAGGTTGGTGGTTGTGGAGCCGATAAACCCCTGGGTGATGTATAACTCGGTGTCGGAGAAGTTGAATTCATCGCGGATCAGTTCACCGGTCCATTCCCAATCAACACGGGCATCGCGGAAAGTGTCGTCGGTTTTCAGGCAGGTGCGAATATCGATCCATGTATTTTTTTGTCCGGTAGCGGTAATGTAATCGCTAACAATTCGGGTAGAAATAAGCTCCCCAAAGCAGATGATCTGGTCGTATTCAAAATTAAAATCGTACGACGGCCGCGAATTTAATTTGTGTTCCAACTCGGTAAACAGTTCGTAAACACCTTGTGGCATCCCTTTTTCTCCAAACAGATCGCTAATAATTTCAAGGTGGTAATTTTTAAATTTATTGAAGATATTCCATCTTTCGTCGTCGTTGTTGAAGTATGTTTTTATCAATGTTTCCAACAGGTCGGTACTTTTTCCCATGGCCGAAATAACAACGGCAAGGTTTCCACTTTCACTTTTAATAATCTCAAAAACATTTTTCACGGCGGCCGCATCTTTTACCGATGCACCTCCAAATTTAAATACCTTCATAAAAATTGACTTTAAGCTTTGAGCTCTGCGCTTCGAGCTGTTTAACCATGCAAAACTATATTTTTTGAATTAACAATATACAAGTTCTTATAGGAAATCATTTTACTAAAAATGTTAATTTAGATGCCTTCGAAAAAAACACTAAAAAGAAACTGCACATCATGAGACATTTTATTCTGTCATTTTTTATTCTGTTCACTTTTTCAGCATTTAGTCAGGTTAGTCAACTTAATAAAAGTCCGCTTTCCATTGAAACTATAATGCAGGATCCGGCCAAATGGATCGGCACTTCGCCTAGCGATATCAGCTGGAGCGAAGATGGCGCAAAAATCTACTTTCAGTGGAATCCGGAGCAAGACACACTCGAATCGTTGTATGCATACGAATTATCAAGCGAAGAAATAGAGAAAGTGAGTTTGGATGAGAAAAAAACACTGCCCGGCCGTCGCGGCGATTACAACAGTGATAAGTCAAAAAAAGTATTCACCCGAAACGGCAATCTCTTTCTGCTGGATATTAAAAGCGGAAAAGAAAAGCAGCTAACGGCGTGGTTTGATCGCGCTTCGTCGCCCGAGTTTGTTTTAGGTGATTCGAAAATAGCTTTCACTTTAGACAATAACCTGTTCACCATCGATCCGGAAACAGGGCTGATCACACAGCTCACCAATTTTGTTTCGGGGAATGAGAAAAAGGACAAATCATCGACAGGGCAGGCAAAATGGCTGGAAGACCAGCAAAAAGAATTGTTTGTGGTTTTGCAGGAACGGGAAGCTAAAAGCAAGGCGCGCGAAAATCGTCAGGAGATGGAGAAAGTAGACGAGCCTTTGAAGGTCTACACCGGGAAAAAGCGGGTGATGGATATTTCGTTGAGCCCAACAGGCGATTACATTAGTTATAGTTTGTATGAACGAGCTGCCGATGCAAAAGCAACTTCGGTAACACATCATGTTACTGAATCGGGATATACCGAAGAACGAAATGCCCGCGCAAAAGTGGGAAGTCCGCAGGCATCGGTTGAAATGGGCATTTTTGATGTGAAGAACAACAAACTGATATCGATCGATAAAACACAAATTCCCGGTCTGAAAGATTTACCTGATTACCTGAGTGATTACCCAGAAAGTATGCCAAAAGAAGACGAAGAAATAGAAGATCGTGATGTGAATTTGTTGGGGCCACTCTGGAATGAAACAGAAGATATGGCCGTGGTTGTAGCTTTATCGCAAGACAATAAAGACCGCTGGATAATGCTGCTCAACCCTGAAACAGGCGATTTGGAATTACTCGATCGTCAGCGCGATGAGGCATGGATAGGTGGACCCGGAATTGGCGGCTGGGGCATGTCAACCGGAAGTATTGGCTGGATGCCTGATGGTGAGTCGGTTTGGTTTCATTCTGAGGAGTCGGGATACTCGCATTTGTACGCTGTAAATTGCAAAACCAAAAAGAAAACAACGCTTACCAAAGGCGAGTTTGAAGTTTCGGAGGCATCTATTTCGAACGATAAAAAAAGCTTTTACTTCATTGCCAACAAACAACATCCGGGAGTGAAACACTTGTACAAAATGCCGGTATGGGGAGGAAAACTCACGCAGATAACTTCAATGGAGGGCGGAAACGAAGTAACACTTTCGCCCGACGAAAAATATTTGGCTATTCGTCATTCCGAGGCCAATAAACCCTGGGAACTCTATTTGCAGGAGAACAAAGCGGGTGCAGAAGCCATTCAATTAACGCATTCAACCACCGATGCGTTTAATGAATACGACTGGCGTACGCCCGAGTACATTACTTTTAATGCTGCCGATGGTTCCGAAGTTCATGCCCGTTTATATCGTCCTGAGTCGCCCGAGCAAAACGGGCCCGCAGTAATTTTTGTACATGGCGCGGGATACTTACAAAATGCACATAAATGGTGGAGCAGCTATTTCCGCGAGTACCAATTCCATAATATTTTGGTGGATAACGGTTATACGGTACTGGATATTGATTACCGTGGAAGTGCCGGTTATGGCCGCGACTGGCGAACAGGAATTTACCGCTGGATGGGTGGACTCGATCTGTCGGATCAGGTAGACGGTGCAAAAATGCTTGTAGATAAATATAATGTTTCGGCAGATAAAATTGGTATTTACGGTGGCTCGTATGGTGGTTTTATTACACTAATGGCCATGTTTAACGAGCCGGAAACTTTTTCAGCCGGTGCAGCTTTACGTTCGGTAACCGACTGGGCACATTACAACCACGGTTATACTGCCAATATTCTGAATACGCCAGTGCAGGACAGTATTGCTTACGTAAAAAGTTCGCCTATAAATTTTGCCGATGGACTGCAAGGCAACTTGCTCATGTGCCACGGAATGGTTGACGATAATGTACAATTTCAGGATATTGTTCGCCTGACGCAACGGCTGATTGAGTTGGGTAAAGAAAACTGGGAGCTGGCCGTTTTTCCGGTAGAAGCTCACGGTTTTGTTGAACCCAGCAGCTGGACAGACGAATACCGACGAATCTTTAAATTGTTTGAAGAGACTTTGAAATAATAGACTTGTAAAGAAAGCCTGACCTCAAGTCAGGCTTTCTCTTTTGGTTTTGTAGAAAATATGCTGAACTTCTCGGGTAGAATATTCGTTTAAGTGGATAGAACATAAACAATGGGAGAGTACATCAATGAATACCGGGCAGAAAGAAACAACCCAAACTAATCCGTGGCAAAGTTTTATAAAAAATTCGGCGTCCTATCAAAAACCTGATTCCTTAAAAAGTGTATGGCAAATTATTAACACCTTTATTCCGTACGTTGGCGTGTGGATATTGCTGGTTTATAGTTTGTCGGTTTCGTTGTGGCTTACCGTACCTCTGTTAATTATTGCAGCCGGGTTACTGGTTCGTCTGTTTATTATTTTTCACGATTGCGGGCACGGCTCGTTTTTTAAATCACAAAAGGCCAACCGATATGTAGGAATGCTGTTTGGTATTTTGGCATTTACGCCCTACGATAAATGGCACAGCATGCACATGAAACACCATGCCACTGTTGGAAATCTTGATAAACGTGGTGTTGGCGATGTATGGACTATGACAAAAGAGGAGTACCTGGCCAGTTCGAAAAAGAGGCGGCTGTATTACCGCTTGTACAGGCATCCGATTACGATGTTTGGCATTGGCTCGCTTTATGTATTTCTTATTCAAAACCGATTTACAAAAGACTGGATGACACAAAAACAGAAAAACAATGTTTATCTCACCAATATTGTGTTGGTACTCCTGATTGTTGCGATGAGTTTTGCAATCGGTTTTTTCACCTATCTCATCCTGCAGTTCATTATAATCTACATGGCTGGCATGGCCGGATTGTGGTTGTTTTATCTGCAACACCAGTACGAGGATGTAACGTGGGTGAGGAGCAACGATTGGAACTACACAAAACTGGCGCTCGAAGGTAGTTCGTTTGTGAAATTTCCCAAGCTGCTTCAATGGTTTTCGGGGAATATAGGCTTTCATCATATCCATCATATTAATGCCCGCATACCCAACTACAATTTGCCAAAAGTTTATGCCGAGAATAAAATTTTCAGAGCGGTAAAACCGGTTACTTTTCGCGCAAGTCTGCGCACCATGCGCTTACGTTTATGGGACGAGAAACTACAGAAACTAGTGGGATTTGAGGAAATCTAAATTCGTCGGGACAAATCAGGCAGCAAACAATTTATACCTTCCGTTGTTTTTCGATATTAATGGTACGCATTCAACAATACATTCACTGGTTAAAACATGCATTACTCGTAGTAGTTGCCTTGTTTTCGCTGGCATCGTGTTCGGTAAAAGAACCGGTGTTCAGAGCTATTGGAGCCGATTACCAACGTCCGTTAAATAAAACCAGAACAACCCCGAACTTTGAAAATCATTGCAAAACATCGCCGGACAGATATCAGATCAACAGTAATTTTTACAATTCAGATCATAAAGTTTTACGAACTAGCAATGAATGGGCTGAGTTCGTTTGGCAACAAGCTATCGATACTGAAAAATCGCTGCCAGAGTCTGAAATTGTTTCCGAAAACATCCGGCTCTACATCCTTTTTAAACGGTTAAAATTTGATATGGCGTAAAAGTCATTGCCCCAACGCATTTCGCAAATCATTTTTAATAACCGTAAAATCATTTTACAATGAATATTCATTCGAATAAGTCGGCAAATACTGCCGGACTTTTCACGTTAGCAATCCGTCTGGTAGTTGGCTGGACTTACTTTTCTGCCTTTTGGCGCCGTGTGGTACTTGTCGATAAACTTGACCCGGAAGGGGCTGCCTACATCGGCGAAAAATTCAATCACTTTCTGCCCAACGCTTTGGGAATAAAACCCATAATCGAACACCTGGTCACCCATCCCGAGCAGTTGTGGGGGCGATGGTGGTTTTCACAATTATAGAGGCCATTGTCGGGCTGTTTATAATGCTGGGATTTTTTACCCGATTAATGAGTGTTGGCGTTTTTGGCCTGGCTGCTGGAATTCTGCTGGGCTCAGGTTGGATTGGAACCACCTGCCTCGATGAATGGCAAATCGGGGTACTGGGAATTGCTGCCGGTTTTACCTTGTTTTTTAGTGGCAGCGGTGCCTATTCGCTCGATCAGTTGGTGTTGAAAAAGAAACTCAAATTCACACAAAGCCGGTGGTTTGTTTGGCTGGGTTCGGGCGAACTTCCGATAAAGAATATAAAACCCATGGTGCTTGTTGGCTCGCTGGGAATTTTGTTTCTAACGCTGTTTACCAACCAGGTTTTTCATGGTGGATTGTACGGGAAATTGCACAACAAATCAGTAAAACCTAAAATTGAAATCAGCGATGCCAATATTGAAAATAACATCCTTCAGTTTGAAATTTACCGAACCGAAGGCGTGGATGTGTATGGTTCGTTCTTGATCGGGATTCAGCTAAGCGATGAGAATGGAAATATAGTGTTGGAAAAAACAGGCGAAGAATTAGCCACGTTTCCGGCCGACCAGATTCTTAACCACTACGTAACCAAAGTAAAACCGGGGAAACACAGTTTGATTGTTCCGCTGGGAGCAAAAGCCGATTTGGCTTTAAACGTGAGTAACATCAACATACATGCGGGAAACGCATACACATTGAAACTTATCGACATTAGTGGCCTGGAGTGGGAGAGCAAAGTGCAGCTCTAAAATTATAGCTTAAGTGATAGTATGACTCTAAGTCATGCTATCACTGTTTAGCCATGCATTTTTACTACTTTTAGCATCAAGCAATCGAGTTACTATGACTGAAAAATCTGTCTTTCACAATAAAAACATCTATTTCATTTTTGGCGTAACCCTTATTGCCATGATGGGTGTGGCAAGTATTACTCCCGCTTTCCCCGATATTATCCGCTATTTCGATATCAGTCCGCAACAAGTAGGTTGGCTGATAGTTGCCTTTACGTTGCCCGGTATTTTTCTAACGCCTTTTACCGGAATTTTAGCCGATCGTTATGGCCGAAAAGTGGTGTTGGTGCCCTCCTTGTTTATTTTCGGATTTGCAGGATTTGCCTGTATGTTTGCACCTGGATTCTACTCGTTGCTGGCACTTCGGTTTTTGCAGGGAGTTGGTGCCAGTTCCTTATCAAGTATGAATATTACGCTGGTTGGCGATCTTTTCGATGGTAAGAAACGTACCGCAGTAATGGGCTATAATGCCAGTGTGCTGAGTATTGCTACTGCATCGTACCCGGCGCTTGGCGGGGTTATTGCCATTTTTGGGTGGCAGTATATTTTTGCTTTGCCTATTCTGGCCATTCCGCTGGGCATTTGGGTAATGAAAGGGCTGAATAATCCGGAGCCCAAAAATAAAGCAAAACTACGTTCCTATTTTGGACGCGTATGGCTTACGATTAATCAGCGAACGGTTTGGGGACTTTTCGCCGTAAACTTTATTTTATTTCTGATTTTATACGGTACCTTCCTTACGTATTTCCCACTGCTGATGGAAAAACGCCTGGGCGCCGATTCTTCACGTATCGGGCTGATGATGTCGCTGATGTCGATTACAACGGCTATTATGAGTTCGCAACTGGCACGCCTTAACCGATTGCTGGGGCAAAAACGGCAACTGATAATTGGCAGTGCGTTTTATATGGTGGCTTCGTTGTTAATGATTAATGCCAACAGCTATATGATGTTGAGTGTGGCTGTTATCGTTTTTGGTTTTGGGCACGGCATTACCATTCCGTCCATTCAAAATATGCTGGTTGGCTATGCGGCTATTAACGAGCGGGCGGCATTTATGTCGCTAAACTCGATGGTGCTGCGTGGCGGACAAACTTTTGGGCCGCTAATGGTGGGGGTCTTTTATGCGATTGGCGGTTTGCAGGCCAGTTTCCTGTCGGGGGCAATTATGGCTTTGCTCATGATGATCATCATTTTTGCCACCGTACATACGAAAAAAACAACAAGCGAATAATAACCAATTCCTGGTTCTATTTTGCCGGCAGCCGGGCTTTCCGCTAAAGTTGCCACCGTGTTTGGCAGTTCCACCAACGGCAGTGGGGTAGCTCCCTGTGGTCGCTCCCAACTGCCAGGTGTCACAAGCCAAACACTGCGGCAAGCTACCGCTGCAATCCCTGCCGGGGGCCGGTGGCGCTGCTTGGCGGGCATTTGTTACTGCACCGCGGCTTCGCTGCCGCGCGAATCCTTTCGCGTGGTTTAAGCGGATGGCCCTCTAAAACGAAAAATTTTATAGGCCCACGTGGCAGATGCCCGGTCAAAATGCGTTTTGTACCACCAACTATGCACTGTGCACAAGAAAAAACACATTTGAAACCAACTTCTGTCACCTGGGGGCGTAAAAAAATGCGTTTGAAACTAACTTCTGTTACCTGAGGATGAAAAAAAACGCGTTTGAAACCGACTTCTGTCACCTGTGGGAGGCTTAAAATCAGACAGTTAGAATAGTTAGTGAGTGTGGGCTGTTCGGAAAGCCGCCCGAACCAAACCATAAGGGCTAAAGCCCGGTGCTGAGGGGCTATGCTTAACCCCGGTATTAATGCCGGGGTTAGTGATCCTGCTGCCAAAGTTGGGCTTTAGCCCCCGCTGCCGCTGCCGCGCGATTCTAGGAGGGATTCGCGCGGTAGCGGAAACTTATCTGTATTGTTTTATTTTTTTATTATGCTAACTTTAGGCTTCAATAAAAACCAGAACCGTTGAATGCTCACTCTGCAATAACATTTATACAAAAAGTTGGCTTATACATACGTTATTGGGCATATTGAAAAACTCTATCGATAATGGCCTTTATTAATTCGCAAACTGAAAAAACAATTTATGAAACTATGCCTATACTCAAATACAATAGAAAAAAGGGTTCCGGGAAATGCTGACTTATATATTGAATCTTTTATGAAAAAGATTCAGTGGAAACTAAAGGAACTCGGAGCCAGGTCAGAAGTAAAAATTAACACAATTGAATTTGAAAGAACCGTTAGAAATACGACACATTCAGGAGAGAATAAAATAGAGGCTCTAAAAATTTTAAGAGAAGGATTTGTTCGAATTGAAAAGAATGGTTCAAATAGAATTCAAATATTTTGGGAAGTTAAGCTTGACATTTTACTGTTCCTTTCAATTATGGTAGGATTAATTATTGGACTAATAGTTGGATTTATCGATTCTGGAATTGTGCTATCAATTATTACAGGACTGCTGTTTTCAATAATGGTATACTTCATTGGATACTCGGTAATAAAAATAAAGATTGACAGAATTGTTGAAACATCTGTGTGATTTTGATAAAATTTTTTAGATGAACATTCTCAATACAAAATCATTACATTTGATATATACATGATACTATGAAAAACAAGCACATTCTTTATTCCCTAATAGTAGCTATTATTAGCTTACAACTTTCCGCATTTAATCTTTTCGCACAGAATAATTTGTTAAGCTTCAATAATAATAATCAGTTTAAAATTGTGCAGTTTACTGATTGTCATTTCTACAATGGTGGGGAAAAGTCGCCAGAAGTACTTGAAAATATCAAAGCCATTATGGAAGCAGAAAAACCTGATTTAGTTATTCTAACAGGTGATATTGTAACAGGGAGTGGAGATAATTGGCCAACATTAGCAAGTTGGGAATTACTAACAGAAGTGTTAATTCAATACAAAACTCCATATGCTGTCACTTTTGGAAATCATGATGATGAAGCACAAATCTCAAGGAAGGAATTATTAAAATACCTTTCTAAACGTCCGTATTGTGTTATTTCTGATGAAGGAGGTGATGAAGTTAAAGGAATAGGGAACTATGTATTACCCATTTATAACCAAAACGAAATTGTTGAAAAACTTATCTACTGCCTTGATTCCAGAAGCTATTCTTTAGCCCAAAATAAAGGGGTGGATGGCTATGCATGGTTTGATCAATCTCAGATTAGGTGGTTTGCACGAACGAATCAATCGTGGTTAACGAAAAATCAAAACGCTCAATCTTTACTATTCTTTCATATTCCACTTCCCGAATATAAACAAGCGTTTGATAATGGGGGATTTAGAAATGGAGTACGAATGGAAGATGAATGTTCGCCAAAAATTAACACAGGTATGTTTTCGGAAATGGTACTTCAGGGAAATGTTTTAGGTTCTTTTGTGGGGCATGACCATAATAATAACTACGTAGCGCAATTATTTCAAATTGCGTTGTGCTATGGATACTTTTCTGGTGGTAATTCTTATTGTGATCTTCCGCTTAATGGAGCCCGGATCATTCTTCTGGAAGAAAACAAAAGAACTTTTACTACCTGGCTGAGAAGAATAGATGGGAAGATACTATATGAAGTAGAATTACCTTACTCAGAAAAGAAATAATTAAGCTTTTCGATATTTCAAAGATAGTTATCAGTATCTGAACTGATTTAAAAAGGCTTAGAATAAAGTTTAAAGTTAATTGCAGGGATAGTGATAAAACAAAGGGTTTTAGTCCGCACCAACTACCTCTCGTTTGTTCCTCGCTGGTGCCGATTTGTAACCGGTACTTTTTTGTGGATACATTGGGGTTAAGAGACATTATTTTTCTCTAGTGCTTAGTTCTTTCAAAGGAATCACTTTGCGGGAAATGACAGCCAAATCAAACTATTAGTACCTAATGGCTCGTGACTACAGCTCTTTCAGAGCGATGATTGAATTCATGGAAATACACAGGGCGTTACCCTGTGTTATTGCTTAAGCACCTTTGGTGCTACTTATCTGACAGTTGGATTTTAAAATCCCTCACAGTTGCCAATTTGAAGTAGACATATTTTATGATACATAAAATGCAAAGATTTATTGCTAAATTGAGGCTATCGGAGTTAAAATAGCCCAACGCCCTATGAAATAAAAGTAGAATCGAACATCGCCCTGAAAGGGCATAAGAATAAACACATAAAAACACAATTATGCCTCAATCACTATCAAAAGTTTACACCCACATTACATTCAGCACCAAAAACAGACAAAACTTAATCGACACCGAAATTGAACAACGTCTTTTTAATTATCTGGGTGGTATTTGCAAAGGTCTCGATTGTTTTCCGGTTCAAATAGGAGGATTTAAAAATCATATACATATACTATGTACGTTGGCTCGGGGTACAACACAGTCAATTCTGCTCGAAAAGCTAAAAAAGGAATCATCGAAATGGATAAAAACCGTTGATACAAAATACCATAATTTTTATTGGCAACACGGTTATGGTATTTTTTCTGTTAACCCATCAGAAATTAATATTGTTGAAGAATATATACTAAAACAAGCCGAACACCACAAAACCAAAACCTTTGAAGAAGAATTTCGCGCCTTTCTAAAGAAGTATAAGGTAGTGTATGATGAAAGATATGTTTGGGATTGACTACAGCTCTTTCAGAGCGATGATTGAATGAATGTATATACACAGGGTGTTACCCTGTGTTATTGCTTAAGCACCGTCGGTGCTACTTATCTGACAGTTGGATTTTAAAATCCCTCGCAGTTGCCGATTTATAATTGCTACTTTTTTAGGTAAACAAACAGCAAAACATAAAGCTTTACTTTTTCCAGCCCCTAACTGTGTCAGGCAAAAAAGAGCGGGGCTGTATATTCTTTATTTATACAGCCCCGTTTTCTATTTTGCTTTTATAGTTATTTATTCCATCCAAAACCGGTTGCGTTTGTAGATCTTCTTCCCCCAGTAAACAAAAGGCGTATCGGCGGCAGCTACAATCCATTTCAGGAAATAGGTGGTTAGCAGAATTTCAAGCAACACCGGCCATTCGTAAACGCCCCAAAAGGCAATGGCAACAAAAACAACACTGTCTATTAGTTGCGAAACCATAGTACTGAGGTTATTACGCAGCCAGATCTGGTTGTCTTTCGAAAAACGTTTTTTCCAGAAATGGTAGGCCCACACATCGTGACGCTGCGATAACAGGTAGGCAGCCAGACTGGCAACAGCAATACGCGGCATCAGGCTGAAGATGGTACTTGTAGCTTCATGAGTTATACCGGCAAATTCGTCGCCTTCCAATGGCAGAAACTCCAGTGCCAGGTTCATCAGCAGGGTCATGGAAATAAGGCTAAAGAACCCGATCCATACAGCCTTTTTGGCTTCCTCCTTTCCGTAGTTCTCCGATAAAATATCGGTAACCAAAAACGAGGTAGCATAAACAATATTTCCGAGTGTGGCCACCAGCCCAAACAGCTCAACGGTTTGTATTACCTGAATGTTGGCAACAATTACCGAGATGGGAATCCACATTACCAATCCCCATTTACCGAATAAACGGTAAGCTAAAATAATTAGCAGAAAATTTGCCAGCAGCATGGCCAGCCATAACAATTCGTTTTGCATTTTTTTAATTCTTTTATGTGCAGGGTGATGCCACCTGCGCAGTTCGTACTCTTAATTTTGGCCTGCAAATGTAATGGAAAAAGCTGAATATCAAAAAATAAGAGTCCTACTTAAAAGTTTCTTTACGTCATTCTGAACTTGTTTCAGAATCTAAATAATTTTGCTTTTCTAAATCATTAGTCCTGCAAAACTTAAAGATTGCTTCTCCTCCAATTAGCGGATCGCAATGACGCATAATTCAATGGATTTACAGGGAGTGACTCCCACACACTATCGTCATTGCGAGAGTCCGCCAAAATTTTGTTTTTGCCATAATGAGGTAATGACAGATTATGCAGGGGTGTCATTTCGAATGAGGGAAACGAATGAGAATTGAAAATCAGCGGAGCTAAATCTGTTCCTTTTGTGAAAGATTTCTCCTCATTCTTCGTCGAAATGACAATAATGCATAAAGTGGTATTTTGCTCATATTTAACGACTTATTAAAATCTGTCATTGGCAACGTAGTGAAGCAATCTGTTTATCTTCGATTACTTAATCCGAACAACAGTGTTTGAAAAAGCTCCTTACTTTGAAACACTTTTCAAAATACTTAAAGTCTTTTCATTCACCTTTCCAAACAACGAAACTCCTGAGGCTCCGTTTTTAAGGGCAACACGAATTCCTTCTTCCAGCTCTTCATCCGATTTAAAATCGGGTAAATACAGACCGGCATAAATTGGGAATTTACCGCAAAGGAAATGCATTCCTTCTTCAACAGCGTCGCCAATCCAGCTTACTGTTTCACGGTAAAAACCGTGGTAGATCATCGGGCAAACGGCATCGAGGTTCCAGTTGGTCCAGTCCTGGCGTACAATACGGCGTGCTATTTCCGGTGTTGGGAAAACCGCTGCGGTAATTGGCTTGTTGTGCGCGTGTGCAATTTCTGCCAGATGGTTCACAATGTTGTTTACCTGCTCGTAACGGTATTTCCGCCATGCCGGGCTCTGATCCGGATGTTCCATCTCTAGCGGATCTTTACCGGTTTTCTTTTTAAAATTCTCGCGGCAGGTATCGCAGTAGCAAAAATCGTATTCGGGCAATTCCTGGCTTTGATCGATACCGTAATTGTCCCACAGGTTTACCGGCAGAATGACATCGCAGTAGCGCACATAATCAAGGTGAAGGCCATCTATATAGTCTTTTTTCAGAATCTCGGTTGACAGTTGTGCCAGGTATTCTTTTACTTCCGGTTTCGAAGGACACAGCCAGCGGTAATAACCCACATACGGAGGATTGGTGGCACATGATTTTCCATCGCGACTAACGGCATACCATTCCGGGTGACTTTCCAGCAGCTCTTTTTCGCCACGGTTCATGGTCCACATCCAGCGGTGTGTTTCCAGTCCGGCCTTTTTAGCGATACGGAAATGGCGTTCGCTGTCGTGCTCGAAAAACATGCCGCGCACACCGGCTTCGTAATAACTGCTGTATTTCTTTTGCAGATCTTCGTCTGTTTCCTCATGATTTGGATTTTCCCAAACCCAGTGTTTCAAACCTTGTTCAGCTGCAGCTGGTTTTGCTTCGCCGGCACAGGCGCCTGCCACTGTAAGGCCCATCCCGGCCAGCATTGTGGTTTTAATAAAATCTCTTTTATTCATCGCTAAATTGTTTAGTTGTCAGTATGTTTTTGTATTAAGCCATCCGGATTAATCGAGATCATCAGGCCGTTGTTGGTTTTTAAAGTTGCGATATATGTTTTTCCCGAGGCGTTCATTTCCAGCGAGAAATTGGTGTTGTTCTCTTTTCCGTTTGCTTGAATTCCAAGTGTGGCAAGGTTGTTACAAAATGTCTTATGCTCACGCCGATAATCGCGTTGTGCATAAAACACATGCCACAGATGTTGGGCCAGCAACTCCTCCTCGGGCAGTTGAAATGCTGCAACTTTTGATTTTGGCAATTCTGATGAAAACCTGATAAGTCCCCAGCGTTCAGGGTAATGCATATTAATTACGCCCTGCGGACTCCACACCCAGTTATTTTCAGGTATTAATTTACCATCGTCGTTGGTTTTTCGCGTGTATTTCCCATCAATAATTTCTGTTTGCCACTGTACCCGCGAAAAGTTGATTTTCCAAATGTCGCCTGCTCTCGGCTGAATAAAAGTTCCATCGGTGGTAAGCGATGCAAAAGGAATGGCCATTTCAACACACCATTTTTTATCGGTGTCGGTCGGGTCATTTAGCGTGCCATCCAAATAAATGGCGCTTTTAAAACCTTTGGCGTTCCATTCAATGTCAGCCTTTCCACCATTACGGTAAGGTTTATCCAGAAAGAGGTCGAATAAAGTGTTTTGGGCGTTCACCTCAAATTCGTAATAATTATGCGTGTCGCCATCGGGATCGATAAACACCTCAAAATCATTTTCGTGGTAAACGATCATGTCCTGTTTATCGTAGTAAGCCCAAATATGTTCTTCCTCCAATTCAGCAAAAATATACAGGTTGTCAGCGTCCCATAACATTTTTATATGTGTGCGATAAGTTGGATGAGGCATGTTCTCTCCTTGAATATCTATGAATTCGGAAGTCCACGCAGCATTCTTCCATACCGGTTCGTTGGCTTGCCCGTCAATTTTTATTGTATCCCGGCTTTGCCCTGCTGTATAGGTGTTTGGAGGTGTGAACAAGTGGGTATGCTTTCCCCATTGTGCTTGTGCTGACAAGCTCAAGTTGCTGATTATGAAAAGTGTAAGGAAGACTGCATCCCTGATAATACGCATAGATTTAATCACTATTAATGTCGGACAATAACGACAAAAATATCGAAAATATTATCAAGAGAGGCAGGTCTTTTTAAAAAAATTAAGAATAAGGCTTATTTTATTTCTACTTCGCGCGTAATGTATTCGGCGTAATCTTTGATTATTGGATCGTATTGTTCGTGGAATAATTCTGATGTAACCATAAAATCGGCCGTAGAACGGTTTGATGCTGTTGGAATGTTGTATAAAACCGTAATACGCAGCAATGCTTTTACGTCAACATCGTGTGGTTGTGGTTGCATAGGATCCCAAAAGAAGATGAGCATATCAATATTTCCTTCGCAGATGAGGGCGCCTAGCTGTTGGTCGCCACCCAGAGGACCCGATTTCAGCCGTGTTATAGTTGGCGGTACGGTGCCATGCTGGTGGCAGCTTGCAGCAAGTGCCTCTTCAACCATTTTGCCGGTTGTACCTGTGCAGATCAAGTCGTGTTGAACCAGTTCTTTCCAGTTGAAAGAAACCCATTCCATTATATCTTTTTTGCGGTTATCGTGTGCTACGATCGCTATATTCTTTTTCCTTTTCATTGTTTTCATGTTTTTGCATTCAGTAAACTAATATTGAATGTTATTTTCGCTTCAAATGTAGACTGTTTTTAAATAGGAAATGCGGAAAAACATGTTTTGTAACATTAATATGGCTCAAATTTAATTTCTACATGCAAAATCAACATCCTGCTTAACGTTTGCGTAATACCGATGTGAAATCAGGATGAGTCTTATCTCATCCAATTTCCGTTTTCAATCGGCATTAACTCCCGAAGAAATTCGGGACAGGCTATTGTAATTCCAGTATTTCGCTTAAGGCTCACACTGAAAAACAATTGGTATAACCTTCTGAATTATTGGTTATAAAAGGCTTTTCATTTCTTCTATCATTTTCTGAGCCAGTTTATCTGCTTCTGCACTTGATTTTGCTTCCGCATAAATCCGAATGATCGGTTCGGTATTCGATTTTCGCAAGTGAATCCACGATTCGGCAAAATCAATTTTTACCCCGTCGGTGGCGGTTACTTCCTCGTGTGCATACTTCTCTTTCATTTGAATAAGAATGTTATCCACATCGATATCTGGTGTCATTTCAATTTTATTCTTCGAGATAAAATAGTCGGGATAGGTTTTCCGTAGCTCCGAACATTTAAGGCCTGATTTGGCCAGGTGAGTTAAGAAAAGTGCCGCTCCAACCAAGGCATCGCGACCACTGTGGCTGGCCGGATATATAATTCCGCCGTTGCCTTCGCCACCGATAACGGCATTCGTTTCGCGCATTTTGGCCACAACATTCACTTCTCCAACCATGCCGGCCGAGTAACTCTGACCGTGTTTTTCTGTAACATCGCGTAGTGCCCGACTTGATGATAAATTAGAAACCGTATTTCCCGGAGTTTGGCTTAATACAAAATCGGCAACAGCTACCAGTGTATATTCTTCGTTGAACATACTGCCGTCTTCGTTAATAATTACCAAACGATCAACATCAGGATCGACAACAAAACCTACATCCACTTTATTCTTACTAATAATTTCGGCTGTTTCTACCAGATTTTCAGGGATTGGCTCTGGTGTATGCGCAAAATGCCCTGTCGGTTCGCAGTTAATTTCAACAATGTTTTTTATGCCGAGTGCTTTAAAAAGTGCGGGCATGGCAACTCCTCCAACCGAGTTCACGGCATCAACTGCTACGGAGAAGTTGGCTTTTTTAATGGCTTCTACGTCAACCAAATCGAGATCTAAAACGTGTTGTACGTGTATATCTGTATAGTCTTTTTCTACCACTGTTCCCAGATCGTCTACTTCTGCAAAACTAAAATCTTCAGCATCGGCCAATGCCAGTACTTTTGCTCCTTCTGCGGCATCGAGAAATTCGCCGGCAGCGTTCAGTAGTTTTAATGCATTCCATTGTTTCGGATTATGACTTGCCGTGAGGATAATTCCGCCATCGGCTTTTTCTTCAGTAACGGCAATTTCGGTAGTTGGGGTGGTTGCCAGCCCGATATTTACCACGTTGCATCCCATTCCTGAGAGTGTTGAAACCACAATTGATGCTACCATTTCTCCCGAAATTCGTGCATCGCGGCCAACCACAACTGTAATTTTTTCTTTGTTTGCTTTTTCTTTAGCCCACGTAGTGTAGGCTGCAGTAAATTTAACTACGTCGAGCGGACTTAGCCCTTCGCCCGGTTTTCCTCCAATGGTGCCTCGTATTCCCGAGATCGATTTTATTAATGTCATAATCTAATGTTCAGTTTGAGCTGTAAAGATAGAAAGTCAATCTTGAATTTTTGGGAAAAACGACAAGATTGTAAACTGATTTAATCCAATTCTTCCAATTCGCGAAGTGTTGCTTTTAATTTTTTTGTGTAGTTGCCGTAGAGTTTTCGAAATCCCCAGCGAAGGAAAAAGAAAATGCCGCCACCGAATAGCACAACAATCAGAACCGATATTACGAATGCTAAAATGAGCTTACTTGTTTCAATGTCGGTGAACTGAAGGCCTTGTAGTTCAGCATTGTGATTTAATCCTTCGTACATTCCTGTGGTAAATGCCGATGCCATCGCAAGCAACATACTTGCCAGAGCAAGGTAGAAAAGGCGTTGGTAAAGAATCAGTGTCTCTATAATTTTTTTGAGAGTGCCCTTTAGATCGCAAGCAACATCACATTGTCGTTTAACCCGGTAATATTTGATAACAAAATAAAGGAAAGTGGTAACAATAAGAACGTTGCCAAAAACAGCCAGGAAGAGCACCCAGTTTGGAATAGGCATTTCGCTGTAGTATTTCTCAATGGTTTCGGGCGAAAAGATAAAATCATCGAAAGTAAAAAGCAGTATCAATCCCAATAAAACGACAAAACCTATTTTTATATTCCGGTCAATACGTTCAATCAGGCTTTTGGTACGTTTGCCGAGCATAGTGTGCAACTGAATTTCATCCAGTTCTTTGGAGGGGGTCATTTGGCTCCATGTTTTTTTCAGTTCTTTTAATTCCATAACTACTACTCTTCAGTTACCATCAGTTTCTTCAACTTTTTCTTTATCCGGTTCATTTTTACCCGCACATAGTTTTGAGTGATACCGGTAATTTCTGCTATTTCCTCGTATTTTTTACTTTCGAGGTACAACAGCACGATCGACTTTTCGATTCCGGTAAGCTGCTGAATGGCTTTGTGCAATACTTTTATATTCTCTTCGGTTTCGGTATCGTACTTTTCTTCTTCAATCTGAAAATTTTCGTACGTCAGGCTATTTTGGTCAGGTCTTCTTTTACTTTTTTTGAAAGATGTAATAGCAGTATTAAGCGCTACACGGTACATCCACGTTGAAACCTTTGATTCTCTTCTGAAATTGGGGTACGACTTCCAAAGCTGTACCACAATCTCCTGAAAAAGATCATTCCGGTCATCTTCCGTATCGCAATAAATATTGCATACTTTGTGGATGATGCCCTGGTTTTTCTGGATTATGTGTAAGAATTCCTTTTCCAAAATCGCTTTATTAGTAAGTGGTAGAGCGAATAATTACAATTTATGGTTAACAAACAGTTTTTGAGACGGTTAGATTATGAGATTTGATACTTTTGCATTTACATCATTTTCAGGAATTTAATTTCTTTCTCGGTGAGAATACGCCATTTCCCACGTGGCAGGTTCTTCTTTGTAAGACCGGCAAAAAGTACACGGTCCAGTTTTTTTACCCGGTAACCAAAGTGCTCGAAAATACGACGAACAATGCGGTTTTTTCCTGAATGAATTTCAATGCCTACCTCGGTTTTGTCTTCCGATGTGTAACTAATGGCATCGGCCGCAATTGGGCCATCTTCCAGCTCAATTCCTTCGGCAATCATATCCATATGTCCGCGTTCAACCGGCTTGTCGAGCGTGGCCTGATACACTTTCTTTTTGTTGTGTTTCGGGTGTGTCAGTTTTTTCGATAGGTCGCCGTCGTTGGTAAACAGCAACAATCCGGTGGTATTCCTATCGAGTCTTCCAACAGGGTAAACACGCTCATCACAAGCATCTTTTATCAGGTCCATTACAATTTTATCTGCATGAGGATCGTCGGTAGTGGTAACGTAATCTTTTGGTTTGTTTAGCAAAATGTAAACTTTGCGCTCGGCTTCCAGTTTCCTCCCATCGAAACGAACTTCGTCGCCCGGCAGTACGCGTGTTCCCATTTCGGTGATAATTTTACCGTTAATGGTTACGGCTCCGGCAGCAATAAAAGTATCGGCTTCGCGTCGCGAGCAAACACCTGCATTGGCGATAAAGCGGTTTAAGCGCATTCCTTCGGCCGAAAGTGTTTTTAGTTTTGGGCTGGATTCTGCCGACTCTTTTTCTTGTTGGTCGGTTTGCCAAATTTTTTCCGTGGTTTGAATTCTTTTTTAGGCTCCGATTTTTCTACCAGTCGTGATTTGCCAACTCGTTTGCCCGAAGGTGTTTTACCCGACCGTTTAGAAGTATTGCCGGATGATTTTCCTTGTGAACTGCCCCGGCTGCTGTTGTTATTCTTGCGCATTGCTAAATTATTTTGTGCAAAGATCGCTAATTTTTTCGATCTGGGATTTTATTTCAACGAATTCACTTAAATTCGGAGTTGAAACATAAAAATTGAGTAATGAATTCGCATGAAATTGATTTTAAGATCATCGGGCACGATGTTCAGTTGGTTGAAGTTGAGTTAGATCCGGAAGAAATTGTGATTGCCGAAGCCGGTGCTATGTTGTATATGGAAGATGGTATTGAATTTCAGGCTCGCATGGGAGATGGTTCAAATCCGCGAGCTGGTTTTTTCGATAAATTATTATCGGCTGGATCGCGCCTTATAACAGGAGAATCGTTGTTTCTAACACATTTCTCCAACCGGGGATGGGGGAAAAAGATCGTGGCATTTTCAGCTCCTTATCCGGGGACGATAATCCCCTTGAATTTACCTGATTATGGTGGACGGATCATCGTTCAGAAAGATGCTTTTTTGTGCGCCGCATATGGTACAAAAATATCGATAACATTTAACAGAAAGCTCGGATCCGGCTTTTTTGGCGGCGAAGGGTTTATTCTTCAACAGCTGGATGGAGATGGAAAGGCCTTTATCCACGCGGGAGGAACAGTGATTGAAAAGCAGCTGAATAACGAAACCTTGCGGGTAGATACCGGTTGTATTGTAGGTTTTGAAACGTCAATAGATTATAGTGTTGAACAGGCGGGTGGTTTGCGCTCGATGGTTTTTGGCGGTGAGGGAATCTTTTTAGCCACCTTGCGTGGAACCGGGAAAGTATGGCTGCAAAGTATGCCAATCAGAAAATTAATTGCAGAATTGTCGCCGGGCGGTGGTAACACGCGCAAAGAAGCTCGTGGTGGACTGTTGGATAATTTACTGGAAGGATAGATCAAGTCCGCAGTATTCAGTTTAAAGTCTCAGTTTTCAGTTAAAGATCAGGCAACTGTTTACTGAGACTGAAAACTTCCTATACGACACCAGGCAAACTTATTCCTTTAAGTTTTCGGTACAGATCGAGTGCAAAAATATCGGTCATTCCCGAAACAAAATCAACTACCGATTGAATTTTCAGGTACACCGAATCGTCCGCGGGTTTATATTGTGCGGGCAGCAGCGACAATATCTTTTGGCTATATCGATCTTTTTTATCGCTATTCATTATGGCATAAACAAACTCTTCCAAAAGGGTACCGATAATTTTGTAACCTGCAATTTCAATTTCAACAACCGAGCGGTGTGCATAAATTTCGCTAAATGAAATGCGCTGAACCTCTTTCATCGCTATGGCCTGCTTTTCCGGAAGCTCATCGATTAGACTACCTGAAAAGGTGCCGTCCATAATCGTTTTGTAATTGGATTTAAAAATATCAATACAGCGGTAAATCAATTCGCCGATAACATTGGCGCGCAGGTAGCTTATTTGTTCGTTTACATCGCTTACCTGGGTAAAGGTTTTCTCGAAACGTTCAATGCGTTCTTCTGCAAAGAAATTCTGAAATAGTATACGAATTCTGTCGTAGCTTAAAATACCCAGTTTAAATGCATCTTCCAAATCCATAATCTGGTAGCAAATATCGTCTGCAGCTTCTACCAAATAAACCAGCGGGTGCCGCGCAAAACTTTGGTCTCCGCGTTGAGCAATTCCCAGTTCATTAGCAATGCGGTTGTAACTTTCTTTGTCCGACTGGAAAAAGCCAAACTTTGGTTTAGTAGCTTTTACCGACTCGAACGGATATTTTACAATGCTGGCCAGCGTTGCATACGTTAATGCAAAACCACCTTCGCGTTTGCCGTTAAACTGGTGGGTAAGTGTGCGAAAAGCGTTGGCATTTCCATCAAAACAGGTGAAATCTTTCCATTCGCCTTCTGAAAGTTGGTCTCTGAATTTTTGTCCGCTTGCTTTATTAAAATAGTTCGAAATGGCTGCTTCGCCTGAATGCCCAAATGGTGGATTTCCCAAATCGTGCGCCAGACAAGCAGTTGAAACAATCGTTCCAATTTCGTGAATCAGCGGATTATCCTGATGAATTTCCAGGAGATACTCCGACAATAAATTCCCCAGCGAACGGCCAACACTAGCCACCTCCAGGCTGTGGGTGAGGCGGTTGTGCACAAAAATATGTTCGGGCAGCGGAAAAACCTGTGTTTTATTCTGCATCCGGCGAAATGGCGACGAGAAAATAATCCGGTCGTAATCGCGCTGAAACTGCGTGCGGTCTTCGTTTGTTACCGGGCCTAAAGTGCCTTTACTGCCTAGTCGTTTTGGCGAAAGAAGTGTGTTCCATTCCATAGTCTCAAAAATTCTTGCACGAATGTATAAGAAATTCTTGAACTCTCCTTAATCCAACCAGAACGACGGAGTGAAAAGTACCAGTACCGAATAGATTTCCAAACGGCCGATTACCATTAGCGCTGTTAAGAAATATTTGGCTCCGGCCGGTAAATGCAGGAAGTTGCTCACCGGACCAACACTTCCAAATCCCGGACCAATACCAGCCATGCTTGTTGCCACTGCACCAAACGAGGTTTTCAGGTCGTTGGTCCAAAGCATCATTATCATCGTCCCGACAATAAGTATGAGGTAATAAAAAACCACAAAAGTAAATACCCGATTGATAAGCTCGGGGCGCACCACATTTTTGTTATAGTGAACCACACGCACCACCGTGCTTGACGAAAAATACTCTTTGTAAAGGGTTCGTATTCGTTTAAAAACAACGAGATGGCGGATTACTTTTACACCGCCGCCGGTTGATCCGGAGGATGCCCCGATCAACATTAGCATAGCAATAATTCCTATCGATTGTAAAGGCCATTGTAAATAATCGGAAGTGGCAAAACCGGTTGCAGTTAAAATGGAAACCACCTGGAAAAATGCATGACGGAAGGCCGGCTCAAAACCCATTTCGTGGTGCTGAAAGAACAGCGAAAAGGTGATGATCGATCCGGCGGCCAAAATTATTTTTAAATACAACCGGAGTTCCTCATTTTTAAAAGCGGTTTTAAAATCGCCACGCAACCAAAAAACATGCACAATAAAATTGATCCCTGAAAGCAGCATAAAAAAGGTAACCGTGTATTGTATAAACGGCGAGAAACCGGCCAGACTATCGTTTTTTGTAGAGAATCCGCCGGTGGCTATGGTAGCAAACGAGTGACAAATGGCATCGAACAACGACATGCCGCCAATCCACAAAATAATAGTTTCGGCAAAGGTTAGCCCCATGTAAATTAACCATAATTGTCGGGCCACTTTGCGTATTCGTGTCGATACCTTTTCGGTGGCTACGCTCGATACCTCGGAGTAAAACAGGTAAATTCCATTGATTTTCAGAAAGGGCATAATAGCCACTACCAGAACAATAATTCCCATTCCTCCAATCCAATGGGTTTCGGCACGCCAGAATAACACGCTTTTTGGCAGCGCTTCAATGTCGGCCAAAATAGATGATCCGGTTGTGGTAAATCCGGAGATGGATTCGAAAAATGCATTGGTAAAGTTGGGAATACTACCGGTTAGTAAATAGGGAAGTGTGCCCACCAAAGCCATTACAACCCAGGCCAGCGTAACAATGATAAAACTTTCGCGCAACGAAGGTTCTACCTGCCGTTGTTTTTTTGTGAGCAGGTTTATAACAACCCCAAAATAAAGGTAATCAGAAA
The DNA here is from genome assembly GCF_010448835.1 of Draconibacterium halophilum. Taxonomy (NCBI): domain Bacteria; kingdom Pseudomonadati; phylum Bacteroidota; class Bacteroidia; order Marinilabiliales; family Prolixibacteraceae; genus Draconibacterium; species Draconibacterium halophilum. The sequence continues at coordinate 1,190,750 of NZ_CP048409.1, forward strand.
AGTGTGCGAAAGATCAGTGAATACGCTCTCTTTGTATATAAATGAAACAATAAGCGCAAAGAACATAAATAGGCTTTCGAACGTAATTACAATCGAAATGATATGTAAAATTAAAGCGGTGTTTATTTTAAGTTGCTTCATTTATTCCTAAAAGTTGTTAAAACTAATGGCAGGTAATCCTTGCTTTGTCGCACAGCATTTTTAGAGTTTTCTATTCTCAATGCTTTTAAATCTGAAATTGATAGATGGGTAGTTGCTGTATAAAATTACTAAATGGAATAGTTTTTATACAAAAGTGCTAACGACTTCGTTTTTCAGAAAATCTCAGAAAAACAGCAATTGTGGGGGAATAAATCTGGTGGTGGCAGGTTGGTATAAAAGATTAAAATATTCTTAAAAACATGGCTTGTCTCACCCTTATTCGGACGGTTTATGTTTTTCGGGAGATTACCTAAGGTTGTGGTTTTTATTGAAAAAGCCTGGATTTTGTTGTCCTGATCTTCGAGGTTTTCGAGAAACGATTCGAATAAACCAATTTCGGGCGACACAATACATTCAATTTCTGTTGCGTCAGTTTCCGAAGAGAATCCAATATCTTTTTTTGCAAAAGGACTGTCCTCGGTAATCTGTAGTATACCTGTCAGAAAATAAATTAAAAGCAGCGTGAATAATGCTCTCAAACCTTAGCTTTTAAAATTATACGACAAAGTTAGATTCTCTTTTGTAGTTGTGTGTTTATACTGTTAACCCCGACCCGAAATTTGAGGTTTATTTAACTCCGTGTTTGTATATAGCCGTAGTTTAAAGGGTGTAAGTAGAGTATTTTTTTATTTCGCGTGCTAGTTCTCGCGCCTTTCCATCCGTTATCTGGTTTAATCGTTCCCAGAATTTCGGGCCATGATTTTTAATTTCGGTATGCACTAATTCGTGCAGCAGAATATAGTCAATCAGTTTTACCGGCAGTTTCATCATTTGCAAATTCAGGCTGATATTGTTTTTTGATGAACAGCTTCCCCAGTTTCGGCGGTTATTCCTTATGGTTACTTTGTTGTAGTTAAAACCGTACTTTTTGGCCAGATCAGAAATGCGAACAGGAAGTAGTCGTTTAGCTTCGTAACGATAAATAGTGGTTAAAATATTTTCGATAAAGGCTATCGATTCTTCATCTTCAAAGTCCGGGACAGAGATCGTAATGGTGTTACCTTTTCTTTTCGTTTCTTTTTTTTCGCCCTGAACAATTTGAATTTTATGCAATTTTGTTTCAATCTCAGTGTCTGGTTTTAAGGTGGTTAAGCGGGCCTGCATTTTGCTCTGTTGCTTTAAAACCCATTGCTCATTTTTTGTGACAAAAGCCAGTGCTTCCTTTGGTGTTACAAAAAAAGGAAAAGAAACCAGCACAGATTTGTCGGGTTTTACGCTAAGTTTAATATTTTTAGATCGTTGGTTTTGAGAAAAAGTAACCTTGCCGATATGTTTTAATTGAACTACTTGGCTTGCCATACGTTATTGTTAAAAATAAAAATCAAAGATATCAATCATGGGAAATAAAAAAATGGAGGTATTCGTAAACCTCACCAAAAAAGATATGGTTGTTACGGTTGAGGAAAAAATTCTTCCCGGAAGCCTGGTGTTCGAATCATTAAATCCGTTTCCCGGCTATTATCATAATTTGCCAACTGATCCCGGGTCATTGTACATTTATCTGGTGTTGGAGAAACAATATCCGCTTGAAGAGGTTTTGAGGGCAACACAAGCCATCGAAAAAAAATACGATTGGAATTTTGACGCCGGAAAAGCTTATATGCTAATCGGTTCAACCTTTCTTAATGCTATCCGAATTAAACATCTGCCTTCGCTTGATTTATTAGTGAAAATACAAGAAGCGTATATCGCTCAAGGTATTCATTTCCTGATGAAAAAGAAATTGAAAGGAAAGCTTGAAGCTAACGTTAAGATTGTAAAATTCCTTGAGTTGGAGAAACTTGCCGAAGGTATTTATCTGAATGTTCAGGATCCTACCTTTGCTTATGTTGAAGTACCAAAATATTTAGATTCGGAAGAATTTACAAAAGTATCGATGGATGTGAAATACAACTGGGAAGGACATGAATTTGATGCTGCCAGTGCTTCATTCTATATTGATGGACTGTTGTATGAGGCAGTGCGTGTTTTTTCGGATAAAATGGACATTAAATATCTCAGCGACATAAAAAAATTATATTCTGAGAAGATCGATTAATAAAATGTTTCAATTGATAGAAAAGGCAGCAGTTTTTTGCTGCCTTTTTTTGTGCCTGCGTTTCAACTATATGTCAACCTACTTTTTTTAGTACATTTGGTTAACTTTGTATAAAACTGGAATCATTATGGATAACAGATCCCGATTATTTGTTTATAGCCTTCTGGCAATTTTGGCGAGCATGCTGTTTGCCTGTAAAGGAAATTCGGATAAATCAGCTATTAAAACCGAAGTTGTAAATCGTGGCCCGGTGGTGGCTTCGTTTAAATGCCCGGGAAGCGTTGGCGCGGGCAATGTTGTGTCGGTGCTAAATCCTCTGCGAAACTCGGTGGTTGCTGTTTATAAAATGCCCGGCGAGCAGGTTAAAAAAGGGGAACTTATTATGCAGCTCGACAAAACACAAATTCAAGATGAAATTTCCAGTCTGAATAACCAGTTATTGCAGAAGCAAAATGCCCTTGAAAAAAACCGGTTAAATGCACGAAGTATTCAGCTCGATCTTAATCAAAGTGAACAAGCGAAAAAGGCTCGTGTCGAGAATATGAAACATTCGCTTGAGCAGCAGGAAAAACTGCTGGAAGCCGGCGGAACATCGCAGGCAAGAGTAGACCAGATAAAACAAAACCTGGCTTTGGCAGAGAGCGATTTAAACAACCAGGCCGAAAAGAATTCAATACGTTTACAGCAGCTTGAGATGGATGAGCGCAACCTGGAACTACAAATTGCTTCGTTTAAAAAGAGCCTGAGTACACAAAGAGCTATTCTCCAAAAGACAGATGTTAAAGCACCGGTTTCAGGAATTCTGCTGGAGCTTGCCGGGAATGTGGGGGATTATGTTTCGCTCGATGGGGCGCTGGTAACAATTGCCGATGAAAATACTTCTAAAATTGTTGGAACCGCCGGTAAAAATAAGCTCGGTTTAATTCACGCCGGAGGAGAGGTGGAAGTGTTAGTGAACGGTGAAAAGTTTATGGGAACTATCGGTCAGGTTTACGACGATGAGAATTCGGAGTCGGTCTCGTTTGATGTTTTTATTGCCGAAAATGATCAGCAAAAACTGAATGACGTTGAAAATGTTGAGTTGCTGGTAAAAGCTAACGACAAGGAAAATGTGCTCCGAATTCGAAAATTGCCGGGAATGACATTATCGCAACATTTCGATGTTTTGCTTCAGAAAGATGATGAAGTTATTCGAACCGAAATTGTTTTGGGAACTATTGGTAAAGATTACTGTGAAATCATTTCAGGCGTGAATGAAGGCGATGTTATTTTGGTTAAAGATCCTTCTACCGCTCTGGTGCAATAAAATCTTTCCACTTTTTATAGTTAATTACCTCGCAGAAAAAGCGATATAAGGTCTTATTTTATCAGTCCCCTGTCTTTATACTTTTGAATAAATGCCTGATCCAATTCTTTTGAGTCTTTGTATTGTACTCTAATATCCTTTAATTGTTTTGTTATTGCGGTAACTACATCAGCGTAATCCGGATCGTCATATACATTATTCAGCTCCAGCGGATCTTTTTTGCGGTCGTACAATTCCCACTCGTCAATATCGTAGTAAAAATGGGCAAGTTTAAATTCGGTAGTAACAATTCCGTAATGGCGTTTTACCATGTGAAAACCCGGATATTCGTAATAATGGTAATAAACCGCATCGCGGGTCCAGGCTGCAGTGTCGCCAACTAACAGCGGCATCAGGCTTTCGCCTTGCATATCTTGCGGTACTTCAATACCGGCAGCTTCCAGAAAAGTTTGTGCAAAATCGAGGTTCTGTACCATTTTATTCGAAATCGATCCGGGAGTAATTTTGCCGGGCCATTTTACTAAAAGTGGTGTTTTGAACGATTCGTTATAAATAAAACGCTTGTCGAACCAGCCGTGCTCGCCAAGGTAAAATCCCTGGTCGGAAGTATAAACAATGATAGTATTCTCATCCAAGCTCTGTTCTTTCAAATGATCGAGCAAGCGGCCAACATTTTCATCAACCGATGCAATACATCCCAGGTAATCCTGCATGTAACGTTGGTATTTCCAACGCATAAAAGCCGAATCGTTCATTGTTGGGTACATTTGAGCAAACTCCTTGTTTATCGGGCCGTAAACGGCATCCCACTTTGCTTTTTGTTCGTCGGTAAAACGAGCATATTTACTTTTAAAAACGTTAAATCCCCATTCCGACATTTCCTCAACACCCAGCTCTTTTGCCAGCTCCGGATAAATTTTGTTATCAGCCGAAACTGTCATGTGTTTTAACAGGTTCATTTCGGCTTCTTTTGCTGCTGTTCCTCTACCTTTGTAATCATCGAACAAAGTTTCCGGTTCCGGGAAGGTCTTTTTGGTAAATTCCTTATAATGACGTTCAGCAGGATACCATTCGCGATGCGGAGCCTTGTGTAAATACATCATCAAAAAAGGTTTGTTTTCCTTTCTTCGGTTATCCATCCAATCGATGGCGAGGTTGGTAATCACATCGGTAACATAACCCTGAATGGTTGTATCTCCATTATTGGTTATAAAATCAGGATTATAATAATCACCCTGACCGGGAAGGATTTTAAACTCATCAAACCCTTTGGGATTGTTCCCGAAATGCAGCTTACCAAACATGGCTGTTTGATAACCGGCATTGTGAAATAGCTGCGGGAAAGTAACATTCGTTGTATCAAATGGAAAGTTATTATCGATCTTTCCATGAATGTGCGTGTGTTTACCGGTTAAAATTGTTGCCCGCGACGGAGCACAAATCGAGTTGGAAACACAGGCATTGGTAAACAGCATTCCTTCGTCGGCAATCCTATTGATATTTGGCGTTTGGATCAATTTATCGTCGTAAGCACTAATGGCCTGGTAGGCATGGTCGTCACTCATTATAAAAATAATATTTGGCCGTTGCGGTTCACTTTGCTTTTGCGAGCATGCCCCCATTAGTAGAACAGATGCAAAAAGAGCTAAGACGAAGAAAGTTCTCATTTAAGTTGTTTTAGTTTTTTATTTCAAGGTAAATTTTGATGCCAGCGAGGCGTTTGAATCACCTCCAACATAAATTTCAAATTCTCCGGGTTCTGCATAAAACGAAAGGTCGGCATGATAAAATGCCAGATCTTCGTTGGTAATGGTAAATTCCACCGTTTTGGTTTCGCCTTTTGAAATAGAAACTTTTTCAAATCCTTTCAGCAAACGTAGCGGAGGAGTAATACTGGCTACCATATCGCGGATATACAGCTGAACCACTTCTTCACCATCAAAATTGCCGGTGTTGGTCACTTCAACTGATACTTTTAATTCGTCATTATTGGTGATTGTTGCTTTGTCAATACTTAAGTTTTTAAACTCAAAGGATGTGTAGCTCAACCCATATCCAAACGGGAAAAGGGGAGAGTTGGGCGCATCCAGATAATTCGATTTAAATTTCTGAAAGGTATCGCCATCCTGCGGACGACCTGTGTTTCGAATACTGTAATAAATAGGTACCTGACCAACATTTACCGGGAAAGTTGCGGTTAGTTTACCCGAAGGATTATAATCACCAAACAGAACGTCGGGCAAGGCATTTCCGCCTTCAACACCGGCATGCCACATTTGGACAAAGGCATCTGCCATTTCCACTTCTTCGACAATTTCCATCGGACGGCCACTCATGTTTACTATAACCAACGGCTTCCCGGTTTTTGCCAGTTCTTTTAGTAATTTCTTTTGACTTGGTGGCATGGTAATATCTGTGCGGCTCGATGATTCACCTGTCATTTCAGTGGCTTCGCCAACAACTGCAATAATCACATCTGCTTTATTCGATACCGAAACAGCTTCCCGCAACATTGTTTCAGGCGAACGCTCATCGATAAAAATCTTTGGACCAAAAACGTTGATCTTTTTGGCAAACTCTGGATCATCCGAAATATTGGCGCCCTTTGCATGAACGATATTCACATCGTCGCCAACAACATTCTTAAACCCTTCCAAAACGGTAACTGCGAGATTGAAATCGCCTGTTGGAGCCCAGGTTCCGAGCATATTGCTGCGACTGTCAACCAGCGGACCAACCAATGCCGCAGTCCCGGATTTTTCGAGTGGAAGCAATTGATTCTCGTTTTTTAACAGTACCATTGAGCTAGCTGCAGCTTGTCGTGCCACCTGGCGATGTTCGGCGGTTAAAATATCGTTTTCAGGACGGGCATTGTCGAAATAAAGATACGGATCTTCAAAAAGCCCGAGTTTGTATTTTGCTTCCAGAATCCGGCGGCAAGCGATATTAATGTCTTCTTCTGTCACTTTTCCTTCTTCAAGCGATTTTTCAAGTGTGGTCAGAAATCCTTCTCCTACCATATCCATATCCAATCCGGCTTTTAATGCCAGGGCCGAAACGGCTTGTAAATCGCCCAATCCATGTGCAATCATTTCGTTTACCGAAGTATAATCAGAAACCACAAATCCGTCGAAGCCCCATCTGTCGCGCAATACATCGGTTAGTAACCATTTATTTCCCGATGCAGGAACACCGTCAACATCATTAAACGACGACATGACACAACCAACTCCGGCGTCGATTGCCGCTTTGTAAGGAGGAAAATATTCGTTAAACATTCTCAAATGACTCATATCAACCGAGTTGTAATCGCGGCCGGCTTCTGCAGCCCCATACAAGGCAAAATGTTTTACGGTTGCCATCATTGTTGTAGTTGCGGTCAGGTTGCCTTGCTGGTAGCCGTTTACCATTGCTTTTGCAATTTCAGAACCCAAATACGGATCTTCACCGGCACCTTCGGAAATACGTCCCCAACGTGGATCGCGCGATACGTCAACCATTGGTGAGAAATTCCAGAATATACCATCGGCAGTTGCTTCTTTGGCCGCAATTTGCGCAGTTTTTTCAATCAGTTCCATATCCCAGGTGCTGGCTAATCCAAGCGGCAGCGGAAATGTAGTTTTATAGCCATGTATAACATCGGAACCAAAGATCATCGGAATACCCAGGCGGCTTTCTTCCACAGCCAGTTGTTGTGCCTGACGGTTTTTCTCCGGTCCGTAAACACCAAAAATACCACCTACTTTTCCGGTTTTTATCTTCTCCTCAACACCGGTACTAACTACCGATCCGGTGGGAATTCCACCTCCCGGCGTGATCAGGTTCAGCTGACCAATTTTTTCCTGTATGGTCATTTTTTTCATCAAATCGGAAACAAAAACATCCATTTCAGAATCACCTGAGTTGCTCGTCGGTGTTCCACATCCGGTAAATAAAAATAGTACTGCAACAAATAATAAAAAGCGTGACATATCTAACCAATTTTATAGTTTCTAATCAATTTTAACGGGTTCCGTTTGTTCCGAAATTCCATTTTCGTTGAATGCTTCAATCGAAAAATAGTAGGGCGTATCGCGATCGAGACAGCGCATAAAATGCTCGTTAGTGTCGTAAAGCTGCCACGACTGGTAGAGTTTATCGGGAGCAATTCCCCAGCGAATATTGTATCCCTGCGCGCCTTTTACAGGTTTCCATGCGAAGGAAATATCCCGGCGGTCATCTTGGCGTGTTATCTCAAAATCTTTTACTGCGGCAGGTTTCTTGCCCAGTCCCAAGCCGAATACCCGAATCTCACTCATGGCAAAGTTGTTTCCCGGAACTTCGATATTTTTATAACGAACAAATTTTGCTTCCACCGGCTGATTCAACACAATGTATGCGTTTGGTGAATCTTTGTAACTGTTGCTGCGGTCAACCAAAGTTTCCCAGTTTTCTGCGTCTGCCGAAGCTTCGATGACAAAACAGTGCCGCAAACCCTCAGTACGGGTATAAATACCCGATTCATAATCATGGAAATTCAATTGAAAAGCATAAATACTTCCGGGATTCAGCATTTCAATAGTTATCCATTGTTTATCGTCGTTAGCTTCTGCTACCCAAAAAGTTTTAGGATTTTCATCGGTCAGCACATTGGCAATAATTTCACCATTATTATTTTTTTCAAGGGGTAATTCGTGTACCTCAACCTCATCGTTATTAGAGGTAAATTTCATGATCTGTTTTAACGATGATGAAACGGTAGCTTTTCCTTTATATGACAGTAACATCCAGCCGCAGTGCTCGCCAGCTTTTGTAGGATGATCGGGGCCAAAACGCGGATAATCGCCATAAGCCGTGTTCGAATGCATCAAACCTTCGTCATCAAAATAAGTTGGGAACATACACAAGCGGCGCTCCCATTGGGCGTTCGACGCCAGCGCCATGGTGGCAAAATGCCAGTATTGCCCGTTGGTTTGTTTTACTGTAATTCCGTGCCCCGCGCCGTTGGTAAAACCTCCCGGTTTAAAACTCATCGGGTTGTTTTTCATATAAGCAAAAGGTCCCAGCGGCGAGTCGCCAATATAAACGCCATCAGCATAAACATTAAACTGCGTTCCCGGCGCGGCATACTGCAAATAATATTTACCGTCGTGTTTGGTCATCGAGGCACCTTCCATGTAACCTTCTTTTAAAGTTGGGTGAAGGTTGTTTTCACCAAAACGCTCCCAGCCGTGTTCTTCTTCCACAAGATTGATGAGGTCTTTTTTTACTCCTGTTTCCAGGAAACGATCATCTTTATTCAGCATTTTAACCCGTATTGGATGCACATTTGACGAGCCCCAGTACAAATAGGTTTTTCCATCATCATCAATAAAAAGTTCCGAATCCTGAATGTTATTCGAAATTGATGGGGTTGGTGTCCATTTGCCACTTTTCGGATCGTCGGTATAAAGAATGCTTCCGTAACCCGCCGGATCACCGGCAAAATACACCATCGAATCTTTGTAGTTAAAAGCAGTAGGTGCGTTACATCCTTCGAAAAACCATTGCTGAGGTTTGATAAAATCCCAGTTCACCAGATCATTTGAGTGCCAGTAGCCAAACGAGCGGGTAACAAACATATAATACTCTCCACGGAACTCGATAACTGCCGGATCGGCACCCGATCGATACGAAATATTTCGGGCTGAATTATAAACCATGTAAGTATAATCGATATCCAGTGGATTACAATACGTTTGCGGAACAATAGTTTGTGCCTGGGTTGTGCTTATCAGAAACAGCACAACAAAAGTTGTTTGTATAAGTTTTCCTATGGTTTGCATGGTTTAAATTTATTCTTATTTCATCCCTTACGGTGTCTCAAATCCCAGCTTTTCCAGTCCTGCCAGTACATCTTCATTCTTCATAAACAAATTCCATAAAAGTCCGGTTCGGTAATTTTCAATCATCACTGGAATTGGTCCCTGATCAATGGCCAAATAGCGTGGCAAATACCAGTTGTCTGTTTGACTATAGGCATCATACGGCCCGTATTTTCCCACCAGCGAGTCAGCTTCCAAATACAGGTATTTCAAAAAGTTCATTGACTCTTCCGGAGTATATGGAAACGACGAAAGTGCTGCTGTTGGCGAGATCACGCCCAAATCCATTTTCCCCGGTCGATGACCGGCATATCCACGCATGGAATAACTTGAAGTAAATCCCCACTGATTTTCGCCATAACCTTTATAATTTTTAGGATTATCAAGCGCATAACGATAATGAATTGTGGCATGATTTACATTTAGTTTCCAGTAATCGGCATACTTATCTTTCAGTCCTTTCGGATTTAGCCCGAGGTACGAATAATGCGCCCAAAACAGCGGCCCAATAGGATCGTCGTTGTATTCGTAAAAGTTAAGTACGGTACTCAGTCCGTAATAAACCGTGTCTTTTGCAATGGCTCCGTTAAGTGCCCAGCCTTTATCGTAAACGTCAGCATCAATAGGATGTGTTGGCGAGGAAGCTGCCAGAACGTACATAATCAGACACTCGTTGTAGCCACCCACCGGGAAATTCATATCCCAGCCATAATTGGGCGACCAGTGCCAGTATAGCACATCTTTTCCCTGTGTGTACCAGTCCCATTCTACTTCTTCCCACAATTGTTGAATATCAGCTACCAACTGCTGTTCCGTCTCATTTCCACCTTTATAATATTCGGCAACGGCCAATAGTCCCTGGATCATAAAAGCTGTTTCCACCAAATCGCCACCATCATCTTTTTTACTGAAAGGTTTTACTTTTCCGGTTGGCCCGTCAAGCCAGTGTGGCCACGCTCCGTGAAAACGATCAGCTTTACCGAGATAAGCAACAATTCGTTGAAAACGTTCCAGTGCCTGTTTGCGAGTGATAAATCCGCGCTCAACACCAACCAAAATGGCCATAACGCCAAATCCTGAGCCTCCAAGTGTGACCACATTCTGGTCGTTTTGCGGATAAATATTATCCATGTGAATGCGTTCGCGTGCCATCCCTGAAACCGGTTCGGCACCGTCCCAGAAATACTGAAAGGTTTGGTATTGCACCAAATCCATTAACGAATCTTCAAGCGATATCTCGGCTTCCTGCATCTTCTCAACTGATTTTTTGCTTCCGGTTGAACAGCCGGAAAAGACAATTGTAGATACCAGTGCTATCAATACTATTGGAAATGTAATTTTCTTCATCTGTTAATACGTAAAATCAAGTTTTGTCAATCCGGATTGTACTTCTGGACACGACATAAACAAGTCCCAAAGCAAGTTGGTCCGGTAATTTTCAATCATCACTACAATCGGCCCCTGATCGATAGCCAGGTAAGAATCAGCCACCCAGCCGTTGGTAAAATCAAAAGCATCGTAGAATCCATAATCTCCCCACAATTTATCTCCTAAAGTGTAGTAGAAATAGTGCAAAGCTTTCATCGATTCCTCAGGTGTATAAGGCATCGATGACAGTGCAGCTGTAGGTGTAAGAACGCCCCGGTCGTTGTTTGGCGAGTGTGCCGAATAGCCAGAGTAGCCGTCGCTGGCAGTAAGTCCCCAGCAATCATTGGAATACGCCACATAGTTCTGTGGATTATCAGCGCAGTAAGCCTGATTTATTTTTGTGTGCGTTACATTTTGTTCCCAATAGTTGGCATACTGATCGGAAAGATTTCGCGGATCGAGCCCGAGGAATGAATAATGTGAAAAGAACAACGGTCCGCCCATATCATTACGTAATGGCAAGGTGTAGCCGTAAAACGAATTATTATCGGTGTTCATCATGTTACCATCACGCGCCCAGCCTTTGGTGTACACATCTTTACCGATGGTGTGTGTTGGCGATGAAGCCGCCAGCACATAAATTATCAGTGCTTCATTCCAGCCTCTTATCTTCATATTCATTGCCCAGTCGTTATTGGGCGACCAGTGCCAGTACAACACATCTTGTCCACCTTGCGTGTACCAGTCCCATTCAATGGTTTCCCAAATGGTGTTGATCTTGTTGATCAGAGATGATTCCTGTGAATTGCCGGAATTCAGATACTGCCTTACGGTCAATAATCCCTGCATCATAAAAGCCGTTTCAACCAAATCACCGCCATCGTCGTTCGAGCTGAACGGAATGGTTTTTCCGGTTTCGCCGTTTAACCAGTGTGGCCATACGCCATGAAAACGGTCGGCATCAGTTAAAAATTCGACAATAGTTTCCAATCTGTCGATTCCTTGCTGGCGGGTAATAAATCCACGTTCGATACCTACCAGTATCGACATCACTCCAAAACCGGAACCACCTGTGGTAACCGTATTTCCCGAAGTATTTCGTTCGCGTGCCAATCCGCTTACCGGATGCGCGAAATCCCAGAAATAGTTGAAAGTTTGCCGTTGAACCAGCGTTAATAATTCCTCGTCTGAAATTACAGGGAATTTTGGAGTGGTATCGGCTTGCGTGTAAAAGTTCAGTTCCAGCCCTTCGAATGGCCGGTCAATACGATTTTCAATGTTTGATGAAATGGCAAAAACGGTTTTACTAAAACCTTCCATTTCCTGCGAAATCTCAACAGAAATTGTTTGTTCATCTAACTGGTTAAATGTTGAAGCCACCGACGTTCCATTGCTGGAATATGATGAGTAAAGGGAAATGTCGTCTTTCGAAACGGCTGAATTAAATTGCAGCCGGATGACAGGTTTGCGGTTAATATCTAAAATTCGTGACAACGGATTGTAAGTCACTTCATCAATTTGCACACTTTCCAAAACCAATGGTGATGTGAGCGTTGAAAATGTATACGTTTGTCCTTTAAAAGGCTCTTCGTTTGCCCCTTTTAAACCGGATGAGATTGTTAAGGTGTAAGTTGCATTTTCATCCAGGTCCTGATGATCGATCTTAACCAACTGGTTATTGTTGAAATAGGAAAAAGTTAATGCCAGGGGATTATTAGCTGCATCGAATAGATTGATACTTGCCTCGGCAGATACCATATTCACCGCAGCGTTGAAACGGATCTCAATCGTTTCGTCGATGGTAATGTTTGTGTTTTGTCCACTTGCGGTAAGTGCTGTTTCGCCAATGTAGGCGTAAGTAATTGCCAGATCTTCACCTGGTTTTTCTGCCTCGGAATCAACTTTGCTGCAGGAAACGATCGTTACTGTAAGCAACAAGAGGAATAATAATTTATGGAAAATTCGCATCAATATATGCAGATAAGCGTGTTGTTAAAATTCAAAAAAAAGTTTGAATTGACCCACTGCAAATCACAGTGGGCCAATTCTGTAAACTACCTTATATTACTCTATAAACCGTCTTGCATCATTAAAGTCACTTCTTCAGCAGAAAGTGCTTTTTTGAATAAGTACAGTTCGTCCATTAAACTTTCGTCCGACTTGTGATCCCATCCGTTAAAACGTGGCGATCCCGACATGATAGAAAGCAAGTCGCAGCCGGTCCAGTCAATTCCGGAGAAATCACCTTGTTTTACCTCAACACCATCAATGTAAACGCGTGCTTCAGTACCCGAAATAGCAAATGCCATGTGTACCCAGTTGCCTGTGGTTGGATCAACATCGGCAGCCGCGCCACCATCGAACCACGAGTCTGCAGTTCCGTTACCGGCATTTAGTTTAAAACGTTGCATGCCACTGGCATTTTCACGGAAGAAGCGGAAACCACTTGCTCTGTCATTTTGCGCATCAGGATTGGCGGTATCTTCCGGTCCCATTACCAAAATACCTGCGCGGTCAGGAGTTGCATTTATATTCATCCAGAAACTGGCACTGAATTCTTCACCCTGAACATCAACATCGGCAGTTGAAAAAGTAAGGTAAGCATCAGCCGCTCCCTGGTAGGCATCACCATCAACACCACCGCTATAATCAAATGATGGATTACCCACAACTGTTGCATCTTCGCTGCTAATAGCTTCTTTAAAATCACCATTAAAATCCATGTAGAAAGAAGCTTGTTCCTTCAGCATTATAGTGTGAACTTCGTCCTGGGTAAGTGCGGTATTAAAAATACGCAGTTCATCCATTAAACTTCCGTCTGACAGGTGATCCCATCCGGTCCAGTTTGGAGCACCCGACATAATTGAGATTACATCGCAATCTGTCCAGTCAATTCCACTGAAGTCTCCTCCTTTTACCAATTCTCCATTGATGTAAACTTCTGCGCTCGTTTCTGAAATACTAAATGCAAAGTGTGTCCATTCGCCGGTATTTGGCTCAACATCGGCAGCTGCACCACCATCAAACCAGCTATCAGCAGTGCCGTTACCTACATTCAATTTAAAGCGTTGTTTACCGCTTGCATTTTCGCGGAAGAAACGGAACCCTTTTGAACGGTCGTTATTGTTATCGGCTGGAGGAGCTACTACAAGAATTCCTGCTCTGTCCATACTGTTATCAACTTTCAGCCAGAAACTTGCACTAACTTCAGTTGCTCCCTGCAGAATTGTTGTAGGGAATGTGAGGTACGAATCAGCAGCACCGCTGTAAGCAGTTCCTTTCTGAATACCGTCAGCAAATGTAGGATTTCCAACTTTTGTTGCCAGTTGAAGGCTGTTCATTTCGCGGAATTCGTTGTTAAACGGCATGTAGAAAATTTCGCCTTCGTATTGCGGTACGTATGGTGGCGATTTTGCAAAGTTTACAGTTGCCGTTGTCGTTTTTCCGTCGAGGTCGGTGGCAGTAACACTTAATACGTGCGAGCCTGTTGTAACATTATCGTATGTATAAGTTCGCATTGCCACGCGGTAATCCATAAACTCCGAATAGCTGGCAATTTCTGCGCCGTCGATATTCACCGAAATGGATCCGATTTCAATATCGTCACGCACTTCAAAATCAATATCAACTGAGGCAATAGCATCGTTGGTCTGAATTTCGTAACCTTCGGGCGGAAAGTTAATGGTTACCTGAGGAGCTGTTTCATCAGCTCCCGGATCTACAGCAGATATTCCATCGATGTAGTTTTGATCGCATGCATTGAAAGCAAAAAGGATCAATGCAAGTAAAAATATTTTATTATAAGTCTTCATGTTTTGTAGTTTTTATTGAATTCCTTCTTCCAGTTGTGGTAACTCAGCTACCTGATCGGCCGGGAATGGCAGATAGGCTTTGTCCATTGTAAAAGTTTTACCTTCATGCGAGAGCTCACTGGTGTTTTCAGTACGCACCATGTCGTAATAGCGAATGCCCCATTCCATTGCCAGTTCGGCAAATTTTTCGTCGAGTACATCTTGTGTGGTAACACCCGATAGGTTGGTTAATCCGGCGCGTGCACGAACCATGTTTACCGCATCGTCAGCGCTCATTGAGCCGGCGTTTGCTCCACGAGTGATGGCTTCGGCATACATCAGCAACATTTCTGAGTAACGGATAACAATAAAGTTTTTATTACTTCCATAGGATGTTCTTCCGGGAACCAATTCAGTGGAAGGTTGGCTGTGTTTTCCACTCACAAAATTCATGCGGGCGTTGTTATTAAAAATATCGCCTTCGCGGTTGGTATTGCTAATCCATTCCGGAATATCGCCATAATCATTTCTCAACTCGGTAATTCCATCGGGTGTGAAAATTACACTGGTTTCCAGTCGTACAACTTCACCTCTGTCGAGCATGAATTCGATGTACTTCATGGTAGGCTCATAGAATCCCCAGCCGGCGCCAGCACCTGTTACAACGGGTGTCCATCCGCCAATTCCAAACGGTGCAAATAAGAAACCGAAACGGTCGCCTTCTCCCTGGTTGAAATCAGAATATTGGAATTCCATAATGTTTTCATCGTCCAATTTACCGGCCTTTTTAAAGAGGTGGTAAAAATCGTCAGCCAATTGAAACTCGCCGGAGTTAATAATTTGCGAAGTTGCATTTACCACTCCCTGGTAATCTTCCATTTCCTGGTAAGCTAAAGCCTGAATTGCGTAGGCTGTATAGCTTGTCATTCCTCCCGGAATATCGGTACGTTTGTTTGGATGTACATCAGGAAGGTTTGGAATGGCGTCACTCATTTCATCCACAATGTATTGCATCACTTGTGCTTTATTGCTTAACGGAGTATTTTGAATATTATCCAAATCGTCGATTATAATACAACCACCAAAAGTTCGTGCAACGTTCAGGTATAAATAAGCACGCATAACACGACATTCGGCAATATACTGATCGGCCATTGCATCGTTACCTGATGCTTCGCGGTACTTATTAATCTCATCGATTGCAGTAAAAATATTTACAATATCGTTGTAGTGTTGCTGCCAAACCGAATTGGCATTCCAGTGGCTAGCCATATAAGTAAAATTATCCTGTTCGGTCATAGGAACCTGATCGCCGGCAGCGTTTACATCATCGCCACGAATTCCCAGTGTTAATGGTTCTTCCCATGCACGGGTATAAAAGCCATAATAAGCTCCCAGAAGTGGTAGGTCCATATCTTCGGCAATGGTGTAATCCACATCGCTCGTAAACGATTCGTTTTCAAATGGTTCATCCAATTTGTCGGTACATCCTATTCCCGATACCAATAGCAGCCCGCTTAAAAATACGGGTGCAAAATATTTTATTAATAGTTTCTTCTTCATGTCTTAAAGTGTTTAGAATTTTAGATTTACACCAATTGTATAGACGGCCGGAACCGGGTAAAACTGACGATCGATACCGTTTGATATTTCAGGATTAAATCCGTTATACTTAAATACCGTAAGCGGCTTTTCTGCAGTTACAAATACTCTGGCATCGGGCATTCCGGCGCCAAACAGCTTTTTGCCGTCAATGTTATAGGCCAACTGAATATTCTGGATGCGAAAGAAGTTTCCATCTTCCACCAGGTAATCGCTAAAGTTTTGATTCCATCCGCGGCGTAATGCCGAAGCTGATGGGTATTTATTCGATGTTCCTTCACCTGTCCATAAGCCGTTTGCCAAATCTGCGTCGATGTTGGTATCGTTTGTCCAGATGATCTCACCACGTTTACGGTTCAGAATTTTATTTCCGGTTTGCCCCATAATGTTCATCGAGAATTCGAAGTCTTTATAGTTCAGCCCAATAAATCCACCGTACGAGAAAGTTGGTATGTACGAACCAAGGAATACTTTGTCGTCGTCATTGATTACATCATCGTTGTTTTGGTCCACATATTTGAAATCGCCGGGAACCAGCGAGTTATCGACAGCAACAGGATCAGCACTAATTTCCGATTCGTTTTGGTAGATTCCGGCAACTTCGTAGCCATAGAACGAAAGCAGTGGCTCACCCACCTGCGACCGTTGTCTGAACTCAGCCTGACCTCCATTAATATAGGATTGTCCGTAAAGGTCGCGCACTTCGTTTTTAAGTGTCGAGAAATTACCTCCAACAGTATAGCTAAAGTCTTTGTTAATTTCGTTTCTCCAGGTAACTGCCAGTTCCAGTCCCGAGTTACGAATTGTTCCGACGTTACGCAAAACACTTCCCGACTGTAATTTTAGGCTTACCGGAATGGCAGCGTCTTCAGTGTCGCGAATAAAGTAATCGGCGTCTATACTCAGTCGGTTGTCAAACAATTCGGCATTTAAACCAACATTTGTACCGGTTACAGTTTCCCAACCTAAATAGCCAAATGTACTGGTTGTTGTTGTTCCGTCAACCTGCATATCGTCGATGGCCAAATAAACCGGATTGGTTGTATTTGCTCCATCCTGGCGGGCAATTTTATCGTTGCCCAGTTTTCCCCAGCCACCTCTTAGTTTTAGGTAGTTGAGAATACCGGTATTATCCATAAAGCTTTCTTCAGAAACCACCCAACCTAAACCAAAGGCCGGGAAAGTTCCCCATTTCTCCTGGTACTTTTGCGTTCCTTCCTGACGGATGGTAAAATAGGCAATGTATTTATTACTGTAGTTGTATGAAATACGTCCGAAATACGAGATTCCATAAAGACGCTCTCCATTGTCGCCTACTTGTTTTGAAGTCTCCGACTGCGACTGGTTAATGTACCAGGCATTTTCGTTTAGCGGAATATCTTCGGCAGAACCACCCAGATAGTCGTACCACTCATCGCGGAATGACATACCTGCCATAGCCGAAACATTGTGGTCGCCAAAACTATTTGTATAGGTTAATGTGTTATCAAAGAAATGATTCACATTGGTTGTTCTTGATGATGAAATGGTCGACAAACTTCGTCTTGTTGAATTGGTAATGTAATAAGGCAAGCCAACACTACGGGCTTTCAGAAACATCATCGACGAATTGTAGGTACTTTTAAATTTCAGCATATTTGGCAGTAGCTCAACTTCGGCATAAATACCGGCAAGCACTTTTCGGATATCCTGACGCGAATCATTATAAGCAAGACTTAAAAACGGGTTTTGCGAACCGCGGTAGTCCAACAGCTGGGCACTTGAATAATTACTTGGGTAATCAATTCCTTGCGCTACCAAATCTTCGTAATTCTGTTCGTCATAAACGGGCAATATCGGAACAGCATGATACGCACTGAACCAGGCAGAACTACTCGCTATGTAACGCGTTCCGTTACTAACATTGAAGTTAACGCCGGTCTTAAGCCAGTCATTTGCCTGGTGATCGATAGAAGCACGAATATTCATCCTTTTGTACGAATCTTCAGCTTCCAGCAAACCTTCCTGATCGTAGTAATTAATACCCATTGAGTAAGATGTTTTATCATTACCACCTAAAACAGAAACCGAGTGGTTTTGCTGGCGGGCATGCGATTTCATAATCTCGGCATACCAGTCGGTATTAACGTTTGGCACATTTGGATTTACCCGGCTACGGCCATAGCGCTGCATGGCATTTTCGACAAAACTAATATCGGCTGCCGAACCGGTTTGGTAAACGTAATCAACAAATTGTTCGGCATTGGCCATTTGCATAACGTTTTGCGGAACCTGGATACCATAGTATCCTTCGTAAGTAATACTTGTTTTCGTGTTTAACGCACCTTTTTTGGTGGAAATAAGTACCACTCCGTTGGCCGCCCTAACACCATAAATTGCCGATGCCGATGCATCTTTTAAAACCGATAAGGTTTCAATGTCTGATGGGTTAAGGAAATCGATGTTGTCGAAATACATTCCATCAACAACATAAAGAGGCGATGAGTTACTACTGCTTGGGAAAGACCCAACACCACGAATACGAACTGTAGGCTCGCCACCGGGTGCTCCGGAGTTTACGATTTGTACACCGGCAACCTTCCCCTGCAACGCCTGCATGGCTTGTCCGCTTGGTGTTTTTGCCAGTTCTTCCGATTTAACAGTTGAAATGGATGAGGTAAGGTCTTTTACCTTGATCTCACCATATCCAACTACTACAACTTCTTCAAGGCCAACTACATCCTCCTGTAGCTGAATGTTGATTGTGCCTGATTGTTGTGGTTTAATTTCCTGTGAAAGAAAACCAATGTAACTAAATACTACAGTGGCTCCCTCTTTAACCGACAATGTATAATTGCCGTCAATGTCTGTAACAACTCCGTTAGTTGTTCCTCTTTCCAAAACGGATACTCCCGGCAGAGTTATTCCGCTTGCATCAACCACTGTACCGGAGATAGAAATTCTATCCTGGGCAAATAGGGTTGAAAACGAAAAAAGGAGAAATACAATAAAGAATGTTTTTCGCATAACTTTAAAATTTGAATTAGTTTGATCTCAAAGTTACGCTGACATTGAGGAGGGAAACAATCAAATAGACACACTATTGATACTTTCGGCGAAAGTGAATCGCTTTAACAACCTCATCATTACCTCATCTTGTAAAAGAAACAATAATTGTAAGTAGTTGTAAAACAGGGTTTAAAATGGTGTTTTGTTTATGGATTCTTTTTATTTTTTTATACATTTAATTTTATTTATTTCACAAAAAATGGGGTTTGGAGTAGAACCCAGAAGAATTGTATCAATTTATCATCTGTTAAATCATTAACATTCGATGCTTGGAACCGGAACAAAATCGATCGTAGGCACCATCTTTTTGGTTATTTGGGCTATCACTTCTCTGGCTTTGGAAGAAGAAACGGGAGTGGTAAAATTCGACCAAACCATATATAAAGGAGCCCGGCAAAACTGGGGCGTTAGTATTGCCAACAACGGCATCATTTATTTTGCCAATCATTCGGGGCTTCTTTCGTTCGACGGAACCAACTGGACGATGAACAGGTTACCAAACAATACCATTGTACGATCGGTTAAAGCGGTTGCCGACTCGGTTGTTTACACTGGCGGATACAGGGAACTGGGCTTTTGGAAAACAACACCTACCGGAGAACTGGTCTACGAGTCGCTTAACCAGGAAGCCAAATCATTTCTTGAAGAAAACCCCAACCTGGAGATTTGGAACATCGCTGTAAAAGATGATTACGTTTACTTTCAATCCTTTAATAAAATTCTGGCTTATCATAATGATAGTGTTTTCTCGCTGCATCTTGATGGGGGTATCTCGGTAATGAATCAGGTTGAAGATCGTATTTTGGTTTCTGTCAGGGATAATGGCATATGGGAAGTTGAAAACGATAATGTAGAACGAATTATATTCGACGATGCGTTAATTGGTACAACGGTTAAATTTATTATTTCTGCCGACAACGAAAAGCTGCTGATTGGTACAGCCGACAGAGGAATTTTTCTTTGGGATGGAAATGTGCTGAAACAATGGAATGAAGAATGGACCTCGTATTTTATCGAGAACGAATTAAACAGGGCCTGTCGAACCAAAACCGGACAATATATTATTGGTTCGCTGGTTGACGGAATTGTGGCATTTGACGGTTTTGGAAAACTGATAACAAAAGTAAATTCGAGAAATGGTCTTCCGAATAACACGGTGTTGGGCATTGCAACCGACGAACGAGAGAATACCTGGCTGGCACTCGATATTGGAATTGGTTTTGTTGCCGACAATCCCAATAAAAGTTTTGTGGTTAAAAAGCTACCAGGAGCGGGCGCTATATACTCGACCGCCATTTTCGAGAACAATCTGTTCCTTGGTACGAACCAGGGTTTGTTTAAAGGATCGCTTGATTTGGATAATGATGATATTAAACTTGTTCAGGGCACGCAGGATCAGATATGGGATCTGAAAGTAATTGACGACGAGCTATTAATAGGGCACAACCAGGGGAGTTTTGTGCTAAAGAATGGGGTAAAAAGAGTTATCTCATCTGAAGGAGGAGCATTCAATTTTGTGCAGGATCCGTTTCATCCCGACTTGCTTTTGCAATCTACCTACAACCGCATTGTTGTATACAACAAAACCAACGACGGAATAGCGTTTCGAAACTACATCGAGCATTTTAGTAATCTGATCCGTTATATTGAATTCGATCATTTAGGAAATATCTGGGCCAGCCACATGCACCGAGGAATTTTTAAAATTCAAGTGGATGAAGAACGGACAAAAGCAGTGGGCGAACCTGAATATTTCGGAGAGGAGACATTTGGGAAAGACCATTCCATACATGTTTTTAAAATTGAAAAACGTATTGTTTTTACTACCGGCGAAAAATTATATACCTTCGACGATCTTACAAATTCTATTCTCCCATACGATACTTTAAATGTAAATTTGGGGAAATATGCAGCAGCCAACCGAATTGTTAAAGCTCCTGATAATTATTACTGGTTTATCGAGTCATCATCAATCGGTTTGTTTTCCATTGTACAAAACGATGTGAAACTGATTAAAGAGTTTCCGACTTCGTTGTTTAACGATCCGTTGTTGGTTGAAGGTTTCGAAAATATACTTCCTGGAAATGAATATACCGGAATTTTGTGTTTGCAAAACGGGCTGGCTTTTCTTGATGCTTCGGTGAGCGATTCAGCCACAAGTATGATTGGGCGTTACGCGCCAGAGGTGAGAACGATTGAGCTGCAACGTAATGGCGGTAGATCGGTATTTTTGCCACTTAACACCAATAAAACCGAGATTAAGAACACGCTGAACAACGTAAAATTCCGCTTCTCTTTTCCTATGCTCAATGAATTTCCGGTATCATACAAGTATTTTTTAAGGGGCTTGCATCAGGGCTGGTCGGAAAGTGTGGCGAACCCCGAATTTCAGTTTGAAAGATTACCGCGCGGAGACTATCAGCTACAAGTAAAAGCTGTTGATATTTGGGGTAACGAAAGCCAGCTTTATACCTTTGATTTTAAAATTCTGCCAGCACTATTGGGCACAAAGCTTGCCATATTTATTTACATGTTCATTTTAATCGGAGCGCTTTTATTGTTCCGAAGGTGGGGAGTGAAACAAACCCGAAAAAAAGAACAGCTAAGACTTGAAAAGCGCGAACGCGAAATTATACGGCTGAGAAATGACAAACTGCGAGACGAAGTACAGTTTAAGAGCAAAGAATTAGCAAACTCAACAATGGCGATTATTCGAAAGAATGAATTTTTGCTTGATTTAAAAAATATAGTGAGAAAACAGAAGAACGAGCTGGGATCGCGCTACCCAGATAAATATTACAATTATCTCAATAATAAAATAGACAAGAATATTTCGAGTAGGGATGATCGTCAGATTTTTGAGAATAATTTTGAGCGGGCACACGAACAGTTTTTCCAGAAAATGAAGAATAAATATCCTGACCTCACATCGAGCGACCTGCAACTTTGTGCTTATCTGCGAATGAATTTGTCGTCGAAGGAAATTGCACCACTACTTGGGATTTCAATTCGCGGCGTTGAAAACCATCGTTATAAGTTAAGGAAAAAGCTCAAACTGGAACCCGAGGATTCGCTCACCGATGTTATGTTTTCGGTTTAATAGCGTGAGTTTTATTCTAAAATGATTTTTACAGAAAGTTTTAATTGCTGCACTACCGCTGCACGGAGTTTCAGTTACTATTTTGATAAATCAGCACAAATCAGTTTATTATCGTTACGAATAAAAACATGTTTATTGGCAAATGCAGGGTGAGTCCAGGTTACGCCACGAGGCAATTGTTTTTTAGTGGGATCAATTAATTTAGCCCTGCTAATCTCGGTAAATCCTTCAGGCGATAATTCTGAAATTATTAATTCTCCCTGCTCGTTAAACATCCATATTTTATCGTTGTGCTGAATAAAATGAATGTTTGCCCAACGGTTTCGTTTTACGGCGGTTTGATCTTCCCAAATCCTGTCGCCAGTATGAAAGTCGAGGCAACGTAACTCGCCATAACTATCCACTCCGTAAATGTATTCGCCTATAATTACCGGGGTATTCATTACACAATGTAAAGCATCGGTTTTACGCTCACTTTCACCACTGCGTTGCCATACTTTTTCGGCACTAGTGTAATCATCGCCTAATTTTACCAGCAACGAGCCACTGTAAAAAGCACTAACAAAGATATGATCGTTTGCTAATACCGGAGTGGCAATACTCATTCCTGAGCCGGTTTTCCAGGGAAAACGCCAATACACTTCGCCAGTCTTAGGATTTAATCCCGACAAACTGTGTTCGGTCCAGTTTACCACTACCTGTTTTCCATTTTTTTCGATAAATATTGGAGCCGAATATCCAGCTCTATCCTCTAAACTCCGCCAGATTTCTTTGCCTGTATTTTATTAAAGGCTACAATACATGCATTATTACTACCACTCACATGCACTATAATCATTTCGTCAACAATTAAAGGAGTAGCTGCAATTCCCCATATAGGCATAATAATTTCGTATTCGGTATTCAGGTCCTTATTCCAAATCACCTCTCCTGAAGCGGCATCAAAACAATAAAAATGCCCCATTGTTCCAAGCGAATAGGCTTTGCCATTATTAATAACTACCGAAGCTCTTGGGCCGGCAGGGTAGCCAACGCCGGAGTACACACAATCATAAGAAAATTCCCAAATCTTTTCTCCGTTTTTTTCATCCACACAAAGCACGCGTTCACGCTGATTTGGTTTTTCAATGCGGTCGCTTACATAAACTTTTCCATTGGCAACAGTTGGCCCGAATAGCCCGGGCCAATTGATACTGACCATTTTACAGGAATTATTTCCGATTCAAACTTTTCGGTTATACCTGATTCATTCCAAACGCCATCGCGGTTAGGACCACGCCAATCCGGCCATTCCTGTGCCATAGCAGTTATTGTTGAAAAGAGAAGTGTCAGAAGTAGTAGTCGCTGTTTCATTCTGTTAAAATTGTTGATTTTTATAGTATAACATGGAACTCGCATCTATTTTTATTATCCTCTTGGGTGCAATTATTTTACATGCTCGTTTCATCCGTATAAATTTTAATTTCTTGATGAATCTAAAAATTCAAATTTGACAGATGGAACCGCTCCATCCGTCGCTCTCACATCAAATTTATTCATTCTAGTTTTTGTAATTTTTGAATGAAAAATTTCATGTTCGTTTCATTAAAATATATTTTTTGCAAAATTAGTTTTTATTCCACCTTCTAAAAGTAATAATCACAAGGAGATTGGTTTTTCAATGGAATTTAAATCAAAAATGGTTAGCTACTATTTCCAATAGTCGATTTTTGTTAATAGGTTTCGAAATATACTCATCGCATCCAGCTATTATTGCCTTTTCCCGGTCGCCCGATTGTGCGTAAGCTGTTTGTGCCACTATAAATACTTGTTTATTGAATTCACGTATTTGTCGTGTTGCCTCGTAGCCGTCAATACCGGGCATTTTAATATCCATTAGAACGATGTCTAGTTCTGAATTATTACGGCAGATTTCCACGGCTTCAATTCCTGTTTTGGCAATTAATAAAGTTTTTGCATATTCTTTAAGTATGGCGCTTAAATAGGTAATCGCAAATTCATCATCCTCAACAATGAGCATTTTTAATTCCATTTTTAGAGGTTGGTGTTCAGTAGAAGCGGGATTGCTCTCAGCTGTTTCGCTAGTAGAAGAATTAAAAGGAATGGTAAAATAAAATTGCGATCCTACTCCTTCTTCGCTTTCAAACCAGATTTTTCCACCTAGCATTTCAACATAAGCTTTGGAAATTGCCAGCCCTAAACCTGATCCTTGAAAAGCATGTGTATCCGAAATATCTGCTTGCACAAAACGGTTAAAAATAGCTTCTTGCCTGTTTTTCGGAATTCCAATTCCTGTATCTTTCACATAACACTGCAACTGATTATTTACTTTACTGCAGCCAATCTCAATGCTTCCCCTGTCGGTATATTTAATCGCATTTTTTATCAGGTTGGAAAGAATGGAATTAAATTTCTGTTTATCTGATTTTATCTGTTTTTCGTCATCCGTTAATAAATTCCGAAGCAAAAGCTTTAATCCTTTTGTTTCTGCCTCTACCTTAAAAAAGTTATAATGGGTTTCAATTTTTTCGGAAACATCCATTTCGTTTATGGATAAATCCATTTGGCCGGTCTCAATCTTTGAAATATCAATTATATCGTTTATCGTATTAAGCATGC
Organism: Draconibacterium halophilum; assembly: GCF_010448835.1. Lineage (NCBI taxonomy): Bacteria > Pseudomonadati > Bacteroidota > Bacteroidia > Marinilabiliales > Prolixibacteraceae > Draconibacterium > Draconibacterium halophilum. Next base: position 1,215,666 of record NZ_CP048409.1, read on the forward strand.
GGTCTCCACTTCTTTTTATTATTTCAATAAACTTTTGCTGTTCTTTGCCTGAAAGATTAGGCTCTTGAAGCAGACTGGTAAACCCAAGAATCCCGTTCATTGGTGTTCGGATTTCGTGACTCATATTCGCCAAAAATGCTGATTTTAAGCGGTCGGCTTCTTCCGCTTTTTCTTTGGCATCAATTAATTCTACTTCTGCTTGCTTACGGTCTGTTATATCAGATAAAATACTCAGGTTAAAATCTTTTTTAATCCGAACCGCGCTGTATAGTGCGGTTTTCTTTATGCCTTCCGGAGTAATAAATTCAAATTCACCGCTGTCTCTGCCGTTCTTTAAATAGTTATTGTATTTTTTTGATGCTCCACTTTTTTCAATGGTATGCAATTCACCCACCTTCATTTTTAGCAAATCTTCTTTTGCATACCCTAGCAGTAATGCAGCAGCATCATTTGCTGAAATATAATTTCCCTGATTGTTGGAAACGACTATGGCATTGATACTATTTTCAAATATTGCTTTTAAAAATGATTCACTTTCCTTTAATTCCTGTTCTGCCTTTTTTTGTTGTGTGATTTCTTTAAAAGTACAGTACGTTTGTTTGAAATTCCCTTTGTCGTCATAACCGATACATCCTTCGAAAGAGACGGTAATTTCGGCATCGTCGCTTCGCACCATGTTAAATTCAACACCACCTATAGTTCCTTTCTTTTTAAATTGTTTGAAGTTTCTACGAAAATGTTCCCTGTAATCGTGAGCAAGAAAATTGCCGAACCATTTGCCAACAACTTCCTCTTTTGTATAGTCTAGTGTTTTTAACCACTGAGGATTAACATCTTTTATTTCTCCGTTAATGTTTAACGATTGATAAGCAAGAGGAGCATTTTGATACAATGCACGGTATTTCTCCTCACTTTCGGCTAACTGCTGTTCTGCCTTTTTTCTTTCGGTAATATCTTCTCCGGAACTCAATAATCCGGTAATATTTCCGTTTTTATCCACCAAGGTATTGTTGTACCATAAAATAGTACGAATTTCACCGGATCTTGTAACAACAGCCGATTCATAACGTTCTACTCTGCTTAATTCACCTGCTATTATTTGTTTAAAAACTCCTTTAATTTCTTTTATATCATTTTTGGGGAGACAAGTTGTAAACCAGTTTTCACCTATCAATTCCTGGTTTTTAAAGCCCAATAGTTTATGGCCACTTTCATTTAGGATTAAAATATTTCCTTTAATATCGAGGGATAAAATAACTTCAGATGAAATATTTAAATAGCGTTCAGCGGTTTCTTTGCTATCGCGTAATTCTTTTTCGCTGGCTTTTAGCTGTTGGTTTGCTGCCTTCAATTGTTGTTCGCCTGCCTGTAATTGTTGAACTGTAGCCTGCAATTGTTGCTCGTTAGCGACTAACTGCTGATTCGCAGCTCTTAGCTGTTGTTCATTGGCTTCCATCTGTTGAAATGCTGCCCGCAGTTGTTGTTCACTTGCTAATAATTGTTGATTGGATGCTTTCAATTCTTGCTCGCGGGCCTGTAATTGTTGATTCTGTGCTTTTAATTGTTCTTCTGCTTCCTTTTTTTCGGTAATGTCGTTTAACGTTATAATTAAACTGCCTGGGATAAATTGCGCATAAATCTCACAAATTTTTACTGTTCCATTTTTACAATGTATCTCGTATTCTCCGGTGTTAACTGACATTGAATGTTTTCGGGCGATCTCCAATTTAGGTTTCCAGCGCTCAATTACTTTGTTGCGATATTCCGGATTTGGGTAGGCCATTTCGTACCACTCTTCCGATGTTTTCGGATTATGCCCAAATAACTCCAACGCATTCTTGCTCCAATACAAAATATTTTGATCCTTTTCATCAACTACTGCAACCGGGAATGGACTATTGTCAACTACTAATTTGAATTTTTCCTCTGCTTTTTTCCGTTCAGTAATGTCCTGAAAAGAACCAAATAACCTTACAATTTTCCCATTTTTATCGTGTTCTGCAAATCCACGTGCAGTGCAATTCGCATTAGTTCCGTCGCCGCGTATTATCACCAGATCAACTTTATAAGGTTGGCCGGAGTCAATTGTTCCTTTTACTTTCTGGTCCAGCAAGTTCATGCTTTCGGGAGTATAAAGCTTAGGGTGCTCTGCGTAAGACGGTGCTCCTTTTTGAGGATCTATTTTGAATATGCGAAACAATTCATCTGACCAGGTAACAGTATCTGATTTCATGTCCCATTCCCAGCTACCAAAATGTGCTAATTCTTCCGTTCGTTTTAGTTTGGCATTTTTATTTTTAAGATTTTTTTCGGCTTTTTTTCGCGAAGTAATATCCTGAAAAGTGCCATGTAAACGCACACATTTACCCGCTTTTAGTTCAGGTTTCCCAATGGCATGTACCCACAATGTATTGCCTTTTGCAGTTACAAATTGCGACTCTATTTCATATTGAATTCCTTCTTGAATGGCTTTCTCGATTGCTTTTTCCATCCGTTTTTTTGATTCTCCGGGAAAGAACCCAATCGCTTCCTCAAGCGTTGGCAGATAATCTTCGGCAACTTCATGTATTTTTTTGGTGCTTTGCGTCCAGTAAACCGTGTTGTTTTCCAAATTAATCTCCCAGCCACCAACGCGTGCCATTTCCCCGGTATCGTTTAAAACTTCCAGATTTTTAGCTAAATTCTCCTCTGCTTTCACCAGTTGTTCATTTCTTTCAATTTCGCCACACAAGTGTTTAATTTTTACAGGTAAAATATCAATAAAATTGGGCTCTTTCACCATGTAATCCCAAACGCCGAGCTTCATCATTTCAACGGCAATTTTTTCGTCGCCATAACCGGTAATTACAATTATTGGAGGAATTTTGTGGTAGTTCTCAATCAATTTATTTGTTAACTCCTTGCCCGTCATATCAGGCAATTTAAAATCAATTAAAAGTATTTCATTTTTATTACCAGTGGTTTTAGCCAATGCTTCTTTTCCGGTTATTGCTCCTTCGGTTTCATAACCTTCTTTTCGAAGTTTTTTTTGAATTAAGCGGTTCAATCCATCATCGTCTTCAATAACAATGATTTTAAAATTTTGACCTTTATTTGCTTTGGTTGATTCCGGATGTTTGTCGCTAATCATCATTGTTCTGGGTTTAATAAGATTTTTATTTTTTCAAATAATCGATCCTTCTTTATTGGCTTGGTTACATAATCGTTACATCCTGCTTTTATTGTAGCGGCACGGTCGCCCACCATCGCAAAGGCAGTTTGTGCAATTATTATTACATCGGTATTAAATTCTCTAATTCGCTGGGTGGCTTCGTAGCCGTTTAACAGCGGCATTTTTATATCCATTAATATCAGGTTAATATCTGGATTTTCCCGACAAAGATCAACTGCTTCAATACCCGTTTGTGCATGGATAATTTCGCCGGCAATAGCTTTTAACAAAATAGACAAGTGTTGAAAGCTGACTTCATCGTCCTCAGCAATCAGTATTTTTAGTTTCTTATTTAATAATGGTGCAGGTTTTATTGAATCTTTAATAGAATTATTGCTCTTTTTGTTTTCAGAATTTTGGAATGGAATTGTAAAACAGAATGTTGATCCAACTCCTTTTTCCGACTCTACCCATAACTTACCACCCATCATTTCTGCATACGCTTTTGAAATGGCAAGACCTAAGCCTGAGCCCTCAAAAGCACGTGAATCGGTGATGTCGGCCTGGACAAAACGATCGAAAATAGCTTCTTGTCTGTTTTCAGGAATGCCAATTCCTGAATCTTTTACATAGCATTCGATGTACTCATCCTTTTTAATACAACCAATTTCAATAAATCCAGTATTGGTAAATTTTATAGCATTTTTAATCAAGTTGGTGAGTATTGAATTAAACTTCTGTAAGTCATTATTGATACGGTTGTTGTCTGGTAATAAACTGGTTAATATCAACTTAATTCCTTTCTTTTCTGCTTCTGGTTGAAAGAATTGAAAATGTGATTCTAACTCTTTGCCGATGTTAAATTCCTCGACAGAAAGTTTTACCTGTCCGGTTTCAATACGCGAAATATCAATTAAGTCGTTCACTGTTGTTAACATCCGATCTCCGCTTTTTTGAATGATTTCAATAAACTCTTGCCGTTGTTTTCCTGAAAGTTCAGGTTCTAAAAGTAAATTGGTAAACCCAAGGATGCCGTTCATCGGAGTCCTTATTTCATGACTCATATTGGCCAAAAAGGCAGATTTTAAATGGTCGGCTTCTACGGCTTTTTCTTTGGCTGAAATGAGTTCTTTTTCATACTTTTTAAGAGAAGTGATATCGGTTAAAAGAACAGCAAAGAACTTCGGTTTTGGTTGAAAGGCACTTATCAGATAGTATTTATCAATTTCTTTATCGTGATACTCAAATTGTTTATTCTTGCCGGTTTGGGCTATATCATTAAAAAGGGAAATCCATTTGGGATCGGTTTCCGGAAGTGCAGTATAAACATTTTGCCCAATAAGTTTTGAAATATTTCTTTTCGTAATTTTTTCATAGGCGGGGCTAACCTTAACAAATTTAAATCCAATGGGCTCTTCATTTTTGTTGTATATCATTTTATGCAAGGCAAACCCCTGGTGCATATTTTCGAAAAGTAACCTGAAGTCCTGTTCGTTTCTTTCGGCCAGTGCTTTTGCTTTTTTAATATCTTCGATATATTTTACACGTTCCGAAATGTTACGCATAATACCCAGGTTTCCAATCCAATCGCCATTGGCGTTTTTCAACTTTGCTCCAAAGCTTTCGCCGGGAAAAACCTTATTCTGTTTATCTCTATAGTACGTTGTAAAGAAATTCGTATCGCTTATTGAATTTTCTCCAAATAATTCAGAACCTGAATCTTTGTATTTATCCTCATCGGCATAAAATATTTTGGTGCTTTTTCCAATTACCTTTTTGGGATTGTAACCAAATGTTTTTTCAATTCCATTGTTGGCGTGTGTAATTTTTCGTGATGGGTCGGTGAGAACAACGCCATCTTCAATGGCGTTAAACATGGTTTCAAACAGCAATTTCTGTTCAATAAGCTGCTTCTCTGTTATTTTGTAGTCTGTAATATCCTGAACTATTCCATATAAATCAGTCACCTCTCCTTTGTTGTTTTTTACGGAGAAGCCCTTTGTTCGTATCCATATTGTGTTTCCATTGTTATGCACTACTCTCACCTGAATGTCATAACTAACTGCTTCATTTATTAACCTTTCTACGGAATGGTTATATAAACTCCAATCATCAGGGTGAATGTAATTTTTTTGTTCAATAAACTCTGGCTCTCCTTTTTCTTTGGGAATGCCAAACATCCTGAAAACTTCATCCGTCCATTTGGGGAGTTGTGTTTTAATGTTAAAGCTCCAATATCCTAGTTTTGCAATATTTTGAGCCAACGAAAGCTGAGAATTTAAGTTCAGCAGTTGTTTTTCAGCTTCCTTTCTGGCCGATATATCTTCTCCCGAACTTAGTGTTCCAATTATACAATCATTTTCGTCTTTCAGAATTGTATTGTGCCACAGCATTGTCTTTATTGCGCCCGAACTTGATATGATTTCTGATTCGACGGTTGAAAAATTTGCAATGTCACCTGATATCATTTTCTGAAACTCGTAGGACACTTTTTTTCTTGATTGTTCAGGAATACAGGTAGTAATCCAATTTTTTCCAGGCAATTCTCCTTTTTTATACTCCAGTAATTCCCTTCCACTGTCGTTTAATAAGGTAATTTCGCCCTTTGTATTGAGCGTTAAAATAATTTCGGCGGCTACGTTTAAATATTTTTCTGTTCTTTCTTTGTTTGCTATAAGTTGCTGTTCATTTTTTCGTAGCTGTTCAATGGTATTTTTTAATTCCTGTTCGCTTGCCTGCAATTGTTTATTCGATGCTTTTAACTGCAGTTCGTTGGCCTTTAATTGTTGGTAGGCGGCTTGTAAATCCTGTTCGTTTTTCCGAAGCGTTTTTTCTGCTTTTTTTCGGTTTGTTACATCCCGAATACTGCCTACAATTTTTATTGGCTTTCCCAATTCGTCAAATACAATTTTTGACGAAAATGAAGCTGTAATGATTGAGCCATCTTTGTTTATCAGTTCTAACTCATAATTAGATATTTCACCCTTTTGCTGAAGTTGGTCTAAAAAATGATTTCTTTTTTCAGGTATTTTGTACAAAGGGAGAATGTTTTGCCCAATTAAATCTTCTCTTACAATTTGACCTTTGGATAGAATTTTTACTGAAGGACTAACTTCCAGAATCGTACCATCTAAAGTGGATTCATAATAGGTGTCCTGTATATTCTCAAAAATGTCCTTGTAGCTTCGTTCGTTAATTTTTAGTCGATGTTCATTTGCTATATCGTTACAAATCCTTTTTATTTTTTCAGTAAAAACATCAATAAAGTCTGCTTCCTTAATAATGTAATCTCGTGCACCCAGCTTCATCATTTCTACCGCTATTTTTTCATCGCCAAAACCGGTCATGGTAATAAAATGGGGTGTTGTACGGAATTTATTCGTTATTTTTTCAATGAGTTCCTTACCGGTCATATCCGGCAATTTGTAATCAATTAGAAGAACTTCGTTCTCCTTCCCTGTGGTTTTAGAGAGTGCTTCGTTTCCATTTTCAGCCCAATCAACCTGGAAATCCTCCCGTTTGAGTCTTTTTCGAATTAAAAAATTCAATCCTTCATCGTCATCAATTACAATTATTTTAAATGAATTTATTTTGGGCTGGCCTTTTAGATTTTTTTCTGTCATGGATATTGAAATAAATGAAATTGAGAAGAAGCGCAAAACTTATTTGGGGCAACTTAAAGAAAGTAACACTAGGTGAATACACAAAAATTAATCTTTTATTTCCGGCAACTCTACTATTAGAAGAAATAATCCCAATTGCCGTATGGCATCCACAAATTTGTCGTAATCGATAGGTTTTGCGATGTAATTACTACAACCCAGTTCGTGGCAATTATCTATCTCGCGCGGATCGTCGGTTGTTGTAATCATTATTACGGGCATTTTTTTCAATTTAGGATCCTGTTTCACCTGGCGTAAAACTTCAATACCATCAACCTTTGGCATTTTAATATCCAATAACAACAACGATGGAATACTATCCTTGTATTCCTCTTTTTTTTTGGCTTGATTCAAAAAATCAAGTGTCTCCTGCCCATCTTTAAAATGAATAATTTTGTTTAACAAGCCCGAACGTTTTAAATTTCGTTTAATAAGCGTGGCATGTCCTTCATCGTCCTCAGCAAGAAGTATAGTGAGTTCTTTATTCATGAGTAATTTCTGTTATATATTTTTCTATAAAGTTAAACTTTGCAATGCGATTGAAGATGCCATTTTTATGCGAAACTATTTTTAATGTAATCGGGTTAAACACTCGTTTAGCTTACATTCAATCAGGTATAAATATATTAAATTTTGTACCAATATTGAATTTCGACTCCAGCTGAATATTCCCTTTATGTTTCTCAACTATTTGGTTCACGATATTCATTCCCAGACCAATTCCCGGTTTTTTGGGGTCGAGCTTATGAAATAACTCAAATATTTTGCCCTGATGATCGGGATGAATGCCAATACCGTTATCTTCTACGATGTATTTGGTAAAGCCATTTTCTTTCGCTCCTGATATATTAATTATACCGGGCCTTTCCGGATCGAGAAATTTCAGGGCATTATCAAACAGATTGGAAAATAACTGATTGAATTGAAACTCGTCTCCATGGCAGGGGGCAAATCTGAAACATTTACAACGATATTATTTTTATTTATTTCATATCCAAAATTGTCTATAACATCTTTTATTAATTGATTCATGTCGATATCTTTAAAAACAGATTTTTGCCGGCCTAAACGCGACAAAGCCAGTAAGCCCGTTAATAAAGCATCCATTTTATTGGTACTTGACGTTATAAAATGCATGGCTTCGGGTATTTCCTCTTTCAGTATTGGTGAAAGCCGGGTTGTTACTGATTCTGGAATATCCGGGCTTTCCAGTAATTCCGCCAGTTCGTTTAAAGATGTTCCCAGCTCTTTATTAAATCCCTGGATATTAACTAGTGGAGATCGCAGATCGTGGGTAGTGATATACAGTATTTCCTGTAATTCTTTGGTTCTTGCTTTCAATTCTGAATTCAGGTGTTTTAAGTTTTGTTCGGCCTGCCTGCGTTGTGTAATGTCTTGAATGGAAAGTAAAATTCGTCTTTTTTTGTCTTTCTCCTGCAACAATTCTCTTGCATTAAGAAGCATTATTTTGTATCCAATTTTTTCAAACTGATGTTCAATTTCGTAATTTTCGACAAGCGATTTCTCAGGTAGTATTTTACTAAGGAGATTTTTTAACATCGGAATATTCCATTGTTTATTCCCCAGTTCATATAAAAGTTTACCAACAGTTTCTTTTGGAGTTACCTCGAAAGTGGTGTAAAAAAATTGGCTGGCTGATACTACACGTAAATCGTCATCTAAAATCACTAATGGCTCACGTACTGTTGATATAATATTTTCAGCATATTCGCGGGCTTCCCTCGCCTGTGCTTCTTTTTCAATAAGCTCCTGTTCGCTGGCTTGCAGTTGCTGATTGCCTGCATCCAATTGCTGGTTGGCTGCCTGCAATTCTACTTTTGTTTTTTTTAACAGGATTTTATGCTGTTCCAGTTCTGAAACCTTTTTACGTAACTGGCTTAATTCATTGGCAATTTGACTCTTTTCGCTCATAGCCAACAATATACGTTTTATTTTGGTTTACTCGTAGTTTGCCACAGTGGTTTTGGTTTTGAATCGCCAACGGTGAAAAAAATGCTTCCCTTTTCAATATCAAATAAAACCGTTCTCCTTTCGAAGCCGCCAATTGCCTTGGCGCAAACATTTATGCTTTTCTCATCAAGCCATTTTTCAACCGAGTCTATATTGCTTTTTGCAATGGTGTCGTTTGGTCTTTTTAAAACATTTGCACCGCCAATAATACAGGTTTCCAATTGGCATACTTTGCCATCATCTTTCTTCATCAATGTCAATAATTCGTTGATGGCATTAACTGCATATTTTGTATTTTTTAAGTTCTTTCCTTCGGGGGTAGATCCAGGTAACATTACATGAGCCATTGCTCCAATTCTATTCTCAAAATCATAGGCCGTAATTACCACACACGAACCGATTGCTCCGGAATTTAGCAGAATGCCAGCATCGCCTGATTTTACTTCACCGGTATTTACGTATATCACTTCTTTCATTGCCTAAAAGTAGGAAGTAGAAAAATATTTCGGGTATCTTTTTTACGTTTTATTTTCCGAAAAACGGATAATATGGCGTGTATTGCTATGTTTAAAATTAAGGCGATATTTACAACCATCACTTATTCTGGATTCAAAACCGATTTGCTATTATTTCCAATAATTTTTCTTTGTTAATGGGTTTAGAAATATACGCATCGCATCCTGTTTCAATGGCCTTTTCCCGGTCGCCCGATTGTGCGTAAGCTGTTTGTGCCACAATAAATACTTTTTTATTGAATTTGCGTATTTGTTGTGTTGCTACGTAGCCGCTAATACCCGGAATTTTAATGTCCATCAGAATAATGTCGATATCCGGATTATCGCGGCTGATTTCCACTGCTTCAATCCCGGTTTTTGCAACGACGAAAGTTTTTGCATATGCTTCAAGTACTATACTTAAAAACGTAATTGTAAACTCATCATCGTCGGCAATAAGTATTTTTAATTCTTTTTTGATTGAAAGCTGATTGTTTGAATCTGCGGTATTCTTTTCCGAAATTTCTACCTTGTTGGTATGGTAAGGAATGGTAAAATAAAATGTAGAACCTACTCCTTTTTCGCTTTCCATCCATATCTTTCCACCCAACATATTTACATAGGCCTTGGAAATTGCGAGTCCCAAACCGGAACCTTCATAAACGTGTCTGTCTTCAATGTCAGCTTGTTCAAAACGATTGAAAATCGCATTTTGTCTATCCTTTTGAATTCCTATACCTGTATCTTTTACATAAAATTTCAGTAGACTTTGTCCGTCACTTTCCAGTATCGAATATCCGATTTTAATACTTCCGTGAGGGGTGTATTTTATCGCATTTTTAATTAAATTAATGAGTATTGAATTTAATTTTTCTTTGTCGGATTTAAAATTAGCGAGTTGGTCAGGAATTCTGTTCGTTATAGAAAGTTGAAGCTTCTTTTTCTTTGCTTCAGGCAAGAAGAATTCCAAAAGTTCATCCATCTGATTATTCAGGTTAATGGCCGAAATTTTAACCTTAATTTGTCCCGATTCAATTTTCGAAATATCAATAATATCGTTGATGGTACTTAACATGCGGTCGCCACTTTTCTGAATAATATCGATGAACTTCTGTTGTTCTTTTCCGGTAAGGTTGGGTTCTTTAAGAAGGCTGGTAAAACCAAGAATACCATTCATGGGTGTGCGGATTTCATGACTCATATTGGCAAGGAATGCTGATTTTAAACGGTCGCTTTCTTCTGCTTTTTCTTTGGCATTTACCAGTTCTAATTCTGCCAGTTTCTGCTCAGCCAGGATTCTGGATTGTTTAATTGTGCTGAAACTTAGGTTTGAGATTATTCCGGCAAGCTTGGAGTAAAATCGCATGCCGGCATCTACCATTTCCTTAGTAAAACGAGGTACCTTATCGAGTGCTGCCAGGTATTCTTCCTCATTGAATCCGTGTTTTCTGGCCTGTTTGCGGAATAACTCAGTATCCTGCACTTCATCTTCATGGATGTATTGTCCTATAAACACATTTCCAACATGCTTGCTGCCAACCATAATGGGTGTAACCATGTCCCACATATTGTTTTTGCAACGGTAAGATTTAAAAGTTCCTTCTCGCACACCTTTGGTGAGGATCGTATCACTTTCGATGCAGTTTTTCAGGGTGTCGGGATTACATCGATGAAACTTTGTGCAGATATCTTGCCAGCCAACAGCAACCAAAACTTTTCCTGATACATCAAGTACCGCACCTAACATTCCGGTGAGTTGGAAAAAATCTTCCATTAATGATTGGAGTATTTCAACATCAATAATATCAGAAAGTTCCAGGGTGTCAATATCTCCGTCTGGTTCTGTAATCGCTTTAAGCTTATTGCGGATAGTGGCTTCACTTTGCAGTAAGGCTTCCTCCGTGTTCTTTTTCTCGGTGATATTCATATTAAAACCATACCAGGTTATGCTTCCATCAGCCAATTTCTCAGGCGATGATCTGGAATAAATCCATTGGGTTGGTTTGCCGGGTAGTTGAACCCGAAACTCACAGGTGAAGTAAGTTACATGTTTTGCCGAATATTCAATTTCATTCATTACTCTTTTAGCATCTTCCGGATGAATAACCCTGGCAATGGGTTCAAAACTATCAACAACATCTTGGGGTGTACATCCAAAAATATTCTTGATACCTTCTGAGGCAATGGGAACAAAATAGCTTCCATCGGGTCTTCTGGTAAATTGAAAGATCAGATCGGGAACATTTGCCGAAAGCTTTCTAAATTCAATGTCTTTTGCTCGAATCTTCTCTTGCACAAGCTTTTGTTCCGTGATATCACGCACTGTGCTTATTGCGCCAACTATCTCACCTTTGTGGTTATAAAATGGAGCAGTAGTTTCTGAAACCCAACTTTTTTTTCCTGATTTTGATAGTTGGAACGGAAAATCAATCGCTGCAGTGGATTTCCCGTTTAATGCTTCTTCAAAAGTATGAATGACTCCAACATCTTTCAGAGAAGGGAATAAATCCAAAGGGTGTTTACCTAAAACAGCAGCGGCATTCATTCCGGTTAATTTTTCCATATGTGGATTCCAAACCCGATATCTCATTTCTGTATCGTACACAATAATACCTTCATTGGCACTGTTGATTAGTTGCTGGTTAAATTGGTTGGCTTCGTAGAGTTTCTCGGCAGTTTGAATACGTTCGGTTATGAGCTCAAAGTAGATTATTATGCCACCAATTGCCCCGTTAGCTTCAAACCAAGGGCGGCATTCCCATCTCGCCCACTCAGTCTTCCCATCATTCGTCTTATAAGAGTCTTTGTCGGAACCTAATATTTCTCCTGCCAATGCTTTTTTATGAACTTCTCTCAATTTCTGAGGAAGATCTGGAAATACCTCATAATGGTGCTTCCCAATAATATTTTCCTTATTAATATTGTATTGGTTGAGGTAGTCTTGGCTCACATAAATATAGTTCAGTTCTTTGTCGAGAACAGCAACAGCGCTTTTGTTGTGCTCAATAATGTAGCGCATCAAATCGCGTGAGTGAACCAATGCTGTCTCTGCCTTTTTTCGTTCAGTGATATCGCGTGCAATACCGTAATAAAAAGTTTTTTTGTTTTGTTTATATTTTTTGCCACTAATTTCAACAGGAATCAGGCTTCCGTCTTTTCGGATATGAGTTGTTTCGAATCGTGTATTCTGATCAAAGGGAATCTGCTCCCATAATTCAATAAATTGTTTTGTTGTATAATTCGGATCTATGGAGTTTAGTTGTGATCCAATAATTTCATTTTTAGATTTTCCCAACATATTACAGGCACCCGTATTGGTTTCAATAATAATTGTATCCTCCGACATCAGGTAAATGGCATCTGATGCAATTTCTACCAGCTCTTTATATTTTTCTTCACTTTCCAGTAATGCTTTCTCAGCATTGTTTCTTCTCAGTGAAACTGACATTAAATGCGCAAAAGATTCAAGTAATTGAATGGATGGAGACGCTTGCCCCTTCTTAAAAGCAAGTAGAGTGGTGCCATATAATTCCCCCTCAATAACATGGGCTATCGGATACAAACGGTCAATTCCGGTCGATGCACGTATTGCCTTGTCGATAAATTGGGGAATAGCACCAAATGAAACTTTGGTAAACGTATTGTGCGTGCTAACTATTTCGTTTATAATTAATTTATAGGTTTCATCATTAACTGGTGACGTGATTTGGGTTATCTTCTCTCCGGCAATTTTTATGATTGTTTTCAAAATACCCTCTTCTGCTTCAATATGTAGAAGTTCGAGTTCCTTTTTTTCGGAGTTATAATAACTAAATGCAGCCAGAGTTGCACCGGAGTAATTCTTTACGGTTTTAAGTAAAATATTACTTAATTCTTCAACGGCAGATTTATCTGCCGAAGGGATGGCTATTGAATTTAAAAATTCCAGAATTAAACGCTGTTGATTAGCATCCTCGTCTGAATTTTCTAATTTTTCTTTACTACTTTTTGTACTGATTAATTCGTGTTCGAGTTGCTCTATTTTCGATAATAATTCAGCTTTACTTAAATTATCATATTTCATGGTAGTAAATTTGTTTGTTTATAAGGCATCGTTCGGAGCTCGCATGTGTTTTAATTATCTTGTTGAGGCTAACTAATTTACATGTACGTTTCATAATAAAACCATTTTTGATACGTCATCTCAAACTTCCAATTCAGAAAAATACCAGTACGTAAAATTTATATGGTAAAATAGCTGCCCATTTTTAGCTTTATAAAGTTAGTTCTTAAAATTGTTTTTCAAAATTTGCAGCTCTTGTCGTGGAGAATAGCTCAATAATAAGGTCGTAAACAAAAGAATATTGTAGGATTTAATTGTTTTACTCCCTCACTCTCACGCTATAAACCCGAAGGTCGTTAACGGGCCGGTCGAACGCTCCGGTTTGCGCAGACGCAATGGAATCTATAACATTTAAACCTTTAATAACTTCGCCAAAAACGGTGTAGTTTTGGTCGAGGTGAGGTGTGCCGCCAAGGGTTTTGTATACTTCGCGCTGTGTGTCAGGAATACTGTAGTGTGCAAAATTCGTGTAGGATTTTGCAATAGAAATTAAACTGTCGTCGTAAAGCTTATACGTATTTCTGTCTTCTCTTTTTTCTGCGTTTACCAGCGAGTCAACCAGCGTTTTATTGGCAGGGTCTTTTCGGGAGTAGTAATCGGCCAGCCAGCCATTAATCCGTTTTTCGGCCAGAGAAAGGAGGCTGTCGTTAAATATTTTTCCCTGCACAATGTAAAACTGTGTGCTGCTCGATGCACGCTCCGGATTGCCATCGCGTGCTGCCCCCAGTGCTCCCTTTTTATGGAATAGCTCAGGGCGAAACTCTGCATCTACTCTGTAGTTGAGTTCTCCATCGCCAAGAGTGTCGCCGGGTGCGGCATTTTTGCTGTCGATGTCACCTGCTTGTATCATAAAGTTTTCGATTACGCGGTGAAAAAGCACACTGTCGAGAATACCTTCGTTGGCAAGTTTTATAAAATTGTCGCGGTGTTTAGGTGTTTCGTTATACAATTCCAGAACGATAGTACCCCGGTCGGTCACCATTTCAATGGTAACACGCTTTTGATGTTTATTTTCTTCCGGTTTTGGTTTTGTATTACAGCTCCAAATAATAAAAGCGGAGATACAAAGCAGAATAATTTTTTGGTTGAATTGCATAACAGTTAGTTGAGTAATTTGAGTGCTAAATATACTATAAATAAGGTTTTTATTCTCCGGTTAATGGTTAAAACCTTGCAATCTTGTTGCAGCTACTTTAGTTTCTGTAACGATCATTTAATCTCAGAAGTTGGATGTTTGAAGAGCGAAGTTAAACTAGAAGATAGATACCTCTTTCTTCCAACTTTACACTTCGGTCTTCTGCCCAAAAAGTATTGCAATTATCGAATTTTATTCGATTTTATAACTATGTATCTTAAAAGCATTGTGTTTTGTTCTTTAATCTAATAATTCCCCTTGGCTTCGCCATGGGGTTGCGCTTTTTCTCCCCGTTTGAGGGGAGATGTCAGCCTTTATGGCTGACAGAGGGGTGAAATAAAGAAAATTCGAGTTTCAGCGATTTAGCTGAAATAAAGTTGGCGTAATACCCCTTGGCTTTGGCACGGGGATAGTCAACTTTAAGAATTTTCTTTATTCGAAAAGCAAAGAATAATGGCTCTTTAATAATATAAAAAGGACAAAGGCTTATCAGAATAGAAATTCTACTATAATCGCCAATTTGATTCTAAACGTTTCAGCGATTTTTGATTTCTATTTATGGATAAAAAATACCAGAACTAGATTAAAAGGTCATATTAAAAGGTAAGCCAACTAAATTAATGCAAAGAATAGATAAGTTAAGCAAATTGCGCGATGCTTCTTTAGGGCATTGTGATAGGTTTGAAAAGGTTTCTTTTTGAACTTCTAATAATATCTGATGTTCTGCTTTAAAGGGTAGAATAATTTGCTGATAAATAAAATAATGCATTTAAAATAATGACCTATGAAAGCATTACAAATAATAAAATATGGTGAACTTAAGGAAAGTTTGTCCATTAATGAAGTCGAAAAACCAACAGTAAAACCAAATGATGTTTTTGTTGAGGTTAAAGCAGCTTCGTTAAATCCTATTGACTATAAAATGGCAGAAGGGTATTTAAAAGAAATGGTGCCTTTAAACCTGCCGGGCACAATCGGTTTTGACGTGAGCGGTAAAGTTATGGAAATGGGCGCCGAGGTTAGCAATTTCGAAATTGGTGATGACGTATATTCCAGAGTACCAATGGAACAAATGGGTACAGTATCAGAATATGCTGTGGTTAATAGTGACGTAGCCGCTAAGAAACCGGCGAACAGCTCTTTTGAAGAAGCCTCGGGCTTGCCATTGGCCGGACTCACTGCCATTCAGGCGCTGGAACGCGTTGGTTTGAAAGAAAACGACCGTGTGCTTATCCATGCAGGATCGGGAGGAGTAGGCAGTTTGGCAATTCAATATGCCAAAGTTAAAGGAGCTTTTGTTTACACTACCACCAGTACTAAAAATGTAAACTGGGTTAAGGCGCTTGGTGCCGATCGCGTGATCGATTATAAAACTGAAGACTACAAAACGATTGCAACAGATTTGGATGTTGTTTTTGACACATTGGGAGATACCTATACGCAGGAAGCCTTTGCGGTTATTAAAGCGGGAGGAAGAGTAGCCACGATTGCAGGTCCGCCCGACGAAGAATCTGCAAAAGGTATGGGCTTAACTGATTATAAATTGCCCGAAGAAATCTCAACCCTGATTCGAGAAAAATCGGCTACTTATAAATACACATGGATGCAACCCAATAGCGAACAATTGGATGCACTTTCAGCCATGGTAGAAGATGGGAAGATAAAGCCGGTGGTCGATAAGGTTTATTCCCTGGATGAAGGTATTGAAGCCTATCTTTACTTAGCAACAGGCAGAGCCAGGGGAAAAGTGATCATAACCCTTTCCTAAACGCTTTGTGTTGTTCTGCTGCAAAACGATTGTAACTACAAAAGAAAAATAAAATGAGCACAGAAAAACAAAATATATTGGTTGCCGGAGCCAATGGCACTACCGGAAGGATCATTATCGATTTACTGAAAAACTCAGCCACATATCAGCCAATTGCCATGGTTAGAAAAGAGGAGCAAAAAAAGCATTTTAAAAAGGAAAATGTTAAAACCGTCCTTGCCGATTTGGAAGACGATTTGAGTGAGGCCGTGAAAAACACGGACAAAGTAATTTTTGCTGCAGGATCAAAAGGAAAAAACCTCATTGGAGTAGATCAGGAAGGAGCCAAACGATTGATCGATGCCGCTAAAGATGCAGGACTCGGGAAATTTGTCATGCTGAGTGCTATGGGGGCAGACGACCCTTCGCTGAATAAAGAGCTTAAAGCATATTTAGAGGCCAAAAAAAATGCAGATGATTACCTGCGTGCCAGTGGCCTGGATTTTTCCATTGTCCGGCCAGGTCATTTGACGAATGATGAAGGTACGGGCAAAATTCAACTCAAAGAAAAATTTGAAAATCCTGGAAGGATTACAAGAGCAGATGTGGCCAAAACATTGATTGAAGCCCTGGAAGATGATGTAAAGCAAAACCAGGTTTTTGAAATCCTGGGTGGTGAGGTTCCAATTGAAAAAGCAGTACGTCTGCTTTAAAAAAACATTTCCAACAAACATGTTCGCACGATCATTTTTTAATATATAAAGGATAAAACCATGAATACAACGAGAACGATAAATTTAAAAAACAGACCTACAGGAAAACCTGAGTTGACAAATTTTGATATTACTACTTCCGAAATACCCGCAATAAAGCAAGGAGAAGTTTTATTAAGCACTAAATATGTTTCGGTAGATCCCTATTTGCGAGGTCGAATGAGCGATGCTCCATCCTACATTCCTCCATTTGAGCTCAATAAGCCAATTGCATCCGGTATTATAGCCGAAGTTTTAGAATCAAATACTAGTAGCTTTAATAAAGGAGATTTTGTTTCCGGGATGCTGCAGTGGAAAGAAACACAGGTTGCGAAAGCCGATGGACTGATGAAGGTTGATCCCGATAAAGCGCCTCTTTCTGCATATCTTGGAATTTTGGGAATGACAGGACTTACTGCCTACCTGGGACTTACAGAAATAGGAAAACCTAAAAAAGGCGAAACCCTGCTTGTTTCAGGTGCGGCAGGAGCTGTAGGAAGTATAGTAGGACAAATTGGGAAGATACTTGGATTAAAGGTTGTAGGTATTGCAGGAAGCGATGAAAAGACTGAAATGCTAAAATCTGAATTCGGTTTTGATGAAACTATAAATTACAAAACTACCGAAAATATGAGCGAAGCCATTGGCAAAGCATGTCCGGACGGTGTAGATGTATATTTTGACAATGTTGGAGGAGAAATCTCTGAAGCTGCACTTTTTAACATCAACAAGTTCTCAAGAACAGTAAACTGTGGAGCTATCTCGGTTTATAACAACACCAAACCTCCCAAAAGCATTAGCGTACAACCATTTCTTGTAAAGAAAAGTTCTTTGATGCAAGGTTTCGTGGTCTTCGATTATGTAGATAAACATCCTGAAGGAATCAGGCAATTAGCCGAATGGTTATCTCAGGATAAACTAAAATATGCTGAAACCATAAGAGAAGGATTTGAAAATATACCACAAGCCTTTTTAGATCTTTTTGAAGGAAAGAACAAGGGTAAAATGGTAGTGAAGTTGTAAAGCAAAAGGAATAGAAATAAACAATTTATTGCAACTAATATAATCAAAAGAATCCTCGTGGTTTGCCTCGGGGATTCTTTTAATCCTACCATATAGCTATAAACAAGGACCAAAGCTCAAACAACACGCAAACTTCGCTACAACTCTGAAACATTATGTAAATGAAATCGAAATTGTAAAATGTATTACCAAAGATAGGAGCAGAAAACGTTTTAAAGTCTTTGAATAATATATTTTTTGCTCTAAAACTACACAGCATAAAAAAAGAGTTACAAAATGTCTTGTAACTCTTTGAAAATCAAGTGGAGAATACCGGAGTCGAACCGGTGACCTCTTGACTGCCAGTCAATAAAAGGTATTAATTGATAGTATTCTTATAATTTCCGATATATTCTACAGGGCTTATAAATACAGGAGTTTTGTTGATAATTCTTTCTTTTGATATAAGTTCTATTTCCATGTTTGTGTATACATTTGTGTATGAAAATTTGAAATACATACACAATGAGTTTGAAGATGGCGACGGTCGGCATTGTGTTAATGCCGCGAAAAAATAAGAAAGGAGAGTACCCAATTGCACTTCGCATTACATACGACAGGGAGCGGAAATATTACACTGTGCGTGGAGAAAGTGCAACAAAGGAGGAGTATCAAAAGATTTTGGAATCTTCCAGGGGAGAACGAGCAAAGCGAAAACGTAAGTTCGAGGATATAAAGAAGAATGCAGAGAAGACGATTGAAGGACTAGCTGAATTCTCCTTTGAAGAGTTTGAGGGTAACTATCTAGGTAAAAAACAACAACGTGAACTGTCTATCGACGAATATTTCGAGAAGAAGGCGACCGAGTTGCAACAGAACGATAAACTTCAAACTGCAACAACCTACAGGGCGACCATTCGTAGTTTGAAGCGCTTTGATAGTCGCGTTAGCTTCAATAGTATTACACCAACATATTTAAAGAAGTATGAAAACTGGTTTGTAACCGAAGGTAAGACGCCTCAAAAGAAAGATGCACCAAAGCAAGGTGGTTCATATACGACGGTGGGTATTTACATGAGAAACTTAAAGGCTATCCTTAATATCGCGATTAAAGATGGTGTAGCGATTAAGTATCCATTTGGAACAGATAAAGGCTTATATCAAATTCCTGTATCGAATAATACAAAGAAAGCCTTAACGATTCAGGATATCGGTAAGTTATTCAGTTATTCAACGGCGGACAAGAACGAAAATACTGCTTTAAAATACTGGATGTTTAGTTACTTGTGCAATGGAATGAATCCAGCCGACATGGCAAACCTTAGATTCTCCAATATCAGAGGAAAGAACATTGAGTTTATAAGACAGAAAACGAAGGATACAACGAAAGTAAAGACCGTCATCAAGGTTCTTATTAATGAACATATTCAACGTATAATAGATGAAATTGGGAATACACCTGATCCTGACAGTTACTTATTCCCAATTTATCAAGAAGATTACACAGAGCGTGAGAAATTCAATCGGTTAAAACAGTTTATAAAGCTCACAAATAAGTACATTCGGCGCGTTGCAGGAAAGGTAGGTGTTGATGCAGGGATTACGATGTATTGGGCAAGGCATTCATATAGCACTATCTTAAAACGCTCTGGGGCACCTATCGAATTCATTTCTGAGCAGTTAGGTCATCAGAATACTGCAACAACACAAAATTATCTGGATAGCTTTGAGAATGAGCATCGGGCAAAGTATTCAGAAGCACTTATGCCGGATTTAAACGATGAATAAATATGAAATATACAACAGAAGAAGAAATTGAGAGAAATATAGTATTACTGTACCAAGTGCCAGAAAGAGTAAAGACTATAGAAGATTACGAGATTCCTGAAATGTTACTGTACATTGAGAACGCGATCCTTGATGTAATGAATTTCGGAATTGATAAATCCATGTTTGTTAAAGAGTGGTGGGAAGATCAAGCTATTCGTGAAGGTGGTAGAAGTAAAATGGAAAAGTTCGAAATAGATGCTTTAAAAAGTGTTGAACAAACCATTATTCAGTACCGAGACCGCTTTGAGCCGGATGTGAATGACTGCCCCTCTTCGATTGAAGATATTAAGGAGCTGAATACTCCGGAGGCAAAAGTAATATTTGATAAGGCAATAGATGCCGGATTAATCTCTGAGGATAACGGATATAAGTGGACAGGAGTATCGAAACAACAGTTAGCTTATTTCGTTGAGAAAACAAGTCTTCATCTCGGATTAAGAAAGAGCAGGCTTGATGAACATGGTAACCCAACAATAGACTGGAAAATATTCGAAAAACTTTTTAAAAAAAACCGGATTCAATCAGCAAAATCAAGTTATATGAAAAGCCGAGACGATTTCGAACCGCCTGGTCATGAGGTTGTTGATGTCTTGTTTGGTTAGGTGGCATGCACAAGCATTTCATCATGCAAGGAACCTGTTAGCAGCCTGCTGGCAGGTTTTTTTGTTTCCATACTTTCCGATACTTGCAGAGTTATAACAAACTAACAGGCATTGCAAAGCCATTTTTTTAACATAAAAAATTTTTAAAAATGGAAGTATTGTTCCAAAAATTAGAGAGGTTGGAGAACCTGATTAGAACAACTCAGAAAGAAGTATTAAACATAGATGAAGTTTGTGAGCTTACAGGCTTAAGCAAAAGCACGATATACAAACAAACGATGTCAGGGAGTATTCCACATTACAAACAGGCGAAACATCTTTTTTTCGACCGTGTGGAAGTGATAGACTGGTTGAAATCGAATCGTGGATATAGCAGTGAAGATGCCATTAATTCAGTGAAGATGAAAGGAGCCGTTCATGCATAAGGAAGGAGGTAGCCCGGTTTATGAAGCAGTTTTAGAAAACGGCGGAGGGGAGTATTATTCGATTGATAATGGTAAGGTGAAATTTGATGATGGATTGTTTATACAGTATCTGGAACGATATGGTTTTAGGACAGTATCGCTAGCCAGGGACATCGAATTGGTTCGAATTGAGGGAAGCGTAGTTTCAAAAGTAAGTGCCAGCGACGTGAAGTTATTTGTAAAGGAGCATACTATAAGTGAGCCCCAGATTCATAACTACATAATAAGATCAACACGTCTATTCAGTATGAACTATCTGGATGTGTTAAAGCGTGCTGATTTAAAGATGAATCGTGATACGAGTACTTCCTCGTTTTATTACTTCAGGAACGGAGTAGTAAAGGTTACTGCTCAAGGAATTGAAGATCCGGTGTCGTACAATGATTTTGGTGGGTTAGTGTGGCGTGAACACATCATTGACTGTGATTTCAACATAAACGCGAAGTCTACAGATGCGGTATTTCTGGACTTTTTGAAAAAGCTGTGTAATAACGAAAACAGTAGATTGTATTATTTGGCTACAATAATTGGCTACTGTTTACATGATTATAGGGCTCCGGGAAAAGCAAAAGCTGTAATTCTAAATGATGAGATTGTTAGTGATCAACCGGAAGGCGGATCAGGGAAGAGTTTGATCGTTCAAGCGATGGGTAAAGTTCGGAAAATAGTAGACCTTGACGGTAAGAAGTTTGATCCGAAAAGTGAGTTTGCATGGCAAAAGGTGAACGAGAGTATTAGGATTGTTAACATTGATGACGCTAAAACGGGCTTCAGTTTCGAGGATTTGTTTTCTACTATTACACAAGGCTTTCAGGTTAACAGGAAGAATAAGGATGAGTATTTCCTTCCTTTAGAACAATCTCCGGTTATAGTCTTAACGACCAACAGTATTATGAAAGGTATGAGTGGTTCATTTAAACGAAGACAGTACAATGTGGATATTCACCAACATTTCAACTTATACCATACTCCGGAGGATGAATATAAACATACATTCTTTAGTATGTGGAGCGAAAAAGAATGGCAAGCCTTTTACATGCTTATGCTTCAATTTGTCCAAGCCTACTTGGTAAATGGTATTCTTAGTTGTCCCGAAACTGATAGACAAAAGAAGGATGCGATCAGGGCGACTACGCAAAACTTCGTCGATTGGATGGAGGAGTATCTTAAGGATTTTATAGGAGAGATACAGCCTACAGGCGCTACAAAAGAAATGTATCTGAGTTACACAGGTCAAAGCGGTACAAGTTTATCAGATAAGAAGTTTACTGGTTGGTTGAAATCGTATTGCGAGATATATGGTTATAAATACGAGAGTATAAGTAGTATCAGGCCGCGAGGTTTTAAGATAAGTAATCAGAATGCCTGACACATCTAATATTTAGGTAGAAAATGTGGTTGAATCGGTTATGGTGCACATTTTCAGTGAAGTAGGGCATTTTGTATATGGTCTTGTTTTTTTAAAGTTTAGGTTACGAAAGGGGTAGGCGTTAAAAGCCTGCCTCTTTTATTTTGATACTTACCATAAGCTGGTCCGTGTTTAATGTTTTGATAGTATGAGTTTTAACCAGCACCTCCAATTGATTCGGTAAAAAATACATACTACCTAAAAGAATTAAGCTTATTATCCACTTCGGGTAATATTGAACCAGCAGGTCATAACCTCTTGGCAAAGTCTAACCGGGTTCGAAACCCGGAAAGACTTTAGGAAAGGCTTCGGTACAAAACATCACCGTTAGTCATTCCTCTTGGCAAAAGATTTAATGCCCTGCTAGAACCAGGAGTCGAACATAGCAATAAGTATCATCGATATGAGGTGTGCGACTCTGCTTAGTACACACCACAATGTTATGAACACGATAAAGTTCCAGAAGCTATCAGGCTCGATCAGGTTCCACGATAGGATACCGGCAACACCGGTAAGAATAATTGTTACTATCCACATGACAATTGCCACTGGATCAACATTGTCAGACTTACTCATAGCATTATATTTAAGAGTTTGAATGAATGAAATAGACAGAACCATGTTACACAGAGAAATAGCTCCTAAACTGGTGGTATTCAAAAGCGACAATCTGTTTGTCCAGAAGTTCTGAAGCTCCAGAGAAGTACACTGTATTCATGTGAGAGGTGAAAGCATCCCAGATACTGATATTCTCCTCCATCACATCACTTGTAGAAGTGTGAGATTGAAAATCCATAGTAAAAGTTTTAATGATTAAAGAAATTCGGAGTTCCAATGAATTAGCATAAGGAAGAACCGAGATATCAGGAACGGTTGAAGGTTTCAGAATGAATGGACACAACTCCCACTAGATGATGTGCAAAAAATTAAAAGTCATCTATTATATAGTATTCTTATAGAACACTTTTAAAAAATTGCACATCTAATGTATCGGATACAGGATGAGGGTACAGTAGAACTAATCCTCAAAATGAGCCTGTATCAGAGATATTGAGAAGAAAACTAATTGATAGCAAACCTTCGTCAGCTTTCATGTGGCATTGCTTACATAGTGTAATTCCGTTATCAATACAGTATTTCCAGTGAGGATAGCAACTCACTCGCATTATGTGGTGGGCATCAAGATCCTCATTCGATCCACAAACCTTACATACACTCCGATCTCTTCTCTTTACCTTCATAGACCATCTGGCCATTGGCTTTCTGCGCTTGCCCAGATCGGTGTATTTTACGTTTACCGTTGAATAGTCGATCACAGTCATCACGGCAGTTGATTAAACGGTTACAAGCCCCATCCATTTACGAAAGCTTGAACAAGTTAGTTCAACTTCCGGCAACGGATAGGCTCAAAACACAACTACAGCTCTCCTTCATCAGCCATTGAGTAATACGTCTCAGATGTCAATATAATATGCTCAAGAACGTCAATGTCCAAGAGTTTAGCACCATCTTTGATTTTCCGGGTGATCCTCCGGTCTGCCTCACTGGTTCGCAATTCACCGGAAGGATGGTTGTGGAGCAAGATGATTGACGAGGCGTTTGATTTTAGTGATACCTGAAAGATAAGCTTAGCATCAACTACTGTCCCTGAAACTCCACCGGTAGAGATCCATGAGAGTCCCAATACCTTCAAGCTACGAGAAAGTAGTAGAACTGCGAACCTCTCCCTGTACTCCAAGTCCGGCCACAATGGACAAACGAAATCGTAAACCGACTTCGATCCGGTGATCCGTACCTGATCAGATGGCTTGATTTTATGAGAATACTTAATGGTTACCTCCGCAATGTTTTGTTGAAATAATGTCATAGTTTTTGTTTTTAATTGAGGACTGATTAAAGCAGTGTTCGTCCATCTACATGAAATACAAAAGACGACCCCGTGCTGTCGCGGTCGTCTTCTGTGGAATAATTAACTCATTCTACTTCTTAGTTGATTTCTCAGAGGGCTTCTTGGAATTGTCATCAGGAACTTCCTCTACCGTTGTACAATAAGCAGTATGAGTTCTGTTAAAATCGTCAGGCTGTTGCAACTTGGCAACTTCAAAAGTGCAGTACTGTTCACCACCAAACTCATGAACATGTTTCAATAGTTCGGAAACTTTCACTGTTACTTTAGTGATAGACATGTTAGGCACCTGAATTCCTTTGCCGATGTAATTCTTTTTAAATGTTTTCATAATAGTAGTATTAAAGTTGAAAGGATTGAAGGTTTTGAAATAAATACGGGGTAAGCTACATTGCATTATTGTCAATCACTAAGAGCAGGAAAGGCAGGTTAGCCCAAGGAAAAAGTATCAAAGAATACAACTGATTCAGTCTGTGCAGGAAATCAGTGAAATTAAACAGATAGCACCATAAAACGATGTTATCTGTGTTGTGGAGGTACTAAAACGAGCGTATTAAGCACCCTGCGAATAATTTACGAAGCTACATTGCATTTATAGAGGGAAACACCCCGGGGTACTTTCCCCTCAGCGTTGTGTTTTAAAATAGTATAGGGCGCACGCACATTCGCGTAATACATAAATTTTTCAAAAGTTAGAATTTGAATAATGAAATGTATTTGTACTTTTAGTCTCCTTTAAAAGCAATCAACCATTTGCTGTAAACCAGAGGTGAAAATTTTTAATACGTTATACTAAATGACACAGAACACGCACTCCGAATTAGTTGGACTGATTTGGAATATCGCAAATAAATTAAGAGGACCATACCGACCACCACAATATCGTAAAGTAATGCTTCCAATGATCGTGCTGAGAAGACTCGATTGTGTGTTGGAAGAGAACCACGAGAAGGTAGCAAAGAAATACGAACAGTTAAAAGCATCAGGGAAGTATTCCGACGATGTTATAGATAAAATGCTCGCGAAAACAGCTTCCGGCGAACGTAAACATCCATTATACAATACCAGTAATTACACATTTAGGAAGCTGATAGCTGACTCAGAAAACATTGCGCGTAACCTGGTGGCCTACATCAATGGATTCTCTCCTAAGGCAAGAGAGATATTTGAGAAATTTAAGTTTGAAGACGAGATAGCCAAGCTGGACGAAGCTAATCGGTTATTCATGATCGTTAGGGAGTTTATTCACCCGGAGGATGGAAAGACCATCGATCTACATCCTGAACGTGTTACAAACCTACAGATGGGTTATGTGTTTGAAGAATTGGTAAGAAAGTTTAATGAGCAAGCGAACGAAGAAGCAGGAGATCACTTTACTCCGCGTGAAGTAATCCGTTTGATGGCAAACCTCATTTACACCGATGAAGAGGACGTGTACAAGTCCGGAATCATTCGCACGATATACGACCCAACCTGCGGAACGGGCGGTATGTTATCGGTTTCAGAGGAGCATATTAGAGAGCAGAATCCTAATGCAAACCTTATTCTGTTCGGTCAGGAATATAACGGCGAATCATATGCAATATGCTGTTCAGACCTTTTAATCAAGGATGAACCGCTTGACAATATTGTGATGGGTGATACGCTGGGAGATGGAAAGACATTCGATGGACATCCGGGAAAGCAATTCCACTATATGTTAGCCAATCCTCCATTCGGGGTAGAGTGGAAGCCTCAGAAGAATACTGTCGAAAAGGAATATAAGAACCTTGGCTTTACCGGTCGCTTTGGTCCCGGCCTACCCCGGATTAACGATGGTGCATTATTGTTCCTACTGCACATGATCTCGAAAATGCATCCAAGCCCTGCAAATGGTGGCGATGGTTCCAAAATCGCGATTGTGTTTAATGGTTCACCACTTTTTACCGGTGATGCTGGTTCAGGAGAGAGTAACATCCGACGCTGGATAATTGAAAACGACATGCTAGAAGCTGTAGTCGCTCTTCCTAATCAACTCTTTTACAATACAGGCATATACACCTATATTTGGTTGGTTACAAACCGAAAAACGGAGAAACGCAAAGGAAAGGTACAGTTGATAGACGGTACTAAGCACTACCAAAAAATGGGTAAGAGTTTAGGTGATAAACGTAACGAGCTGTCAGACGAGCATATACAGGAAATAACTCGCTTATACGGAGAGTTTGGACACGAAGCAGTATCTAAATTCCTATGCGAGGGTAAACCGGAAGAAAAGATAGCCTCAAAGATATTTGATAATCGCGAGTTCGGATATCTTAAGATGACAGTAGAACGCCCCCTACGCTTAAACTTTCTTGTCAATGACGAACGCATCCAAAGAGTTCCTGATCAGGCAGCATTTAGAGCCTTAGTACTAACAAAGAAGCGCAGGAATAAGGAAGAGATGGAGAAAGAGATTGAAGCCGGCAAAGCCTTACAGAATTCCATTATGGAAGTGCTAGAAGGAATGAAAAGCAACCAGTTGATAATGGATAGAGCAGTATTTGAGAAGATGCTTAGGAAAGAGATAAAACAAGCAGGTTTAAAGTTGGATGCTACTGTACAAAAAGCCATTGTATGGGCACTCTCAGAGCGTGATCCAGACGCCACAATTTGTAAAGACACTAGAGGAAATCCAGAGCCTGACCCATCATTGCGTGACACAGAATTGGTGCCATTAGCTGATAATATCGATTTACCTCTGCCGATGGAATACGATAAGAAAGCTAAGAACACAGAACTACTAGATATTGTAGAGGATCACTGCGAAACATACTTAGCAAAGGAAGTTCTTCCACACGTCTCAGATGCATGGATAGATCATAAGAAAACCAAAGTTGGGTATGAGATACCATTAAATCGCCACTTCTATGTATTCGAGCCACCAAGACAATTAGAAAATATTGAAAAGGATATCGAGACAATTGAAAAGGAAATATTGGGTCTTTTAAAAGAAATGAGAATATAAAGATGGGTTATAAATATAAAAAGTTCCAGGGTAGGTGGCTCCATAAAATTCCGGAGGAATGGGAATACGTCCCTACATTGAGGTATTTGGATTCATTGGTTGACTACAGAGGAAAAACACCGAAAAAGGTGGAGTCCGGCATCTTTTTGGTAACCGCAAAAAATATCAAAAATGGTATAATTAATTACGAACTATCAAAGGAATATATTGAGGAAGATAGTTATGAAGAAGTTATGAGGCGGGGAAAGCCAGAGATCAATGATATATTATTTACGACAGAGGCACCACTTGGAGAAATTGCTCTAGTAGACAAAGTGGACGTAGCTTTTGCACAAAGAATAATTAAATTCAGACCAAGAAAAGAATTTATAAACGCAATATACTTTAAGTATTATTTACAAAGTAAATTTTTTCAACAAAGCCTTTTATCGTTAGCAACAGGATCAACAGCGCTTGGAATTAAGTCAAGTAAATTGTGTCTTTTACGAACGTTAAAACCAAACATTTCAGAGCAAGAGCAAATCGCTAACTTCCTGGAGTACAAAACCACGCAGATAGACAATCTTATTGAGCATAAAGAAAATCTTCTAAAACTACTTGCAGAGAAGCGAACAGCGGTCATTACTCAAGCCGTAACCAAAGGAATAGAACCAAATGTGGAGATGACGGAAACAGGTATAGATTGGTTGGGAGAGATACCAAAGAATTGGAAAACTGTTACATTAAAATGGATTAGTTCAAGATATTCTGGTGGTACGCCTGATAAAACGAAGCCTGAGTTTTGGTACGATGGAAATATTCCTTGGTTTAATTCAGGCATTGTAAACAATTTATTCATCTCAGAACCATCGAATTATATCACAGAAGAGGGATACATAAAAAGCAGTGCAAAATATTTTGAACCAGGCGCACTTCTAATGGCGCTCGCAGGGCAAGGAAAAACGAAAGGTATGGTCGCACAAACAATGATAAAGGCGACTTGTAATCAATCACTCGCAGTTATTAATATTACAGATCAAGAACCTAAGTTTTATCTTTGGTGGCTAAACTCAAAATATAAACAAATCAGAGGAATGTCAAGTCAGGATGGAAGAGATGGCCTTAACCTGGAAATGATCGGCAATATCCCGTGCCCTATACCGCCACTGAATGAACAAAAAAGAATCTCAGATTATATAGAAACCGAAGTAAGAAAGATAGACTCGACGAATAGAAAAATACAACAAAGTATAACCCAGCTAAAAGAATATCGAGAGGCATTAATCAATGCGGCAGTTACAGGACAAATCGACGTAAGAGAGGAGAACGCCTATGAGTAAACACACCGAGATACGTTTTGAAGAAGCAATAGAACAGGCACTGGTCCCTTCAGGAGGTTATATTAAAGGAGATCCTAAGGCATATGATATTGATAAAGCCTTATTTCCAGGTGATGTAATTGGTTTTATCCAAGATACTCAGAAAAAGAAGTGGGAAGCACTTGTAGACATAATAGGAGATCGTGCAGAAGAAACACTTGTAAACGACCTTGTGAAAGAGTTAGGTTTGAAGGGATCTCTTCATGTGTTACGTCATGGATTTAAATGTTTCGGAAAAGCCTTTCGCTTAGCCTATTTTACACCTAACACAAAAATTAATAATCAGGCTTGGGAAGACTACGAGAAGAATATATTAACAGTAACTCGTCAGGTACATTTCAGCCCGAAGAATCCTGCCCTTTCTTTAGATGTAGTGCTATCATTAAACGGCTTGCCAGTGGTTACGTTGGAGCTTAAAAACCATATGACCGGTCAAACCATTGACAATGCTATACATCAATACAAGTTCGATCGTCACCCTGCTGATCCGATATTTCGTTTCAAAGAACGTGCCTTGGTACACTTTGCGGTTGACCCAGATCTGGTATCGATGACTACTAAACTTGCAGGTAAAGACACCTTCTTTCTTCCATTTAATAAGGGGCACAATTACGGAGCAGGTAATCCCCCTAACGATAACAACTACAAAACAGCCTACCTTTGGGAAGAGGTCTTGCAAAAGGATTCGCTCTTAGATATCCTCTCCCGGTTCATGCATTTACAAGTTGAAGAAAAGCAGGTAGTCACCAAGAAGGGTATCGTTCGCAAAACAAAGGAAACGATGATCTTTCCACGGTATCATCAATTAGATGCAGTTCGTTGTCTGGTAGGTGATTCGAAACATAAAGGCTCGGGACACAATTACTTAATACAACATTCAGCCGGTTCGGGCAAATCGAACTCTATAGCATGGCTTGCACATCGACTATCAAGTCTGCATAACGAACAGGATGAGAAAATCTTCGACTCTGTAATAGTAATAACAGACCGGAGGGTGCTTGATCAGCAGTTGCAAGACACAATCTACCAGTTTGAACACAAGCAAGGAGTAGTTAAAAAGATTGACGAGGATACAAAGCAACTAGCCAAAGCCTTATCAGGTGGAGTTCCGATAATCATATCTACCATACAAAAGTTTCCGTTCATCGCCCAGGCCATTGAAACCTTGGAGAAGAAAGGGGAAGGAGTAAAGATAGACACAGCAGGCAAAAGATTTGCAGTAATAGTAGATGAAGCGCACAGTTCGCAATCAGGTGAGAGTGCTATGGAATTGCGCAAGGTGTTGAATAGGGACGGTATACAGTCGGCTATAGCTGAACAGATTCTGGATATGGATGATGAAGAGCTATCAGACGAAGCAAAGGAAGCTATCCTTATGGAAATGCTAAAACGGCCGCAGCAGAAAAACATAAGTTATTTTGCATTTACAGCAACCCCAAAGTTTAAGACTCTTGCGGTCTTCAACGAGCCCGGAAAGACAGGTAAGTCACCATTTCACCACTATAGTATGAAGCAAGCTATACAAGAGGGCTTTATTATGGATGTGCTGGAAAAATATACAAACTACAAAACATACTGCGGACTTATAAAGTCAATTGAAGATGATCCCGAGGTGCCTAAAAAGAAGGCAGCCTTAGCTTTAGCTAGGTTTATGAGTTTACACCCACATAACATAAGCCAGAAAGTCGAAGTTATTGTAGAGCATTTTAGAGCATTTACAAAGCATAAGATCGGGGGAAGGGCTAAGGCTATGGTCGTAACACGTTCGAGGCTACACGCAGTTAAATACAAGCTTGAATTTGATCGTTACATAAAAGATAAAGGCTACACTGATGTTAAATCACTGGTTGCTTTTTCTGGCACTGTAATAGATCCTGACTTTCCGGATAAATCATACTCCGAAACCGGAATGAATCTGGGAGTAAAAGAGACGGAGTTACCCGAAAAATTCAGCACCGATGAATATCAGGTATTGTTAGTAGCCGAGAAATACCAGACAGGGTTTGATCAACCATTGCTACATACTATGTACGTAGATAAGCGTCTGTCGGGAATTCAAGCAGTACAAACACTCTCCCGGTTAAATAGAATCGCGTCAGGGAAGGAGGATACCTTTGTATTGGATTTCGAAAATGACCGGGAAGAGATATATGAGTCGTTTAAACCGTACTATGAGATAACAGAGAAGGGGCCAGATGGAGATCCCCATCAGCTCTACACTCTTCAGCATGGATTACAGGAGTATCGCGTATTTACCGAAGAAGAGATTACAGCACTTTGCGACGTATGGTTTAAAAACCGACAGGAACCTACACCCGGCGATCATAAGAAGATGAACAGCATCTTGGACAAGGCTATTGAGCGTTTTGGAGATTTGGAGGAACAGGAACAAGAAGAGTTTAAAAGTAAACTGGTGAGCTTTCGTAACCTTTATTCGTTCCTGTCGCAGGTAATACCTTATCAGGATTCAGACCTTGAAAAATTATATACGTATCTCCGCTTCTTAAACACAAAGCTTCCCAAACGTCAAACCGGAAAGTTTGAACTGGAAGACGAAGTAGAGCTTAAATACTACCGATTACAAAAGATAAGCGAAGGAAGTATAGATTTGGAAGCAGGCGAAGCAGAACAGCTATACGGCGCAACAGAAGTAGGTACCGGATCAGCTAAAGAAGAAGAGGTGCAACTATCGACGCTTGTAAATAAACTAAACGATCGCTTCGGCACAGAGTTTACATTAGCAGATCAGCTATTCTTCGACCAGGTTATAGAGACTGCAATGGAAGATGAAAAGATACGCGAAGCGGCGGAAGTTAATTCCTATGAGAACTTCATGTACTATTTCGGAAAGATGCTGGAAGGACTGTTTATAGAACGAATGGACGGTAACGAAGAGATCTTCACCAAGCTAATGAATGATGATAAAATGATGCAGGTAGCCGCCAAACAGGTAGGTAAGGATGTTTATAATCGGGTGCGGAAGTAAGAATTTAGAACTCCATTATTGCACTAAGCTAAAACAAACGAACACAATAGGACAGAGGATATGCAACCGAAAATTGAAAGATCTAATAAGAAAATTATATTTGAACAGATTGTAAAAAGAACTGATCCCTTTCGAGAAGATGGGAATAGGGGATATTAAATTTTCTTAGTAGTGTTTGGGATTTGAAGAGCATGCCTTCTGAAGATCCCCGGTTTAGCGATGCCGAGGGAGATATCATACAGCATACTGTAAATAACGAGGACTGGGATGTTGAATATCTTTTCATAGATAGATTGAAATTGCTGGAAGATGATACAGTTTTCATAAAATTTATAGAGAGTGTCGTCAGTCCGGGATTCAGAATTGATGAAGATGATATTGTTCATTATGTACTAGGAATTAATGATGTACTTCAGAGGGATAAGCTTCAACTAGCTGTCTCTGATTATGATAGAGAAAACCTTCCAGTTTATACAGTACGGGAATATGACGAAAGTGAACAGTATCCTATAGATTTAAAAAGGAACACGATACCAATATACGTAGATAAGAGTCCAAAAGGAAGAATTGATAGATATCAGAATCATAAAAAGCCGGAAGTATTTAACTCAATTGTTTTAGTATTTAATGAAGGATGGAATGACTATGGTGTACGTAGTCAATTTGCAATGTTCTTTTACGATTGGACTGGCAATCCATCATTAGTTGGATATGTGAAAATAATAATAAAAAATAATAACAATATTGATAGCATCCCAGAATCGTTCGTACAGTTAAATGACGATTACTGTTCACTAGGGATGAGTCTAGGGTATTATCAGAACCTGAGCAATTTACTAGGGAAGGAATTTTTAGGATTATTATTTGCTTTAAGAGATGCTGCTTTCTTTACAGAAACACACGAGAAGTTTGAAAAGGATGACAATTTTAATAACTCCTTACTGCGGTTTGATGAACAAGAAAGAACTCTTCGAGAAGCGAAGCACTTAGTTGCAGGATTAAGTCTAGATAATCTCTATTCATTTCAATATAAATTCATTCCTAAATATTCGAGAGAGGCGATAAATGTTGATTTCCAATTTGGAGAAGACAGTGAAATACCGAATAGAGTCTATGCTTTAATAGGGAAGAATGGTGCAGGGAAAACTCAATTAATAACTTCACTGCCAATAAACATCGCTGAGAGGAGAGACGATTGCTTTGACCCGACAATTCCATTGTTTAGCAGAGTGATAGCTGTTTCATACAGTATCTTTGACACTTTCCAGATCCCTAAAAAGATGGCAACATTTAATTATGTTTATTGTGGGCTAAGAAACGAGAAAGGGACCATGTTAACGGACCAGGGATTGCTCTTGCGATTTCATAATTCATGGAAAAAGATAGAAGAAATTGAAAGAATAAATAAATGGAGAAGAGTATTGTTGAATTTTATAGAGGAGGAGGTTGTATCAGAGTTTCTAATTGAAAGGGAGGATATAACATCTCGACACAACAAGTACAAAGTATCACTGGAAGGTTTCGGAAAAGCAAGAAAAAAGTTGAGTTCAGGAGAAAGTATTATTTTATATATAATTACCCAGATAGTTGCAAATATTCGATATGATTCACTTCTGCTATTCGATGAACCAGAAACGCATTTGCACCCTAATGCTATAACCCAGTTGATGAATACAATTTATAGCTTGGTTAATGAGTTTCAGTCCTATTGTATTCTTGCAACACATTCTCCACTTGTTATTAGGGAATGTTTATCAAGGAATGTGTACATAATGGAACGACATGAGAACACACCTGCGATAAGAAAAATCGGACTCGAATCGTTCGGAGAGAACTTAACTGTTTTGGCTGAAGAGGTATTTGGAAATAAAGATATTCCTAAATATTATAAATCGATAATTGATCAGTTAGTTGGTCAAAAGAAATCTTATGAAGAGATTGTTGGATTAATAGAGTCAGATGCGACCCCCTTAAGCCTGAATGCAAAAGTGTATATCAAAAGTGTAATCCGGAATACAAATGCGTAATCTAAGACCTTACCAAGGCCAAAGCTTTGATTTTCATAATGCAATATTAGAGTCAAAGAGAAATACAGATCAAGATCCCACCTATAAAGACAGAGTAAGGGAACTGGCCGAAGTGATAGAACAAAAATTTGAAGAGTATGATGAAAACTTTGAAGAAAATACACTGGACAACCTAGAGTGTCATGGGTATCAGAATATAGAAAAATCTGACCTACTCAAATTATATCGTTTTAAAAGTAGGCTGATTCAAGAACTAAAATTAGAAGTTACAACCTCTGAATTCAATAGGAGATTAAATACTTGTCAGAACTGTACAATTAGTGAAATCAATTCGATGGACCATTTTGTAAGTAAAGAAGAGTTTCCAGAGTATACGGTGCATCCTAAAAATATATTTCCATCATGTACGACGTGTAACTCTTATAAAAACAAAATATGGAGGATTGATGGCAGAATTCAGTTTCTAAATCTATACCTAGATGAATTACCTGAACAACAGTATCTGTTTGTCAATATCGGAGTGGAATTGGAGGAAAATGTAATAACAACAGAGTTCTACATAGATAATCGAAATAATATTGACGAAGCCAAATATAATCTTATCAGGAACCACTATGAGAGATTGCATTTGTGTGAGCGATTTGAAAGGAATAATGATGTTGTAATTTCTCCTCTTGAGAACATAATAAGAACGTTCAGTCAAACATTGGAAATAGAAGAGGTTAAGGAATTAATAGAAGAAACAAGTTTGAGGAATAAGATCTATTATGGGCAAAACTACTGGAAATCAATTCTGGAAATAGCATTGGTAAATAATGAGGATTTTCTTTCCCTTGTAAGCCAAGAACAATCAGTATGAAATTTAAAAAGTATTCCTTAATCTAGTTTTTTAATATGACTAGTCTTTCAATCGGCTGGATAAGAAGTGCAATGACCGGAGTGGATTGCAGTTATTATTCAAGCTTCGCGAGCCGCCTGCGAGTTGAGCGAGGGTCTCACAAAAAGCAGGTTGAAGTATGAGACCGGTTTGTGTGATATCTGTGTAGTGACGTAGGAACGGAATAGACGAAACCGCCAGACCATCACTTAATCAATCCTGGTTGAAGCTTGAGCGATCTGCAGGCTCGCCTAACTCGGGCAGCGGGTGGATTATAAGCTCATGTATAGAGGAACGACTACATGTGCTTATAATACAGAGGAAGCTGCCGTGACGACAACGACTGAGCCTCAAGAACTATGACAGCCTGAGAGTAACGAATCCGAAGGACGGTAAGTACTTTATATTCCATATAAAACAGAAACTAAATATAAAGTGCTTGCCGGGATGGCATTGGTCTTGCTGAATAGGCGGAGGAACACCTTATTTCCTAACATGAAGTTGATAATATAAACATAATTTAGTTTCGCACTCTAACAATATTGTTTATATTGAACACCGAATAAACAATAAGACACAAAATCAACTTTTACTATGGTTAAATCTAATGTCCCAAAGCCTATCAGCCTCATTGTAATTATAACCTTGATAGCGATAACAAGTTCTGCTCAAACATACACGTATGACATAATTCGAGAAACAAAAATGAATAATGCCGGAACCCAACAGATTGGAAACTACGAAGATTATGGTAGTAATACGGAAATATCTTTTAGAGGAATAGACGTCACAATAAAAATAGATGGTGAAATATTCGTTGTTGGACGAGAAATGTATGGAAGCAATATAGATAAAGAAGAAACTGAAGTTGTAAAAAAAATTAGCAAGTATTACTTCCCTTTAGGAAAGGAGCATGCGGATAAAACAAACTTCCACCTTACTGAATATTACGACAAGGTAAATAAAAGAAAATCTCATATTCTAAGTTATGAGGTAAATAAGAGAACAACAAATGTCGCAGGTGCAAAATTTACATCATCTGAACAGCGAGTGTTAATGTTCATTAATTCAAAAGAATTTAATAACTAATAGAGAATGTGGGTACTACTTTTTAACGGAGCTATAATCGGAGCAATAATACTATTCATAGCGATTGTGATTGGAATAGTAAATCGTTGTAAAAAGAAATGATAAACAAACTAAGAATTTTTTAATTGAAATCTATAAAAATAAATCAAATGAATCTTTTCAACAAAAGAATGCCTAATGAGTGTATTACAGCACTGAGTGATAAAGATTATGAGTATGTATATAAAGGAACACATCATGGAATTAAATCAACCTATACTTCAGAAATGAATCCATTAGATTTTGAGCTCATATTAACAAAGGACACAATGAAGATAAAGCAAGATGGAAAAATTGTAATTAAATATGAAATAGAACCATCCTCTTATAAAGAAATCAAAGTTGACGGTGACAAGAGTTATTTATGGGATGCTTATTTGTATGTTGAGCGTGAAGGAGGCTATCATGATGGAACGCTAATTTTAAACACCCATTCCAAGGGGTATTCGTGGTTTTTTGACCAAGGAAGCGGTGGGGCAGTTATGTTTCATACTGAAAAAGGAGTAACAAAGAAAAGAGCCTAAACCTTTTGGGAGGTGCGATGAAATGTGTCCATCACTACTTAATGGCTTTTATAGTACTGGCAACTATAGCTTCATGTGATCAGATTGAGCAAGTACGCAACCATAAATATTACGTTAAGGAGAACGAACGGTTTTTAGATAGATAAATACAAAAAAAAGAAAACAGGAGAGTTTCCTCCCCTGTATAATTAATCTTTAGTATAAGTTTCAACATATTCACCGGTGTCAATATCAATAACACTAAGATGATCATTACTCAAATCAAGTTTAAAGCTCGATAAGGATTTGTCATCTAAGGGATACTGACTGAACTTGTCCAGGTTAACAACGAATTTACCAGAGGACTCGTCAACAGGAGAATAGTTACCACTCCATTCAACGTGATAAGCAGAGCCGTTCATTACGCCTTCAACCTGATGGTCATCAGAGAAAGACATGGTTTTAGCAAGCCCATCGGAGGACCTGATATACTTCCAGGATGTGTTTGATAACTCATCATCAGGAAGCTCATCCTTGCTACAAGATGACGAAAGTAAAGCAGCAAATAGTGTAAGTAATAACAATACATTTTTCATACACGGTTAAATTTTTAAATTAATGATATCGATAATTTGAATGTAACTGTGAATCGCAAATGTGTTCGATGGAACCAATGGATTACTATATTGAGTCTTCACATAGTCCAGTACAACACAATACGTAGCGCCGAAAGGCATGAGGGTTTAGGTAAAAACAAGAATTCCAAAAATATTAACAGAATCCACGAAGGTGTAACTTGTAGATTATTAGTATTATAGCGTTAGGTGTGATTGACTGTAATGTCACAGGTTATATATAACTGAAGATTCTATATACAAATCGTCCATTTATAACGTGCAGAATTATACTCACGAAAGATGTATTCATTTCTTAACTGGATCCGCTCAGGAATGGCATTCAGGGTAAGCTGCAAAAAAAGGGTAGCTAATGATGTATTTGTGTATGTATTTGTGTATGAAAATAAAAAAGAGTTACAACTTGTAGTGTTGTAACTCTTTGAAAATCAGGTGGAGAATACCGGAGTCGAACCGGTGACCTCTTGACTGCCAGTCAAGCGCTCTAGCCAACTGAGCTAATCCCCCAAAACGTGGCTGCAAATATAAAAATATTTTTCAGAATCAATCAAATTTATTTTTTGGTAGAGTTTTTGCAGTAATTTAATGTAACTGCAGAAAACAAAAAAGCCGGTGTTCTTTTATTTATTGACAATCCAATTAAAATTAGAAGCCATGATGAACAATAAAAAAACAAAAAAAACTGATCTTGAAGGTAAAAAGACAACTTTGTTTCTGGTAGGGATGGTAGTTGCACTTAGTTTTACATTGTTTGCATTTGAGTGGAAACAACCTGTTCGAAAACCCATGATTGTTCAGGGAAGTACAGATTACTTTCCACCCGAGGATTTGGTAATTCCACGTACTCAGACCGAAAACGCGGAGCCGGAAAAACCCATCATCAAACTACCGGTTTTTAAAGTTATTAAAGACGATATAAAAATCAATGAAGAATTAATTTGGGAAGGAGAAGAACCGGATGAACCGGTAATGATTGATTTTGGCAATATAATGGAAACTGGAAAAGACCCGGGCGAAGAGAATCTCGATGGTATTTTAAACATAGCGGAAGTAATGCCCGAATTTCCGGGAGGAGATGCTGCTTTATTAAGCTACTTAGCACGAAATGTAAAATACCCGTTAATCGCTCAGGAAAATGGAATTGAAGGCAAGGTTTTTGTAACCTTTGTTATCGATGAAACTGGAAATATTTTTAACGTAACTTTGACGCGCGGAGTCGACTCGGCACTTGACCTTGAGGCAATTCGCGTAGTGAAATCGATGCCGCGGTGGAAGCCGGGCAAACAGGGTAATACGGAAGTAAAAGTGCGCTACACCGTGCCCATTAGTTTTGTATTGCAATAGAAATTTGAAATGAATTAAAAATTCACTTGCATGTGAAGATTATTTTTTATCTTTAAGCCCCGATTTTGAAGGGCAAAAAATCAAATAAAACAAATAAAATAATTAAGTATGGAACTTAAAAAAACACCAAAAGCTGATCTGGAACCAAAAAAAAATACTTTTTGGTTGATCGGATTAGTTGTCGCGTTGGGGATTTCGCTCCTGGCTTTTGAGTGGACTACAAAACCATCAAAAGCAAACGACCTCGGTGCCGTTCAGGTTGCGGAAGTTGAAGAAGAAATCATCCCTATTACTCGTGAGCAAGAGGTAAAACCACCTCCACCACCTCCACCACCACAAGTTGTTGAGGTGCTGAACATTGTTGACGATGATGTTGAGATTGAAGACGAGCTGAAGATTGAAGATTCAGAAGCCGACGACGAAACAATAATCGACGTTGCTCCTGTAATTGAAACAGCTGACGAAGAAGAAGAGGAAGAAGCACAGGTTTTCTTTATTGTAGAAGATATGCCTGAATTCCCTGGGGAGACCTTGCATTGCGTAAATATATCGCCAATGCTATCAGCTATCCTGTAATTGCACAGGAAAACGGTATTCAGGGAAAAGTATATGTAACTTTTGTTGTAAGTAAAACAGGAAAAGTTACCGATGCCAAAATCGCAAGGGGAGTTGACCCTTCGTTGGATAAAGAAGCTCTTCGTGTGGTAAATGCGCTTCCTGCATGGAAGCCAGGAAAACAGCGAGGAAAACCGGTTAACGTATCGTACACGGTACCAATTAACTTCGTGTTGCAGTAAAGAATAAAAAACAATATTTTTGCACTCCTGTTTCTTTAGAAGCAGGAGTTTTTTTTTGACTAAAATAAAGTAAATGATAGAAACAGCACCTTTAACAGAAAAAGCGGTTATTGTGGGACTGATCAATCAAGATCAGGATGAACGTCAGGCAAAAGAGTACCTCGACGAGTTGGAGTTTTTGGCCGATACTGCGGGTGCGCAAGTATTAAAAAAATTCACCCAAAAACTGGATATCCCAAATAAAGCCACATTTGTTGGTCCCGGGAAACTCGACGAGATTAATCAATATATTAAGGTTGTTGAGGCCGATACGGTAATTTTTGATGACGAACTTACGCCAACACAATTACGAAATATTGAAGGCGAACTGGAGTGTAAGATCCTTGATCGTACCAACCTTATTCTGGATATTTTTGCAAAAAGGGCAAAAACAGCCCACGCAAAAACACAGGTTGAGTTGGCACAGTATCAGTATTTGCTTCCACGATTAACAAGAATGTGGACTCACCTCGAACGACAGCGTGGTGGTATTGGTATGCGCGGTCCGGGTGAAACACAGATAGAAACCGACCGCCGGATTATCCTTGATAAAATCAGTCGGCTAAAAGCACAACTGGTAAAAATCGATAAACAAAAAGCT
Organism: Draconibacterium halophilum; assembly: GCF_010448835.1. NCBI lineage: Bacteria > Pseudomonadati > Bacteroidota > Bacteroidia > Marinilabiliales > Prolixibacteraceae > Draconibacterium > Draconibacterium halophilum. The sequence goes on from NZ_CP048409.1 coordinate 1,255,176, forward strand.
ACCCAGCGAAAAAACCGTGGAAAAATGGTGCGTGTGGCTTTGGTTGGCTATACCAACGTTGGTAAATCTACCATTATGAATATGATGGCGAAGTCGGAAGTATTTGCCGAGAATAAACTTTTTGCAACGCTGGATACTACCGTCAGAAAAGTAGTGATAGGGAATTTGCCTTTCCTGCTGGCCGATACCGTTGGATTTATCCGCAAACTGCCACATGGTTTGGTAGAGTCGTTTAAGTCAACGCTCGATGAGGTTCGTGAGGCAGATATTCTTTTGCATGTAGTTGATATTTCGCATACAGGTTTTGAGGAACAGATTGAAACGGTTGACGGAACGTTGGAAGAAATTGATGCAGGTGATAAACCAACTTTTTACATTTTCAACAAAATTGACGCTTTTACCTACAAGGAAAAAGACGAGGATGATCTATCGCCACGAACAAAAGATAATTTTACACTGGAAGAGTGGAAAAGCTCGTGGATGGCTAAAAGTAATACGCCAGCCTTATTCATCTCGGCAAAAGACAAAACGAATATTGAAGAGTTTAAAAAGGAACTTTACGAAAAAGTGAAAGGTATTCATTCGCAGCGTTTTCCGTATAACGATTACCTGTATAACTCTGACTGGACAAAAGGAATTCAATAAAAAATGGATTACTTTAACCCATTTCAATTTTCTTAATAACCGATTGGTCGAGGCAGTTTTCCAGCATCTCAATACTGGTTAAACGGCGAAGTGGATGTTTCATTTCCGGGGCAATTTCAACCAGGGGAATAAGCACAAAACGTCTTTCGTGTATACGCGGATGAGGAATGATGAGGTCTTTTGATTCTAAAAAATCATCATTAAAATAAAGAATGTCAATATCCATTTCGCGCGATGAGTAGCGTTCATTTCCTCTTTCTCGTCCAAAATCGGTTTCAATTTCGCGGATTCGCCATAACAGTTCTTCCGCTTCCAGTTTGGTTTCAATAATCAGTACCTGGTTCCAAAATGCATCTTCACTCCGAAATCCCCAAGGTGGCGTTTCGTAAACCGATGACTTTTGGATTATTTTACCTAATTTTATTTCGATCAAGTTGAGTACATGAATGAAATTTTGTCTTTTATCTCCAATATTTCCTCCAATTCCAAGAAATACCTTGTTCATTGTATCTTATATTTGTAATTCCTTAAATAAAACATTACTCATTCACTAAAATAGAATATTAATTAAATTACAAAAATATGAAAGAATTCTTCAAATACGTATTAGCTACTATTGTGGGCGTATTAGCTTTGTCGTTAATCGGTACCTTTTTAATGTTTATTATTTTCGGAGCAATTATTGCTTCAGCCGATAAACAGGTAACAGTAGCCGATCAATCTATGTTGGTAATCGATTTAAACCAAAGTATTGTTGATCGGGCATCGAATGATCCTTTTGAGGACATCGAACTTCCGGGGTTTTTAAGCTCGGTAAAAACAATTGGCTTGGATCATATTAGTGAATCGTTGAAGAAAGCTGTAGACGATGATCGTATAAAAGGTATATACCTCAAATTGTCGACAACAAACGGAGGTTTTGCTTCGGTTGAAGAAATAAGAAATGATCTGATTGCTTTTAAAGACAGCTGCGATAAACCCATTTACGCCTGTGCCGACCAAATGTTGCTCGATCAGAAAGGTTATTACCTGGCAACAGTAGCCGATCAGATTGTTTTGCATCCCGAAGTAACACTCGATTTTCGTGGATTAGGCAGCGAGTTAATGTTCTACAAAAATGCGCTTGATAAATTGGGAGTTGAAATGCAGATCATTCGTGGCCCGAACAACAAATTTAAATCGGCAGTAGAACCTTTTATGTTAGAAGAAATGAGCGAGGCAAGCCGCGAACAGCGACTGCTTTACATGAATAGTTTGTGGAATCACATGCTGAATGGGATCTCTGAAGCCCGCGGTATTTCGGTAGAACAACTAAATGTTCTGGCCGATGAAGCACAAACCTACAAGAAAGCCATAGAAATGGTTGAGAATGGTTTGATTGACGCTGCAAAATACCGCGATGAAGTGCTCAACGATATGCGCGAAATTACAGGAATTGAAGGCACCGACGCGATTCCGGTTGTGAGTGTGAAAGACTACGCTAAAGTTCCGGTTAAAGGGCAAAGTAAAAAATATAGCCGAAACAAAGTTGCTGTAATTTATGCCAGTGGCGAAATTGGAGTTGCATTGAGTGGCGACGAAGGAATTAGCGGCGATAAGCTGGGAAAAGAAATTCGTAAAGCGCGCCAGGACAGCTCGTATAAAGCGATTGTGTTGCGTGTTAATTCTCCGGGAGGAGCCGTGTTTGATTCGGAAACAATTTGGCGCGAAGTAAAACTGGCTGCCGAAGAAAAAACGCTGGTGGTATCGTTTGGCGATGTGGCTGCATCTGGTGGTTACTACATCTCTTGTCCGGCCGATAAAATTGTTGCCAGCCCGAATACGATTACCGGTTCCATCGGTATTTTTGGTCAAATACCAAACTTTGGCGAACTAATGAACGACAAGCTTGGAATTACTACCGACGCTGTTGGTACCAACGAACATTCAAACTTTGTTTCGTTAATGCGCCCAATGACTCCATACGAAAAACAACGCATGACACATTATATTTCTATTGGATATGATACTTTCCTTTCGCATGTTGCCGATGGTAGAGGCATGACCAAAGAAGCGGTTGATAACATTGGACAGGGCCGTGTTTGGAGTGGAGAAAATGCAATGGAAATTGGATTGATCGATGAGTTTGGAGGTTTGGAACACGCCATTCAGCTGGCAGTAGAAATGGAAGGATTGGAAGACTACAGAACAGTCTCGTTGCCTGCATTAAAAAGTCCGTTTGAGGAAATGTTTAAGTTGGGCGGAAATGTAAAGGCACGTATATTAAAAGGCGAACTGGGAGATACCTATCGCTATTACGAGCACCTGAAAAAAGCAACCGAAATGAACGGGATTTATGCCCGCATGCCCTACGATATTTATTTGAATTAAGCTTCTTCTGCAATAAAAATGAAGGATGCATCATAACTTGTGGTGCATCCTTTTTTCTTATCCCAAATTCACATTATCTTAGCTTCCTGTTTTGAAGAACAATTTATGGTAAAAATTTTGCTTTATCCGCTGGCCTGGTTGTACGGAATAATAATTTTTCTGCGCAACAGAGCCTACGATCTTAAAATAGTAACGTCGAGAGAGTTTGATGTGCCCGTTATTTCTATCGGTAATATTACTGTTGGGGTACCGGAAAAACGCCGCATGTAGAGTACCTGGTAAATTTGTTGAAAGACAATTACGAAGTAGCGACTTTAAGCCGGGGCTATAAACGAAAAACAAAAGGTTTTCGTTTGGTTGAAAAACAATCTACCGCGCAAGAAGTAGGAGACGAACCGTTGCAGATTAAAAATAAATTTCCGGAGGCTACCGTTTCAGTGTGCGAGAACCGCGTTTCGGGAGTAGAGAAATTACTCGATCCAACTATCGAAAAAACACCTGATGTGGTATTGCTCGACGATGCCTTTCAACACCGCAGAATATCGCCCGGAATAAACATTTTACTTATCGATTATAACCGACAGCTAAAGAATGATTCGTTATTGCCGGTTGGCCGTTTGCGCGAAGGTGTTTACCAAATGCGCCGGGCAAATGTTATAATTTTCACCAAATGCCCCGAGGAAGTAACGCCTATTATGCGCCGTATTTTGGGGAATGATGTGAATTTGTTACCCTACCAGAGTTTGTATTTTACACGACTGGTTTATGGAACGCTGCAACCGGTGTTCGATGCGCCCAAAATTGATGAAGCAAGCTATAAAGATGTTGCCTGCCACATGTTGGTGGTTACCGGTATTGCCTCGCCAAAACAAATGCATTCCTTTATTCGTAAGATGGGGACGCATATGGAAACCATGAGTTTTTCGGATCATCATTCGTATACGCTGAATGATATTCTAGAGATTGAGAAAAAATTTAATGAAATAAAATCAGAAAGAAAGCTAATTGTGACAACCGAAAAGGATGCTATGCGTTTTAAAGACATCGGCGAATTAAGCGATGAGCTGAAAAATGCCATGTATTACTTGCCGGTTAAAATAGATTTCCTTGAAGAAGAAAAAAATCGTTTAATAAGAAGATATTAAATTATGTTGGAGAAAATAAAAGTAACCGCGAACTTCATAAAAGAAAGAATTCAGGCAAGTCCTGAAATTGGAATCATTTTGGGAACCGGTCTTGGTGGGCTGGTGAACGAAATTGAAATTCTGGATTCTATTCCGTACACCGAAATTCCAAACTTTCCTGTATCTACTGTAGAAGGACATGCCGGACGATTGATTTACGGAAAACTGGGCGATAAAGAAGTACTTGCCATGCAGGGCCGCTTTCATTATTACGAAGGTTACGATATGAAAGAAGTAACTTTTCCGGTGCGTGTAATGAAACATGTGGGTGTAAAAAACCTTTTTGTATCGAATGCCAGCGGTGGTTTAAATCCCGATTGGCATGTTGGCGAAATTGTGTTGCTTACCGATCACATTAACTTTTTTCCGGAACATCCTTTACGCGGAAAAAATTTGGCAGAACTCGGACCACGTTTCCCCGATATGAGCAAACCCTACAGCCAGCGTCTGCGTAACAAAGCCAAATTAATAGCGCTGCAAAATAACATCGATGTAAAAGAAGGTGTTTATGTTGGGGTTTCAGGGCCGACTTTTGAAACGCCGGCAGAGTATAAAATGTTTCGTATTTTAGGTGGCGATATTGTGGGCATGTCAACCGTACCCGAAGTTATTGTGGCCCGCCACATGGATATGCATGTTTTCGGAATTTCAATAGTTACCGACAGCGGAGTGCCCGGCGAAATTGTGGAGATTTCGCACGAGGAAGTGCAGGAGGTGGCAATGAAAGCCGAGCCTAAAATGACGCTGATCATGAAGGATCTGATTCAGAGCATTGAATAATAAATTGTAGTAAGCAGATAAATCTTGCAAACAATCGAAAAACCTATAATCATGAAACATACACTTTTATTCCTTTCAATTGTATTGTTGCTGTTTAGTTGTTCCGAACCAAAATCTAAGCAGGCAGTATTGGTGCTCGACACGCAATCGACACTTGGCGAAGGTGCGCTTTGGAATTACAAAACCGGAGAACTGATGTGGGTTGATATTAAAAAGGAAATTCTGAACGTTTACAATCCGGCCACGGGCTACAACAAAGAAATGTTTACCGGCCAGATGGTTGGCACTGTAGTTCCTACCGAAAGTGGCAATGCGCTGGTTGCTTTGCAAAACGGGATTTATCATTTTAATCTTGAAACCGGGGCAAAAAAATTATTGGTTGATCCCGAGGTCGATTTGCCCGATAACCGTTTTAACGATGGAAAATGCGATCCGTCGGGAAGGTTTTGGGCAGGAACAATAAGTACAAAAGGAGGAAGAGGCGTTGCCGCTTTGTACCGTTTCGATCCGGATACAACGATTCACAAAATGGTGGATGAGGTTAGTATTTCCAACGGAATTGTTTGGTCGGCTGATAAAACAAAAATGTATTACATCGATACGCCCACCCAAAAAGTAATGGCCTACGATTACGATGATGCCACCGGGGAAATCTCAAATCCTGTGGTTGCGGTAACCGTACCTCGCGAATTGGGTTCGCCTGATGGAATGACCATCGACGAGAACGATAAGCTGTGGGTAGCTTTATGGGGTGGTTCGGCCGTTGGTTGCTGGAATCCTTCAACCGGCGAGCTGATCGATAAAATTGAAGTACCGGCAAAAAATATTACTTCCTGTGCTTTTGGCGATGAGGATATGGGAACGCTCTACATCACCTCGGCAAGAGAAGGTACAAGCGACGAGGAATTGGAAAAATGGCCACATGCCGGAGGTGTTTTTAAAATCCGTCCGGGAGTAAAAGGCGTTCAGGCTTTCTATTTCAACGATGTAAACTAAGCGGGTTATATTTTTGCTGTATCGTAAAACCAGTAACATTACATGAATATTCCAACTTATACCGATATAGAAATAGCACACGAAATCGTACAGAAATATGCACATCGCACACCGGTTTTGTCGTCGGAGAGTATTAACAACATTGTTGGTGCCGAGCTATTTTTTAAGTGCGAGAATCTACAAAAGGTTGGAGCTTTTAAATTTCGTGGAGCGTGTAATGCGGTGTTTTCATTGAGTGAGGAAGAAGCACAAAAAGGTGTGGCAACACACTCATCGGGAAATCATGCAGCAGCACTGGCCTTGGCAGCCCGGATGCGCGGAATTGATGCTCACATTGTAATGCCCGAAAACTCACCCGAAATAAAAAAGAAAGCCGTTGCCGGTTACGGAGCCAAAATTACCTTTTGCAAACCTACTTTGCAGGCGCGCGAAAGTACACTGGCAAAAGTGATTGAAGAAACTGGAGTCACCGAAATACATCCCTACAATAATTTTTATGTAATTGCCGGGCAGGGGACAGCTGCCAAAGAATTGATAGAAGACAAAGGCGAATTTGATGTTATTATGGCACCCGTTGGTGGCGGTGGTTTATTAAGCGGAACGGCTATTTCAACCAAACATTTGTTACCTGATTGTATGGTTATTGCTGCCGAACCGGCTGGAGCTGATGATGCTTATCGTTCGTTTCATTCGAAACTTTGGGTACCTTCAGAAAATCCAAAGACAATAGCTGATGGCTTATTGACCTCATTAGGCGAGTGCAATTTTCAAATTATTTTAGATAAGGTAGATGATATTGTTACCGTTTCGGAAGAAAGTATAGTGGAAGCCATGCGTATGATCTGGGAGCGTATGAAAATTATTATCGAACCATCTTCGGCAGTGCCGCTGGCTGCCATTCTTGAGAAGAAAGTGGATGTGCAGGACAAAAAAGTAGGTATTATTCTTTCGGGGGGAATCTGGATTTGGGGAAATTGCCGTTTTAACCGTTGATGGTCTCACTTCCGGTGAGGCTATCAATAACTGAAAAAGTTCAAAATAGGGTTGGGAGTTCAGCGTATTTAGCACTGAGTATCCAGTATCGAATATCCGGTATCCGGTTTTTAAAAATACCATCTTTATTTGTTTTATGTAGAGAAGGATGGCACCCTTTTTTTCCTCTCCACAAAATATGTTATTAATAACGCTAAGCTGAATTATGCTATTTAACATAGGCTCATAATTTTGAAGTTGACCAAAGAAAATATACTTTTAAAACACCAATTTATTATATAAACCTTTAAGCAGATTACCATGCCACGAGCCCCTTAATTTCATCTTTAAATTCAATCATTAACTAAATTTTGTTCATTAAATAATTGAACAGGAAATTGTATAAAAAGTTAATACTGCCTCAAGCATTATTAATCATTAAATCAAAAAAATGTAAAGAAATGGAAAACAAAAAAATTGCCATATTTATTGGTATACTATGTTTATTTTTACGGGTATTACCAATAGTATAGCTCAAAACCAAACAACAGCTACAAACAAATATGAGATAGCTGTCGACCTTCAGAACTTCTTCTCCGATGGTACCCCTGATAAAGTGTTGTTTAAACTAAACAATATTAAAAATAACCAAATAAAAGGTGCTTATCGCTTTGGTATTGGAACTTCTTACTGGGTTGATTTATATAAAATTACTCATGATGATGAAAATTATGAGCTTACGGCAAAGCAACATAAAACAGATTTGTCTTTATCGTTAGGCTATGAATTTCAGAGAGAATATAATCGGGCTATATTTTATTATGGTGCTGATCTGGGAACTTCATTATCCAGACATGATGATATCGATTTTCCTAATGTAAATGAATATTATAAGTTGTTCTTTGTGCCTTTTGTCGGGGTGAAAGTTTTACTCAATGATAATTTGGCTGTTGCCTTTGAAGCTGGTGCCGAAAATTTTGTACAGTGGTCAAAAACAGAAGGAAGTGAGAATTTTCCTGATAATAGACAGTATCATCTTTTTTATCAATCACATTTTGATTTACCATATAGTTTAACCTTTAATTTTAATTTCTAATGAAACCGAATATAATTTTAACAATATTGTTTGCAATTATCTTTTTCAACACGAAAGCGCAGGAGATTTCAATTTCAAAACAAAATGATGATGATCCTACAGATGTTTGTGATAATTCCATATTATATTATAAAACATCTATATCTGGATGGCAGGATGGATATATGGAACAAATTAGTTCGATGACAGCCGTGCGTGGCGACCTGGAACAGGCGATAAAAGACCTGCTCGAAATTCTTCCGGGTTTCTACCGAATGACCAACAACGAAGCGCTGGGCGTGGTTCTTCCAAAAATAAAAGAACTGATCGACCGCACGGTGTAATTGCTGGATGATCGGTACTTTTTCAGACCTTCAAGGTTTCAAAAACCTTGAAGGTCTTTCTTTTGAAAAAAAACGTAAAACGCTGAAATATAAGCTCTAGTAAATCTGCGGCTAACGACTTTTTCCGTCGGATTACCAGCCGCAATTCTGCGAGAGCTTCCCTGGCGAGTAGGATTTGCCCCTGCAACTCAGCGAGAGCTTACCCGACGCGAAGGAAGGGCTCTTGCAACTCAGCGAGAGCTAAACTTTTGCAAAAGATTGGCTCCTGCAACTCTGCGGCTAACACCTTTTTCGGTTGGATAAGCCCCCGCAACTTTGCGGCTGGTAATTTTTTGTGTAGGAGTGCCCCGCGTAAACCTGCGACAAACAACTTTTACACGAATAAAGATTTACGCAATTTTGTGGCAGGCAGTGCTTTATTGTAAGAGATTCTTCGCTGCGCTCAGAATGACAACATTCAGTATCCAGTTGAACGAAGTGAATTGAAAATCGGCCACAGCCAAATCCCTACCGATAGCGTCGGGGCATCCGGCATCAAAACATCGGGCTAACGATATACGCCAGCGATTCGCGAATTTTATCTGTATGAGGTCGCTTACGCCACTCGCGATACTTTACTTCGCGGCACTGCTGTAAATCAGCTAAAAAGTGTTGTTCTACTTCTCGCGTAAATTCTTTTTGGTAGATAAAGGCATTGGCTTCAAAATTGGTTTCAAAACTGCGAAAGTCGAAATTGCTGGTTCCAACGCTTGAAATACAATCGTCGACCAGGAGGTATTTGCTGTGTATAAAACCTTTCTGGTAAAGAAAGATGCGAACGCCGGCTTCCAGTAATTCTTCTACGTAGGCAAACGAGCACCATCTGGAGATTATGGCATCCGATTTCTCGGGAATGATAATGCGCACATCAATCTGGCTGAGTGCTGCTGTTTTAAGCGCTGTTTTTAACTCGGGCGGGGCATCAGGTAGGGCGTAACAATGTATATCTTTTTTCGTGCTGCGGTAATGGCGGCAAAAAAGGCCTGTTCAATACTTTTCCAGCTGTAATCGGGGCCACTTGCCGATACTTGTACCGGAACGCCCGGAGCATCGGTAAGAGGCGGAAAATAGTTATTCCCGTATAGATTTTCTTTGGTGATAAAATACCAGTCGGCAGCAAAAATTACCTGCAGGGTGGTAGCTGCATCGCCTTCAATCTGCAAATGCGTGTCGCGCCAGTGGCCCAAACCTTTCAGGCCTTCAAGGTATCGGTCGGCAATATTTATGCCGCCTATAAAGCCCATTTTCCCATCGATAACAATAATTTTTCGGTGGTTGCGGTAATTGACCCGCGAAGTAAAACGCGGAAAACGAACCTCCATAAAAGGATATATTTCGATACCGTTTGCCTGCAAATGGCGAAAAAACTTTTTTCTCAGTCCCCAACTGCCCACGTCGTCAACAATAAGACGCACCTCAACACCTTCCTGCCGTTTTTTTATCAGCAGCTCTTTTAGTTTGTTGCCAATTTTATCGTCGGCAAAAATGTAATATTCAAGGTGAATATGGTGACGTGCCTTTTCAATAGCTTCAAAAATATGATCGAACGTTTGCTGTCCGTCTTTCAGCAGGTGAAGTGTGTTTCCGGTAGTTAGCAGCGAGTCGGAATTATTCAGCAGTAAGCGAATAAGGTGTGCCTGATTTTGTAATCCTGCTAGCGAAATAAGCTTGTTTTGTTCGATGTTTTTTAACTGCTCGGCACTCAAACGCCGCATCGCCTTCAGACTTTTTATTCCACGTCTTGAAAACATTTTTCGTTTCCGGTATTCCTGGCCGAAAACGAGGTAGAAAATCATTCCAAAAATGGGGATGAGAATCAGTATTAAAATCCAGGCGGCGGTTTTAAATGGCGAGCGTTTTTCTAAAATAATCATCAGTGCAACAGGAATGGCAGTGATTAGAAAGATCAGATAAAACCAGGTCCAGAATTGACTCCAATCGAACATATTTTTGAATTTTGTTTAGGTAAATTTCTAAATTTATTTGAGTAAAAACAATATTTGTTTCATATTCGTTGTTAATGATAGAGATGAAGAGGATTAAATACATATTACTGTGGATGTTCGTAGGAGGAGCTGTGTTTTTCTATGCTTGTTCGGGGCCAAAAAATATGGCGAAAAACGAAACATCGAGTGTTGAGGTAACCGGAGAAGACAGTGTTGAGTATGACGTGGAAACATTTAACTCCAATTTCGACTCATGGTATCAACTGCAAAATACTCCGGCCAGCTATCGGTCGCAATCGTATTACGAGAGTTGGAACCAACAATATGTAAGTGCCTGGAATGCGAAATGCGCCTCACCATCGCGCAATTGGTCGTTTGAACCGGTTGTTGGCTACGATCCTACTGAAGATTATGGTTTTGAGATGAACCACAAACTATTCTACTACTTTATGTACGTGGAACGAGTTCTGAAAAAGCAGATCATTCCCGGAGGTCCACACGTGGTGTTTAAGTAGTGGAATTCATGAGGTTCCCTCCTAGAGTCAGATGACTGGATTCTTCCTTCAAGTATTATAGTTAAGCAGAAGAAACTGGCTTTTGCCCTATCGGGCTGATTTTACTTTTTGTCTTGAGAAAATAAGTAAACAAAAAACTCAAGGCTGCGCCTGACTCGCTCGGAAAAGCCCTGCCTACCGGCAGGCAGGTACGCGGCGCCAACTAAAATTTCTGAAACTTCCCGATGCTACGATCGGGACAGGCAGTCGTACCTCCTCAAACCTGCCGGCCGGCAGGCGGGCATCAGTAATTTTTGAACGTCGTCACCACTTGTTTTCCGGTTCATCAGCCGAGGCCAGGCTTCGATGTCGCTGACGTTACAATTGTAGACGGCCTCTTTTGGTCTTTACGCGGAGTTGAAATAAAATTTTAGGGAGAGCGGGAAGCTCCGGGTGTGCGAGGAGATCACCCGTCCGAACTTCAGTTTTATAAGAACGTAGAGTGAAGGCAAAAAGAAGACTTGACTTTTTTGCTTCGTTTTTGTGGTAAGACAAAAATGAAGGCCGCCGGCAGGCCGCAATTCCGAAGATTTTGGGTGTCGTTTAATAGTTGCAATCTGCCGTCTTGGATGATTCTAAATAGCCGTATTTCGGTAAATTACCAATTTGTCTTTCCCTATTGATTCCGATTGTCCTGTAGTTCCGGGCAGAGAAGGTGCTTTTATACCACTGCCAAACTGCATGTGCCCGGTGTAAACATGAGCTTCGTCCCACAACCCGGCATCAATAAAAGTATGTAGTAGTTGCCGGCCTCCTTCTACAATTAACGAGAGTACATTTTTTTGATGCAGCACTTCCAGCATTTGAGGAAGAAGCTGAGCTGAGAAATCAATTTTAATGAATTCTGTTTTGTTGTGGGTATGGTTTTTAAGTGCGTTAAAAACAATTGTTTCTGTTGAGTTATCAAATAAGTTGAGCTTCTTATTCAAACGTAACTCCCGGTCTAAAACAATTCGCAAAGGATTTTTTCCTTTAATAAGCCTGACTGTTAGCGAAGGGTTATCTTTTTCGGCGGTGTTTGTGCCCACTATAATTGCATCTTCTTCCGCACGCATTTGATGAACCCGCAATAATGCCCGCGGACCGGTAATCCAGGTTGGCTCTCCGTAGTTTTCAGCACTTCGTTCAACATCAATAAACCCATCAGTAGTTTGTGCCCATTTTAGCAAAATGTAGGGGCGTTGTTTCTGGTGAAAAGTAAAAAAGCGCCGGTTCAGCTCGTCGCATTCTTTTTTCAGAATACCTGTTTTTACTTCAACACCGGCATTCTGTAGTTTTTCTATTCCTTTTCCGGCAACTTTGGCAAACGGATCGATGCTGCCAATTACCACACGCGGAATTTGTTTCTGGATGATCAGGTTGGAGCAGGGAGGTGTTAAACCGTAATGTGCACAGGGTTCCAGCGAAACATAAATGGTGCTTTCTTTCAGTTTTTCCGCGTCGGTAACCGAGTTTATGGCATTCACCTCGGCATGCGCCTGCCCGTGTTTTTGGTGATACCCTTCGCCGATTATCGTGTTGTTGTACACGATAACACAACCCACCATCGGGTTGGGCGAAACATGTCCGGCACCCAGGCGGGCCAGCTCGATACAGCGAGCCATATATTTTTCTTCGGTTGTCATTTTCAAAGAAAGACTAAATTTGTAGCAACAAAAGTACACAATGCAGAAAACTATTCAATACATCCGTGCAGAATTGGCACCGTATTATCCCGAAACCGAAATTTCAGGGTTCATACAAATGATTATGAATAGCGTGTTGCGAATGTCGTACACGCAAATGATTTTGGAAAAAGACCGGGTGTTGGAAACAACTGAATCGGACGGGATAAACGTGATTGTTGAGCGACTGAAAAGACACGAGCCCATTCAATATATTTTGGGTGTTGCCGAATTTTATGGATTACAGCTGGATGTGAAACCGGGAGTTTTGATTCCCCGGCCGGAAACCGAAGAGTTGGTGGAGTGGATTAGCAAAACAGAAATTCCTGAGCAGGCAAGAATCCTCGACGTTGGCACAGGCAGCGGTTGTATTGCACTGGCATTAAAAAATGAGTTGCCCACTGTTGAGATCATGGCTGTTGATGTATCGGAAAATGTACTTACACTTGCAACCGGGAATGCAATAAGAAATGAGCTTGAAGTTACATTTAAACAAGCCGACATATTAAACTGGCCACAATATTCGTGGCCACAATTTGATGTAATTGTAAGTAACCCGCCTTATGTAATGGAACGCGAAAAAAAGCAGATGGAAGCCAATGTGCTGGAGTACGAACCCGAATTGGCGTTGTTTGTGAGCGACACCGATCCGCTGATTTTTTACCGGGCCATTGCAAAGTTTGCTTCAAAACAATTAAATGAAGGTGGATTCCTGTTTTTTGAAATTAACGAAAACCTGGGAGATGAAATGGTGGGGCTTGTTAACCAGTTGGGATTTAAGTCGATAGAATTACGTCGCGATTTGAATAATAAAAATCGCATGCTTCGATGTCAAAAATAAATGGTTTCGATATCATGAAAAACAGATTTTACCGTTTGTTTTTGAAAACGATTATTTATTTTGCAGTGACTAAATCTAATAAGTGAGAAAAGTAATCCTTAAAATACTGTCTCTAGTCAATATTCTTCTGGCGTTGGCTCTTGCGGCATCGTATCTTTCGGTGTACATCCCGCCCGATAAATACTGGCTGCCGTCGCTATTCGGAATGGCCTATCCATTTTTACTGGGTGGCAACATCATATTTATTGTACTCTGGATTTTGTTTAAACCGCGTTACACATTGTTGTCGTTGGGGGTAATTCTTTTAGGCTGGGGTTACGTTACGCGTTTTATGCAGATCAATGGCAAAGGCAGCGAGGAGGCAAATATTAAAGTAGTGTCCTATAATGTGAAACACTTTGTAGCCGACACCAGCGGAACTCAGAAAGAAAATGCAACAAAAATTATCTCGTTTTTAGCTGATCAGAATGCAGATATTATTTGCTTGCAGGAAGCCCGTTTGCGAAAGAACAGCATTTTTAACCTGGCACAAACGGTTAAAGACCTGCAATCGATAAAACACTACCAGTTTGCACGCTCGAGTACAACCTACGGGTCGGTAACCATGACCCGCTACCCGATTGTAAACATGGGAGAAATCAGGTTTGAGAACTCACGAAATATTACCATTTATACTGATGTTTTAATCGACACAGATACCGTTCGGATTTTTAATATTCATTTACAGTCGTATCACATCAATCCTGATAAATATTCAATTATTGAATCGCCGGGATTAAACGAAGAAAAGGATTTGGAAGAGGTGAAAGAAATGGGAGCGAAATTTAAAGAGGCCTTTCAGTTGCGGGCCGAACAAGTTCGCGAAATTCGCAAATATGTTGATGAGTCGCCTCATAATGTGATTGTTTGCGGCGATTTTAACGATACTCCGGTTTCTTTTTCGTACCGTACTTTGGCCAGCGGATTAACTGATGCTTTTGTGAATTCAGGACAGGGGATAGGACGTACCTACATTGGAAAGCTGCCTTCGTTCCGAATTGATTACATTATGCATGGCGATGGTTTTGAGTCGTACAATTTTGAAACACTCGATTACCGCATGTCCGATCACTTACCGGTTAGCTGTAGCCTGTTAAAAATGGATTAGTGATGTGCAAGTAATTTTACGGCAACTTCTTTATCGGTTTTAAGTTGCTTCACCAATGCTTCAATGCCTGAGAATTTCTGCTCTTCCCTGATTTTGTCGATAAAAATGAGGGTGATATTATTGCCGTACATATCTCCTGAAAAATCAAAAATATTTACTTCTATACTTCGGTTATCGGCATTGTTGTTAAAGGTTGGTCGCGTGCCAATATTCAGCATTCCTTTATACTGCTTGTCTTCAATCTCAATTAAAACAGCATACACACCGTAACCCGGAATAATTTTATATTTATCAGATGCTTCAATGTTTGCCGTGGGGAAACCCAGTTTGCGGCCCAGTTGCATCCCTTTTACTACGGTTCCGTGCAGTGTGAACTCATAGCCCAGATATTGATTGGCTTTTTTTATATCTCCCGATTGCAGCGCTTCTCTGATTTTTGTAGAGCTAACTTTTTCTGCTTCTACCGACAATGCATCGGTCTTTTTAACCTCGAAATTGTTCTTTTCAGCACATTCTTTCAAGTATTCATAGCCGCCCTCACGGTTTTTGCCAAAGCGGTGGTCGTAGCCCACAACCAAACACCGTGTGCCTATTTTATTCACCAATAAATCTTTTACAAATTGGGTGTATGATAACTCCGCAAACTCTTTATTAAAAGGATAGATAATCAGGTGATCGACGCCAAACTTTTCAAAAAGCTTAATTTTCTCATTTTTGGTTGTCAGCAAACGTAGGCTTTTATCATTTGGCGAAGTAACAATTCGTGGGTGGGGTAAAAGGTAAAGATCACCGTTTCGCCATTCATTTCTCTGGCCAAAAATTTTAACTCTTCAATAACCGACTGATGGCCTTTGTGCAGCCCATCGAAGGTGCCGATAGTTACCACAGGGTTACGGGCATTAAAATCATCAAGCGAATAATGAATCTTCACTGGTTTTGTATAAAATGTTTTGCGCTACAAACCTATTGAAAATTTTAAAGCAATTAAAGGCGTAGTGTTGAATCAGGTTAAAATTATGCGAAGTAAAAAAGGTTTTATAATCGTTTTTGCCCAAATATTATTCATTCAAACCCTTTGTTTATACATTTGTAATCATCTTAATGCACAATTGAACCCATAAAAATTGTTATTTTCTTTGATTGCTATTTTCGATGTATGCAAAATTGTTAATTTTACGGCCTTTATATTGAAACGAGCAACCTTGGTCAGATCACTTCAGGTTTAAACCAATTTGCACGATTACGATGATACCTTATTGGTAGCTTATATTAATCAGATGAAACGAGCATCACAAAATTTGCCCAACGGGAGCAAGATTAAAAGCGAGTTACATGAGTTACCGCTGAATGTGAACAACTTTAATCGAATGACAAACATGACGTACAGAGTTTTATTTTTTTTAGTGGCTGCCCTGCTTGTTTTGGGAGGGTGTAAGCAAGACAAAGAGTTTACAATTCGTGGTAAAATCACACACGCAGAAGACGAAACCATTGTTTTGGAAGAATTGCATACTACTTCGCTGAAAAAGATAGCAGAAACAAAAATCAATACAAAAGGAGAGTTTGAGATTTCGGCAATGACCGGAATTCCGACATTTTATCTTTTAAAACTTAGCGACCAGAACTTTATCACCTTGTTGGTCGACTCGGCAGAAACAGTTACCATTGAAGCCGATGCAGCTAATTTTGATCGCGAATACAATGTTGAAGGATCGCTCGGATCAGCTCAGGTGAAGATGTTGGATTCGAAGCTCAAAGATACCAGACATAAACTGGACTCGCTAAGGTCATTAGATAATTTATATGCCGGCAACCCGGAGTATGATAATGTAAGACCACGATGGGCGGAAGAATATAATGAGATTGTTCAGGAACAAATAGAGTTCTCCACAAATTTTGTTCGCGAAAATCCGTTTTCAATGGCCAGTGTGCTGGCACTTTATCAGAAGTTCAATCCCGAAGATGAATCGTTTATTGTTCGAGATTTGCAGGTGATGAAAACAGCTGCTTCGGCCTTAAATACTATTTATCCAAAATCAGAACAGGTACAGGCACTTTATAACAATACCCTGCAGATTGTGCGTAATGAACAGTCGGCAAATATGCAACGGTTTATTCAGGAACAAGGCGATAACAGCCCTGATATTGTTTTGCCCGATCCTGAAGGAAATGAAGTGGCCTTATCATCGTTGCGCGGCAAAGTAGTTTTGCTGCAATTCTGGGCTGCTGTCGATCGTGGATCGCGAATTCAAAACCCGGTTTTGGTAGAAGCTTACAAAAAGTACCATCGCAAAGGTTTCGAAATTTACCAGGTAAGTGTTGATCAAAATCGGGCTGAGTGGGTAGATGCCATCGATCAGGATAAACTGTCCTGGATAAATGTTGGTGATATGGAAGGAAGTAAACTAGCTGCAGCAGTTTATAATGTGCAGAATATTCCATTTAATTATTTGCTTAATGAGGAAGGCGAGATTGTTGCCAAAAACCTAAAAGGACCGGCTTTAGATAAAGCACTGGCTCGACTTCTCGACTAGTATAAAACTGGCAAATTGACGCAAAAACGAAAAATATATTTTGTCTCAGATGTACACCTTGGAGCACCGGCACTGAATAACAACCGGGAACGCGAGCTATTATTCGCCTCCTGGCTCGATAATATTCGTGAAGATGTTGCTGAACTATACCTGTTGGGCGATATTTTCGATTTCTGGTACGAATACAAAAAGGTTGTTCCGCGTGGTTTTACACGAATTTTAGGACGACTGGCCGATCTGACCGACCGGGGTGTTCCGGTACATTTTTTCACCGGCAATCACGATATGTGGGTATACGATTACCTTGCTGAAGAAACAGGTGTGCAGGTTCATCACGATTATATTTTACGCGAAATTTACGGAAAGCGATTTTTTCTGGCTCATGGCGACGGGCTCGATGCATCGGATAAAGGATATATTTTTCTGAAAAAGATGTTTACCAATAACACCATGCGATGGCTATTTTCGCGGTTACATCCGAATTTCGCATTTAATATTGCACATAAGTGGTCTGCGTCCAGTAGGTTATCAAATTCTGATAATGATGAAGATTTTATGGCAAATAAAGATGGAATGTATAAATTTGCCGCGGATTTTTTACATACAAATCCGATTGATTATTTTATTATGGGCCATCGGCATCAGTTGGTGAACGAGAAAATGAACGAAAAAACCCGGTTTATTATACTTGGCGACTGGATAAAAGCGTTCTCTTATGGTGTTTTCGATGGCGAAAAATTTGAATTAAAGAGATTTAAAGATAGAGCGAAAGCTTAAAAAGGATTATGGCAAAGCAAACTTATACAAGAATTATTGGTACCGGAAGTGTTCTTCCATCACAAATAGTTAAGAATAAACACTTTATGAATAATGAGTTTTATACTCCATCGAAGAAAAAGATCGAGGATAAAAGCAACGAAGAAATTATTCAGAAGTTTAAAGAGATTACCAATATTGAAGAACGACGCTACATTGCTGAAGATTTGGTAACGTCTGATATCGCTGCAATGGCAGTTGAAGATGCATGTAAAACGGCCGGAATTTCAAAAGAAAGTCTGGAATTTATCATTATTGGACATAACTTTGGAGATACCCTGAACGGAAATGTAAGAACTGATATTTTGCCCAGCCTTGCCAACAAGGTTAAGATGAAACTGAATATTAAAAACCCGGGCTGTATTTGTCACGATGTAATATCGGGTTGCCCCGGTTGGACCCAGGGAATGATCACTGCTGATGCCTACATTAAAAGTGGGTTTCATAAACGAGGTGTTGTGGTTGGAGCCGACGTGCTTTCGCGCCTTTCAGATCCACACGACCGTGACTCAATGATTTATGCCGACGGTGCAGGAGCTACCATCGTAGAGGCAGTTGAAAGTGAAGAGCCTGTAGGCATCCTGTCGCACTCAAGTCGTTCCGATTCGGTTAAATTTGCGAATCTGTTGACTTTGGGTGAATCAAGTAATCCAGACTATGAAGGGGATGAACTATTTCTAAAAATGATTGGACATAAACTTTACGTTTATGCCATTACTACAGTTCCCGGAGTAGTAAAGGAAAGCATTGAAAAAGCAGGTCTCCAACTTGGTGACATCAAAAAGATTTTTATTCATCAGGCCAATGAAAAGATGGACGAGGCAATTTTAGCAGGTGTATTAAAATTGTATGGCGAAAAAGAAATGCCTGAAGGAATTATGCCAATGAGTATCCGGAAGTTAGGTAATTCGTCGACTGCTACTGTGCCTACCCTCGTTGATTTGGTGGCCAAAGGGAAGATAGAAGGGCATGAAGTGAACGAGGGTGATTATACCATTCTTTGTTCGGTAGGTGCCGGAATGAACATCAACTCTATTGTATATAAGTGGTAAAAATGTAAAACGACTATATTGAATATTAAAACCGGTACAATTTGTATCGGTTTTTTTGTTCCTCCAGTTACCAGTTTATCGGCTCCAGTCCTTTCGAAACCAAAAACTCGTTGGTGCGACTAAAATGTTTGTTGCCAAAAAAACCACGGCTAGCCGAAAGTGGAGATGGATGCACCGATGTTAATACAAAATGTTTGTCCTGGTCGATAAACTTACTTTTGCTAATTGCATAGTTTCCCCAAAGCAGGAAAACAACATTCTCTTTTTCTTCACTAATCTTTTTAATTACAGCATCAGTAAATTGCTCCCACCCTTTTTTTGGTGCGAACCTGCCTGATGTGCACGAACAGTTAATGTAGCATTCAATAATAAAACACCCTGTTGAGCCCAATCTGTTAGGTTGCCACTTTCGGGAATTGGCTTGTCCACATCATTGTTTAGTTCTTTAAAGATATTGCGCAAACTCGGCGGAAATTTTATACCATCGTTTACCGAAAAGCACAAACCATGTGCCTGCCCTGGTCCATGATACGGATCCTGGCCAAGAATCACCACCTTTAGTTTGTTGAACGGACATTGGTCGAAGGCATTAAAAACAAGCTTGCCGGGAGGGTAGATTTTGTGCGTTTTGTATTCGTTGCGTACAAATTCGCTCAGTTGAATAAAATAATCCTTTTCAAATTCCTCTTGCAGTTGTTTTTTCCAGCCGGTTTCAATCTTTACATCCATGTTTTTTGCTTTTCAAAAATCTAAAAATAAGAAAATAATGGCTATCGCATTTCGATAATTCAAGTTGTTAAATACTTTTTTCAACAGCCTTCGATTGCTAGATTTACATTTCGTATTTTTAGCTTTCAAATAGTTTAACCATGGAATTTATTTATCTGCTTGTTGGTGTGGTGCTTGGCTTTGTTGCAGCCTTTTTGTTTTTCAAAATGAAAGGGCAGAAAGGCCGGTTTGATATTGAAAAAGATTTAATGGAAAAGGAAAAAGCTTTTCAGGAACAAAAAGTAGCGGTTGAAAAACAAAGCCTGGTTTGGGAAGAACGTTACAAGGCATTAACAAAAGATGCCGAAGAATGGAAGCAGGATTTGGAGAAATTGAGGGTAGAAAATACGGCTTTGGTGGGGCGTTTGGAAAAAGCAAAGGTTGAATACTTCAACCTCAAAGAAAAACTGGAAACACAGAAAGCAGAACTTGAGGAAATCCAAAAGAAATTTACTACTGAGTTTGAAAATGTAGCCAATAAAATTCTCGAAAAAAACAGCGAGAAATTTACGGCTGCCAATCAGAAAAATATTGGCGATGTATTGAATCCCCTGAAAGAAAAGATCCAGCTTTTTGAGAAGAAAGTTGATGATACTTACAAACAGGGATTAAAAGATCAGACCGACCTGAAAGCAGAACTGAAAAAGCTGTACGATCTGAACAACAAAATAAGTGAAGAAGCCAGTAACCTGACCAAAGCGCTAAAAGGCGATGTGAAAAAACAAGGTAACTGGGGCGAAGTTGTTCTGGAGCGTATTCTGGAACGTTCGGGATTAAACGAAGGAGAACAGGGCTACCAAAAGCAGTTTAGTGATATTACAGAGGAAGGCAAACGCATTCAGCCCGATATTGTGATTAATCTGCCAGACAGCAAACATATTATCATCGACTCGAAAGTATCGATGATTGCTTATGAACGGGCGGTAAATGCTGACGATGAGATTCTACGCATTAAATATGTGAAGGAACATCTGTTGAGTTTGCGCCAACATATTAAAGGACTTAGCGAAAAACATTATCAAACGGCAAGCAAGTTAAATTCGCCCGATTTTGTGTTGCTGTTTATCCCTATTGAAGCGTCGTTTAGTGTGGCTGTTCAAGAAGATCAGGAGTTGTTTTCTTATGCCTGGGATCAGAAAGTGGTGATCGTGAGTCCATCAACACTGCTGGCTACGTTGCGCACTATTTCTTCTATTTGGCAACAGGAAAACCAAACCCGAAATGCTATTGAAATAGCTAAACAAGGCGGTGCTCTTTACGATAAGTTTGTTGGCTTTATCTCTGATATGGAAACAATAGGAAAAAATCTGGCTACCACGCAAAAAACTTACGATTTAGCTGTAAACAAATTGCATATTGGTGCCGGAAATCTTGTTCGCAGAGTCGAGAACATTAAAATACTAGGGGCAAAAGCCACAAAAGAATTACCAAAGAAGATGCTGGACGATCAATAACAAAATAAGGTGATTTCTAAAAATAGAAACCACCTAATGAATGTGTAACTTATTTAACGAATAAGTTGTACGGACATAAACGTTTATTGCCAAAATAGGTTTAAAAGAAGGGATTATTTTAGAATTGTTAGAATGATTATGGATTAAACGAAATGGCTTGTCCGTAATTTGGATGAACAACTTTGTCCTTGTCGTATACCTTAAGACCATTTACAAAAGTGCTTACCACCTTGTTTGAAAACTCAGTTCGCTCGAATGGTGCCCATCCGCACTTGTATAGAATATTCTCGGGTGCAACAATCCAGTTTTTAGTCGGATCCACCAGAACCAGATCGGCAAAATAACCTTCGCGAATGTAACCACGTTTGTTTACACGGAATAAATCGGCCGGAGCATGGCACATTTTTTCAATTACCTTTTCTATCGAAATAAATCCTTTTTTACTCAGTTCCAACATGGCAACCAGCGAGTGCTGTACCAGCGGTCCGCCCGACGGAGCTTTAAAGTACGAGTTATTTTTTTCCTCTAAGGTATGTGGTGCATGGTCGGTGGCAATTACATCAATTTTGTCGGCAAGCAATGCTTCCCAAAGTGCTTCTTTATCTTTCACACATTTTACCGACGGATTCCATTTTATGCGTGTTCCATAATCGATGTAGTCGCGCTCGTCGAACCACAGGTGATGGACACAAACTTCGGCTGTAATTGTTTTATCGCTAACCTTGCCCGGCGAAAAAAGGCTCATCTCTTTTGCTGAAGTAAGGTGCAGAATATGCAAACGTGTATCAAATTTCGAGGCCAGTTCCACCGCTTTCGACGATGATTTATAACAAGCCTCGTCGCTGCGAATGTGGCAGTGGCGCGAAATTGGAACGTTTTCGCCATAACGCTGGCGGGCAATTTCGGTATTTGCCTTTATAGTCGCTTCGTCTTCGCAGTGGGTAGCAACCAAAGTTGGTGCATTTTTGAAAATATCAGATAGTGTCTTGTCGTCGTCAACCAGCATATTTCCGGTTGATGATCCCATGAAAACTTTTATGCCACAAACTTTTGAAGGATCAGTTTTCAGCACCTCGTTGAGGTTGGTATTTGTGGCGCCCATGTAAAACGAATAATTTACCGCCGAAACTTCTGCGGCCCGGTCGAATTTTTTTTGCAATTCTTCCTGAGTGACGGCTTGAGGATTGGTGTTAGGCATTTCCATGTAAGTAGTAACACCACCTGCAGCAGCAGCTTTACTCTCGGTAGCAATTTCGCCTTTGTGGGTTAAGCCCGGTTCGCGAAAATGCACCTGGTCGTCGATTACTCCGGGTATTAAAAGTAAACCTGTGGCATCGATTACTTCTGTTGCACTTACATCAAAATCGGCGGGAACAACGTGGGGAAAGACTTTCTCTATTTTTTCACCATCAATTAAAACACTTCCTTTAAATTTTAATCCCTCGTTTACTATTGTTGCGTCTTTAATTAATGTTTTCATCTCCCCTGATTTTTGATTTATAACAAAGTTACTAAAATACGCCGAGACCCTTTCATCTTGTCTCCAACGAAATTGTCTAACCTTTTGTCAAAGGTTTATTATCGCTCATTATTCCTATTTAAGGAGAAATATTCACAAAAAAAGCTGCACTCGGCAGCCTTTTTTTATCATTTATGGTTAATCTTTAATCGTTTCGTTCGTATTTTCGAGTAAAGCTGTTTAATTTCATTTTCAATACGCCCCAAAGTGCTTCATTAAAAATACCACCACTCATTTTCGAGGTTCCTTCCTGGCGGTCGGTAAATACAATTGATACCTCCTTAATCGTAAACCCAAATTTGTGTGCAGTAAATTTCATCTCAATCTGGAATCCGTAACCGATTAGTTTAATTTTATCGAGGTCGATGGTTTCCAGAACTTCTCTCTTCCAGCAAACAAAACCGGCGGTTGTATCGCGCACATCCATTCCGGTAACTATACGTACGTACATCGATGCAAAATACGACATCAGCACACGACCGAGCGGCCAGTTTACCACATTAATTCCGGTAATGTAACGCGAGCCAACAGCAACATCAGCACCATTTTCAATAGCTCCAAAAAGCTTAAGTAAATCGTCGGGATTATGCGAAAAGTCGCAGTCCATTTCGCAAACAGCTTCGTAATCTCTTTCCAGTGCCCAATTAAAACCGGCAATGTAAGCAGTTCCCAAACCAAGTTTCCCCTTACGTTCCAGAATGTGGAGTTTGTCAGGAAATTCCTTCATCAGTCGTTTTACAATGTCAGCCGTTCCATCAGGCGAGTTATCTTCTACAATCAGCAAATGAAAAGGCTTTTCTAATGAGAAGACCTTGCGGATCATCTTTTCAACGTTTTCCTTTTCGTTATAGGTTGGAATGATTACTAAATTCTTTGACACTTTTTTGAATATTTGAATGAAGTAACGAAAATACAGTTTTTGTATTAATTCTAAATCGTTTATCAATCAATTATTAAAATCGAACTTATTTGTGTATTTGATAGTAAATGCGACGGTAAAGTTTCCAAATGTTGGGATATAGGTTAATAAAGTGTTAAAAAGATGTGATAGTGCCCAATTAGCTAACAGGTGTCTGTTTAATTCGCAAAATTTGTTCCCGTCGAAATGGATGTATAATAGATTTTCTATGGAAATTAAATGCAGAAAAGGCGGGGAAGAATGTTACGGCCTGAGTGAAATGACTTTACTTTTTGATATAAGTCAGCGATTGATTCAGAGCAAACAGTTTAAGAATGATTTGAATTCCATTGTGAAAATGGTAGCAGAATACCTTGGCGCTGAACGTTGCTTTTTGAACATATTAAATCGCGAGAACGAGCGTATTTATATGGAAGCGGCTTATGGTGTAAATACCAGTCAGCAGGCCCGTGCAAAGTATAAGCTAGGAGAAGGAATTACTGGTAAGGTTGTTGAAATGGCGCGGCCGGTTGTCGTAGAAAAGATTTCAAAATCCTCACTTTTTCTAAACCGCACAAATCAGGAATTGTACAAAGATGGTAAAGAACTAACTTTTGTTTGCGTGCCCGTAATCGATGAAGGAAAAGTGGCCGGAACACTAAGTTTTGCACGTGTTTATAATCCGTATATAAGTGTTGATGAAGATACTCGACTATTAACGATAATCGGTTCAATGGTTGTTCGTACAGCGTTGCACCGCCAGGAACGATTGGAAGAACTGGAAGCGCTGAAACAAAAAAATCTGGAGCTGGAAAGCAGGATTTCAGGGCAAAAACATTCGAATATGATCGGGAACTCGGGGAAAATGCGTGATGTGTTTTCGCTGGTTCAAATGGTTGGAAAAACCAGCTCAACCGTACTTATTCGTGGAGAAAGTGGTGTGGGTAAAGAACTGGTGGCCGATGCAATTCATGAAGCCAGTAACCGCAAAGGAAAGACTTTTATAAAAGTCAATTGTTCGGCATTGCCCGAATCCCTAATCGAAAGTGAACTGTTCGGACACGAAAAAGGAGCCTTTACCGGTGCCGACACACAACGCAAAGGGCGTTTTGAACTGGCCAATGGCGGTACCATTTTTTTGGATGAGATTGGTGATATACCGTTGTCGACACAGGTGAAACTTTTGCGGATGATCCAGCAACGCGAGTTTGAGCGGGTAGGAGGTACGCAAACCATCAAATCGGATGTGCGGATTATCTGTGCAACAAACCGGAAACTGGAAGAAATGATCGAGACGGAAGAGTTTCGCGAGGATTTGTATTACCGGATTAATGTATTTCCGATTTATATTCCGTCGTTGCGCGAGCGCCGCGATGATATTCCGCAGCTGGTTGATCATTTTATTGGCAAGTTTAATAAAGAGAACCAGACAAAAATTAAACGAATTACCACTTCGGCACTCGATATGTTAATGGTGTACAAATGGCCGGGTAACATTCGCGAACTGGAAAACTGCATTGAGCGGGCCTGTATTTTAAGTACCGATAATGTGATTCACAGTTACAATTTACCTCCGTCGTTACAAACAGCCCATTCGTCGAATACCAGCTCGAAAGGCGGAATGGTGTATACCGTTGAACAGGTGGAAAAACAATTGATTCGCGATGCACTAACATCAACAAAAGGAAATATTACTAAAGCTGCCGAAGAGTTAAGAATAACAGAACGGATGCTGGGCACGCGCCTGAAAAAGTACGAAATTGACGCCTGGAGATATAAGGTTTGAGACAGTGTTGGAATATTGGAGGATTAGAATGTTGGAATGCGAAAGTGCTTATTTTTAATTATTATTGCATTAACGCATTTAATCATTTATAAATGGAAAAGAAACTCATTCAGGTTGATTTGCAAAATCCCGTTCATTGCGAGCAGGTGCTTCATCTTTTGAATGATTACATGGAAGATGAAATGGGAATCAACGAACCGATGCCCGAAGGACTTGGCCCAAAAATTATTGAAGGCCTGAGACGGCATTCGGCATACATGGGTTTTTTTGTTTGTATTGGCGATCGATTTGCCGGGCTGGCCAATTGCAACCTCAATTTTTCAACCTGGAAAGCCAGTCCACTGATTAATATTCACGATCTGATTGTTTCTCCCGATTTCCGCCAGCAGGGAGTTGGCCTGTTTCTGCTAAAGGGCATTGAAAAATATACCGAAGAAAATGGTTACTGCCGGATAAACCTCGAGGTGCGCCACGATAATATTAAAGCTCAAAACCTTTATAAAAAAGCCGGTTTTACCGAATGCGAACCTAATAATTTCTTTTGGGAAAACAGGATATAAGGAAATGTCTTACGAAAGATACAGGTCAACTTATGGAAGACGAAGGCTATCTTCGGCCAGCGAATGATTCTCTGCCGTAAGATTGTAACGATGTAAAAAGGGCCATCCGTTGCCGAATGACCCCTTGTTGAATTTATTTGTTGCTTTTTATTTCCATCCGCCACCAAGTGTGCGATACAACGAAACCACAGCATTCAGTTGCTGCACCTGGTCGTTAACATCGCTCAGTTGTGCATTCAACAAACTTTGCTGGGCATTTAAAACTTCGGTATAGGTTGCCGATCCGTAAACCAGCAATTCTTTGGTGTAGTCTACCGATTTCTCCAGCGCATCCAACTGTTTGTTGCGCAGCTCGATCTTTTGTATCGAAGCGTCGTACATGCTTAATGCATCATTCACCTCTGCACCGGCATTCAGCAAAGTACTTTTGAAATTCAGCAGCGCCTCTTCTTGTTGTGCTTTGGCCACTTCCAAACGTGTTTTGTTGGCGCGCTTATTAAAAATTGGCTGAACCAAACCGTCTACAACATTGGCTGCAAACGATGTCGGATCAAACAAATCGCTAAGTTCCAGCGACTCTAAACCTGCATTTGCTGTAAGTGTAACCGACGGGTAAAAGTAAGCTTTGGCACTATTGGTCATATGGTAGGCGCTAATAACGCTGTATTCGGCCTGCATAACATCTGGGCGATTATCCAAAAGTTCTGCGGGAACACCTATTTCTAACAATTCGTGCGCCTGCTGATCCTCCAATTTTCCGCGTTCTACTTTTCCCGGAGTTCTGCCCAAAAGAATACAAAGTGTATTTTCGTTTTCTCGTATTTGCTGTTCAATATCCGGAATAGTTACTTCTGCCGCATAACGCGCAGCTTCACTTTGTACCACTGCAGCACCCGTTACACTTCCGCTTTCTTTTAATGCTTTTATGGTTTCAACCAGTTCGGCACTGTTTTTTACGGTAGCTTTTGTAATCTCAAGCTTGGCATCCAATGCCAGCAAATTGTAATAAACCGAGGCCATGTTTGCAATCAGGCGCGTTTGCACCGCTTTGTGTGCGGCATCGGTGGCCAGATAATTGGCGTATGCCGATTTTTTGGCGTTGTTCAATTTCCCCCAGAAATCGATTTCCCAGCTACTTTGCAAAGTTATTTGCGATGCATTGTAATGGTCGGGGCCATTCGGGCTGGTAGCTTCCGAGTTTTTTACGTAAGTGTGGCCGGCCTTTCCCGACAAGGACGGAGCCAGTTGCGCTTTACTTTGGTAAAAATTCGACTCGGCAACAACAACACGTTGAACTGCAGCTTGCAAATCAAGGTTGTTTCTTAATCCGTCGGCAATTAAACTGTCCAGAATCGGGTCGTTAAACAGGTTTTGCCAATCTTCGTTCGATAAGTTGGAATCGCTAATTTTTGCTTCTCCATACAAACCGTCAGTAAGATTTTTGCTTCGCTGGTATTGATTTGTTGTGCTGCACGAGAAGAACAACACTGAAATACCGGCAATCAGTAATATATTTTTTATTGAATTTGTCTTCATATCTAATCTTTTCTAGCGGATTAACCCAAACTATTCATTTCTGAAATCTCTTGTTGTTCCTTTGGTTTTTTCACTTTTTCTTCTAAAATCTGGAAAACAACAAACATGGCCGGAATAACCAAAATCCCAATCAAAGTACCGATAAGCATACCGCCTACAGCTCCCGCTCCGATAGAACGGTTCCCATTGGCACCAACTCCGCTGGCGATAACCAGCGGAATCAACCCAACGATCAATGCAAACGACGTCATTAAAATTGGGCGAAGTCGGGCAGTGGCACCTTCAACGGCTGCCTCGATAATCGACATACCTGATTCGCGTCGTTGTCGGGCAAACTCTACAATAAGAATGGCATTTTTTGCCAGAAGTCCGATAAGCATTACCAGCGAAATTTGCAGGTAAATGTTATTCTCAACACCTAAAATACGGGCAAAAATAAACGAGCCGGCTATACCAATTGGCAACGAGACAATAATCGAAAGCGGCATAATATAACTTTCGTATTGGGCAGCCAGCAGGAAGTACACAAAAATCAAACTCAAAATAAAAATGATGATTGTTTGATTACCGGCATTGATCTCCTCGCGGGTGATACCCGAGAACTCGTAGTCGTAACCGGTTGGCAACATTTCTGCTGCTACCTCACGTACAGCATCAATTGCATCTCCTGAACTAAAACCCGGATTTGGATTTCCGTTTACCGAAATTGCGGTGTACATATTAAAGCGGCTAATCGTTTCAGGACCATAAACTCGTGTAAGTGTAATGAACTCTGAAATTGGAGCCATTTCTCCATTCCCGGTACGTATTTTAATGTTGTTTAAATCTTCAGGATTACCGCGGTATTCGGCTTCCGACTGTACCATAACACGGTACTGTTTACCAAATCGGTTAAAATCGGATGCATAATAGCCGCCAATATAACCTTGCATGGCCGAAAGAACCGAACTTACCTGCAAGCCCGAGCGCATACAGCGGGCAGCATCAACATCAATTCGGTATTGCGGAAAATTGGTATTAAATGCCGTACGTGCATACTGAATTTCAGGCCGCTGATTTAAAACTCCAAGGAAATTATTGGTTACTTTTTCAAACTCCTTAATATCGCCGCCGGTTTTGTCTTCCAGTTGTAATTCAAATCCACCGGTAACACTAAAGCCCGGAACCATTGGTGGCGAGAAAATGATAATACGCGCACCTTTAATTTGCGAAGTAAGCATGTACAACTTTTGAACAATGCTGTTTAAATCCTGACCTTCGCCTTTTCTTTCTCCGAATGGTTTTAGTCCTGCAATTACCATGGCGTAAGGACTACCCTGCCCACCTAAAAACGAGAATCCGGTGATAGCAGTTCGTCCGTTAATTTCGGGAATGGTTGCCAATATCTGATCAACTTGTTTGGCCACTTCAGCAGTTCTTTCTGATGAAGAAGCCGGTGGCATGGCAATATCAACAAACATTCGGCCGGTATCTTCTGCCGGAACAAAACCTGTTGAAGTTGTTTTCATAAGGTAGCCCAGCAATGCAACAAAAACTACGATCATTCCAGCTGCCAGCCATCTTTTGTTGATAAAGAAGTGGGTAACCTTTTTATATTTTCCGGTCATGGCTTCAAAAGCGGTATTAAAAGCCGTATAAAAACGCTTCATTACCCCCTTTTGTGCTTTTTCCTCTTTGCTGTGTGGTTTCAGAAACAGCGCACAAAGAGCCGGACTTAAGGTAAGCGCGTTAATTGCTGAAAGTAGAATTGCCACCGTTAGTGTAATACCAAACTGACGGTAGAAAACACCGGTAGTTCCTGTAATAAAAGTAACCGGAATAAACACCGCTGCCATTACAAGCGTAATGGAAATAATGGCTGTTGAAATTTCGCTCATGGCGGAAATGGCCGCCGATTTAGCGTTTCGTGCGCCACCGTCGAGTTTGGCATGAACCGCCTCAACCACCACAATGGCGTCGTCAACCACAATCCCTATGGCCAGAACCAGTGCGAATAAGGTTAGCAGGTTAATGGTGAATCCGAACAAATTCAGGAAAAAGAAAGTACCGATAATAGAAACCGGAACCGCAATTGCCGGAATAAGTGTAGCCCTGAAATTTTGGAGGAATACGAATACCACAATAAATACCAGGATAAATGCTTCGAGTAGTGTGTGTAATACTTTTTCGATTGATGCATCGAGGAATTCGTTGGTGTTCATCAGTTCGATATAATCAACTCCCGGAGGAAATGATTTGGATGCTTCTTCCAGGGTGTTTTCTATTTCAAGAATCACATCTCTAGCATTCGAACCGGCAGATTGGAAAATTGCCATGGTAATACCTGGTTGTCCCTGTGTTTGCGTCATGGCGGTGTAATTCATCGATCCTAATTCCACCCGGGCAATATCTCTAAGGCGAAGAACATTGCCATCTTCATCCGATTTTATAACAATATTTTCAAATTCTTCAGGCTGTGTCAATTTTCCCCGATAACGAATTACGTACTCAAAACTTTGATTGTTTTCGCTACCAAAACGTCCCGGCGCGGCTTCAAGGTTTTGGGCATTAAGGGCAGCAACAACATCCGAAGGCATTAAATGGTAACTCGACATAATATCCGGTTTTAACCAAATACGCATCGAATAGTCTTTTTGTCCAAATACCAATGCCTCACCAACGCCGTTAATACGTTGCACTTGCGGCATCAGGTTAATTTTGGCGTAGTTTTGTAAGAATGTTTCATCGTACTTCCCATCTTTACTATAAAGCGAAAATACCATTAACATGTTGTTCTGGCGCTTGGCAGTAATAACCCCGGCACGTGTAACTTCGGCCGGTAAAAGAGCATTGGCGCGTGTAACCCTGTTTTGCACATTCACTGCTGCCATGTCAGGATCGGTGCCCTGTTTAAAATAAACCTGTATGGTTGCAGAACCGTTATTACTTGCTGTTGAGCTCATGTAAATCATGTCTTCAACACCATTAATCTGCTCTTCAAGTGGAATAACAACACTGCTTAAAACAGTTTGCGCATCGGCACCGGTATAGTTAGCCGATACCCTGATGGTTGGCGGAGCAATATCGGGGTACTGCTCGATGGGTAATGTGGTAATACCGAGTACACCCAGAATTACCAATAGGATTGAAATAACGGTTGAGAGAACCGGTCTTTCTATAAATTTATTAAACATACTTTTTGGTTCTTAATTGATTAATTGTTTGACGGTTGATTGTTTTCTTCAACTGCTTGTTGCCTGGCCAGTTGGGGTTTAATTTCCATGCCATCGCGGAGGGACGTAATTCCTTCAACAACAATTTTGTCGCCGGCTTTTAAACCTGACGTAACAACAAAAACGTCTTTCAAATCTCCTGCAATTATCTGAATCTCGGTATTTACAACTTTATTTTCGCTGTTGAGAACGTAAACAAAATGTTTTTCCTGTATTTCGTAACTGGCAGGCTGTGGAACCAGCAAAACATCTTTGTGGTATTCCGGTAACCGAATATTTCCACTTCCGCCCGAGCGTAGGTTTCCTTCAGTGTTAGGAAACGAAGCACGCATATTTATAGCTCCGGTTTGCGAATCAACAATTCCGCTGGCAATTTCAATTTTACCTTTCTCGCTATAGGTTGATTTGTCGGGAAGAATTAGCTCTACTTCAGGCAGGTTTGCCAGTTTTTCGCGCATGTTGTTTCCTTGCAGTTCTTTTGTCATTTGTAAAAATACTTTCTCGTTTATGGAGAAATAGGCGCGCATGCTGGCAGTATTTGATACTGTTGTAAGCGGCTGGGTAACTGAGCTGCTTACCAAACTTCCAACGCGGTACGGAAAAGTTCCGATAATGCCTTTTGTTGGACTGGTAATCATGGTGTACTGGAGATTGGCTTTTGCATTGGCTAAATTTGCCTGTGCCTGCGCCAGTTGTGCCTCGGCCGATTGTAAGTTTGTTTTTACCGATTCGAGCTGAAAATCGCTGACAATATTTTTCTCTACCAGCGGTTTTGTTTTCTCCACTTCGATTTTTGCAGTGGCAACCTGCGATTCGGCAACTTTAATCTGTGCTTCGGCTGACCGAACCTGTGCCCTGATATCGTTTGCATTAAGTTGAAAAAGAAGCTGGCCTTTTTTTACATAGTCACCTTCGTCAACAAATATTTTTTCGATATAACCTGCAACTCTGGGGCGAATTTCAACAGTTTGTTCGCCTTCAAGTGTGGCCGGAAAATTTTGATAAAGAGTAATGTTTTGTGGTGTAACTTCTTGTACCAGGTATTCGGGAACCTGGCCTCCCATCGTTGGGTTGCTTCCTTGTTGGTTATTCGAACAGGAAGAAAAGATTAAAAGAATGGCAAGCAGTGCCATGCTTGTAGGTTGTACAATTGTTTTCATGTTTTTTGTGTCTATTGTATTATAATTTCTTATCCTTGTTTTAGCAGCACGACAGGCATTCTTTAAAACCTGTGTTATGCTGAATTTTTGAGATCACATGCTCAAAATTTGTTAGCTCTTCCTGCGAAATTCCATCTAAAAGTTCTGTTGAAACTTCTACTGATTTGGCTTTTAGTAACTCAAGCATTTCAATTCCTGCCTTCGTTAGCTGTAAATTTTTTTTTCGTTTATCTTCATCATCTTGCGTACGCATTACATACCCCAAATCAATAAGTGTATTAATCTGGCGCGTAACAATTGATTTGTCGCGTAAAAAGTGATTAGCAAGATCTTGTTGGGTAGATGCTGAATTTTCGTGGATGTAGAGTAACACTACAAACTGTTCCAGCGTTAACTCTAAATTATTTTCCTTAAACTTTGCCATTAACTTATGGCGAACCAATTTCATGGTTTGCCCAAGCAAATAGGTCAATGGTTCTTTTGTTTTCATCACTTTCTAGTTTTTCTGTGCTGCAAAGCTAAGACAAATTAGTTGCTAAAGTCAACTAGATTTTCAGATATTATTTAAAAAAAATCTAAACAAATTGCAAAGTGTTGATAATCACTAGGTGTGTTGTGTTTTCTATTTGTTAACTTAAAAAGAGGCGTGGTATATACTTTTTAAGCTAAAAACGATTCAAGAATCTGAAGTTATACCCTTTCCTACCTAAATGTAGGTTACCTCAATGTTAACACCCCGAATGCCCCTTAAACATGGGCTTCTTAAAATTTTCCACCTTATTGTGTGTATTACGGTTTCATTCTACAAAAATGTAGGATTACTTCTCGTGAATTGTAATGAAAATAAAATTTTGAAAAATTTTTACAGACAGTAAATCAGTTAGTTAATTCAGGTTTGTGTGCCGGAAATATGTTGTCGAGCATATTTTGTGGCACCAATATGGCGTAATGGCAATCAAACGATTTAACTTAAAATATAAAATCATGAGAAAGATTGCAATTTATGGAAAGGGTGGAATTGGTAAATCAACCACAACCCAAAATACTGTAGCAGGATTAGTTGAAGCAGGTAAAAATGTAAAAGTTGTGGGTTGCGACCCTAAAGCTGACTCAACCCGATTATTATTGGGGGGTATGGCCCAGAAAACAGTGTTGGATACACTTCGCGAAGAAGGTGAAGATGTAGAGTTGGAAGACATTGTAAAAGTAGGATACGGCGGTGTTCGTTGTGTTGAATCAGGTGGTCCTGAACCAGGTGTAGGATGTGCCGGTCGTGGTATCATTACTTCTATTAATATGTTGGAGCAGTTGGGTGCATGGGACGAAAAATTCGAGCTTGACTACACTTTCTACGATGTACTTGGTGACGTTGTTTGCGGTGGTTTCGCCATGCCTATTCGCGAAGGTAAAGCAGAGGAGATTTACATTGTAGTATCGGGCGAGATGATGGCAATGTATGCCGCCAACAACATCTGTAAAGGTATTAAGAAATATGCTCAGGCAGGTGGTGTTCGTTTAGGAGGATTGATTTGTAACTCGCGTAAAGTTGATAACGAATCAGCAATGATTGAAGAGCTTGCCAGACAGTTGGGTACGCAAATGATTCACTTTGTTCCTCGTGATAATATGGTTCAGCAGGCCGAAATCAACCGTAAAACTGTTATTGAGTTCAATGCAGAACATCCTCAGGCCGATGAGTACAGAGCCTTGGCAAAAGCGATCGACGAAAACGAAATGTTTGTAATTCCTGAACCACTTGAAATGGAAGTGTTGGAGAAATTATTGATCGACTTCGGGATTGCCAGCTAATTGTCTATCACGCTGTCATTTCGAACGAAGTGAGAAATCTCTTTCATCGAGGGAATAGATTTCTCCTCATTCTTCGTCGAAATGACAGGATATAACTCAATATTTTAAACTAAAGAAAAGGAGAATATAACATGTTAATGGTAAGAGCTATTATACGCCCGGAGAAATCAAGTAAAGTACTGAAAGCCCTGTTCGAGGCTGGATATATTGCAGTAACAAAGATCCCTGTTGTGGGACGTGGTAAACAGCGCGGTATTAAAATAGGCGATGTTACCTATGATGAACTTCCGAAAGAAATGTTGATCATGGTAATCAAAGACGAAGACAAAGACTTCGCTATCAGCACCATAATGGAAGCAGCGCGTAGCGAACCGAAAGGTGCCTTTGGTGATGGAAAAATCTTTGTAACCTCAGTAGACGAGGCCTACACCATCAGTCGCGGAACAAAAGAATTATAACCTTAAAACTGTACGACTATGAAGATGGTATTGGCGATCATCAGGATCGATAAAATGAATGCAACAAAGCGGGCACTTACCGCAGCGGGCATTACTTCAATGACGGCCACCGGAAAAGTTTTTGGAAGAGGAAAAGGTGCCTGGGATGCCCAGGTAATGGAAGGTGCAAAAAAAGATATGCCAGAAGCACTTACGCACCTCGGGAAAGAACCCCGGCTGAGACCTCAGCGCGTACTAAATATTGCGGTTTCCGACCACAATGTGCAATTAACAATTGATACGATTATCGAAGTTAATCAGACTCCTGCTCCCGGCGATGGAAAAATATTTGTCCTTCCATTGGATGATACGTATCGGGTTCGCACCGGCGAAACAGGGACGACAATTCTTTAATTAAAAAAGACAAAATTATGCCGAATAAGAAAGATTATACCAACGGATTGCCCGATGCTTCGCAACTGAAGGAAGAGATTCTGGCAAAATATCCGCGAAAAGTAGCCAAGAAAAGAGCCAAGGCGATGGTTATCAACGATCCTAACGAAAGTCAGGAGATTGGCGCCAATATTCGTACCGTGCCTGGAATTATTACACAACGTGGGTGTACTTATGCCGGTTGTAAAGGGGTGGTTTTAGGACCTACACGCGACATCATCAACCTGGTACACGGACCAATTGGTTGCAGCTTTTACGCCTGGTTAACAAGGCGTAACCAAACCAGGGCTCTTGAAGGTGATCCAAACTTCATCACCTATGCATTTTCTACCGATATGCAGGATGAAAACATCGTGTTTGGTGGAGAGGCAAAATTAAAAGATGCCATCCGCGAAGCTTTTGATACTTTTCATCCAAGTTCAATCGGTATCTTCTCTACATGTCCGGTAGGTTTGATTGGTGACGACGTTCATGCTGTTGCCCGTGAAATGAAAGAAGAACTGGGAATTAACATCTTCGGATTTAGCTGCGAAGGTTACCGTGGAGTGTCTCAGTCGGCCGGTCACCACATTGCCAACAACGGTATTTTTAAACACGTTGTAGGTAACGACGACCGCGAGCGTACCGGTAAATACCAGGTAAATTTATTAGGTGAATACAATATTGGTGGCGATGCTTTCGAAATCGAAAGTCTTTTCGAAGAAATCGGAGTAACGCTTATTTCAACATACAGTGGTAACTCAACCGTTGAAAGTTTTGCCTACTCACACACTGCCGACCTGAACATGGTTATGTGCCACCGTTCCATCAACTACATTGCCGAGATGATGGAAGAGAAATATGGTATTCCATGGTTTAAGGTCAACTTTATTGGAGCCGAATCAACTGCAAAATCATTGCGTAAAATGGCTGAATATTTTGGCGATCCGGAAATGATTGCCAAAGTTGAAGAAGTTATTGCACGGGAGATGCTAAAAGTGAAAGCAGTTGCCGAAGCTGTTAAACCAAAGGTTGAAGGTAAACTGGCAATGATGTTCGTTGGTGGATCACGTGCTCACCACTACCAGGATTTATTTACTGAACTGGGTGTTCGTGTAGTTTCTGCCGGTTACGAGTTTGCTCACCGCGACGACTACGAAGGACGTGAAGTTCTTCCGAACATTAAGATTGACGCCGATACACGAAACATCGAAGACCTTGTGGTTACCAAAGATGAAGAAAAATATCGCGACGATCTGGCCGAGAAAAAAGCCAAACTGGAAGCTGATGGTTACGAGTTTAAAGATTACAAAGGTATGATGCCTGATATGCAGAAAAACTCGCTGGTAATTGACGATGTAAACCATTGGGAAACTGAAAAGCTGATTGAATTCTACAAGCCTGATATGTTTTGTGCGGGTATTAAAGAAAAATACGTGGTACAAAAATATGGTGTGCCATTAAAACAGCTTCACTCTTACGACTATGGTGGTCCATACGCAGCCTTTGGTGGTGCAATAAATTTCTACAAGGAAATGGAACGTATGCTGGGCACTGATATTTGGAAACTGGTTGATACACCGTGGAAACACGAGCCAGAGATTGTTGGAAGTGTAACCGTTGACGCTTAGTGAGACTATGATTTTGGGAGTCTGAAGACGACTGAAAATCATTAAGTCGAACGCGTCCCGGCAACGGAGTTCGTCGGGGCATAAACGGATTCTTGGATTCCCATTAATCGATAATCAATAATCATTAAAAATTGAAATCATGTTATTACGACATACAACAAGCGAAGTAAAAGAAAGAAAAGCACTAACGGTTAACCCGGCAAAAACCTGCCAGCCGGTTGGTGCTATGTACGCAGCTCTTGGAGTGCACGGTTGTTTGCCACACAGTCACGGTTCGCAGGGCTGTTGCTCATACCACAGAAGTGCCTTAACAAGACATTATAAAGAGCCTGTAATGGCTGCAACAAGTTCATTCACCGAAGGATCATCAGTATTCGGTGGACAGGCAAACCTGTTGCAGGCGATCGATAATATTTTTGGAATTTACGATCCTGATATCATTGCCGTTCACTCAACTTGTTTGTCAGAAACAATTGGTGACGACCTTGGACAAATCGTTAAAAAAGCATTGGACGATGGTAAAATACCTGAAGGTAAATTCGTTGTTCAGGCATCAACTCCAAGTTACGTGGGATCTCATGTAACAGGTTATGCCAACATGCTTGAAGCATTTGTAAAATATTTTTCATTCAATACCGATGAGAAAAAACGTCAGGTTAATATGTTGTCAGGTTGGGTTGAACCAGCTGATATGCGTGAACTGAAACGTTTGGCAGGATTGATGGACTTAAAAACAGTTCTGCTGCCCGATACTTCAGACGTTTTGGATACGCCAATGGACGGAACATATAAAATGTACCCGAAAGGCGGAACAACCCGCGAAGAGATTGTAAGCATGGGCGACAGTATGAGAACTGTTGCAATGGGCGAGTGGGCTACTGAAAAAGCAGCCATTACGTTGGATAATAAATGCAAGGTGCCTTTTTCTAT
This sequence comes from Draconibacterium halophilum, assembly GCF_010448835.1. Taxonomy (NCBI): domain Bacteria; kingdom Pseudomonadati; phylum Bacteroidota; class Bacteroidia; order Marinilabiliales; family Prolixibacteraceae; genus Draconibacterium; species Draconibacterium halophilum. The sequence continues at coordinate 1,292,267 of NZ_CP048409.1, forward strand.
GACTGACGTTCCAATCGGTTTGAAAGCTACCGACCGCTTTATTCAGGCGCTTTCTACTGCCGGTAAAGTTTCAATTCCTGATTGTATTTCAGATGAACGCGGTAAACTTGTTGACGTGATTACCGATATGCATCAGTATTTATACGGTAAGCGTGTTGCCCTTTGGGGAGATCCTGATACATTATTACCATTGATCGAGTTCCTGGTAGATATAGATATGAAACCTGTATACGTGGTTTCCGGAACACCGGGTAAAAAATTCTCGAAACGTGCAATGGAAATTCTGGAAGCAAAAGTACCCGAAGCAAAAGTTCGTAACGGAGCTTCTGCCGATATGTTCCTGATGCATCAGTGGATTAAAGAAGAGCCTGTTGACTTGCTGATTGGTAACACCTACGGTAAATACATTGCCCGCGACGAAGGTATTCCATTCGTTCGTTCAGGATTCCCGATCATTGATCGTATTGGTCACAGTTATTTCCCAACCGTTGGGTACATGGGAGGTATACGTCTTCTGGAAAGCATTCTTGGAGTCATCATGGACAAAATTGATGCAACAAGTCCAGAAGAGTCGTTCGAACTTACAATGTAGTTGCAATATAATTCAAAATTGATTTCGAGGTGGGTTCAGCTGAGTCGCTCTCAGCTGAACTTCACCCGAAATAATTAGCACTACATAACAAGAATCAGAGATAATAAATCAGAATTGTAATTAGGATAAGACCTGCTTGCAGGCAACTTCGTCCATCTTTTAACTTTTGAATTATGAGCAACTATCTAAAAGATCGCGAAAGCCAAATCCTTACAAAAGGAAACGACGCTGCAGAAATTTCCTGCGATAAAAAAAGTCTGGCCGGGTCAGTTTCGCAACGAGCTTGTGTGTTTTGCGGATCGCGCGTGGTGCTTTATCCCATTGCCGATGCATTGCATGTTATTCACGGTCCGGTTGGTTGTGCTTCTTATACCTGGGATATTCGTGGTTCGCTTTCGTCGGGGCCACAGTTACATCGCCTGAGTTTTACCACCGATTTAAAAGAAAGAGACGTGGTTTTTGGCGGCGAAAAGAAATTGTATCACGCCCTTATTGAATTAATCGACAAACATCAGCCAAAAGCTGCCTTTGTTTTTTCAACCTGTATAATCGGAGTTATTGGCGACGACGTGGAAGCCGTTTGCCGCCAGGTTACAAAAGAAAAAGGCATCGACGTTATTCCGGTAATGTCGGAAGGGTTTAACGGCACCAAAAAAGACGGCTACAAAATTGCTTGTGGCGCACTTTCAAAATTAGTTGGAACAAACAACGACTACACACCATCAAAATATTCAATCAATATTCTTGGCGACTTTAACCTTGCCGGCGAGTTGTGGATTTTGGCTGAATACTACAAAAAACTGGGTGTTGAAATCATTTCGTGTATGACCGGTGATGGTCGTGTTGAACAGATTCGTCGCGCACATAAAGCCTCGCTGAACGTGGTTCAGTGTTCGGGATCGATTATGCACCTGGCTAAAGAGATGAAAGAAAAATACGACATTCCTTTTATGAAGGTTTCCTATTTCGGAATCGAAGACATGTCGGAAGCATTGTACGAAGTAGCCAAATTTTTCAAAGATGATGAAATGATGGCCAAGGCCCGCGAACTGGTTACCAACGAAATTTCAAAATTATTACCGGCACTGCAACCCTACCGCCAAAAGCTGGAAGGTAAAAAGGCAGCCATTTATGTAGGTGGTGCTTTTAAAGCTATTTCGCTGGTAAAAGCCTTGCGTTTGCTGGGGATGAAAACAGTGGTTGTTGGCTCCCAAACCGGAAATGCGGAAGACTATAAACTACTAAAAGATTTGTGTGATGAGGGAACCATCATTGTTGATGATTCCAATCCAAACGAACTTTCTGAATTTGTGAAGCTAACCGGAGCCAACCTGTTTATCGGCGGCGTTAAAGAACGCCCTATTGCACATAAACTGGGCCTTGGCTTTTGCGATCACAACCACGAAAGAAAAGAAGCACTGGCCGGCTATGTCGGCATGATGAACTTTGCGAAAGAAGTTTATGCCTCGGTTACAAGCCCGGTGTGGAAATTTATCGCCCCTCCCAACCTCCCCGTGGGGGAGGAGTAAAAAGAGAAGTTCTTCTAAATCTTACTACAAAATTGGATTGAAATGAAAAAGGGAAATACTATTTTAAATTCTTCGCACTATATTGATACAAGAGCGGTTTCTTTCTCCTCCCCTACGGGGAGGTCGGGAGGGGCTGAATACAAGGCAACACAAAATGCCTGTAAACTTTGTTCGCCATTGGGAGCCAGTGTCGCTTTCAAAGGTTTTAAAGGCTGTGTTCCGCTAATTCACGGTTCGCAGGGCTGCGCAACTTACATTCGCCGTTACCTTATTTCGCATTACAAAGAGCCAATCGACATTGCCTCGTCGAATTTTACCGAAGATGCTACCATTTTTGGTGGCGACGAAAACTTCAAACTGGCTGTCCTTAATATTATCAATCAATATAAACCGGAAATTATCGGTATTGCCTCAACCTGTTTGAGCGAAACCATTGGCGACGATGTTAGCCTTTTCCTGCACCATTTTCTGGAGAAGCATCCTGAAATCGACACTGATTTTGTAATGGCTTCAACACCCAGTTACCAGGGAACGCACATCGACGGATTTCACGAAGCAGTTGCCAGCGTGGTAAAACGTTACGCCAAAAAAGGTATTTCGCAAGATCATGTAAATCTTTTCCCTGGTTTTGTTTCAACCGAAGATTTGCGCTTGCTGAAAGAAATTATGGCCGACTTTTCGTTGGAGCACATTATGATGCCCGATTATTCTGAAAGTCTCGACAATCCGGTTTGGGATACTTATCACCGTATTCCCGAAGGAGGAACTGCAAAAGAGGATGTAGTTAAAAGTGGCAGTGCCAAAGCCAGTATCGAATTCGGTACTATCCTGAACAAAGGAAAATTATCAGGCCGCGTAAAAAGCAAACAATTGTCGCGCACCGGGGCACAGTTCCTGAAAAACGAAATGGATGTACCGTTGGTAAATATCCCAATGCCAATCGGTATCACTCAAACCGATGCCTTTTTTGAGGAGCTTAAAACTCTTTCGGGCAACGATATTCCTGAAAAATATACCAAACAACGTGGTCGCCTGGTAGATGCTTATGTTGATGCACATAAATACACCTTTGGCAAAAGGGCAGTGGTGTATGGCGAAGAAGATTTTGTAGTTGCCATGGCAGCTTTCCTTGATGAAATTGGAATTGAACTGGCGCTTGTTGCCACAGGCGGCGAAAGTGGCATGTTGGAGAATGAAATAAAAAATATTGTCCTGAGAATAAAGATAAAGTGGTGGTTCGCGAAGGATACGATTTTGAAAGTATCCGCGATTGGAGCCTCGAAAATAAACCTGACATCCTGATCGGGCACAGCAAAGGCTACTACATCGCCCGCGAACTAAATATCCCGATCGTTCGGGTAGGTTTCCCAATTCACGATCGTGTGGGCGGACAACGCATAAAACATCTTGGTTATTCAGGTACGCAGGAATTATTTGATAAAGTAGTGAACGCACTGATTGAACACAAACAAAGTATTTCGCCGGTAGGCTATAAATATATGTAAAGCCCCTCCTAACCTCCCCAAGGGGAGGGAAAAAGAGAGGATGAAACTTCTAAAATATTGGACTATGAAAGACATAAAAAGTAATACAGAACAAAACTCCTCCCCATTGGGGAGGCCGGGAGGGGCTATTGACATTAAAACACATCCCTGTTTCAATAAAGATGCAAAAGGCAAATATGCCCGCGTGCATCTCCCGGTGGCACCGCAATGTAATATTCATTGTCATTATTGCAAACGCGATTACGATTGCGTAAACGAAAGCCGCCCTGGTGTTACCAGCGAAGTACTATCGCCTGAGCAGGCTTTAGCCTACACCATCAGGCTAAAAGAAAAAATGCCGCATTTGTCGGTTGTGGGAATTGCCGGCCCCGGCGATCCGTTCGCCAATCCGATTCAAACCATGACAACACTTCGGTTGATTCGAAAAGAGTTTCCGGAAATGATCCTTTGTCTTTCGTCAAACGGGCTGAATGTATTGCCGTATGTTGATGAATTGAAGGAGCTGGAAGTTAGCCACGTTACCATTACGCTGAACGGAACTGAGACAAAAACATTATCACAATTATATAAATGGGTGCGTTTCGAGAAGCGCGGATATTTTGGAGAACAGGCAGCTGAAATTCTGCTGCGGAACCAGATGGAAGCAATCCGTGCATTAAAACGTGCTGGTATTACTGTTAAAATCAACTCGATTGTAGTGCCGGGAATCAATGATAATGTGATCGTTGATATCGCCAAAAAAATGAAAGAGATGGAGGTGGATATTATGAATACCATTCCGCTCTACCCGGTTGAAGGAACTCCTTTCGAGGATTTTGAAGAGCCTTCGCCAAAACGAATGAAAGAATTGCAAAACGGTATAAAAGAATATTTACCACCGATGACGCACTGTGCCCGTTGTCGTGCCGATGCTGTTGGATTGCTGGGACAAGACGATGCAGAAGCAAAACAGATCTTGTCGGAAGTGTCGAACCTGTCGGTGAATGTTGACAAAACAAAACCATACGTCGCAGTTGCAAGTCACGAGGGATTGTTGGTAAACCAGCACCTTGGAGAGGCAACGCAGCTCTATATTTTCAGAGAAACGCCAAATGGCTATCGTTTGGTGGAACAACGTGCAACACCAAAACCCGGAGCCGGAAACAGTCGTTGGGCAGTACTGGCTGATGTGATCGATGATTGCAGGGCCTTGCTGGTTGGCGGAATCGGACCATCGCCATCGTCGATTATTGGCCGGGCAGGAATCAAGATCGTTGAAATGACCGGCTTGATCGATGAGGGATTGGATGCCGTTTACAAAGGCAAAGAACTCCGGACACTGAAAAAAGCCGATGTTTTTAAATGTGGTTCAGAATGTTCGGGAAAAGGAACCGGTTGCGGATAGAAGTTTCATCAGAACGTCATGCTGAACTTGTTTCAGCATCTTTTGGTAACCATTTTTCAGATTCCGAATCCGTCAGATGACGGGCCGAATGACGAATTATAATAATCAAAACAAATGAGAATAGCAGTAACAACAAGTAACGGAGTAAAGGTTGACCAGCATTTTGGAAAAGCTACCCGCTTTGATGTGTACGACGTGGAAGGTGATGAAATGAAACTCGTGGAAACACGCGAAGTTACATCGTATTGCAGCGCAGGAGGCCAACCTGTTGCCGATCATAAATTTTCATCCGATCGATTTTCAACAGTAAAAGAAAAACTCGAGGATTGCGAAAAGCTGTACACCATGCAAATTGGTGAAAAGCCAAAAGAGCAATTCGATATCATTGGAATAGCAGTACAAACCTGCACCTGCTCGGTGGATAAAATTCCCGGGTGCAGCGGAAAATGTAAATAATTAATAGCTGTCATTTCGACGACGAAGGAGGAGAAATCTATTTCAAAGGAGCAGATTTCTCCCCGTCAGCCGACGGATCGAAATGACAAAAATTAGAAATAGTATCAACTTAAAATATAGAGCGACATGAAAAAACCAGAATTTCACATTTTAGTATGCAACTCGTACCGGGTTGCCGGCGATGCACAAGGTTATTGTAACAAAAACGGTTCATCCGATTTAATTCAATATATAATGGAAGAATGTAACGACCGCGGCATGGACGTCGCGGTCTCTTCCACCGCTTGTTTAAACGTTTGCTCACAAGGGCCCGTAATGGTTATTCACCCAAATAACTATTGGTACGGAGGAATTAATGAAGAGAAAATCGACGAAATTTTAGATGCACTGGAGGAGGGGGAGGCCGTTGAGGATTATCTCATAAGCGAATAAGTTAAACTGCATACTCAATTGATTTTCCCCTCTTATCCAATTGTTTTTCAGAGTGAGCCTTGGTGAAGCTTTGAAATTACAATGGATAATGCCGATAGATGTTTGAAAATAAACTCTCATCGGTAGAACCAGAACTAATCAAACTTCAACTTGTATAGTATTCCCGGCTTGTGCCGGGGGTACTTTTATCGGATTGAAAACCAATAACAATTATATATTATGAAGGATGAGAAGTTCCCATATTTGATCGACACTACGCTGCGTGACGGAGAACAAGCTCCGGGTGTAGTATTTTCATTGAAAGAGAAACTCGAAATTGCTCAAAAGCTTGATGAAATTGGAGTACCGGAACTGGAAATCGGAACTCCGGCCATGGGCGAAAAAGAGCAGAGCGACATTCATTGTTTGATCAACCAGGGATTTTCCTTCGCTTCTACCTGCTGGTGCAGGGCAACTTTCAACGACTTGGAAGCTGCCCTGGCTACAGGAGCAAAAAGGGTCAACCTTTCGTTCCCGGTTTCCGATATACAACTTGAAACGCTTGGGAAGTCGCGCGACTGGGTACGCAAAAACCTTCCCGGGATCATGAATTTTGCCACAAACCATTTCGAATTTGTGGCAGTTGGTGCGCAGGATGCTTCACGTGCCGATTACGATTTCCTTAAAGAATACATCTATCTGACAACTTTATACGGCGCCAAACGTGTGCGCATTGCCGATACGGTAGGAGTTCTGAATCCGCTTTCCACACAGAACCTGTTTACCCGTTTAAGCGGCGATTTTGCCGATGTAGATTTTGAATTTCACGGGCACAACGATTTGGGTATGGCAACCGCCAATCACGTTGTGGCATTACAATCGGGCGCACAAAGTGTGAGTCTTACTGTTAACGGTTTGGGTGAGCGAGCCGGAAACGCCTGTTTGGAAGAAGTGGCTTTTGCACTAAAATACTCCTGCGGTTACGACTTTAATTTCGAAGGAAAGAAAATGGTTCAGCTTTCGAAACTGGTGGAACGGGTTTCAGAGCGAAAGTTAGCATTATCGAAACCCGTGTCGGGAGAACTGGTTTTCTCGCACGAATCCGGAATTCACTGCCGCAGCCTAAAAGAAAATCCACTTTCATACCAGCCTTTTAATCCGAACGAAATTGGACGACAAACCGAGTTGGTAATCGGAAAACACTCGGGAATGGGCGCAGTTGACGAGATGCTGCAAAGGCGAAATATATTCCTTCCAAAAAACGAACTGGCCATTCTTGTCGCTAAAATCAAAAAGCTGTCGATCGAGTTAAAGCGCGACCTGCATTTTAATGAGGTGAAAAACCTCATTTCGTCGAACATTTAATTAGCGAGACAAAAAAATTACAACATTTTAATACAACAAGGTTGAATAACTAAAATTTGAAATTATGGCAAACTGGACAAAGTACATGGATGAGGCCGACAGCTACGCAAAAGCAGCAGTTGGTTCGTACAAAAAAGAGAAATTGGGAAGCCTGGTAGTATATAATGTATTAAGCATGGCAGTGGAAAACTATCTGACGGCTTTGTGTGTAAGTACCGGCGAGCTGCCCGAGCATTCGGGAATAACAGCCATGTTAAGGCAGGTTGCTAAGAAAATGGAAATTCCTGAAGAGTTTCTTGTGGAGGCACGGTTTCTCAATCGCTTTATGAATTTCTGCTCGCTGGAAGTGCTGGAAACACTTGAGCCAACACGCGAAGAGTTGTCGAGAATGCTCGATTTTACCAATGCATTGAAAGAATATTGTAATGCGGCACTAGTTGAAGAAGAGTCCGTTTAGGATTTTTCAGGACTGCTTTAGAAGCGAATGGTGCTTTTAATGAAAGCATCTTTACTTGTTGATGCTACAATTTGCCTAACTTTAGCGGTCGAATAATGAGTAGAAAAGCATTACTATATAACCCGTTGTGCGGTTTAATTTGTTAATAACCTTATTAATATCTATAACTAAAAAAAGTTATGCATAATCATGATATTCAATATCTTAGAAGTATAAAACACCACATTTTTACTTCTGTTATGCATAACTTGAAATCAAATTACGACAGATTCTTTCTCATTACCAAATCTGTATTTAAAAATCGCATCAACTCTTTCGATAATTTCTATTCGTATAGAAACCGCCCAAAGATGTCTGATTGTCAAATTATTGCGTTCTCTATTACTGGCGAGTCACTCGGAATCGACAGCGAAGCTTTTTTGTGGGCTAAAATCAAAAGCGAACATGCTGATGATTTTCCCAACCTAATCGACCGAAGCAACTTTAACCGCAGAAGAAAACGCCTTTATCCTTTTATCGAAGAATTGAACAAGACTGTAGCCGGCTTTCTCAATGCAGGAGAAGACTGTTTCCTGGTTGATTCGATTCCCATCCCTGTTTGCAAGAACGCCCGTGAACAACGCAGCAGGATTTGCAAAGAAAACTTTGAGACAGCACCAAACAAAGGCTATTCTGCTGTTAATAAAACCTGGTATTACGGCTACAAGCTTCATTTGCTTACCTCTGCAAACGGGGTTTTTCATAGTATGGACTTAAGCAAGGCTAGTGTCCATGATGTTCATTACCTGTCGCAGGTAAAGCATTCTGGGCTAAACAATTGTATCCTGCTGGGAGATAAAGGATATTTATCCAGTTCTCAGCAAATTGACCTGTTTTCTTCCTGCAACGTTAAACTGGAAACCCCCATGCGGGCTAATCAAAAAGCTTACACTTTGTACCCACCTGTTTTTAAAAAGTTTAGAAAAAGGATCGAAACATTGTTTTCTCAACTTTGCGACCAGTTCATGCTTAAACGTAATTACGCCAAAACACTTATTGGATTGTCAGTCAGAATACTCACAAAAGTTACTTCGGTGACTTTACTGCAATATATTAATTTAAAGAACGGTAAACCAATTAATAATTTAAAATATGCCCTGGCAGTTTAAACCGCACAACGGGTTACTATATATATTAATAGTATTCCTGTTTTTTGGATGTGCCCAAAAATCGCAAAAAAAGCAATCGACAGAACTGTTGGTTTTCAGTGGAGCCGGATTGACAAATGTTGTCTCTGAACTGGCTGAAATCTACAAAACGGAAAATGACGTCGACATCAAACTGAATTTTGCCTCGTCGGGAACATTGGCCCGGCAAATTGAACAGGGAGCACAACCTTCAGTTTATATATCTGCTAACGAAAAATGGGTAGACTACCTTATTAATCTCGATTTGGTGGTTCCTGAATCAAAAGAGAAAGTCGTTGGAACGTCGATGGCAGTCATCGTTCCTTCCGACAGTGAAACGGACACCATCACATTTTTGGATCATTTTCCGGAGAAGTTTAATGGTCGCCTGTCAATTGGCGATCCGAAACATGTTCCTGCCGGCGACTATGCATGGAAAGCAATCGAGAGCGGTGATTATGCCGACGTTTTAGCCAATCGGATTTTACCTGCAAAAGATGTGCGCTCGGCATTAATGGTGGTCGAATTAGGCGAAGTGGAAATGGGCATTGTATACAAAACGGACGCGTTAAAATCGAAAAAAGTAAAGATAGTTTCCATTGTTCCCGATGAGCTGTATCCGCCAATAGGATTTTATGCCTCCATTTTAAAGAACAAAAACAACGAACAAACCAGGCTTTTTTATAATTTTCTGACCTCGAATGAAGCAAGAGACATTTGGATAAAACACGGATTTAGGATTGAGTGAACTTTTTAAATATACAGCAAGCGAGTGGTCGGCAATACAATTATCGTTATATGTTGCGATAATTTGTGCTGTAATAACCTTGCCGCTGGCCATAGCCGTAGGCTGGTTTTTAGCCCGCAAAAAGTTTTTCGGCAAGTCGGTGCTTGAAGGAATCATCCATTTACCATTGGTTTTACCTCCCATTACTACGGGTTATTTATTATTACTGGTTTTCGGAAACCGCGGAGTTATCGGAAAATTCTTTTACGAAACGTTCGGAATTCAAATCGCCTTTTCATTTTATGCGGCGGTAATCGCTGCCATTTTTGTATCGTTTCCGTTGGTAACACGCTCCATTCGTTTGTCCATTGAACTGGTCGATCAGAAATTGGAGGAGGCCGCACGCACTTTAGGAGCTTCCAATCTCCGGGTGTTTTTTACCATCACACTTCCGTTGGCATTGCCCGGTGTAATCAGTGGTTTTATTCTTTCGTTTGCCAGAAGTCTGGGGGAATTTGGAGCCACCATTTCGTTTGCCGGAAACATCGAAGGCAAGACACAAACACTTCCGCTTGCCATTTTTTCTGAAATGCAGGTTCCCGGACAAGAAGCTTCAACCATGCGTTTGGTTGTGGTATCTGTTATATTATCATTGTTGGCCATGATCGCTGCCGAGTTCTTAAACCGACGTGTAATTAAAAGTAAAACGGCATGAGTGCGGCATTGCGATTCCATATAAAACTGCAGCGAAAGGATTTTACACTTGATGTAAAAGCTGAAATCCCAAATGGGATTACCGGAATTTTCGGACCATCTGGTCATGGGAAAACAAGTTTGCTGAATTCGATTGCCGGAATTGTTATCCCCGATTCAAGTTATATTCATTTGAATGGCGATACACTTCTCGATACTAAGAATAAGATAAATGTTAAGATCAGGAAGCGAAGGGTGGGCTACGTTTTCCAGGACGAGCGACTTTTTCCGCACTATACTATAAAGAAGAACCTGTTGTATGGCGAAAAGAATCCCGATCCGCAACTTTTCGATGAGGTGATCGAAACTTTGCAGATCGCTCATTTATTAAATAAGAAACCCGAGCAGTGTTCCGGCGGAGAAAAACAACGTGCTGCAATAGGGCGTGCGATTATCAGTGGCTCCAAAATATTATTGATGGATGAGCCCTTCTCTGCCCTGGATGTAAACCTGCGCCGCGAGATAATTCCGTATTTAAACCGGGTGCATCAGAAATTTTCGCTTCCTATATTAATAGTAAGCCACGATCTTCCCGATTTGTTAAGCCTTACCGATAACTTAATGCTGCTGAAAAATGGTCGCTTGCTTGGGCATGGAAAGTTCACCGATCTGTTGGACCAGCCTGATAATTTGGCGCTGATGCACGAGTCGGGGTGGTACAACGTAATGCACTTGTCGGTATTCGCACACCTCGAATCAAAGAATATGGTTTTGCTGAAGAGCCATAAAAGCAATCTCCAGATACAGGCTCTGGCACAAACCATCGGAAAAGATGTGGAGGTAAATCAGGAATTGAAGGTGCTGATCAAACCTGAAAATATTGCCATTTCAAAAGAAATGGTTCCCAATATCTCACTTCGCAACCAGGTTGAAGGAACTATAAAGGATGTTTTTTTAAAAGACGGTCTGGCCTTTTGTATAGTTGATGTGGGCGAAAACATCATTGTAGAGGTAACCGAAGCCTCGCAAAAAAGCATGTGCCTTGAGAAAGGGGAGCATGTCTACTGCCTTTTTAAATCGGCAGCCCTAAAAATTTATTAAAGTTTCCTGCTCAGATTATCAATTAGTTGCGATTTTGATCCGAAAAAAGTTGCATGTATTTAGCGCAAAGTGCTTGCATTATTAAAAACCTTGATTACTTTTGCAGCCGCTTTGAGAGAAGCGAGTTCATAGAAAAGATGGGATATAGGACGGCAAAGGAGAGCAGGTGGAAGGAGTAAGGATTTCGGTCTTTACAGCGGTAAATCGGTTCGGCAAAAAAGTTTCTAAAAAACTTAAAAAAGTATTTGGCAGAGACAAAAATAGATTTACCTTTGCAGCCGCTTTAACAGATAGCGACGTTCAAAGGGAAAATGATGAAAGGAAGAGAGTTTGGGTGAGACGGCAAACGAGCTGTTAAAATTCAAGTGATCGACCGCAAAAGACTTCAAAATAAAATTTCAAAAAAATGAAAAAATGTTTTGGAGGATTCAGAAAAGCAATTACCTTTGCACCCGCTTTTAAAACGAAGCAACGTTCAGGCGACATAATGAGAGTAAAAACGAGTGAACAAAACGGCCGGTAAAATGGTTGTAGAAATCACGTCAAAGCCGCATGGAGCATTAGAAATAAAGTTTCAAAAAAAGCTAAAAAAGTTTTGGAGGTTTTGAAAAAGTAGTTACCTTTGTCGCCCCGTTAAAAGGGAAATGAGTTCTGGCAAACGAGAGAGATTAAGAGGAGAAGAGAAAGCCAGTAAGATATAATAGAAAAGTAAATGGCCGGCATTGCGAGGTAATAATTAAGATGCTGGTTTTTTTACGCGAGTTCTTTAAAATTTTGAAGCATAAAAAAAGCAAGGTTAATTTAAAACAACTTTGTTGATTTCTGAGAGATAAGTAAACCTGGAGCGAAAGATATTAAACTTTTTATATTTACAACGGAGAGTTTGATCCTGGCTCAGGATGAACGCTAGCGGGAGGCCTAACACATGCAAGTCGAGGGGTAACAGTGGTGCTTGCACCAGCTGACGACCGGCGCACGGGTGCGTAACGCGTATGCAACCTTCCTTGTACAGAGAGATAGCCCATGGAAACGTGGATTAATATCTCATAGTATCACAATTTCGCATGTTATTGTGATTAAAGTTTCGGCGGTACAAGATGGGCATGCGTATGATTAGCTAGTTGGCGAGGTAAAGGCTCACCAAGGCAACGATCATTAGGGGTTCTGAGAGGATTATCCCCCACACTGGTACTGAGACACGGACCAGACTCCTACGGGAGGCAGCAGTGAGGAATATTGGTCAATGGGCGCAAGCCTGAACCAGCCATCCCGCGTGCAGGATGACGGCCCTATGGGTTGTAAACTGCTTTTGTTTGCCAAGAAAGGACGCTACGTGTAGCGTATTGACGGTAGCAAATGAATAAGGACCGGCTAACTCCGTGCCAGCAGCCGCGGTAATACGGAGGGTCCAAGCGTTATCCGGATTTATTGGGTTTAAAGGGTGCGCAGGCGGATCTTTAAGTCAGTGGTGAAATCTTGCCGCTTAACGGTAAAATTGCCATTGATACTGAAGATCTTGAATGTAGTTGAGGTAGGCGGAATGTGTTGTGTAGCGGTGAAATGCATAGATATGACACAGAACGCCAATTGCGAAGGCAGCTTACTAAGCTACGATTGACGCTGAGGCACGAAAGCGTGGGGAGCGAACAGGATTAGATACCCTGGTAGTCCACGCCGTAAACGATGATCACTCGCTGTCTGCGATACACTGTAGGCGGCTGAGCGAAAGCATTAAGTGATCCACCTGGGGAGTACGATCGCAAGGTTGAAACTCAAAGGAATTGACGGGGGCCCGCACAAGCGGAGGAACATGTGGTTTAATTCGATGATACGCGAGGAACCTTACCTGGGCTTAAATGTAGACTGCATAAGGTAGAAATACTTTTTCCCTTCGGGGCTGTTTACAAGGTGCTGCATGGTTGTCGTCAGCTCGTGCCGTGAGGTGTCGGGTTAAGTCCCATAACGAGCGCAACCCCTATCGTTAGTTGCTAGCAGGTAATGCTGAGGACTCTAGCGAGACTGCCACCGTAAGGTGAGAGGAAGGTGGGGATGACGTCAAATCAGCACGGCCCTTATGTCCAGGGCTACACACGTGTTACAATGGTCGGTACAAAGGGCAGCTACCAGGCAACTGGATGCCAATCCCTAAAGCCGATCCCAGTTCGGATTGGAGTCTGCAACCCGACTCCATGAAGTTGGATTCGCTAGTAATCGGATATCAGCCATGATCCGGTGAATACGTTCCCGGGCCTTGTACACACCGCCCGTCAAACCATGGAAGCTGGGGGTACCTGAAGTATGTGACCGCAAGGAGCGTCCTAGGGTAAAACTGGTAACTGGGGTTAAGTCGTAACAAGGTAGCCGTACCGGAAGGTGTGGCTGGAACACCTCCTTTCTGGAGCACAGGTTTACTGTGATCTATGAAGAGATTGACAACGGTTGTCCTTGCTTTTTTTTATAATATTACACTAGAGTTACAAGCGGGGGCTGCGCTAAAAGCTACAAGCTCTGAGCTTGAGTTTAGTAAAACAGTCCCGTAGCTCAGCTGGTTAGAGTACTACACTGATAATGTAGGGGTCCCCAGTTCAAGTCTGGGCGGGACTACTGGAATATTGGAATAATGGAATATGAGAATAGCTGAATGAGAAAATGTGAAAACACAAATCATTCAAATCTTCAAAACTCCAACATTCTAATCTTCAAAAGCCCGGGGGATTAGCTCAGTTGGCTAGAGCGCTAGATTTGCATTCTAGAGGTCAAGGGTTCGACTCCCTTATTCTCCACGAGAGACTGAAAAGTTGAAAGACAGAAGACCGATAAGGTTGGAAGTCGAAAAAGAAGAAAGACCATGAAAATGGCAAACGTTCAAAAAAAATTGAAATACTGAAAGACAGAACAAGTTTATATAAAAGTACAGGGATGTACAACTTGCGGCTGTCACGAGATAAGGCTGGCGCCTTGATTGGGGTTCGATTCCCTGGTTATCTACGGTTAACACCGGGAAAATGTACTTGGTACGAGTTACTGAGACAACTTTCAGGAGGTTAAAAAGTTCTTTGGCATGTTGGGAAAAAAATAATTTTGATAATTACAATGTAATTATCGAGAGTCAAATCAAATCACAAGATAGAGACGACAATTTTACAGAGATACAATTGAATCAATACGAGGATTCTCTAAAAGAAAGTTACTAAGGGCGTACGGAGGATGCCTAGGCTCTCAGAGGCGAAGAAGGACGTGACAAGCTGCGATAAGCTTCGGGGATTAGCAAATATGAATCGATCCGAAGATTTCCGAATGGGGCAACCCACCCGCAAGGGTACCCGCAAGGGGGCTAACCCGGGGAACTGAAACATCTAAGTACCCGGAGGAAAGGAAAATAATAATGATTCCCATAGTAGTGGCGAGCGAACTGGGAACAGCCTAAACTGATATTGTTTCGGCAATGTCAGGGTTGTAGGGCTGCGATATGGAGAAATATTTTGAACTGGAAAGGTTTTGGAAAAGCCTACCACAGACGGTGACAGTCCGGTACAGAAAAGAAATACTATCCTAGCAGTACCCTGAGTAGGGCGGAACACGAGAAATTCTGTCTGAATCTGCCGGGACCATCCGGTAAGGCTAAATACTCCTGAGAGACCGATAGCGAACAAGTACCGTGAGGGAAAGGTGAAAAGCACCCCGAACAGGGGAGTGAAATAGTACCTGAAACCGTACGCTTACAAGCGGTAGGAGCTTCTATTTATAGGAGTGACTGCGTGCCTTTTGCATAATGAGCCTACGAGTTAGTCGTCACTAGCAAGGCTAAGGATTTAAGATCCGTAACCGAAGCGAAAGCGAGTCTGAAT